>JBMFWT010000001.1:0-205033 GCA_049964975.1 Acidiphilium sp.
CGTCCAGCGCCACAGTTCCCAGCTTCAGCACTCCCATCTCGCGGGCTAAGCTCAATACCTGCACAAACAGCGCTTCGATCTGCGGCAGGAAGCGCCGCCGGAACGCCGCGATGGTGTCGTGATCAGGGTGTTGGTTGGCCGCAACGAAGCGTAATGCCACCGAATCATAGGTCCCCCGCTCCAGCTTGCGGCTGGAAAACACGCCCGTCGCGTAGCCATAAACGATGATCCCGAGCAGAAGTTCAGGGTGATAGGACGCCTCACCCGAACCACGATAACTGCGCGTCATCGCTCGCAAATCCAGCGATCCAATCACCTCAACAACAAACCGTGCTAAGTGCCGCTCCGGCAGCCATTCATCCACCGAAGGCGGCATCAGAAAACCAGTCTCACGGTCAATCATACGAAAATTGCTCATGCACCGATTCTATCAGACCACTTCGCGTCGCGTTAAGTCCGACAGGCTGCTAGAGCGTGATTGGTTGTCGTCAATCACGCTCTCATCCTTGTTGGCTGATCAATATCGATCTGGTCAATTCGCGCTATTGCGCTATTCTGGTCCACTGAACTGCCTAATTTGATTGCCCAGCTTAGCTGCCCTGCTTAACTGATTATGACGGAGCACCACGATGAAATCACGAACCGTTAACATCCTAGCCTTTGCCGGCGGGATCGCGGTTGCGGTTATCGGCGGGCATTTCCTGCTGCATGGCAAAGCGAAGCCGGCGAATAACGGCAATCCGCCGATCGTCCACACCGCTTTTACCGCCGCGAGCCTGATGCGCCCTGGCGATCCGGTCTATGGCAATCCGAATGCCAAAGTCACGATTGTGGATTTTTACGACATACGCTGCCCGCCTTGCCGGCGGATGAATTTGCGTTTCAACAAGCTGATGTTGACCAATCATGATTTTCGCTATGTCGCGGTCGATTATCCGATCCTCGGCAAGCCCAGCACGCTCGGCACCCGCGCGCTATTCGCCGCAGCGCTCCAGCATAAATACCGGGCGCTGCGCCATATTCTGATGCGCCAGAAACGCAAACCCACGCTTGCGCTGCTCAAGCAAGATGCGAAAAAAGTTGGCATCGATTGGGCAACGCTGAAAACCGACATGAACAGCCCCGCCATTACCGCCCGGCTGACGGGTAATCTTGCCCGTGGTCATGATCTGGGCCTGAAATACGTGCCGAGCTGGTATATCGGCCATCAGCGGATCATTGGCTCGATCAGCTATGCCGATTTGGTGAAAACCATCGATCACGCCGAGGCTGCGCAGAAACAGGCTGATCAGGCGTCTGCTCAAAGCACCGAGGCGGGCACGAAGGGCTAAGCTTTACCCCGGATTCGCCGGCAGCGCGCCGTAATAGGCGCTGACCGCCTTGATTTGGGATTTGCTCATGGCGCGGGCGATGGCGGGCATCACGGGCGGATTGCCCGCCGGGCGCTTTTGCGTCTGCCAAGCGCGTAATTGCGCTTCGAGATAATCGGCCGGCTGTCCCGCCAAGCGGGGGAATGCGCCCTGACCCAGCCCCGCCGCGCCATGACAGGAGGCGCAGGCCGGAATTTCCGACCCGCTGTGGCCCACTACGCTGTGGCCCGCTGTGCTGCGACCTGGGGCGCCATGGATGGCCAGCGCCGCGCCGACCGGATTGGGGGGTTGCGCCGCCGCCCCGCTCGCGGGTGCTGATGCGGGTTTGGATATTGGCACGCTCATGGCCGCGAGATAGGCGGCGAGGGCGCGCCGCTGCGTGGCATCGACCCCGCTTGCCACGGCGGACATCATCACATTATCGCGCGCACCATGGCGAAATGCCTTTAATTGGGCGCGAATATAGGCGGCGGGCAGCCCGGCAATCGCCGGATAGCCGCCATCCCGGCTGCCCATTTCATTCTCTCCGTGGCAAGAGGCGCAAACTTCGATTTGTTTAGGCGCAGCCAATTTGGGCACCGACGCCTGGGTCACCAACGGGAGTCCCGTGGCCAATGCGCCCGCCAGTCCGATCAGAAACCCTCGCCCCGCTTGTTTCATACCCGATCCTTGCCTAATATATTCCAATTAACGAAATCATAACGAGGTTAGCCATGACCGTTCTTACTGACCAGATCCATGTCTCCGGCTGGATCGACCCGTCCGAAATTCCCGCGCTCGCCCAATCGGGTGTGCGCACCATCATCAATAACCGCCCGGATCACGAGCAGCCTGGCCAGCCGCGCGCCGCTGAAGCGGCAGCCATCGCCGCGCAGCACGGGATCACTTATCATCATATTCCGGTCACCGGCGCCAGCATCACGCCGGCGGATATCGAGGCATTTCACATTGCTTTGACCGGCCATGAGGCGCGGCACGGTGCCTCGGGCGAGGCGAAAATCCTGTGCCATTGCCGCTCGGGCGCGCGCTCGGCCAATCTCTGGGCGCTGGCTCAGATCCGCCATGCCAACGCGGACCCGGCGGATGTCGCCGCCACTGCCCGTGCGCGCAATATTGATTTGAGCACCGCGGGGGCGTGGCTTGCGCAACATCAAAAACGCTGATCGATTATTAGGCCGATACGTTGGAGCGTGATTGTTGCCGAACCGCAGCACGCGCCTTATAGAAAGCCAGCGTGCGGGCGTAGCTCAACGGTAGAGTCCCAGCCTTCCAAGCTGGTTGTGCGGGTTCGATTCCCGTCGCCCGCTCCACGCGACCCTTGACAGCGATGCCCGCGCGGTGTGCAAGCCACTCGCGCGCTGGACTTGTCGCCGTCTGGTTTGCAGGGGTGTAGCTCAATTGGCTAGAGTGCCGGTCTCCAAAACCGGAGGTTGTGGGTTCGAGACCCTCCACCCCTGCCATCAGGCGACGTCGGTTACGTGCACCAACGATGTCACTGCACGATGTCACTTTGATTGATTTGACCGCGTCCGAAACTGAGGAGCATGGCGAAATTGGCGTTCAACCCGGCAAAATTCCTGAGCGACGTGCGCAGCGAAGCCGCCAAAACCACCTGGCCGACCCGCCGCGAGACCTTGACCACCACGGGTCTGGTGCTCGCCATGGTCGTGGTCACCATCATTTTCTTTATCGTGGTTGATCAGGCGATCAGCCTGGCGATGCGCGCCTTATTCGGAATCGGAAGCTGAGGGATCTCATGGCCAAGCGTTGGTATGTTCTGCATGTCTATTCAGGGTTCGAGAAAAAAATCGCGACCCAAATCCACGAAGCGGCAGCCCAAAAGGGCCTGACCGACCAGATCGAGAGCGTGCTGGTGCCCACCGAAGAGGTGGTCGAAATCCGCCGCGCCCAAAAGGTTAATGCCGAGCGCAAATTTTTTCCGGGCTATGTGCTGATCAAAATGGAGCTCACCGATGATGCTTGGCATCTGGTGCGCGATATTCCCAAGGTTACGGGCTTCCTCGGTAGCAAGAGCCGTCCCTCTCCGATTTCCGATGCCGAAGCCGAGCGCATGATGCGCCAAGTGCAGGAAGGCACGGAAAATCGCCGCCCGGCCATTCTGTTCGAAATCGGCGAGCAGGTGCGCGTGGCCGATGGGCCGTTCACCAGCTTCCAAGGCACGATTGAAGACATCAACGAAGAGCATAGCCGGGTTAAAGTTTCGGTGGTTATTTTCGGCCGACCGACGGCTGTTGATCTCGAATATAGCCAAGTCGAGAAGCTTTAACGGCCCCTCGGGTCTGGTTGGGGCCTGATAGGGTCGTGATTGCTGATCAATTGATTGGTTTCGTTAAGCCGGATTGGGCTCAATCGGCTCTACTTCCACGGTGATATGCGATAATCCGCGCAACGCTGAGAGTTTGTGCCGGTAGGAAGCCGGCGTTGCCGGATTGCGGGTGCGCAGCGCGATAATGACCGCCAGATGCCCTGGCCCGACCCGCCAGACATGTAAATCGCTCACCAAATCACCATCGCGCTCCAAGGTCGTGCGGATGCGTGCTTGGATGTCCGCGTCCGGCGTCATATCGAGCAGCACCGCGCCGGCGGCGCGCACCAGCCCGACCGCCCAATTCGCCACCACCACCGCGCCGACCAGCCCCATCACCGGGTCCATCCATACCCAGCCGAGAAATTTGGCCATTAACAGGCCGATAATCACCAGCCCGGAGACGGCCGAATCCGCCACCACGTGCACATAGGCGGCCCGCATATTGAAATCCCGATGCACGGCGGCTGCGGCGCCGCGATGGTCATGGTCGTGATCATGGTCGTGGTCATGATCGTGATCATCGTCGTGGTGATGCCCGTGCGCGTGGCCGTGATCATGGCCATGATCATGGCCGTGATCATGATCCCCGGCCAATACCAGCGCGCTGACGGCATTCACCACCAAGCCCAGAACGGCAATCGGGATTGCAGCACGATAATCGATCCGCTCGGGCGCAAAAAATCGGCTCAACGCCTCATAGCCAATCAGGATCGAAAACATCGCCAAGATGATCGCGCTGGTAAACGCCGCCAAATCGCCCAGCTTGCCGGTTCCCAGCGCAAAGCGCCGATCCGCCGCATGGCGGCGCGCATAGCGATAGGCCAAGGCCGCGAGCAGCATCACCCCGGCATGGGTGCTCATATGAATGCCGTCCGCCACCAGCGCGATTGAGTGAAACATTGACCCGCCAATGATCTCGACGAGCATCATCACGCTGGTCAGCCCGACGACGACCCAGGTTTTGCGCTCATTATGCGCGCTCGACGCGCCCAGGAAAAAATGGCTATGCCCGCCGCTTTCTGGCAGGTTTGTCTGATCCATCGTCCAATTCTCTCCATTGACCTCAGTCCGAGACTACCGGAATTTTGTCCGGCAAAAAACCCTCGCCCGCGCCATTGTCGCCACGGTGCGGAACTGTTATCTTTAAGTAACTAAGTTTTGACGTGACGCACGATGACAGAGGACATTTATGGACCAGCTCATCGCCTCCCTGACCTCCATCCTGTTCTGCCTGATCGCCATTGTGTTTGGTGTCGCCGAGGGCGTGAGTCATCCATTTGCAGCCCGCCTCGGCATCGCACCGCACATGCTGCAAATCGGCGCCGCCGTCATATTCATCCCACTCGCGTTACTGTATTTTTTCTCATATAAAACAATCGTGATCGCCCCGGCGTTGCGCCGCTGGGCCGAGCAAAATAATGTTACCCTCGGCAAAATTCGCACCCGCTCGCGCTTCAGCGCACCCCCGGCCACCCATCTTGGCCTCGCTGAGACCAATCAGTATCAAAGCTGGTATTCCGCTGAATTGCTGTCGGGCCATCAGGTCACCGGGACGGCCTATTTCCGCCTGCTGACGATCATGCCGCTCGGCATCGCGATCATCCGCGCCAGCGCCGTCACCTGAGCGCCCTATTTTGCCCGATCGGCGCGCACCGCCTATAAGGGCCCCATGCTCACCGACGACCGACGTACCTTGCCTTTGATCATCCTGCTTGGCATCGCGCTGGATCTGGCCTGCCGGTTGATCCCAGCCGACCTGCCGGCCATCGCGCCGTTCGACTTCAATATCCTGATTTATCTGGGCTGCGCGCTGGCCCCGCTTTGGTATTGGCGCGGCTATCGTGTCACGGCGCCGGCGGATCGCCCAGCGCTTTGGCGTCCGATTGCGTTTTATGCCAGCGTGGCGATGATTTATATCGTGCTGCAAACCCATTTCGAATATGCCGCCCAGCATATGTTTTTCCTCAATCGCGTGCAGCAAATGACCATCAGCGTGTTCGCGCCGTTCCTGATCGCCTTTTGCTGGCCGGGTGAGGTGCTCGCGCGCGGCGCGCCGCCGATAATGCTCAGGTTGGTGCGCCATCGGCTGGTTCGCCAGCCCCTCGCGGTGCTGCGCAACCCGCTGACCGCTGCCCTGATCATGCTCGCGGTGACCGATGTCTGGCTAATCCCCGGCGTTGATCTGGCGGCGATGCTCGATGCGCAGCTTTACAACGTCATGAATATCTCGATGATCGCGGCGGGCCTGTTGTTCTGGTTCGTGGTGCTTGACCCGCGCCCCCGACCGCAATCGCGCCATACTTACCTCACCCGCATGGTCGCTGGCTTTTTGCCGATGTTTCCCGCCGTTTTGGTGGCCGCGACGATTGCACTGTCCAACACCGATTTTTACAGTTTCTACAATTTGTGCGGACGGCTCTATCCGGGCATCAGCGCGCAATATGACCAATTGCTCGGCGGCATGATCCAGTGGATTCCCCCCGGCATGCTCAATTCTGCCGTGCTGTTCGTGCTGCTCAATGCCTTGCGCAAGCAGGAAGAGAAAACCGTCAACGCAACCCCGATCCCGGTTGGCGCACGGGTGATCGAAGCAAAATGGACGGGTCGTTGAGCGCTGATTACCGCACACGGTCTTGCGAAGCCGGCCGGTTGCCGCTAGGCCGCAAGGCGAGCAGCGCCGCGTTGGCGGCTTTACGCAGGATTAGCCGCATGGACGGCCAGGAGCAGGACAGGAGATGATGGTGCGGCGAGCACGATGGGCCTTGATGGCGTCGATCTGCATGGTTCCCACCCTGCTCACGCAGGCAACCCAGCCCGCGCAGGCGGCCCCGCGCCCGCAATCCGCTACGGCGCAATCAGCTATGGCGCAGCCCTCGGGCGGCACCATTGCTGCCATTCGCGTGGTGGGCAATCATCGCATCGCGACCAGCACGATTTTGTCGTATATTCTGCTTGCCCCCGGTGACCCGTTCAGTGCCAGTCAGATCAATCTCAGTCTAAAGACCCTGTATGCCACCGGCCTGTTCAGCAACGCTGAAATTACCCGCCAAGGCAACACACTCGTGGTCGCGGTGCGAGAAAATCCGGTGGTCAATCAGGTCTATTTCGAGGGCAATAAGGCGGTTAAAGACAAATCGCTGAAAAAAGTCGTCAGCCTGCAACCCGGCGCGGTGTTCACCACCGCCGCTGCGGCTGCCGACACCAAGGCGGTGCTCGGTGACTTCGCCAAGCATGGCCGCTATGACGCGCAGGTTACCCCCGAAATTGTCCGCCTGCCGGAAAACCGCGTCAATGTGGTGTTCAAATGCGTGCAAGGCCCGGAAACCCTGATCAGCCGGATCAATTTCATCGGTAATCATCATTTTGATCAGTCCAAGCTGCGCGAAGTGGTTTCCTCGCGGCAGAATGCCTGGTTCCGCTTCCTCAGCGATTCCGATCATTATGATCCGGAGCGGATCAAATATGACGAGGAATTGCTGACCCGGTTCTATTTTCATCACGGCTACGCCGATTTCAAACTCGACAGCGCCACCGCGCAGCTTGCGCCGAACCGCAAATCCTTTTTTCTGACGTTCGTGATGACCGAAGGTCCGCGCTACCGGGTGGGTAGCGTGCAAGTGGTCTCTTCGGTGCCGCATCTTTCCGGCAAAAGCCTGCGCGCGTTGGTGCCCATCGAAAAAGGCGATATTTTCGATGGCGATGCGCTGCGCACGGCGGTTAAGCGCATCTCGACGCAAGTGCAGGATAAAGGCTTCGCTTTTGCTCAAGTTGAGCCGGACGTGAAGGAAAATAAAAAGGCGCACACGATTGCGCTGACTTTCCACGTCATTAATGGTCCGCGCGTTTATGTTCGCAATGTTGATATTGTTGGCAACACCCGCACCGAAGACGGTATTATTCGCCGCCAGATCGAGCTGGCACCCGGCGATGCCTATAATGAGACGGCGGTGAAAGAATCCAAGCAAAATCTGAAGGACCTTGGCTTCTTTTCCAAAAAGGGCCTGAGTGTTAAGCCGGTTCCGGCGGGTCAGCCGGACGAGGTTAATCTCGTTGTCAACGTGCCCGAAAAAGCCAATGGCCAATTCTCGCTCGGCGGTGGCTATTCGACTGATCTGGGGGCGTTGCTTAATATTGGCCTCAGCCAGAATGATTTCATCGGCACCGGCATCAACGCCTCGATCAGCGCTTTGCTCGCGCAGAAAGGCACCCAGTTCAATCTTGGTGTGACCAACCCGTATTTCATGGGCCGCAACTTGGTTGCCGGGTTTGATTTGTTCCGCACCGATACCTCGAACACCACCAGCTATGTGTTCAGCGAACGCTCGATTGGCGGTGATGTGCGCTTGGGCTTCCGCTATAACCACCATGTCAGTCAGGCTTTTTCCTATACGCTATCCACCCGCAACATTTACAACGTGGTGCCCGGTGCGAGCCTGTATATTCTGAGTGAACAAGGCTCGACGACGCTGTCGCAACTGACCCAGTCATTGACCTTCAACTACACCAACGACCCGATTGACCCGACCAGCGGTGGCGAAATCTCGTTCACCACCAGCTATGCCGGCCTCGGCGGGACGGCCAAATTCCTGCGGTTGGAAACGCGCGCGGCGTATTACATTCCGCTGCGCCGCTATTTGGGCAGCAAGGGCTATGTGCTCGAATTCAAAGCCCATGTTGGCTATCTCTATGATTTGTTCGGCTATCATTCGACCCTGTCGGATCGGTTCTTCCTCGGTGGCAATAGTCTGCTCGGCTTCCAAACCGGCGGCGCTGGCCCGCATGACACCACCTATGGCGACAGCTTGGGCGGTCGCTTCATCTATACCGAGGATAATATCCTGAACTTCCCGCTGCCGGTCAGCCCTGATCTTGGCGTGTCGGGCTTTGCCTTTGCGGATGTCGGCAGCCTGTCCCAGGTTAGCCAGCTCAAGGTCAATGGCGTGGTGCTCCCGGTTTACGACAATCCGGCGCCGCGCGTTTCGGTTGGCGTTGGTGTGGCTTGGAATACGCCGTTCGGCTTGATCGATCTCTCATTCGCTCAGCCGATCAAGAAGTATAAATACGACCAAATCGAGCAGTTCCGTGTCTCTTTCGGCACCCATTTCTAATCATACGAGGTCTTCTGTGAAATTTTTTGCGCCCCTCCTGTTTGCGCCCCGCCTGATCGTCGCTAGCCTGCCCGCTCTCGCTTTGTGCGCCGTCGGCTTTTCTACTGCGCACGCGCAGAGCAAAAGCCCCGGCTACTTCATCCCGCATCCGGCTGCGGCCCCGGTAAGCCATGCCGCAGCACCTGTCGCCGCAGCGCCCACCGCGCCGCAGCAACCCGCGCAGCCGAAATTGCCGCCGATTCCGAATTTGCCCGCCTTGCCCAAAGAATCGCCGCCCCCCGCCGCCATTATCGGTGTGCTCTCGGTGCCGGAAATCATGCAGCAATCGACGGCAGCGCGTGGCGTTGAAACCATCATCCAGCAGCGCCGCACCGTGCTCGCCAAGGAAGCCCAGGCCGAGCAAAAGCGGATCGAGGCCGAGCAAAAAACCATCGAGGCGGAAAAAGCGAAATTGACCAAGCCGGTGTTGGTCAGCAAGGAAAAGGCGCTGCAGGTCGAAATCGAAAAAGACCAGGTGAAGTTCCATAATGAGGGCGTCGCGATCGAAATTTCGGCGCGCATGGCCTTGGGCAAAATCGAGTCCACCCTGATTGCGGTGATCCGTCAGGTCGCTCAGGCGCATGACATGAACCTGGTGCTGCACCGCTCGCAGGTGGCGCTGAACTCCAATAAAATCGACATTTCGGGTGAAGTTGCCGCCCAGTTGAACAAAATTCTGCCCAGCGTCGCGGTGCCGCCCTCGGTTGTGCCGAAATCGGTCACTGCCGCTGAAGCCGCGCCGCCGAAAAAGTAATTTTTCTCCGATGGACGCCAAATCGGCACCCAACCCCATCACCAGCATCGCCGCGCCTGAGTTTCACCCCAGGCGCGGCCCTTTTACCCTCGCCGTCATTGGCGAAACGCTTGGCATCGCGGTGCCCGACCCGGTGCTGGCCCTCCCGATTGAGGGCGTTGCCTCGCTCGATCGCGCCGGCCCCGATCAGATCAGCTTTTTGGATAATCGCCGCTATCGCAGCGCGCTGAAGCAAACCAGCGCCGCTGCGGTTATTCTCGCCGCTGAAAATCTGCCCCATTGCCCACCCAACAGCGTTCCGCTGGTCACGCCCGAGCCGTATCTGGCGTGGGCGCGGGTCTGTACGCTGTTTCATCCGCGACCCCTCGCCCAACCCGGCATCCATCCGAGCGCCGTTATTGATCCGAGCGCCATCATTGATCCCAGCGCGGAAATCGGCCCGCTGGTGGTGGTCGGCGCCGGTGCGACCATCGGTGCGCATACCCGGATCGGCGCGGGCGTGACCATCGGTGATCACTGCATGATTGGCGCGGATTGTCATATCGGCCCGCAGGTCAGCATCGCCTACGCCATTTTGGGCGACCGCATCACCATTCACCCCGGCGCGCGGATTGGCCAGGACGGGTTTGGCTTTGCGGTCAGCGCCCAGGGCTTCACACCGGTCCCGCAACTGGGCTGCGTGCGCATCGATCATGATGTCTCGATTGGCGCCAACACCACGATTGATCGCGGCTCCGCGCAGGATACCATCATCGGGGCGGGTACCCGCATCGATAATCAGGTGCAAATCGCTCATAATGTGCGCATCGGCCATCATTGCGTCATTTGCGCGCAGGCGGGCATTTCCGGCTCATCGAGCTTGGGGGATCGCGTGACCATCGCCGGTCAGGCTGGGTTCGTCGGCCATGTCCATGTCGGCAGCGGCGCGCGCGTCGGCGGTCAGGCTGGCATCATGACCGATGTGCCGGCGGGCGCTGAGTATGTCGGCAGCCCCGCCCAACCGGCGCGCGAATTTTTTCGGGGCGTCGCCCTGTTGCGCCAACTCGCCCGGCGTTCCAATACTCGCGGATAACCGAACCCCACCTTCAGCAGATAGCGGACCCCCATGATGGACGGCACCCAACCAGACCCCGCCACCACGACGCCGACCGGCGGCAAAACCATCGATATCGCAGGCATCATGCATGCGATCCCGCATCGCTTTCCGTTCTTGCTGATCGACCGGGTGACCGATCTGCACCCGGATCGCTCCGCCATCGGGGTGAAAAACGTCTCGATCAATGAGCATTTCTTCGATGGCCATTTCCCCGGCCATCCGGTGATGCCGGGCGTGCTGATCATCGAGGCGATGGCGCAAACCGCCGCCGTGCTGGTGGTGGAAACGCTCGGCCCGGATGAGGCGGGCAAGGTCGTTTATTTCATGTCGGTCGAAGGGGCGAAATTCCGCCGTCCGGTGGTCCCCGGCGATAGTCTGCGCATTCATGTCGAAAAACAACGTAATCGCGGGCCGGTCTGGCGCTTTGCCGGCGTCGCCAAAGTCGATGGTGTCACCGTTGCCGAGGCGGTGTTCGCCGCCATGATCACCGACCGCAAGGCCGAGGCACGATGATCGATCCCTCAGCCTTGATCCATCCGACGGCGTTGGTGGCCCCCGGTGCTGCCATCGCGGCGGGCGCAAAAATCGGCCCGTTCTGCACCATTGGCGCTGATGTGGTGATCGGTGAGGGCGTGGAATTGGTTTCCCATGTCGTGGTTGATGGCGTGACCCGCATCGGCGCGGGGGCCAAAATTTTTCCCTTCGCGACCATCGGCCTAGCGCCACAGGATTTGAAATATAAGGGCGAGGCCACCGAGACCGAAATTGGCCCGCGCACGATGATCCGTGAACATTGTTCGATCCATCGTGGCACCGCCACCGGGTCGGGCATTACCCGCGTTGGCGCGGATTGCTTGCTGATGGCGGTGGTGCATGTCGCGCATGACTGCATCATTGAGGATCATGTGATTGTCTCGAACAATGTGGTGATGGGCGGTCATGTCGAAATCGGCCCGCGCGCGGTGATTGGCGGGGCGGCGGCGATCCATCAATTCGTGCGCATCGGTGCCGGGGCGATGATCGGTGGTGTTTCTGGCATCCCGGCGGATGTGGTGCCCTACACGCTGGTATTCGGCGCGCGCGCGCGCCTCGCGGGCCTGAATGCGGTTGGCTTGAAGCGGCGGGGGCTGGACCGGGCGGCTTTGCACCGGGTTCGCGCCGGGTTCAACGCGCTGTTCAACGAGCATGGCGTGCTCGCCGAGCGGATTGAAACCGTGCGTGCCACCTATGGCGATGATCCTTATATCGCGGAAATGCTCGCCTTCATCACCCATCCTAGCTCGCGCGGTCTGATCACCCAGCGCTCTCGCACCAACGACGAGTAATCCCATGGCCCAACCGTTGGGCATTATTGCAGGCGGCGGCATTCTCCCTGCCCGCATCGCCACCGCCGCCCAGGCTGCCGGCCGCCCGGTTTTTATTGTTGGCCTGGAAGGCTATGCCGAACCCGCCGTGCTGGCGCCGTTCCCGCATCAGCTGATCCGCCTCGGCGCTGCGGGGGCGATTGCGGGTGCTTTCCGCGAGCATGGTTGTGCGGAGCTGGTGCTGATCGGTCCGGTCAAGCGCCCCTCGCTGCTGGCCCTCCGCCCGGATGCGCTCGGTGTCAAACTGCTTGCCCGCGTTGGTCGGGCTGCCTTCGCGGGCGATGATACGCTGCTGGCCACCGTGATCCGCGTGCTCGGCGAAGAGGGTTTCACCGTGCTTGGCGCGCATGAAATCCTGAATGATGCGCTTGGCCCGGCGGGCCTGCTGACCAAAGCAGCGCCGGATGCGGTGACCCGCGCTGATATTGCCCGCGCCGTCGCGGTGCTGCGCATCATCGGCGCTGCCGATATCGGCCAGGCTTGCGTGGTGCAGCAAGGTCTGGTGCTCGCTGTTGAAGCGATTGAGGGAACGGATGCCATGCTGGCCCGTGCCGGCACGCTGAAGCGCGATGGCGCGGGCGGTGTGCTGGTCAAACTGCTCAAGCCCGGCCAAGACCGCCGGGCTGATCTGCCCACGATTGGCCCGGCGACGGTGGCTGGTCTGATCGCAGCAGGGTTGCGAGGGCTGGCATTCGACGCGGGCAACACCATTCTGATGGATCGTCCCGCCATGATCGCTTGCGCCGACGCGGCAGGGTTGTTCCTACTCGGTATCGACCCCGACGCGGCAGAATGGCAAACTGATATAGACAAAGGAGTTCGCCCATGAGCGACCAGTTCACGTTTTTGCACACCATGATCCGCGTCAATGATTTGCAGCAAAGTGTCGATTTTTACACCAAGCTGCTCGGCATGCAGGAGTTGCGCCGCACCGATGTGCCGGATGGCAAATATACCTTGGTGTTCGTGGGCTATGGCGATGAAACCAACCATACCGTGCTCGAACTGACCTATAATTATGATACAAATCATTACGACCAAGGCACTGCTTTCGGCCATTTCGCCCTCGGCGTGCCCGATATTTACGCCACGATCGAAAGCCTGCGCGCCGCCGGCGTCAAAATCACCCGCGAGCCCGGTCCGGTGAAATTCGGCAAGACCGTCATCGCCTTCATCGAAGACCCGAATGGCTATAAAATCGAACTGATCGAGCGCCGCTGAACCATGAGCCACGCCAACGCCCCGGTACCGCCAATCCCAGACCAACACGCGGCAAAATCCTTTAGGTACCGGGCGTTGGATGGCATTTTCGCGGTGGGCGAAACCCTGCTCCCTGATAATTTCCCGCGCCTGACTGCTTCTGCCATCGAGCGCGCCGCCAAAACCCACGTCACCGGCCCGGCCAGCGAAGGCCTCGCCCGCCTGACCGACTCACTGGCCCGCGAATCCCAGCTTTCATTGTTTGGCCGCGTCTCGGTGCGCTATGATTTGCTCCGTCTCGCCCGTAATGGCGCGTTGATCGAGCGTATGCACGCCGAAAACCCGGAAATTGCCGCCGCCCCGGTGCGGGCGCCGCTGTTTATTCTTGGCCTGCCGCGCTCGGGCACCACGTTTCTGCACAGCATGCTGGCGCTTGACCCTGAAATCCTGGTCCCGCGCGTTTGGCAAACGCTCTATCCGGCTCCGCGCGCCCCGGATTTCGATCCCACGACCAGCGCTGCCGCCCGCCAATCCAATAAACAGCTCGGCATTTTCGCCGGCATGGCGCCCGATTTCCCCGCCATTCACCCGATCCACGCAGACAGCCCGCAGGAATGCAGCGAAATAACCGCACATCTGTTCCAAAGCCTGCGCTTTGACACCACGTTCCGCGTGCCGAGCTATCGCATCTGGCTCGACGCGCACGGCCACGCCGAGGCGTTTGCGTTCCATAAACGCTGGCTGCAAGCGATGCAGCACGGCGTTAAGGCCCGGTTCTGGGCGCTCAAATGCCCCGATCATACCTTCTCGATGGATGCCATTCTGCACACCTATCCCGATGCCCGCTTCGTTATTGTGCATCGCGACCCGCTGCATGTTTTCGCCTCAGTCGCCTTCATGACCGAAGTGCTGCGCCGCCCGTTCCTGCGCGGCATCGACCCCGCTGAAATCGGCGAACAAGTCACTACCCGCTGGATCGAAGGGGCGCGCCAGCTCGTCGCCCTCGATCAAAGCGGCGCCATCGCACCCCACAACCTGATTAACATTCAATACGAAACCCTCACCGACGACCCGATCAGCGCGATCAGCGCCATCTACGCCCATTTTGGCGAAACCCTCTCCGAACCTGCCCAATCGGCCATGCGCGCCCACCTGGCCGCAGCACCCAAAGGCGGCTACGGCACCAACCGCTATCGCCCCGCGGACTTCAATATCAACCCCGACCGCCTGCGCCCCGATTTTGCACCCTATATGGATTATTTCGGCGTCAAATCGCGCGCGGCGTGAGGCGGCGCGAAGTAGGCGAAAAACTGCTTTTTGAAAAAAGCAGCAAAAACTTTCGCACGTTAAGGCGAGCGAAGCTGGAGGCGGTTGGCGCGGGTATTTTTCGGCGCGCAGAGACGCGAGGGACATGAAATCTTGTTGGTATCTCAATTGAGATATAGGATGCGGGAGCAAAGCAGGAGAATTGACGTGGCGACCCAAACATCAATGCTCCACATCCGTGTGGACGATAAGCTCAAGGCGGATGCGGCAGAAAAACTGGCGCATATTGGCCTGACGGTATCGGATGCCGTGCGTATTTTGCTAACCCGTGTCGCCAAGGAAGGCGGCTTGCCTGTCGGCCTGACCACCGATCCTGAGGCTCATGACGCTTGGTTCCGCGCCAAGGTGCGCGATGCTCTGGCCGATACCCGGCCGATCGTGCCACACCAACAAGTGATGGATGAAGCTCAAGCCTTGATCGTTAAGAAACGCCGTGCTCGAGCTTGAATGGGGAGAAGCTGCTCGTGCCGACTTGCTTGCGATTATCGATTACATTTCCGACCAAAACCCCGATGCCGCGCAACGTTTGAAAGACGATATCGAAGCGAAAACCGCGCGCTTGCGCGAATATCCAAAGCTCTACCGGTTAGGCCGCTTTGAAACCACCCGCGAAATGGTCGTCTGGTCAAACTTTATCGTCGTATATCAGGAAGACGCTTTGACGGTGCGGATTTTGCGGGTGTTACACGCGGCTCAGCAATGGCCGCCGGCGTAGGTGATCCGGTCATAAATCCTAAAAATCGCACAGGTCTTGACTGTCGGGAGGGAGTTGGGCCGGCTAGTGGAGTCGCACCATGTCGCGATCAGTGACTGCTCAGCGCCTTATGGTGGCGGAGCGTAGATGTGTCGGTGGCGAAATCGTACAGGGCTTGATCGACCATGGTGAGGGCTTTGATTTGGGCTTTTGCGGCGGGGTCAATCGAGAATGCGGGGCTTGCCGTGACGTTGCGCCGGGGGATTGGTTGGGGCGGCACGCCGAGTGCGTGGTGCAGGGCGGTGGCTTGGGTGTCGAGCTGGTCGGTGGTGAATACGGCATCAAGCGTGAGCAGGTTGGCCATCGCCATTTGATAGAGCTGGTCTGGGTGAGTGGCGGCGGAGGCGTTCTCCCAGGCGACGGAGAGCGAATAAGCGCCGTTCCAGTTCGGTTTGAATAATTGCGCCAAGTGCTCGACCGGCACGGTCGCTTGGGCGAGGTAGCGGGCTTGGAAATTGGTCACCATCGGCACGGTGATCGGGTCATGCACGAAATCGAGCAGTGTTTGACGGATCACGTGATGATGCAGCGGATGGGTGGCGGTGCGGCGGACTTCGTGAAAATGCGAGATGGTGCGCGCCAGCGGATCGCGCAGGACGGTAACGACGCGGAGCTTGCGACCGAGATAGGTGGCGAGGCCGATGCCAAAATGGCCACAAAAAGCGCGGTAATTGTCGGTGCGCAGTGCCGGGTCGCGGTAGAAATCATCCCACATCGCGGCGGGGCAGAGCGCTGCCCGATAATGATCGTGCAAGGCGGCGCGCAGCGAGGTCCCGGCGGTTTTGGGAATGTGTAGCAGATAGAGGGGTGGGATCGGGGGAGCATCCATTCGGATAAATTTATGCATCCTATGTTACAGCTTGATGTCGCAAGGCCTGGATATAGTGAGGTGAGGGCGTTGGTGTTCAAGCATGGGCCTCTGCGCTATGGGAGAAGAATGCAGGATCGACAGAGCGAGATGACGGGGCGGCGCTTGCGGCGCGCGGTGGTGGACCTTGGGTCCAATTCAGTGCGCTTGGTGGTGTTTGAGGGTGAATCGCGCAATCCTGTGCAGATTTTCAATGAAAAGGCGGTGCTGCGCCTCGCGCGCGGCTTGATCCATACCAACCGTCTGGAGCCGGGTGCGATGGATGAGGCGATGGTGGTATTGCGCCGCTATGCGACGATTGCGGCGGCGATGGGTGCGGCACCGTTTGAGGCGTTGGCGACCTCGGCGGTGCGTGATGCCGCCAATGGCGCGGATTTTGTCGCGCGGATTGGCCGAGAGGTGCCGAATTTGGCGGTGACGGTGCTTTCGGGTGATGCGGAGGCGCGGTTATCGGCTGAGGGTGTGTTGTGCGGGATACCGGCGGCGGACGGGATTTTGGCGGATTTGGGCGGCGGCTCGTTGGAGCTGGTGCGCCTGGCACGCGGCGTGATTGGCGCGGCGGCGACGCTGCCTGTGGGGGTGATCCGCCTCGCTGAACGGGCGGGTGGTGAACCGGCGCGGGCGCGGGCGATTGTTGAGGAAGAATTGGCAGCGGCGCCCTTTGCCCAAGAGGGGGCGGGGGGAGATTTATATTTGTCGGGCGGCGCGTTCCGGGCATTGGCGCGCATTCATATTGCGCAAACCTCGTATCCGCTGGCGGTGGTGCATCATTATACAATTGGGCGCGACGAGGCCCGTGATTTATCAGCGGTAGTGGGCGAGGCCAGCCGGAAATTGATCGAGCGGATGCCGGGTGCTTCGCGCCGACGGATTGAGGATTTGCCGTTCGCTGCGGTGATTTTGCGCCGCTTGTTGCGGGCGACGGGCGCGGAGCGGGTGGTGTTTTCGGCCAATGGGCTGCGCGAAGGGTGGTTTTTACGGCAGTTGCCGCAGGCCATGCGTGAGCAAGACCCGCTGATTGCCGCCGCGCGGGATTTGGCGATTGGCATGGTGCGCGATCCCGGATTGCCGCAGGCGTTGATTGAATGGACCAAGGCGCTGTTTCCGGGCGAGACGGCAAACCAGCTTCGGTTGCGCGAGGCGGCCTGTTGGTATTCCGATATTGGTTATCACGAACACCCGGAATATCGGGCGGAGCAGGCCTATTTGCGGGTGTTGCGGCAAACCGGCGTGGCACTCGATCATCACGCCCGGGCTTTTCTCGCTTTGACGGTGGCGCTTCGCTATGAGGCGCCGAGCGATGCTGGATTTTTGGCCTCGGCGCGGAGTTTATTGGCGATGGATGCGGCGCGGCGGGCCGAGACGCTCGGGGCGGCGCTGCGATTGGCCTATACGCTGTCAGCCGGCACGCCGGCTTTGCTGGCGGCGGCAGCGCTCACTTTGCAACCTGATCGGCTGGTATTGACGCTCGATGCGGCGAGCGGGGTTTTCGCGGGTGAGGCGATTACCAGGCGATTGGCGCGGCTTGCGGCGTTACTTGGGGTTGAGCCTGAGGTGCGGGCGGTCTGAGCGGGTGAAATAGAGATTAGGCGGCGTTTGATCGTCGGTTTGGTGTGCGCCGATATTGGGTGGTGGCGCCGATGGTGAGTTTCGGGGTTTGGCCGTTGAGGAGATGGGCGGGAATGATGGCACGTCCGTTAGTCCAGCGCCCATCGGGTTCGGCGCGGTGCCAGCCATCGCGCAGATCGGGATGATCGAGGGGAATTTGTTCGCCGCCGATATGGAGGGCAGTTATTTTAACGCCAAGCTGGCGCTGGTCGCGCGGATCGGGGGACAGGTGACCGGGGATGGCGCTGCGCGAGAGAAGTGCAACGGAACCATCGGGCTGTGCGCGCACGCGGAATGCGGGATCATGGGTGAGGGTGAGGGGCGCGCGCGCCAGCAACTGCGCCCGGATTTTTTCGACCGTGGCACCGGATTCGTGGAATGGCGCGCAGCCTTCGCGTTCACGCCTTGTTTGCGCAAAATCCGGGTGTAAGGCGATGGCGACGCCGCCATTGCTGAAATTGGCGCGGTTGCCGGTGTCCAGATAGCTCTCGCTGGGGGTGCCTTCGGCGTAGATGACGCTGTGGTTTGCCAGTTCGATATGGTAATAATGTATGGTTTCGCGGGCTTCTTGGCGGATTGTGGTGCCGTTGATCAGGGCTTTTGCGGGGATGAGCGCGCCATCAAGATAGAGCGCGTGATCGGGCGAGAGGATCAGATCGCGGCGTGGGACGCCATTCATCAAGGCGCCGGCTTTGATGCGGATGGGGTTTACGCTCTCGGGGTGCGGGTGCCGGGCGGGTTCGATGGTGCGTTGACCGATCCAGCGGATGGGCGCGGTGCCGCCGCCATGCAGAACCAATTCATCGCCGATCTGGAGTTTTTCGACGGGGATATCGCCCTGGCGCGCCAGGATGCGGGTGCCGGCGGCGAAACAATTGACGTTAAAGCCCAAGAGCGACAGCACCGTCAGATCGAGAGGGGTCAAGGTGTTGGACGCGTAACCCGGCGCTGCATACCCGTTGAAGGGATCATTCAGCAGATAATTCCAATCGGTGCGTCCTGCCCCAGCGAAGGTTGCCAGGGCGGTTTTGCCATCATTGAGGGAGAAGTAGGGTGCCTTGGCGTTGCTCGCCAGGGTCGGATTATCGTTGAGCTGCAACACGCCCGGCGCGGTGAACCGGAAAAAATTGATGGCGCTGAACGGATAGGCTGTTACCGTTGATGAGGTGGCGGTGTTATAATAGGTGATTGGACCGCCGTTTCTGATATCGCGGCCCAGCGCGTGGGAGAGTTCGTGGAGCACAACGCCAAACAGATCGAACTCGTTTGTCGGGATGATCGAGCCAGAGCCGTAATAAAATGGTTGCGTAACATTGACCCCCATTTTACCGACATAGCCGCCCGAGCTTTGTAGCCCCCAGGCTTTTGCTTCCGTGTTTGATACTTGAATGCTGTCATAAACGCCGGTGGGCAGGGTGGTTGGGAAATATTTTGCCGCCGCCGGATCGTGGATTTCCAGTTCGTTGAGGAATGAGTTGTAGGGCAGCGTGCTATCCCAGGCGGCAGCGCCGCCGGCCAAGCCGCCGAGAATGCCGTGGGCGGCGATGGTGACGGTGATTGGATCATCAAGGCGGCTCGCCAGATAGTTGGCGGCTTCGATCATGGTGTTGCGCATGTTTGTCGGGATCACCGTCTGGCTGGTATTGGTGACGGGCGCGAAATACACCACGATCGACATATGGGTCTGCACATTGTTGGGCTGTGTGCTGAGCGCGGCTGGCGATGGATCATGGCTCGCGGGGAGCGTGATGCCATTGTCGCTGGTCATGACGGGCAGGGTTGTGTCGAAGGGGAGCAGGCTGGTGATTGCCGATACCGGGGCAACGTTTGTTATGCTGTTGGCGGCTGCGTCGGCGGGATGCTGCTTCTGCGTCGTGCGATGTTGGAGCGTGATGCCGAGCGAGGGATCGTTCAGCCAATGATTATCCATGACACCACTTTCTCTGGTTGCAGCCAAGCCTAAACGTCGGTTAACCATAGATGATTTTATTGCGCAACGAAATTTTCTATTAATGTCAGGGTTTCTGGCATAGATGTCATGGGTTTGTCTCGAACTGGGTGATCCGATACAAACTCGATTACGCGGGTCAGGAGAGTAAAATGGCGATCAAGACCAAGCTATTTCGGGTTGAGCCGGGTCAAAAATTGGATTTGCGGCGTTGGAACACGCGTGTGGCGCCGGTTTATCGGTCCAAGTCCGACTATAAGGCGCAACTGGCTGATCACATCGCGCGGCTGAGTGCGCAGCAGCAGATGTTTTATGCAGATCATCGTTATGCGGTGTTGCTGATTTTTCAGGCGATGGATGCGGCAGGCAAGGATGGTGCGATCCGGCATGTAATGTCCGGGATTAATCCGCAAGGTTGTCAGGTGTTCAGTTTCAAGCATCCGAGCACTGAGGAATTGTCGCATGATTTTCTCTGGCGCACCACGCGCGATCTGCCCGAGCGGGGGCGAATCGGGATTTTTAATCGGTCCTATTATGAGGAAGTTTTGATTGTGCGGGTGCATCCCGCCTTGCTGCGGGCGGAGGCGGTGACCCATTTATCGGCTGAGGGCGAGGCGTTTTGGGCGGAGCGTTATCGCTCAATCGTGGAGTTGGAGCGGCATTTGCACGCGAATGGCACGCGCATTGTGAAGTTCTTTCTGCATATTTCCAAAGAGGAGCAGCGTGAGCGATTTTTGGCCCGGATTGATGATCCGGCCAAGAATTGGAAATTCAGTGAGGCCGACATGGCCGAGCGCGGATATTGGGATGCGTATCAGGAGGCGTATGGCGCCTGTTTGAGCGCCACCAGCACCCAGGATTGTCCGTGGTATGTGGTGCCGGCGGATGACAAGCCGACGGCGCGATTGATCATTTCACAGATTATTCTGGATTTGTTCGAGGGGCTGGATTTGCACTATCCCGATGTTGGTGAGTCAGGCGTTAAAGCGTTGAAAAAGATCAGGCAACGGCTCGCCGCCGAAAAATGAACGAAAAAATGCGCCGGGCAGGACTTGAACCCGCAACCAAACCGTTATGAGCGGTCCGCTCTGACCAGTTGAGCTACCGGCGCATCGGGTTCTATTGGAACGGACCGGGGCCGATTGGCAATATCGGGCGTGCAGAGTAAAAGCCCGGCAGTGGTTTTTCAGGGAGTTTTTACGATGGATGTATCGAAACTTGCCGCCGGTAAGGCGCCGCCGTCTGATATTCTGGTGGTGATCGAAATTCCGCAGGGCTCTGCGGTCAAATATGAGGTGGACAAGGATAGCGGCGCGATCATGGTGGATCGGTTTTTGTTCACGCCGATGGCCTATCCCGCTGCGTACGGGTTTGTGCCGGGCACGCTGGCCGATGATGGTGATCCGGCGGATGCGCTGGTGTTGACGCCGACGGCGGTGGTGCCGGGTGCGGTGATCCGCGCACGTCCCATCGGGTTGCTGCGAATGGAGGATGAGGCCGGGCAGGATGAGAAGATTATTTGCGTGCCGCATGACAAAATTCATCCACAATGGAGCGATGTGACCGAGGTGGCGCAACTGCCCGCGATTACGCGCGATGCGATTGAGCATTTTTTCACCCATTACAAAGACTTGGAAAAAGGCAAATGGGTGAAGGTGACGGGCTGGGAGCCGCGCGCGGCGGCGGAAGCGGCGATTACCGAGAGTATTGCGCGCGCCCATAAATAAGCGTCAAATTCGGCAATGATGGAGAAAAATCATGCCGTTACGCCGCATTGAGCTGTCAGAATTTCGCCTGATTGGCCGGGGCATTGCCCGGCCTGAAGATGTCGTCGCACTGCGTGATGGGCGGGTTTATGCCTCCCATCACGCTGGCGGCGTGGCGGAGATTGCGCCTGATGGCAGTTTGCGGGTGATTGGCGGCAAGGCAGGAGCGCCCAACGGCATCAATATGGATGCCGAAGGCCGGATGATTATTGCGAATTTCGGGATTTATGATGGGGTTGCCGGGCCGCTGGAGCGGCTTGACCTGAATACCGGCGCGCGGGAGATTTTGGTCAGCGCTCTGGGTGGCCGGACGCTGACCTCGTGCAATTATCCGGTGATTGATCGGGCGGGGAATATTTGGTGTTCGCATTCCAGCTTCGCCAAGACCTGGCCGGAGGCGCTTGATCGGCGGGCGGATGGGTTCATTTTCGTCTATCGGCCTGACGGGTCGAGCGAGATTGTTGCGGAAGGATTGCGGTTTGCCAACGGCATGGCGCTGTCGGCTGATGAGCAATTTCTCTATTGCACCCAAACCTCGAACGCCGATGTGCTGAGGTTTCCGATCTTGCCGGGCGGGACGCTGGGCAAGGCCGAACGCTATGGGCCGAAATTGGGCCTCGTGTTCGGGATGAAGGTGAATCCGAGGCTGAAATTACCCAGCCTCATCACGCGTTATCTGGGCTATACCGATGGTCTTGGCTTTGATGCGGAGCAGAATTTATGGGTTACGCTGCCGGCGGCGCATAAAATTGTGGCGATCACGCCGGCGGGTAAAATTGTCACCATCGCGCATGATCCGAGCGGCACTTTGCTCGGCAGCCCGACCAATATCAGCTGGGGCGGGCCGGATTTGCGCACGCTTTATGTGGGCAATTTAGTGACGGATTATGTGCTCACCGCGCCGAGCCCGGTGGCGGGCCAAAAAATGCTGCATCACCAAAATTGAAGTCTAAAAGGTCCGGCGCCGTTGATAGCGGCGCTCGTGGCGATAGCGGCGGAGCGGCGCGTTGTTGGGGGTGGGGCCGAGGAAGCGGCGATAGGCGCTGATCCAGTCGCGAGCGATCATGGCGCGGGCTTGGTTGAGCCCTAATTCATGATCACAGACCATGCGGCCAAGACGGGCTTCCAGGCGGTCTTTGGCATAGGAGCCCCATTGGTCGGCGCGTAGATGCGGTTCGGGCCAGAGATTGCGCGGGTCGGTGGGCGAGCCGCCGAGATCCAGCGGGATGAGGTGGTCTTCCTCATAATGCCAGATTTTCCGATCACGATAGCCATAGGCGCGGATTTGGGCACGTTTCAGCCGCTCAGTGTAATGATAGGATGGTCGGACAGAGGCCGTCCAACCGCGTTGGCAGATGGTGCTATTGATATTGCGCGCGGTGACTGCAGGGTTGATGGCGCCGGGCGTGAGATTGCGGTCGGGCAGGGTGGATTGCGCGGCGGCAAGGCCCGGCCACAGCATGATGAGGGCGATGGCGCGCCGCCAGTTCATCGGGTGATCAAGCCCAATTCGGTGGCGATGGCGTGCAAAATTTGGTCGCGCGGGCCGGTGGGCACCACGGGCACTTCTTGGGCAGCGTAGGCGCAGCCGAGGCGATAGGCGGTTTGGTGGGCCGCGAGGGCGCGGTCGTAATAGCCAGCACCATAGCCGAGGCGGTTGCCGCGCCGGTCAAAGGCGAGGAGCGGGACGAGGAAGAAATCAGGGCTTACCGGTGGACCGTCCGGATGGGATGTGCCGAAGCGCCCGGCGATCATGGTGGCGTCCGGGTGCCAGTGCCGGAAAATTAGCGCTTCGCCACGTTTGGGTGTTTCCGGCAAAGCGAGGCGGTGGCCGCGTGCGTGCAAGGCGTGGAGCAAGGGGCGTAGATCGATCTCATCGCCCATGGGCCAGAAGCCTGCGATGATTGCGCTTTCGGGTATTTGGACCTGTTCAAGCACGATGGAAGCGAGACGAGCACCTGCATCCGGATGGGCCATTGCTGCACGGCGGGCGAGGCAGGCGGTGCGGAACGCGGATTTGACCGCGCGGAGTTCGGTTTCATCGATTGAAGAGGACATAAGCGAGCGCTATCACGGATCGCGGTTGGAGCGCCACGGGTGCTGTTGCGATCCGGCTTTGGCTAAAGTGCGAAGCCGCCCTGGCCGTTGGCGTTGTCATCCTCCCAAGGCCTGCTGGTGCAGGTGGGCGCCGGAAATACCGGAACCACGGTTCCGACAGAGCCAGCTCCCTGGGAGATGCTTAGTGGCCCCGGGGATGCGCTTGCCTGACGCACCGGGCAGCCTCGCACTCTATACTTAGGGCTCGATCAGGTCCGCTGCAATCTCCTCGGCGCGCGCGGCAGCACGGCGCAGGCGTGCGCGGCGTTCGGCCCCATCGGGCTCGGGCTTGGTCGCGGATGATGTGGAATCTTTGGCGGCGAGCGCGGTTTTGGTATCGTGCAGCTCATCAGCCAGTAGCAGAGCGGCGAGCACCAACAGCCGGGATTCGCCGGTTTGGCTGCCGAGCGATTTGATGCTGGTGATCCGCCGATCGACCTCGGCGGCCATCTCGGTCAAATGCTGTTCTTGGCCGTCTTCGCAACTGACCGGGTAGGTGAAGCCGTTGATGCGGATGGTGACCTGGGCCATGCTAGGGCGCTCCTTCGTCAATGTCCGGTTCGTTCAGGGCGGCGCGCAGCGTGGCGATGACCTGATCAAGCGTCGCGATAAAATGCGGGTTCGCCGCAGCCGCGCCGGGTTGCGCGGGACCGTGCTGGGTTTGGCCTTGATGCGCGAAGGCCGGAAGTGCCGCGCCGATGCGCGTGAGGGCTGTTTCCAGCCGGTTGAGCGTTTCCAATTCGGTTTCAGTATCCGACATTCGCGCACTATCGGGTATTTTCGTGCCTGTGGGAAGGTGGGGGTGGGACGGTGGAGAATGATTTGACAGGACAAGATTGTAAGGCGACGGTGCGCACGACTGAGCAGAAATGGGATAGGGCGGAGGATGCCAGCGGATGATGCATGAGATTTACGCGCGGTTAGGGCCGTATATTGCGGCTTACGGCAGTGCGTTCGTGTTTGTTTTGGTGATGCTCGAAACATTGGGTTTGCCGTTGCCGGGTGAAACGGCGCTGATTTCAGCGGCGATTTATGCGGGGACGACGCATCGGATCGATATTTTTGTGCTGTTATTCAGTGCGGCCGCGGGCGCTGTGGTGGGCGGCGTGATCGGCTATTGGATTGGCCGGAGTGCGGGGCATCGGCTGTTGCTGCGCTACGGCGCGCGGGTGGGGCTCACCGAGCGGCGGCTGCAGGCGGGCGAGTATTTATTCGCGCATCACGGGGGCAAAATCATTTTTTTTGGCCGGTTTTTTGCGGTGCTGCGGGCGTTTGCGGCGTTGCTGGCCGGGGCGAATGTGATGCCGTGGCGGCGGTTTTTGGTGGTGCAAATTGCGGCCTGCGCCATGTGGTCGGTCATTTATGGCGGGACGGCTTATGTGTTTGGCAAGGAGATCGAGCATCTGGCTGGCCCGGTGACGGCGGTGGTGGTGGTGGTTGCGGTGTTGATTGGCGTGGCGGCGATGCTGCTGGTGCATCGCCATAGCCATCGCTTAGAGGCGCTGGCTGCCGAGCGCGGCGCATCGGAGCGGGGTTCGGCGCGGGCGGATCAGTCGAAACCATGAGCGATTTAGCGCTGTTGGGGTTGGGCTATTCAGGACGGGCGATTGCGGCGGCGGCGCATGACGCGGGGCTGACAATACTGGCGACGGCGCGGGATGCGCGGCCAGGGATGGCACCCGCTTATGTCGATCTCCGTGATTTTCAGGCCGTGGAGGCACCATTGGCGCAGGTTTCGGCGCTGGTGGTCACGGCGGCGCCGGGTGAGGCGGGTGACCCGGTGCTCGCACGGTATCGGCCGGTGATCACGGCGGCGGTGCAAGCGGGACGTTTGCGTTGGATTGGCTATTGTTCGACCACCGGGGTTTATGGTGATCGTGGCGGGGCTGCGGTCGATGAGGCGAGCGAGGTCGCGCCGGGGTCAGCGCGGACGCTCCGGCGGGTGGCGGCGGAGCGCGATTGGGCGGCGTTTGGCGCGCATTGCGCGGTGGATATTGTGCGGTTGGCCGGGATTTACGGGCCGGGACGCTCGGTTTTCGATGATTTGCGGGCTTGTCTGGCGCGCAGGGTCGATAAGCCAGGCCATGTGTTCAGCCGAATTCATGTGGATGATATTGCGGCAGGGATGATGGCGGCACGGCGCACGGCGGGGCGCACCGGCGTGCGGGTGTTGAATTTTGCCGATGATGAGCCGGCGCCGAGTGCCGATGTGGTGGCGTATGCGGCGGCATTGCTGGGGATCAGCCCGCCGCCTTTAGTGCCGTTTGCGCAAGCGGCGGCGATGATGTCGCCCATGGCTTTGTCGTTTTGGCAGGAAAATCGGCGTGTGTTGAACGCGCGGACCAAGGCGGCGCTGGGGATTGCCTGGCGTTATCCGACCTATCGCGACGGGTTGGCGGCGATTTTGGCGGCAGAAGCGGCTTCATGCGCGAGGAGCCAGGATTTGCGCGGCAAGCCGCCATTATAGCCGGTGAGGCTGCCATTGGCGCCGATGATGCGATGGCAGGGGATGACCAGGGCGACCGGGTTTGCGCCGATTGCGAGGCCAACGGCGCGGTTGGCGTTCGGTGCGCCGATGGCGCAGGCGATGGCACCGTAGGTGGTGGTGGTGCCGGGTTTGATCGCGCTGAGGGCTGACCAGACACGGCGTTGAAAATCCGTCCCGGCAGGTGCGGTGCGGATCGGGTCCAAGGCCGAGAGATCGCCGGCGAAATAGGCGGCGAGAAATTTTTCTGACGGATTTTCAGCGTTTATTAATGAATAGGGTCGATAAGATTTGAGCAGGCGCGCCAGGGGATTGGCGGGGTGATCGAGCGGTGGGCTGGCAGGGGATAAATACTGGTCTTCGAAATCGAGCAAATGGAGGCTGTTGCCGTGATGGATCAGGAGCAATGTGCCGAGGGGTGAGGCCATGCGGCTGATTTGGAGGGTGAGGGTCATGGTTTGTGATCGCTCGCATCCTCCTCACCCACCAGGGCGCGGGCGAAATCGGTTGGGTTGAAGGGCCGCAAATCGGCGGCTTGTTCGCCGACGCCGATGGCGTGGACGGGCAGTGACGTGGCTTGGGCGAGGGCGACCACGATGCCGGCGCGTGCCGAGCCATCCAGCTTGGTGACGATCAGGCCGGTGAGATCGACCATGTCTTTGAAGGTTTGCACCTGGGTGAGCGCGTTTTGGCCGGTGGTGGCGTCCAGCGTGAGGAGGATGGCGTGGGGGGCTGTGGGATCGCGCTTTTTGATCACCCGGATGATTTTGCGTAATTCTTCCATCAGCGCGGCCTTGTTATGCAGGCGGCCGGCGGTATCGATCAATAAAATATCTGATTTTTCGGCCTGGGCGCGAGCGAGCGCGTCAAAAGCGAGGCCGGCGGGGTCAGAATCGGGTGCGCCGATGATAACGGGGCTTTGGGTGCGCTCTCCCCAGATTTGCAGTTGCTCGACCGCTGCGGCGCGGAATGTGTCACCGGCGACGAGCATCGGGTTCAGCCCGGATTCGCGGTAAAATTGGGCCAGTTTGCCAATCGTGGTGGTCTTGCCGGTGCCATTGACGCCAACCATTAGGATCACGAAGGGTTTTTTGCTCGGATCGATGATGAGCGGCTGGGCGACGGGTGTCAGAATTTCGGCGATTTCGCCGGCAAGGCTGGCGCGGATTTCGCCGGGGGAGACATCTTGACCGAAGCGGGTGCGGCGGAAGGATTTGATGATCCGGGCAGCCACGGCGGGGCCGAGATCAGCGCCGATCAGCAGCTCTTCCAGCTCTTCGAGGGCGGCATCGTCGAGTTTTCGCTTGGTGAAGCTATCGGTGATGCCGGTTGCGAGTTTTTGCGTGCTGCGCGCGAGGCCGGATTTTAGCCGGGCGAGAAATCCAAGTGCCATGGTTAGGGCCGTTCAGCGATCAGATGCGTCGCGGTGGCGGCGGTGATGGTAGCGTGGATGATTTGGCCGGGTGGCACCGGTGCGGCGAAGCGGACGGGCGCAAAATCATCGCTGTGGCCTTCGCTGCTCGATTCCGCGAGGATGGTGATGGTTTGGCCGATTTGGCTGTGCAGGCGCTGCGCCAACCGACGGGAACCGGCTTCACGCAGTTGGGCGGCGCGGGCGCGGCGCTCGGCCATCGGCAATGCGGGGATGCGGGCGGCAGGCGTGCCGGTGCGCGCGCTATAGGGGAAGACGTGAAGGTAATCGAGCCCGGCTTCATCGATCAGGCGGAGGCTGTCTTGGAACATCGCGTCGTCTTCGGTGGGAAAGCCGGCGATCAGGTCAGCACCGAAGGCGATGCCGGGACGCAGCGTGCGGGCGCGGTGGGTGGCGTCGATGACGTGCTGGCGCAAATGGCGGCGCTTCATGCGCTTGAGGATCATGTCAGAGCCAGCCTGCACGGAGAGGTGCAAATGCGGCATCAGGCGGGGTTCGTGCTCAAGGGCGTGCCAAAGATCGGCGTCGATCTCGGCGGGGTCGATTGAGGAGAGGCGCAGGCGCGGCAGATCGGGCAGGGTTGCCAATAGGCGGCGCACGAGCTGGCCGAGTTTTGGTTGGCCGGGGAGATCGGCGCCATACGAGGTAAGATCGACGCCGGTTAGCACGATTTCCTGGTAGCCATGATCGAGCAGGGTGCGGATTTGCGCGGCGATGGCGCCCATCGGGATCGAGCGGGATGGGCCGCGCCCATAGGGGATGATGCAGAAGGTGCAGCGATGATCGCAGCCTTGCTGGATTTCGATGAAGGCACGTGCGCGGGTGCCGAAACCATCGATCAAATGGGCGGCGGTTTGGCGCACCTGCATGATGTCCGCAACCAGCATCGGCTCATTCGAGGTCCAGGCCTCTGGGGTGAGTTTTTCGACATTGCCGAGGACGCGGCTGACGCCGGGCAGGGCGCTCCAGGCCTGTGGGTTGATTTGGGCGGCGCAGCCGGTGACGATGATGGTGGCGTCTGGATTGGCGCGGTGTGCGCGGCGGACTTCCTGGCGGGCTTGGCGCTCGGCTTCGCCCGTGACGGCGCAGGTATTGATAATGATGGTGTTGCTGAGGCTGGCCGCCTCGGCGTGGCCGCGCATGACTTCGCTCTCGAAACTATTCAGGCGGCAGCCGAAGGTGCGAATATCGAGCGTCATGGAAGGTGAGCGATCATAACGGGCAAAAATCATCGGCGAGTTGGCCGGCGAACACGGTTGCGACCGGGCCTTCCATCAGGACGTGATTATCGGCGCGCCAGGTGATGGTGAGGCTGCCGCCATCCATGGCCACCACGGCGCGGCGGTGGGTGAGGCCACGGCGATGGGCGTTGACCAGGGCAGCGCAGGCACCGGAGCCGCAAGCCAAGGTGAGGCCCGCCCCGCGCTCCCAGACGCGCAGGCGGATTTGGTCGGGTGCGTCGATCCGGGCGAAGCCGATATTGGCCCGTTCGGGAAAAATTCGCGCTCGCTCCAGTGCCGGGCCAATGGATTCAACGGGCAAATGCTGCAAATCATCGACGAAGAACGTGGCGTGGGGATTGCCCATAGAGCAGGCGGCAGGTTTCTCCACCGGGCCCATCGCGAGGCGAAGCGAAAGCGTGTCCATCGGTTCGAGGAGCGGAATCGCGCTCCAGTCGAAACTGGGCTCGCCCATATCGACTTCGACGAGGTTGGGGCCTTTGATTTCTGCGCTGAGCAGGCCGGCGATGGTGCGGATGCGCAGATGGCGCGCACCGGTTTCGGCAGCGAGTAAAGCGGCGACGCAGCGCGTTGCGTTGCCGCAGGCGCCCGATTCCGATCCGTCCGCGTTCAGAATGCGCATGGCGGCATCGGCGTCGGTTGCGGGTTCGATCAGGATGATTTGATCGCAGCCAATGCCGCGACGGCGATCCGCGAGCAGGGCGGCTTGGTTCGGCGTCAGAGACACGGGCTCCGCGCGCGCGTCCATCACGACAAAATCATTGCCGGCGCCATGCATTTTCACAAAGGCCAAGCCGTCGAACATGCTGCTCCTCAAGGGGGATTTGTCGCTCCGGTATATGGGGTTGTGATGGTTGCGGGAAGAGGGGTGAGGCTGCGGTGGGCGAGGCGCTGGGCGGTGGCGTGGTCATGGGTGGCAATGAGGCAGGCGAAGTTGTGCGCCCGTTGCAGCGCCAGCAAGAGCGTGATCAGCGCATCGCGATTGGGGGGATCGAGGGCGGTGGTTGGTTCGTCGAGCAGGAGGATTTTCGGGCGTAGGATCAGAGCGCGGGCCAGGGCGACACGCTGGCGCTCGCCGCCGGAGAGGCGATGCGGGTAGGTTGTCGCAAGGTCGGGTGCGAGATTGAGGTCGGTCAGCATGGCGGCGACGTGCGTGGCGAGGGTTGCACGGCTGAGGTCCGGGTGATGGAGCGACAGTCCCTCAGCGATGATCGCGCCGATGGCCATGCGCGGCGACAGGCTGGAGCCGGGGTCTTGGAACAGGATTTGTAAGTCAGCGCGGCGGCGGCGCAGGGTGGTGTGACCGATTTGGTTGAGATTTTCGCCATCAAGCACGATGTCGCCGCGCGCAGGGATGAGCCGGGCGATGGCGAGCAACAGCGTTGATTTGCCGGTGCCGGAGGGGGCGGTGAGGGCGATGGTTTCGCCGGGTTGGAGCGTGAGATTGAGGGGGGCAAGGTTGAGATGCGCGACGGTGAGATTTCGCACCGTGAGGATCGGCGGCGCAGGGGTTGGCGGGGTGGGTTTGGCGGTGTTGACGAGCGGGCCCGATACCGAGCGGATGGGAGGGGCGGTTTTGAGGCGGCCCGTTTCGAGATGCAGATGGTTGGTGTGTGCGGTGATCGGCGCGAGATCATGCGAGATCAGCAAGGTGGTCAGGTTGCGCGATTGGCGGGTGCGTTCGAGCAGTGCAAAGATTGCGCGGGCGCTGGCGGGGTCGAGTGCGGTGGTTGGCTCATCAGCGATCAGCAAGAGTGGATTGTTCGCGAGCGCGATGGCCAGAGCGGCGCGTTGGCGCTCCCCGCCGGAGAGTTGGTGCGGATAATCATCGCGGGTGAGGCCGACTTCGGCGAGCAAAGCGCGGATGCGCGCCGTGCGCTGTGCGCGGGACCATGGTTGCTGGAGCGTGATGGCATCCTCAATTTGGGCGGAGATGCGTCGCAGCGGGTCCAGCGCGTCGAGCGGTTCTTGGAATACCAGGCCGACCAGACCCCCACGGAGGTGGCGAAGCTGCTCTGTTGGGGCGGTGAGCAGATTTACGCCGGCGACGGTGAGTTCGCGTGCCGAGCGGGTGAGCGTGGGTGGCGTGAGGCCGAGCAAGGTGGCGGCGAGCAGCGATTTGCCCGCGCCGGACGGACCGCTGAGAATTGTTGCGCTGCCGCGTTCGATGGTGAGGTGCGATATATCGAGCAGGGTTTTGGCGCGATCATGCAGTGTCAGGGCACGGATTGAGATCATCGGGACGGTCATGAACGATGCCGGGGATCGAGCGCTTGGCGGAGCGAAATGCCGAGCAGGACGCTGGGGATCAGGATGAGGCCAAGGCCGAGGATGGCGGTGGCGGCCAGCCAGGGGGCGTTGAGGTGATTGCGGGCTTCGGCGGCGAGCGCACCGAGGGCGGCAGCGCCTTGGCTGGGGCCAAGATGCAGGAAGGACAGGCTGGCGAGGAGCGAAATCGCGCCGGCAAAGCTGAAGGGCAGGTTGGCGAGCAAAGCGGCACTCGCATTGGGCAGGATGTGGCGCAGGATAATTTGATGATCGGGCAGGCCGAGCGCAGTGGCGGCGCGCACATAATCGAGCCGCCGGGCGCGCAGGGTTTCGGCACGGATGGCCGGGATCAGGGTGGTCCAACTCAGGGCGAGCATGGCGATCAGCAGGGTCATCAGGCTATGGCCGAGCAGGCTGGCGAGGGCGATGAGCAGGAACAAGACCGGCAGGGCGTTCCAGATTTCGACCAGACGCTGGCCGATTAAATCGGGCAGGCCGCCATAATAGCCTTGCAAGGCGCCGACGCTGGTGCCGATGGCGGCCGCGCTGAGTGTGAGGCCAAGCCCGGCGAGAAAGAGGAAGCGCAGGCTATAGAGCAGGCCGGCTAAAACATCGTGATCGGCAGCGTCGGTGCCGAGGGGGCTGGTCCAGCTTGGGGGTGCGGGTGCTTGGCTTGCGTGCCAGACGAGGCTGTTGGGGCCGTGCGGGTCTGGCGCCCAGAGGATGAGGGCGTGCTGGGTTTGCAGGGCGTGGCGCAAAGCTGGGTCGTGAAAATCAGCACGGATCGCTGGCATTGCGGGGTCAAAGCGCGAGGCGGGGGCGAAATTCAGGGCGGGCAGCGTGATTTCGCCATGATCGAGCACCAGGAGTGGTTGCGTGTTGGCGAGCAAAGGGGCGAGAAGGCCGAGGAGTGCCAATAAGGCCAGCAGCGAGAGTGAAAACCGGCCGGAGCGATCAAGCCGAGACCAGAGGGATTGTGGCGCGTCGTCAGAGCGCATCCGGAGCCGGGGTTTTCGGGGTGAAGGTGCAAAAGCGAGCACCGGGGCAGTGCCAGCATTCGGGTTTGCGCGCTTTGCACAAATAGCGACCATGCAAGATGAGCCAATGATGGGCGGGGCGGAGCATGGATTTGGGGATGCGGGTGACTAGGCCATCTTCGACCGCGCGAACGGTGGCACCGGGGGCGAGGCCGGTGCGGTTGCCGAGGCGGAAAATGTGGGTATCGACCGCCATGGTGGCTTGGCCGAAAATTTCGTTCAGCACGACGTTGGCGGTTTTCCGGCCGACGCCCGGCAGGGCTTCGAGGGCTTCGCGGTCGGCGGGGACCGCACCGTTATGGCGTTCCATGAGAAGTTGGGCGAGGGCGGCGACGTTTTTGGCTTTGGTTTGCCACAGGCCAATGGTGCGGATGTGGTGGCCGATCCGCTCGGCGCCGAGGGCGGCCATGGCTTGCGGGGTTGGGGCTTCGACGAACAGAGCGGGCGTGACTTTGTTCACGGCGGCATCGGTGGTTTGGGCCGAGAGCACGACGGCGACCAGGAGTGAAAACGGGGTGTCGTAGAGAAGCTCGGTTTGCGGGGTAGGGTTGTTGGCGCTGATGGCGGTGAGGAATGGTGCGATGTCGGCGCGCTTCATCAAGCGTCGGCGAGGGGCGCGTGGTTGCGTGGAACCTGGGGAGGTAGAGCGTGGGGAGGTGGAGCGTGGAGGCATGGATTGTTTGTGCGGAGGCGGCGTTAATCTGGCAAGGGGCTTGTGGGGACGAAAATATATACGACAATAGGGAGATGATGGAGCACATTGCGGAGCCTGGCTTGGGCGGGCCGGATATCAAGCTGTTTCAGGCGGTATTGCGACCCTATCGCAGCATGGGGTGGCGCGGCATGGGGATTTTATGTGGCGTGCTGGTGGCAGCATCGGTGCTGGTTAATAGTTTGATGTTCATATTGGGCGCGTTTCCGGTGATTGGTTTTAACGGCGGCGAGCTTATTCTGGCGCTGACGATGTTTTGGCTGAATATGCGTGCGGCCCGAGCGTCCGAGGTGATTGTGCTCACCCAGGACCATTTGACGGTGACCTGGACGGACCCGCGCGGGCGGCGCAATCGGGTGGAGATGGGCACGGCTTGGTTGACCGCGATGTTGGAGGAGCGGCGGGGGAGTGTGCCGGTATTGACGGTGGGCGGCCGCCAGCAGCGCGTGACGGTGGGGGCGCATTTGGGCGATTTTGAGAAGCGGGAATTGGCGCAGGAATTGCAGGCGGCGCTGGCGCGACTGCGGTCGCCGCGATTTGACAATGTGCAGACGCGCGATTGAGCTCTTTGGGCCGGCTCATGTGGGCCGGACCGGGACGATCAGGATTTGAGGGCGGCTTCGATCCGGCGATCAGGGACCAGCCAGAGCACGGCGACCAGCGCGTAGAGCGAATCGGCCAAGAGTGGGCTGACGAAGGCGAGAAAAATGCCCAGCGCATAGAGCAGGGGCGATAATTTACCTTTGAGGTCGCGCCCGATGGCTTGCGACAGGGCGGATTTTGCTCCTTGGGCCCGAACGATGACGGTTTGCAGCAGATACCAAGCCACTGCGGCCATCAGGAGAGAAACGCCGTACAAGGCGGTGGGAATGGCGGCGGTGTGATTGGTGCCGAGCCAGGCTGTGGCAAAGGGGATCAGCGAGAGCCAGAACAATAGATGCAGATTGGCCCAGAGCATGCCGCCGGTGACGTGGGGGACGAGCTGGAAAAAATGATGGTGATTGTTCCAATAGATCGCGACGTAGATGAAGCTGAGGACATAGCTGACGAAGGTTGGCGCGGAGGTTTGGAGGGCGGCGAGTGTGGTGCCGTGCGGAACTTTCAGATCCAGCACCATGATGGTGATGATGACGGCAATGACGCCATCACTGAAGGCGGCCAGACGATCTCGTTCCATGATTGTGATTTATCTGCGGTGCGGGCTGATGGCAAACGAAAAGGCCGTGGCTTGCGCCACGGCCTCTCGTTTGGCTTGAGGTGGAGCGATGGATTAGAAATCCATATCGCCCATGCCACCCATGCCGCCCATCCCGCCAGCGCCGCCACCGGCGGGCGCTTTTTTCTCGGGGCGCTCGGCAACCATGGCTTCGGTGGTGACCAGGAGGCCAGCAACCGAGGCCGCATCTTGCAGAGCGGTGCGGACGACTTTGGTCGGGTCGATAATGCCGGCCTTGACCAGATCCTTGAACTCGCCGGTCTGGGCGTCATAGCCCCAGCCATACTCGTCACGATCCAGCACTTTGCCAGCGATCACCGCACCGTCCTCACCCGCGTTTTCCGAGATTTGACGCAGCGGCACCTGGATCGCCTTGCGGACGATTTCGATGCCAAAGCGTTGATCGTCATTGTCGGCCTTCAGCTTGCTGAGGATCAGCGAAGCGCGAGCGAGAGCGACGCCGCCACCGGGGACGATGCCTTCTTCAACGGCTGCGCGGGTTGCGTGCAGCGCGTCATCGACGCGGTCCTTGCGCTCTTTGACTTCGACTTCCGAACCGCCGCCGACGCGGATGACCGCGACGCCGCCGGCCAGCTTGGCCAGACGCTCTTGCAGCTTTTCGCGATCATAGTCCGAGGTGGTTTCCTCGATCTGCGCGCGAATTTGGTTGCAACGGCCAGTAATGTCGGCCTTCTTGCCAGCGCCTTCGACGATGGTGGTGTTTTCTTTCTCGATCAGCACTTTCTTGGCGCGGCCCAGCATGTTCAGGGTCACGGTTTCGAGCTTGATGCCGAGATCTTCGCTGATGACCTGACCACCGGTGAGGATGGCGAGATCTTCCAGCATGGCCTTACGACGATCGCCAAAGCCCGGGGCTTTAACGGCCGCAATTTTCAGGCCGCCGCGCAGCTTGTTGACCACCAAGGTCGCCAGGGCTTCGCCCTCGACGTCTTCAGCGATGATCAGCAGCGGCTTGCCGGACTGCACGATCGATTCGAGCAGCGGCAGCATCGGCTGGAGGCCGGACAGCTTCTTTTCGTGGATCAGGATGTAGGGGTTATCCAGGTCCGCGACCATCTTTTCCGGGTTGGTGATGAAGTAAGGCGAGACATAGCCACGATCGAACTGCATGCCCTCGACCACGTCGAGCTCGGTTTGGATGCCCTTGGCTTCTTCGACGGTGATGACACCCTCGTTGCCGACCTTCTGCATCGCCTCGGAAATCATCTTGCCGATTTCGGCCTCGCCATTGGCGGAGATGGTGCCAACTTGTGCGGTTTCGGTCGGGTTGTTGATTTTCTTGGTGCGTTTTTTCAGCTCTTCAACGACGGCGACGACGGCCTTGTCGATGCCGCGCTTCAGATCCATCGGGTTCATGCCGGCGGCGACGGCTTTGACGCCTTCGCGGACGATGGCTTGCGCCAACACAGTCGCCGTGGTGGTGCCGTCACCAGCGAGATCGTTGGTTTTCGAGGCAACTTCGCGCACCATTTGGGCGCCCATATTCTCGAAGCGATCGGCCAATTCGATTTCTTTAGCGACCGTCACACCGTCTTTGGTGATACGCGGGGCGCCGAAGCTTTTTTCGATGACGACGTTGCGGCCTTTCGGGCCGAGGGTGACTTTTACGGCGTTAGCGAGCAGGTCGACGCCGCGGAGCATACGCTCGCGGGCATCGGGACCAAAACGAACGTCTTTGATTGCCATGTGGTTATTCCTTCAAAATTATAGAATGAGCACGATACAAACGGCCGATGATCAGGCTTAGGCGGCCTTCTTCTTGCCGGTCGCGGTTGCTTCGATGATGCCCATGATGTCAGACTCTTTCATGATCAGCAGCTCTTCGCCGTCGATCTTGACTTCGGTGCCGGACCATTTGCCAAACAGCACGTGATCGCCTGCTTTCACGTCGAGGGCGACGAGCTGGCCCTGTTCGTTACGCGCGCCGGGACCAGCGGCGATGATTTCGCCTTCCATCGGCTTCTCTTTGGCGGTGTCGGGGATGATGATGCCGCCGGCAGTCTTTTCTTCGGCATTGAGCCGACGAACGACCACGCGGTCGTGCAGGGGACGGAACTTCATGGTTCGCTCCTGGATATGTTCAGGTTGAGATGAGGCCCGGCAACCACGACCCTGAAGCGGCATCGGGCTGCTAGCACTCTCATCGGGAGAGTGCCAGACATTTAGGATGCTGTTCGGACGATGTCAAGCGGAGCAGCATTCGCGGGTAGTGAGTGCTAAAGTATTGAATCGAAGAGATTTTTCTTGATTTTAGGGTGGGGTGTCATGGCAATGTCATGATCCGGCCACGTGATGCCGGAACCAGGCCTTTCAAGCGAAGAGGTGTTGCGATGGAATTGACACGCCAAATGAATGACTATCGGTTGACCACTGCGGAGATACTCTACCATCTGCCGGATCATCCGGCGGTGTTGCAGACTTATATATGGCAGGAGCTTGATTTGGCTCCCCGATTTCCGGCGTTGCAGCGGTTTTTGGCGTTCTGGAGCCTCAACCTGGATGGGCGGTTGCATTCGGTTCGCGTCGGTGTTGCCAAGCTGATCACGCCGGGGTGCTGGGGGCATGGGGAAATTTTGACGCTTCAGTGAATTCACGTGCGTGAGTTCAGCGCCGCAGAAAAAATAATTCTAACTTTACGTTTTTTATGCTTTCGCACCTGCTCCAGTTTGGTGTAGAGATTTCCTCATGCTGGAGTTATGTGCGCCGTTGTGATGGAGCCGCGCACCGACTTCCTCACCTTTGCCTGCGCTGTGCTTGGCGCGCGGGCTGAGGTTCCGGCTCGCCATCATCGGCTGCTGATTGATCATTTGCAGAAAGTTGCCGATGGGACGACCGATCGGCTGATGGTGTTGATGCCGCCGGGGGCGGCGAAGTCAACTTATGGATCGGTGTTGTTTCCGGCCTACTGGTTTACCGCGCATCCGGCGAGTGATGTGATTATGGCGTGTCACACGGCTTCCCTTGCGGAGCATTTTGGCCGTGCGACGCGCAAGGTGATTAATGAGCACGGCCCGTCATTCGGCCTGACGTTGAGTGGCGATGGCCGGGCGGCTGGGCGGCTCGCGCTGCAAGGTGGGGGCGCTTATTTCGCCGCCGGTGTGCGCGGGCCGATTACCGGGCGGCGCGCGGATTTGGTGGTTATTGATGATCCGATCAAATCATGGGCCGAGGCCGATAGCCGGGCGGCGCGTGATGCGCTGGATCAATGGTATCGCGCTGAGTTGATGTCCCGTTTGAAGCCGCATGGGCGGATCGTGCTGATCCTGACCCGTTGGCATGCTGATGATTTAGCGGGCCGGTTAATGGCGGGCTCTGAGCCGTGGACCGTGTTGCGCTTGCCGGCTTTGGCTGAAGCTGGAGACGTGTTGGGGCGCGCGGAAGGCGAGGCCCTGTGGCCGGAATGGGAAGATCGCGATGCGCTGACCCGGCGCCGCGCTGCGGTGGGTGAGCGTGCTTTTGCGGCATTGTATCAGCAGGCTCCGCAACGGTCGTCGCAAAAGCTGTTTTCGATTGATCATGCCGTCATGATCGATGTTGCGCCCCCTATTGTGGCCCAGATTCGCGGGTGGGACCTTGCGGCCACGGCGGCCCATGGGCGGAGCGACCCGGATTGGACGGCGGGCGTTAAACTGGGGCTGACTGCAACTGGCGAATTTGTGGTTCTGGACGTGGTGCGGGTGCGGGCGGGGCCGGCTGATGTGGAGCAGGTCTTGCTACGCACTGCACGGCAGGATGGTGTCGCCACGCAGATATCGTTGCCGCAGGACCCTGGCCAGGCGGGTGTTTGGCAAGCGCAATCGCTGACCCGCGCTTTGGCCGGCTATAACGTGATTACGAGCCCCGAAACCGGCGCTAAATTTACCCGCGCCCAACCCGCTGCGGCGGCGATGCAGTCTGGGCGCATCAGGATTATGCGCGCGGCTTGGACAGATCAATTCCTGGCCGAGCTGCGCGAGTTTCCCGACAGCGACAAGGATGATCAAGTTGATGCGCTTGCCCGGGCCTTGGCGGGTGTGAGTGCAGTTCCGACCCCGACGCGGCGGGTTAATTTGCAGATGATGGGGAGATAAAGGGTGTTCGATGCGATCAGCCAATTGATCGGCGCCGATCAGGCGTTGCCGCACCGTGCCGAGCGTTTGGCGATGTATCAGCGGGTGTTGGACGGCACGCTCTATGATGATTTGCCCTATGCGTTCCAGGATGAGCGTAATGGGGCTGGTGACTATATTCCGCTGCGTCAACGCCGACCTTCGGTGCGCTATGGTTTGTGCCGGATGGTGGTGGAAGATTCTGTGGCGTTGCTGTTCAGTGCTGGGCATTTTCCCTCAATCGATTGCCCAGACCCGGCAGTGGTTAAAGCCTTGGGAGATGTGATCCGAGAGAACCAACTCAATGCGCTGATGATTGATGCTGCTTTGGCTGGGTCCGTCGGTTCGGTCGCGCTCTGGATGCGGGTGTTGCGTGGCAAGCTATTTTTTTCGGTTCTACGAACGCTGTATTTAACGCCGACTTGGCGTGCGGATGCTCCCGATAGCTTAGAGTCGGTGACTGAACGTTATCGCGTGCGGGGTGCTGAACTGATCGAACGCGGCTATCTCGATATCGATCCCACCGTCAGCTATTGGTTTCAGCGGCGCTGGACAGCGAGTGATGAGCTTTGGTTTGACCCATTGCCCGTTGATGCGGACGGGAGCTGGCAGATTGATGAAACACGCAGCATACGGCATGATCTTGGGTTTGTGCCGATTGTTTGGGTGCGGAATTTGCCCGGCGGTGATGAAATTGATGGCGCCTGTACGTTTCGTCCTGCCATCGAAACATCGATCGAGATTGATTATCAACTATCGCAGGTTGGCCGGGGGTTGAAATATGCGTCTGATCCAACCTTACTCATCAAAGAGCCGGCCAGCACTGATCGAGAAATCATCAAAGGCGCTGGAAATGCTTTGGTGGTCTCCGAAAATGGTGATGCGAAATTGCTTGAGATTGGCGGCACGGCATCTGCTGCAGTGATCGATTATGTGCGCACCTTGCGCGAGTTCGCGCTCGAGAGTGTGCATGGCAATCGTGCCAACGCCGACCGGTTGGCGGTGGCTCCCTCCGGGCGAGCGTTGGAGCTGATGAACCAAGGATTGATTTGGCTCGCCGATAATTTGCGAATTTCCTATGGTGAGGGCGGCTTGCTCAAGTTGCTGCGCATGGTGTTAGCCGCTCGCCAGAAATTCGAGATCATCGCTGGTGGCGGGGTGATACCGCCTTTTGACGTCAATGTGCCAATCACGCTGCGCTGGCCGCGTTGGTATCCGGCCTCTGCCGATGATCGGTTGAAAGAGGCGCAGGCCATTGCGACGCTCTCGAACGCAGGTCAGATTTCCCAGGAAACGGCGGTAAAGACACTCGGACAGCAGATGGCGATCACCGATGTGGAAGCGGAGCTAGCCCGGATTAGACAGGAGCAGATACAAGATGACTGACACGCCCATGGATGATGCCGTTCCGGAAACTGACTCCAGCGCTGATTGGCGTGCTCGTGCTGAGGCCGCAGAAGCCGCGTTGGCGCGGGAGCAGCATAGAGCGTCTGAATTGGCGAAGCACGCTGCGTTGAAGATTGCAGCTATTCGCGCAGGAATGATCGATCTGGATGGGTTGAAGCTTCTTGATTTCGATAAGGTTGAGCTTGCGGAAGATGGCACGGTTCCAAATGCCACCGCAATGATTGCTGATTTGCGCAAATCCAAAGCATGGTTATTTGGGTCTTTGTCCTCATCGTCGGTCGCTGCAGCGCCGCGTGCGCAATCGCCGCGTGCTCGCCATGCGCGTGAGATGAGTGAGGCTGAGTGGCGGGCCGCGCGGGCTTCGCTGATCCGGTAACGCCGACTTTGCGCATCTTTGATGCGCGATCTCACAAAAATTACCAGTTTCGACCGCGCAGGGGACTGCGTTGGCGATGTTGCACGTTCCAATGTTAGCAGAAGGACTTGATCATGGGCATTGATAACTTTCCCGCCTCGCTCCAGCCGATTATTCAGCAAGGGTTTCTCGAGCGCGAATTCGAACAGGCGCTGCACTCCAAACTCGGCTATCGGATGGTTGCCGACCGAGAGACTTTTGCCGTTGGTATCGGTGAGACTCTCACCAAAACCCGGGCTGGCCTGAAACCTTCGGTTACCACGCCGATTGCAGGTGCGACGAATACCAATTTGGATAATGGCTTGATCCCGCAGGGTTGGGGCGTTGAACAATATACCGTTACGCTGAATTTTTATGCGGCAACGCAAGATTTGAACATGGTCACCAGCCGCGTTGGTATCGCCAGTCAGTTTTTGCAGAATGCCGCGACCAATGGTGAACAGGCGGCGCGCAGCCTTGATGAGCTTGCCCGAAATGCACTCTTCGCGCCGTATTTTGGCGGCAATACACGGGTCACCAGCACGCTGACCGCCGATGGACCTGTGATTTCTGTTGATGATATTCGTGGTTTTACGACGATTTTTGTTAATGGCGTGCAGACGGCGGTGTCACCCTCAGCGCCGCTATCTGTCACCGTGGGCAGTGACGAGTATAGTCTGATTGGGGTGACGCCCGATATGAGCAATGCCTCGTTTGCGCCGGGTGGTATTTCGGGGCAATTGACGTTTTCCACGGCGATCACGGTTGCGGACGGCACAGCCGGCAACCCTGTGATTGCCGCCACAGCAAGTTCCATCAAGCGTCCTTCAGGGCGGCTGACAACCGGGCAGTTGCAGGCGACCGATATGCTGACGATGTCGGCGTTGCTCGATGCCGTTGCGGCGCTGCGCCTGAACGCGGTGCCAGATATTGATGGCGTGTATAATTGTTATCTTGATCCGGTGTCGGCCCGTCAACTGTTCGCTGACCCTGATTTCCGGCAGTTGTTTCAGGGTGCCACCTCGGCCAATTCGGTATTTCGCCAGGGCATGATTAATGATTTCCTAGGTTTGCGATTCATCACGACTACGGAGGCCTATGTGCAGCCACATCCGACATTGGGCGGTTTGCTGGTGCGCCGCCCGATTGTGTGTGGCAAAGGCGCTCTGATTGAGGCGGATTTCGCGGGGATCGGCACTGATGATGTCGCACCCAAGGGGGCGCTGGTTCATGTTGTTGACAATGTTGCGATGGTGACGCGTGAACCAATTGATCGTCTCCAGCAGATTATTGCACAATCATGGTATTGGATTGGCGGATTTTGTGCGCCGTCTGACACCACCACCACGCCTGCGCAAGTTCCGACCGCAACCAATGCTAATTTCAAACGAGCCGTCATGATCGAGCATATTGGTTAAGGGAGGCGTGTATGTCGACAGGGGCAAGTTTGCCATTTAGGCCAGCGGGCACGGTGGTGATTGCGGCAGGTGCGACAGCAACGAGTGTGACCTTGCCGCCTGGCGGATCGAGCATCTTGGTGTTCAACAGCGCGGCCTCGGTCGCGTTCGTTCGGTTTGGGATGGCCGGGGACACAACCGCGCAGTTGAGTGACACGCCGGTTCCACCGGGAGCTCGGATGCTGATGGATGCTGGCCGCTTGGTGACGGCGGCGAGTGTTGTGTTGGCATCGGGAGCGGGAAGTGTGTTTTTCACCCGCGGCGACGGATCGGTCTATTGATATGTCGAGCACGGTCACGACGGCGCCGGGGGTTCTTAGCGATGCTCAAAAAGTCGATGTGCGGCGCTTTTGCGGCTATCCCGCTTATGGTGCGGGGGCAACAGGATTTGAATCTTGGCGATTTTTTCAAGCCTACGGGACGCTTGAATATCGGATGAATAATCTTGCCCCGACAGAGATTGTCGTGGTGGTGCAATATTTGACGACGCTCAATGCGCTAGAGGCGGTCATTCCCGAGGCGTCTGGCAATCTCGATACCGATGCGGCGGCAAGTTGGCAGCATAATAAACGAGAAATCCACGATCGGGCGTCGTTATTCGATCAATGGCGCCGCCGACTTTGTGGGTTCTTGGGGTTGCCGCCGGGGCCTGCGCTGGAGTCTTCGGGCATTTCTTTGATTGTATGAGGGGACGATGGACGGTTTGCGGCTGGCTGATCGCATCGCTTATGGCGGTGGTATGGCGGCCCGCAAGGCCGGCGTCATTTGTGATACCTATCGGGCTATTGACGGCTCTTGCCCGTTAGTGCCGGCTCGGCGAATGATCCGGCTTGGGGTGTTATCGGTGCCGGTTGGGGGTGGCGTTCGCGGACCCGCAGGATTTGGCGTGCCGTTCCGTCAGCTTGTGCTCGACCAAGCCTATGTGCAGGCTGGGGATTATTTGGTCGGCCCGAATGGAACATCGTTGGTCGCGACCAATGAAGCGCCGGCGCCGGTGTTGGGGGTGCAGTGCAACGAGGTGATTACGTTGTGGCGGACGGCGCAGCCCGCCGTGCCAGGCCTTAATCCTTACGGCGCGGTGTTGCTCAGCGACGCCCGTGTGGTTTTGGCTGGGTTTCCTGCTGCATTGATGCCTGGTGGGGTCAGTGATCGCACTCGGTTGGGGTTGCCCGATGATACCAAACTGCCTGGCTATGTTTGTGTTGTTGCAGCGATTGACGGCGCCGGGCCGCTTGTAGCGGACATCGTGCGCGATGGCCGAGGCCGCCAATTTGTGGTGGATGCGGCAGCGCGGTTTGGAGGCGTTTGGCGGCTGGCTTTGACCGAAAGCGTTGCGTGATGGCCGACCAATCAGACGTCGAGAACGCCTTATTATCCCTCGTGGCGAACGCGCTTTATCCGGCGGGGAGCGATTCGCTCTCATCCGTGCATGGCCCAACCGGGCCGATTGTTTGGCGGGTTTATCGCGGTTGGCCGCCCAGTGCGGTTCTGGATGCTGACCTCGCACGCGGCGTTGCTCATGCGACGGTGGTGCCTGATGCGGCTCCGATCCATAATACTACCCGGTTTCCACGCATTTGGCAGGTTGTGGCGCCAGTTGCGGCATCCTTACTGGTCTCGGTTGCGGCAGAGACGGCGATATTTTCGGGATATTGCGCGGCGGGGCAATTGGCAGGCATTGCGGTTGATGGCGCGATTTTTCCCTATGCGGTGCAACCAACTGATACGCCGGCAACAGTTGCCAGCAACTTGGCCGCTTTGTTGCGGGCAGCGGGTTGGATTGTCAATTATCAGGGATCAAGTTTGAGTGTTCCTGCCGCGCGGCTGTTTACGGCGCGGGTTGTCAATGGTGCGGGTGCCCTACAAGAAATCAAGCGTCAAAAACAGCAATTTCAAATATCGCTTTGGTGTCCAGACCCGCTCACACGGGATGTGGCGGCAGGGTTGGTTGATTGTGCGTTAGCCACCCCGCAATTTGTCGCACTCGCTGATGGATCGGTTGCGCATTTGGTGTTTGCCGGGGGGGCTACCCGTGATCAGGGCGCTAATCAATCGTTATATCGGCGTGATTTTATCTATGCTGCCGAATATCCGACGACGCTCGCTGAGATCGAACCTGCGATGTTGTTCGGCGTGGGCGGCATTACCGCCAATGGTGCATTTGTTGCCGGCTTGGCCGGCTGAAGGGGATATGATGACGATTAAGCTGGTTGTGGTGAAGCCATTTCTCGGCTTCAAGCGGGGGGACGCGATTACTGACCCTGGCGAGATTTCCCGGCTGTTGGCTGCCGGGCATGCGGCTTCAGTTGTACGCGTTTTGGCGGAGGTTTGATCCATGCCGATTACCACGCTTGGGGCGTTAAACACGACGGCGCTGATTGTGCCGGATTTGTATGTTCAGATTGTGCCGCCGCAGACATTGCTGCTCAATGGCGTGCCCACCGATGTTGCGGGCATTGTGGGCAGTGCGAGCTGGGGGCCGGTGAATGAGCCGATGGTGATCGGCTCGATGGCTGATTATGCACTCGGATTTGGTCCGGTGATGGCGCGACCCTTTGATATGGGCACGGCGGTTGCGATTGCCGTGCAGCAGGGGGCTGGGAATTTTCGGTGTGTTCGCGTAACCGATGGCACGGACACGGCGGCGGCTGTCACGTTGTTCGGCGCCATTGAGTTTACGGCGATCTATACTGGCAGCCTTGGCAATATGCTGTCGGTGACATTATCTCCCGGATCGGCGGTCAATAGTTGGCGTTTGACGATTTCGATGCCGGGGCGACCCCCCGAAGTATTTGATAATCTCTTGGGAACCGGCAACGCGCTATGGCAAACCATGGCCAATGCGGTCAATCAGGGCACCGGGCCGCTGCGTGGCGCATCGCAATTGGTGGTGGCTACTGCCGGAACCTCAAGCATTGCGCCGAGCCCGGGGGTTTACCCGTTTTCAGCGGGTATTGCCGGGAGTGATGGGGTTGCGACGTTAGGTGCCAGTTATCTGGTTGGGCAGGATACTGTGCCCCGCACGGGCATGTATGCGCTGCGCAGCCAGGGTTGTACCTTAGCGATGCTCGCTGATATGACGGATTCAACGCAGTGGAGCGTGCTCGTTGCCTTTGGCCTTGAGGAAGGCTGCTACATGATCCTGGCCGGTCCGGCCGGGGACACGATTACGAATGCGGTGGCGACCAAGCAGGCAGCCGGCATCGACACCTATGCTGCCAAGATGATGTTTGGCGATTGGATTTGGTGGTATGATCAGGCGAATCAGCTGATACGATTAGTCTCGCCACAGGCCTTTGTGCTGGGGCGGTTGGCTAATTTGTCGCCCGAGCAATCGTCGCTGAATAAGCCGCTTTATGGCGTGGTGGGAAGCCAAAAATCGGGTCAAAGCCCATCTGGCATCAGCAATAGTTATGCAACGGCAGATTTGGCGGCTTTGCTATCCGCAGGCATTGACGTGATCGCTAATCCGCAACCAGGTGGTAATTTCTGGGGCGTGCGAGGAGGGCATAATAGCTCGTCTAATGTGGCGATTAACGGTGACAATTATACACGACTGACTAATTATATTGCAGCCACGCTATCGGCTGGTATGGGTGCTTATGTTGGCCAAGTCATCAACGCGACATTATTTCAACAAGTGCGGGCCACCTTGCTTGCGTTTTTGAATGCGATGCTCTCGCAGGGGCTTTTGGGGAGCACCAACGGTTCCTTGCCATTCGCAGTTGTTTGCGACCTGTCGAATAACCCGGCACCACGCACAGGTCTTGGTTATCTGCAGGCTGACGTGCAGGTTTTATACCAGGCGATTAATGAAAAATTCATTGTGAATGTGCAGGGTGGCCAGACGGTGCAGGTCAGTCAACAAACGCTGCCGCAAGGCACGGTATAAGGAGAGTTTGGCATGCCGTATAATAGTTTTTCGGTTGGTAACGACTGTCAACTCGTGGTGATGGGTCCGTTTGGGCGGGTTGATTTAGCATATGTCACGGGATTTGAAGTCAATCAGGTTACGCAGAGTGTGCGGGTTGATCGGTTGGATGGCATTCAGCTTGGCGCGGAGTTACCGCGCGGCTGGCAAGGTGGATTCAGTCTCGACCGAGGGAGTTCGGCGGCTGATGATTTTATTGCCCAAATTGAGCAAGCCTATTTTGCTGGGCAAGCCATCGCGCCAGGCACCCTTTATCAATATGTGACGGAGACGGACGGCTCCGTATCGACCTATCAATTTGATGGTGTGGTGTTCAAGCTGAGTTCGGCAGGGGTTTATCGGGGGGACATGCCGGTTGCCCAGAAATTAGAGTTTTTCGCATCGACCAGGAAGCGGCTATGAGCGAGCGGGTTGTCGTTGATGCGGTGGGCCGAACGTTGAAAATCCGCCCAATTACCATGCTGGATCGGTTGCGATTATTCAAAGCGCTTGGCCCCGAATTATCGATGAATGATGCTTATTTAGGGGTCGCGAGTTTGGCCGCAGCGGTGACGGCGATTGATGACGTGCCTTTGCTGTTTCCAACGAGCGAAGCGACGGTTGAGCATGCTGTTGAGCGGATCGGCGAGGCGGGGTTGGATGCCGTGGCCGCGCTGCTCGGTAGCGAGGACGAAGCATCCACACGGGCCGCGGCGGGAAACTAAGCCGGCACCCAGCGTTGATCGACTGTTTATATCTGGTCGGGCGCGGGGTGCCGTTTGAGGTAGCGTTCGAGTTGGATGAGGCCGTTCGCACGGCGTTCGTGGTGTGTTTTGGTACACTCGATGGCTTGCATTTCGATTGGCAACGGATGATGTGGGAGCCCGAACCTTGAACTATCGTGATCGGCGCGGATCATGGGCTGCCAAATGGGGGCAACAAGGGCCACGCTATCATCGGGCTACACGGCCTCGCTTATCCGGCGTTGCGCCGGTGCGGAGCTGGGCACAGCGCATGCGAGGCGTTCAGCGGGTCGATCATTTCGCGCCGCTGCCTTATCCATCGTTGCGCGTAGCGCATCGCTGGCCGGCGCAGCCCGTCGTTCGGTTGGGTCGCGCAGGTTACGCGGCGCATTATGCGCGATTTGGGGGGCCATCTGGGGGTCGCTGGGACGGCATCATCGGATCAGCGGCCGCGCCGTACCCCCGTCGATGGGCCGGTGGATATCAATCAACCGATTCGCGTGGGTCATGGCAGTCTCGGGCGGTAGCGCCCCGGCTGCATGGTGCAAAAATATCGTGGCGCGGTTTGGCTCCACGGCACACATGGCGTCAGGGTGGGCGGATTTCGGCTCATGCGGCCCGTGCGGGCACTGCGGTGCGGATTTCTGCTGAGCGGAAGCGTCGTCCAGTGGCGCCGGTGCGTCGTCGCGATACAGCGGTATCAGGAGAACCGATTTTTTCGCTGGGATCAGTGCCCCCCCGTCAGTTAGTAAATCTCTCCACCGAGCACGATCGCCTGGTGTCGCAGCGTTTGGGGTTGGATGACTTGCAGGGCTTGCGGGCGAGGGGGCAGCGGAATGATCCGTCCGGGATGCCGGTTGATCATGGCTTCACAGACGGTGGCCATGTCGGCTCGTCACGATCGGGACAGGAGATGATGCGCTGGTTCGGGCAGTTATTCGGGGATGAGGCGCGGCGACCGCCATCCGGCCCAACGCGCGCTGACACAATGCTGTCGCCGATTTTTCCCGGGCGCAAACCCGGTTTCTAACGGACGACAAAGTGAGGAGCGAAAATGACGGCACAGCAAAGCGTGCTGCTCGGCCCTGTCACGTTGCGGGGCTTTGAGGTTCCTGAGCAAATTGTGTTTGGTGGTGGGCAGCGGGTTGCGGTCCATGAGCTGATCGGCGGTGGACGGGTTATCGATAGTCTCGGTGCGGCTGCAGAAGCGATCATGTTTGGGGGTATTTTTTCCGGGCCTGACGCGGCGTTGCGGATGCAGAGCTTGGATGCGGCGCGGGCGGCTGGGCTCGTACTGCCGCTCAGTTGGGGTGATTTTGCCTATTCGGTTATTATTACGGAATTATCGGCCTCCTATCAGAAATCATGGTGGGTTCCCTATAGTTTACGTCTTGCCGTCGTTGAAGATCCTGTCGCAGTCATTGCCTCAATAGCCGTTCAGGCCGGGCTTGATCTGGCGAGTGCTGGTGGCTTTGCGCAAACCGCAGGAGTGTCTTTGGCAAGCACGAGTGTCAGCTCGCCTATAAGTTTCTCGGCACCGCTTGCGGGGTTGTCGAGTGCCATTGGGCTTGCAGGCAATCAGGTGGGCAGTGCGACCGCAACCTTGGCGGGGACGATGGTTGTTCCGGCCGGGATCACCGCATTGTCTGAAGCGGCAGGCGCTTGCGCCGTCCAGGCCAATGCGTTGGCGGCGCAGGCCTATTTGCGCCGGGCGGCGGCGAATATTGCGGGAGCCGGAGCATGAGCGGATCGACGATAACAGCCGTTGGCGGCAACTTATTCACCTTGGCCGCGCAATATTTGGGTGATGCAACCCAGTGGATTCGTCTTGCACAAATCAACGGCCTTGCGGATCCATTTTTAGTCGGTCAGGTCAATTTGGTCGTGCCACCCGTCGATCCGAACGCTGGTGGTGGCGTGCCCAATGTCTGAAACTATTTCGGCGCGGGGTATTGGTTTAACGGTCGCGATCAATGCGATCCCCGTTGCTGGGGCAACTTCGTTCGAGCTTTTGCAGGAATCGCCGTTCAGCGCCGCCCGATTCCGACTGGTCATGGCGTTGAATGCGCCCGGCGTAGGAATTGAGTTTTATGCCGGATTAGCGGTGGCGACGATCACTGTTACCATGAGCGTAACGGCCGAATTGGTTGGGAGCAATTCGGTGTTTCAGGGTCAGATTGATGCAGTGACGCTCGATATTGGTTCTGGACTTGCTCTGCTGACTGGGCGTGATTTTGCAGCTCGTTTGATTGATGCAGAGATCAACGAAAGTTTTTCAAATCAGACATCAAGCGCTATTGCGGGCCAATTTGCGCAGGCTGCGGGGCTGTCTGCCCAGATCACGCCGACCACGCAACCGATCGGACAGTATTACGAGCTGGCACACAATGGTTCGGCATTGGGTCTGCATTCACGCCATCCGACCCGATGGGATTTGCTGGTTGATCTTGCCGAGATTGAGGGTTTCTTGGTCGGTGTTCAAGGCTCCACACTGATATTTGGGCCGGCTCCTGTGGTTGCACCGATGGTTCTTTCCTATGGGCAGGATTTAGTCGCGCTGACGGTGGATCGGGCACTGGGGTTGTTGTCGCCCTCGGTGACGGTTCGAAGCTGGAATCCGCGTCTGCAGGGGGCATTTACTGCGACGTCGGGTGGTTCCGGTGGCGCCGGTGTAACGTTGGTCAAACCCAATTTGACCCATGCGCAAGTGCTGGCGCGTGCTCAATTTGAACAGTCACGCTTGGCGGCACAGAGTGTGTTGCTGCGGGCCGTTATGCCGGGCGAATTTACCCTTAGGCCATCGTCGTTAGTTCAAGTTCAAGGCACGGGTAGCTCGATTGATGGTTTCTATCGGCTTCGAAGCGTTGAACGGCGTATTCATGCGGTCGATGGATTTATTCAGCGCATTGAAGCAACACAGGTTATCTGATGGATGTTTTCTGGAACGCCGTGAAAGCCCGTGCTTCTGCACTCGATGGGTTGGGTGGGCAGGCCCGATTTGGGCTTGTTTCAAGTTTTGATCCCCAGGCATTTGCCGCTCGCGTGCTGGTTCAACCTGAAAATATTCTCACCGGCTGGCTCCCGGTGTTAGCGCCTTGGGTGGGCGCTGGCTGGGGTTTGGTTGCGCCATTATCGCCCGGCGATCAAGTGTTGATGCTCTGCCAAGAGGGTGATTCGCAGCAAGGCGTGATTATCGGCGCGGTCTGGTCGGCAACAACGCAGACGCCCGGAGCGCCGGTCGGTGAATGTTGGCTGGTTCACGCCAGTGGCTCATTCATAAAATTGCAAAATGATGGAACAATCGTCCTGAAGGCAACGACCGTTTCGATAGAAGGCGATCTGCTCGTTAGTGGAGAAATTTCAGATTTGGCAGGCCAGCATGGTTCATTAGATCGGCTTCGTGAGGCGTATGACGGACATGTTCATGCTGATCCACAAGGCGGATCGACGGGTCCGGTATCGGAGAGCGTGTGATGGCTGACTTAGCGTTGACCTATGGTGGTGATTTGGCGTTTGGCGTTGGGGGTGACTTAGCCCTTGCGTCGGGAACCGCATTGACCGAGCAGCGTGTGTTGCGGCGATTACTGACTAACCCTGGCGACTATATTTGGCAATTAACGTATGGTGGCGGGTTGGGCGCCTTTGTTGGTGTCGCGGGGCTGGCCAACCGCATTGCGGCCAACACGCGCGCGCAGTTGCAGCTTGAAGCCCGCGTTGCGCAATCGCCAGCGCCGGTCATTCAATCGGCGGACAATCCAACCAGTGGTGTTTCGCTATCGATCCTTTATGCCGATGCCACGAGCGGAACAAGCCAGGTTTTGAGTTTGCCTGTTTGATGGCATGACTGAATGGAGTTTTTATGCAACTTTCCTTGCAAAGTTTCTCGGCTATGGTCGAGACGATGGCCGCGTCGATCCAAGGTGCTGTTAGTCAATTCATCGATCTCTCCGTTGGGTCCGTGCTGCGGGCGTTGCTCGAAGCTAATGCGGCTATTGCGTCTTGGATGCAATGGCTCATTGTGCAGGTGCTGCAGGCAACGAGGCTAGCGACTAGCGTTGGTGCCGACTGTGATAGTTTCGGTGCTGATTTCGGCTTTACGCGGTTGCCCGCAGCGCCTGCGAGTGGCGTCGTTACGTTCGCGCGATTTGCACCTGTGCTCAATGCATTTATCCCGGTAGGAACCATTGTGATTACGGGTGACGGATCACAAAGCTTCGCAGTCACTGCAGCGCCGAGCAACTCAGCGTTCAACGCAACGTTAAATGGCTATACATTAGCGGTGCCCGCTGCCAGCATCGATCTTCCGGTGACCGCCTTGGACCCTGGATCGGCCGGGAATATTGTGGCGCAGAGCATCGGATTGATTGGCACGGCGGTTCCGGGGATCGATACGGCGACCAATAATGTGGCGTTTTCAGGTGGCGTTGACGCGGAGAGTGATGCCGCGTTTCGGGCGCGGTTCGCCAATTATTTGGCGAGCCTATCCCGCGCCACTTTAGGTGCGGTTCAGGAGACGATTGCGGGAGTGCAGCAAGGGCTATCGGCGACGATCGCCGAGAATGTTGATCCGACCGGGGCGAACAGCCCTGGCGAATTTGTGGTCACCGTTGATGATGGCAGCGGTGCGCCGCCGACGAGTTTATTGAGCACAGTGCAATTGGCGGTGGATGCGGTGCGACCGGTGGGCACACGCTTTTCGGTGCAGCCGCCACAGGTTACGCATGCATCGGTGACGATGAATTTGACGCTGGCAACAGGCGCTGTTCAGCAAAATGTGGTTGGGGCGGTGCAGACGGCGATTAGCGCGTATATCAATAATTTACCGGTAGGCGCCGCCCTCGCCTATACGCGGCTGGCTCAAATTGCTTACGATGCGTCGTCCCAAGTGACCAACGTCACCGGTGTGCAATTAAATGGTGGCAGTAATGATCTGATACCGGGATCATTTGGCGCTGTGCGTGCCGCCAATTTGAGCATCAGCGCATTATGAGCGGCTCTCAACCGGTGGTGCCGCCTGAGCCGCCCGCGCAACCTGCGCCGCTGAGTGCGGTTTGGATCAGTGCGCGGTTGCAGGGCTTGCTGCCGACCGGGTGGTTTAATGATGACACCCCGGTGTTGGACGCGCTCACGCTTGGCATGGGTGCGTTATGGGTTGGGCTGATCGGATTGATTGATACGGTTCGCGCGCAAACCCGTATCGCGACGGCATCTGGGGTCTTTTTGGATTTGGCGGCGTTGGATTACTGCGGTGCGGCGGTGAGCCGACGTGCCGGCGAAAGTGATCCGGCGTTTAGTGCGCGGCTACGGGCAACAGTGTTAGCCCCGCGTGCAACGCGGGCAGCGCTGGTGCAGGCCATTGAGCGGGTAACCGGACGATCGCCGCAGATTTTCGAGCCATTTAACCCAACTGATTGCGGCGGCTATTCGACGAACACGTTGGGCTATGGCGTGTGTGGCGGCTATGGATCATTGGCGCTGCCTTATCAGCTTTTCGTCACGGCCTATCGGCCGGACGCGGTGCCAGCCAGCCATGCTGGTGGCTATAACCAAGGGCCAGGTGGCTATAACGCAGGGCCGATGGCTTGGGTTGATCCCGGCGATAATCCAGGCCTCCTGACGGACAGCGAGATCTATGCGGCAATCGCCGATGCGCTTCCCGTTAATGCGGTGGCGTGGACGCGCCTTGAAGACTGAACCACAGAGGGACATCAATTTATGGATCGTATGATTGTTTATCCGGGGGCGATCCCGCTGGATACCGATATTTTGCAGCTTAATCGTAACGTCATGGTTGGGATCGCCGCGCTGAGTGAGGCCGTTCTCGGAACCTCAACGATCGTCGATGGGCTGGCATGTTCTCCCACCGTGCCTGCGTCTTTGACGGTGACGATTGGGCCGGGTTCGATCACGGCGCTGGCACCGGTTGATGTCACCGCGTACGGCAGCCTTGCGGCGGATATTGCGGAACAGATCGTCAAAACGGGGATAAACCTTGATCCGCTCAGCTTTACCCTATCAGCACCGGTCAGCTCAGGACAGTCGGTCAGTTATTTGATCGAGGCGGCTTTCTCTGAGGCTGATGCTGATCCCGTGGTGCTACCTTATGTCAATGCGGCGAATCCGGCCTTGCCTTACACCGGGCCGAATAACTCGGGCGGTGCGCAAAATACGCAGCGGCTCCAACGGGTGCAGCTTCAACTAAAGCCAGGGGCTGCGGCGCCGGCTGGCACACAGACCGCACCGCCCGTGGATAATGGTTGGGTAGGTCTGTATGTTATCAATGTTAACTATGGTCAGACCGCCATCAATTCGTCTGATATCACCATGCTACCGCAAGCACCGTTTCTACCTTTCAAACTACCTGCGCTGCGGCCAGGTTTTGCGCAGATGAGCGTGTTTGAAACGTCCGGTGCCTTCGTTGTGCCTCAAGGCGTCACGAACGTCAAAGTCACCGTGATTGGTGGCGGGGGTGGGGGGGGATATCACGCCACATTACCGGGTGCGGGAGGCGGGGCAGGTGGTGTTGCCGTGAGCATTATCGGCGGTCTGGCAGCGGGGCAGAGCATACCAGTGACTGTGGGGCTTGGCGGTGCCCCCAGCGCATCGCCGGGCACCGGCGGTGCAGGTGGCACCTCCGGCTTTGGCTCATTTATCTCTGCGAGTGGTGGCGCTGGCGGGGAGGGTGGCACAGCATCGTTGTTCGCAACCGCCGGCGGACCCGGGGGCATTGGGCTTGGCGGCCAGATCAATCAAGCCGGCGCAATGGGCTCCGATGGCATGGCGGTGGCCAGCCGTGGTGGTGATGGCGGTGGACCGGGGCATGGTCGTGGTGCCAGTGGGCCGTTGGCGGGGTTTGCGGCCAGCGGGTTTGGCGGCGGCGGTGGTGGCGGCGGTGCGTCACCTGGGGCCAATCCAGCGGGCAGTCCGGGCGGCGCGGGTGCGCCGGGATTGGTTATTGTCGAATACTGAGCTGGTGGCACTGGCCTGAGACATATCGGTTATTCAGAGAGGATATTCATGAGCGGGACATTGGCGGCGGCAACGCGGGTCTGGCAGGTATCATCGGCCCGGCTGATCGAGATTGAAGGGTTTATTCCAACGCCGCGCGGATTGCTTTTGTTGCCGCCGCAGCCATTGATGTGGCCGGAGAAGGACCCGGGCGATACCCTCGATTATGCTTTTGAAATTGCTCCGGCGTTGACCGGGAATCCGGGCGATTCGATTGCGTCGCTGGGTGTCTCGATCAATCCGAGTAATCCGGGCGATCTGTCGTTGGTTTCGGCGTCGGCAGATGGGACCAGGGCTGTTCTGTGGCTTACCGGTGGTCAGCCCAATACGACCTATACGGTGACCATCAATATCGCAACGGCCTGTGGCCGGGTTTTGGCCCGCAGTATTGCGTTGCCCGTGGTTCCCTTGGCGTCCGTGCCTGCGCCCGTGAACGCGCTGACAACGCCCAATGGCGCGCCGATAACTGCCCCTTCGGGCCTTCCCCTAACGACGTCCTGAGAGGTTGGCATGCCGACAATTGCGCAATTATCACCGGCAAGTTCGGTATCCGATAGTGACGAGCTGCCAATATATCAGAATGGCCAAACGCTAGCGGCAACCCGTGCCCAAATTTTAGCGGGCATTCAGACCGCGTTGACCCTACCGGCGGGCACGGTGCTGGGCGGCGTAGGGCCGGGTGTTACTGCGCCGGTGCCGATTACCATCGGGTCTAATTTAACGCTGGCGGGCACGACTCTATCGGCTAATGCAGCACCGTTCCAGATTGCAGCGTTACCGTTAGGCTCGACGCCAGCGCCAACGGATATTCTTGCGATGGCCCAAGCGGGAGGTAATGTTGGGATTCCCTATAGTGCGCTGATGCAGGCCATTGGCTCGGTCACTGGCGTTCCGGCCGGGGCCATGGTCGCGACAGCAGCGGGTGCTTCGGCAGCGCGAAACGTGGCGGCTTTAGCGGCGAACGCGGTTTCGATTGAAGATTTCGGTGCGCTCGGCGATGGTGTGACCAACGATGCCGCTGCCCTGATTGCCGCTTTGGCCACGGGTAATCCCGTGCGTTTCGGCCCAAAAACCTATCGAATTGATGGGGAGTGCGATATCACCGGGACGAACGCAACACTCCTTGGCGTAGCGGGCGTTACCACCATTTTGCGCGGTGCGCAGGATGCAGTGGGATCATCAGCGACGCCGGCTTGGATTAGCGTTTCTGCCACGCGATTTTGGGCTGATGGTATAATTTTCGATGCCAATCAGACGATCACAACCGATAGTTTTGCCGTTGCGGTGCAATCAACATGCATCGGTGCCAATATAACACGCTGTTGGTTTCGTTACGCCCAAGGACCAAACCATGGTTGGGGCCTAGCGATCTTACCGAGTGATCCAACACTGACCAGCCATCATATCCATGACTGCGAATTCTCCAATAATGCCGTCGATGGTTGCTGGATCGCTGCCACCGATGCTGTGCAGATTTCATCCTGCAGAGGGCATGACAATGCCCGCAACGGGATTTATGTGGACAGTCAAGACCCCACCTTTACACTCAAGATTAGGGAAGTCGTCATTGTTCAAAACACGTGCTGGAACAATCAAATCGGTATCGTGCTCGGCAATTTCAATCAAACAAATACGGTGCCAGGAACATATGGCAACGGCAATCCGGATGTGCTGTCGGCTCTGGTTGCCAATAATAATCTCTATCAAAACACATCCTATGGGCTCTCGGTCTCAGGCCGAAATATTCTAGTTACTGGGAATGTCCTCTCGAATAATGGGCCGGCCGGAGGAGGGATGTTGGCCAATACCGGATATTGTCGGATTGCCGGTAACATGATTGTTGGAGCCGGATCATTTGGCATTGATGCCGGCGGATCGATTTTCGTTGAGCTGACCGGAAATTACATTAATGGCGCTGAATTTGGCTTGGGAATAGGTGGGAGCCAGAATTGCACCGTCAGGGACAATTTTATTCAGGATTGCGCTGCAGCGATTATTGCCCTCAATGTCGAATCCGACGGACGGGGCGATAATTTCGGTATTGCCTGCAATAATTTATCCTTGATTGGAAATTGGATTTATTATGGGGCTGGTGGGCAGGGGATTGTGCTGCGCGATGCGCCGCAAGCCGTTTTCGTTGCTGATAATATTGTGGTGGCGACCGGTGGCGGCGATCCGCTGAATAGTTTGATTCCTTACACGGATGGGTTGATTTTAAGCGGCAACAAGCTCAATTTTACGCCGTCATGGCCGGTTAACCCTGATGCCTCGAGTGGGACTAATACGTTGATTGTGCCAGACTTGGTCGATCAAGTCAGTATTTCGCAAAGCGCTTTACCGATCCAGAGCATGGTCACCGCGTGGGCGACCCGTTCGGCGGGACAAATTACTTATATCAAGGTGATCAATGGTGGCTCGGGGTATAGTTCTGCAACCGTGTCAATTGTTGGTCCGGGAACGGGTGCTGCGGCAAGCGCCTTTATTGCGAATGGCGTGATCATCGGCGTCACCATCACGAACAATGGGCGTGGCTACGGTCCTGGCACGGTTGCAACCATTGTTGGGAATGGCAGTGGCGCGGTGTTGGCGGCACAAGTTGGTTTGCCCGTTTTGCAGGGCAAGTCACTCGCCATTCAGGCCAGCGTACCGCTGACATTTGAGGCCGCGGGTAGCGCGCCGGCGCAGCAGAATTGGACCGGCGCGCCAATCACGGTGCCAGCGAATTGTGCGATTGATTGGCTCGGCGTTGGTGGTGGCTGGCAGGCGACGCGATTTACCCAGTCCGATTACGTTGCGCCGAATGATGATGGCAGCGTGGTGTTTCAGAGTCAAATTGGTGATCTCGCGCTGCATCCGCGCGTCGGCGGCGCTGTGCGGATCATTTCTGATACCGAACCGGTTGGTTGCGTCAGCTTAATTGGACGCGGCTCGCCTGAAGCGGCGATTTCGGCGCCACCAGGTTCGAGCTTTCGTAACCTTGATGGCGGTGTCGGCTCGACATTCTGGATCAAACAGAGTGGCACGGCGAATATTGGGTGGGCTGCAATCGGTTAAGGAGACGTGCATGACGACGATACCGCAGCTACCAACGGTAACCGCTGTTGGGCCGAGTGATTTACTGCCAGTTTCGCAAAATGGCGTCTTATTTTCGGCGTCCGTATCGCAAGTGACGGCGGGTCTGCAACAAAGCTTGGTGCTGCCAACGGGCGATGTGCTTGGCCGTTCCAGTGCGGGCGCTGGCGCGCCGGAGCCACTGGCGCTTGGGGCTGGCATTGCGATGAGCGGCACCAGTTTAGCCGCCAATGGCCTTGATCATTTATCGTTCGCGCAGCAGCCGACATTGGCGGCGGGCGATGAGTTGATTGTAAACGCGGTGGGCGAGCCAACCCGGGTTCCTGCTTCTGCGATCATTGGCTTATTCACGCCGGGCTCGGGGATTGCGCTGGATTCTGCGGGCACAATCAGCGTCATCCCTTCGGCGATTGCCGGCCCGGCGGGGCCAGCCGGGCCAACGGGTCCCGCCGGTCCTGCAGGCCCGGTTGGCGCCACGGGACCGCAAGGCGCTGGGCTTGCGGTACCGGGAGCCGCCAATGCCGCGAGCATGATTGGCGAGAGCGATTATGTCGCGATTTGGCAAAACGGCGCGAATAGCTGGATCACTTACAAACAATTGATCGCGGGCCAAACAATCGAGCAGCTTCCCTCGGCTGGCCCGGCAGGTGATTCGGATCTGTTGTTGGTTGCGCAAGGTGGTAGTGCGCTGGCGAGCCAGAGTTTTTCCGCTATTTGGGCGTATATCACCAATAAATTGCCGACATTGTTAACGCAAATCGTGGAGATCACCAGCGATACCGTTTTGGACTCAACGACCCATAATCGCCGAGTATTAGTAGCGAGCAATCCCGTGACATTGACTGCTAATTTTGTGAATATGGGCAGTGGATTTTCGTGCCGGGTTATTAACCTATCATCCGGGGCGATCACGATGGGCACCGGTATCACGGCAGGTAATGGTGTGACGATTTTGCCGCCTGGCGGGTCGGCGGTGTTAGACGGAATTACCTATTCCGGCGGCTCCTTGGTTTGGTGGGATGGTGCGGTATCGATGACGCCAATCCTAACGGTTGCCCCGATCCCGGCGCAGCTTGCGGGGGTTGGTTTCACCGTTACGGGGGGCGTGTTCAATGATGCGCCGATAGCCCTTGATTATTCTGTTGATGGTGTCAATTGGGTTGCTGCACCGGCGCCGACGTTTGGAGTTCATAGCTACAGCTTCTCAATCCCAGGCTTGGCGGCGGGTGTCTATCGGATTTCGGTACGCGATCATGCGGATCAGGGTGTGGTTGGCGTCAGTGCGTCATTCAATGTGGCGGCACCGAGCGTGACGCTGGGTGCGGTACCGGGCACCGCCATGGTGGGCACGGCGTTTACGGTGACCGGCACGGTGTTTCCGGCGGGTGATGGCGTCTCGGTCGGTCTCTCAAGCAGCGCGACCACCGCACCCGCGAGCCTGGTTCCCGCGACGGTAAACGCAGGGAATTGGACAGTGGCAATCACCCCCAGCGCGCCCGGCACCTATTATGTGTGGGCGCAACAGACAACCGACGTAACGGCTCAGGCAGTCTCAACCGCAATTACCGTGACCAGCAATGTTGCCGTGTCCTATACGATTAATCAGCCGAGTTCTTTGGCCTACACCATTGGTTCTGGCCCGATCGCGCTGAATGGGAGTGTTTCGCCAGCGCAGGTAATTGGCACGCAGGTAGCACTATCGACCAGCGGCACCACGGCACCGACCAGCGGGTGGTCTGTGGCGACAATCATCGACAACAATGCCGTATGGGCGGTCTATCTCCCGGGGCCAACGGTGGCGGGGACGTATTATATCTGGGTGGAGACCACAGCAGGTGAGGCACCGGCGGTCTCAAGCTTTACCATCGCGGCGAGCTGATCATGGGGGTTATTTTCGCAGCGCTGGGCGCACCACTCGCCGTGAGTGGGATTTTGCCATCACCATTATTTGTCGGGCCGATGACCAACGCCGCAGCCGGTGCGTCCTATTCCGGACCCACGCCGGCGGCTGTGGCCGGGCTTACCGGTTGGTGGGATGCCGGTGTGCTCGGATCGATGCAGGACACTGTCGGTAATACGGTCGATCAATGGAATAATGTCGTCTCGGCGCTGACCAATAAAGTTCCGGGCGGTCCATCGTTGACGCCGTATTCGATCAGCACCGACACCAAGCCTAATGCGACTCTCGCGGTGCCGAGGGTCAATGGATTTTTGGGCGCTGTGGGTAGTCCCGATCCGGCGGTGGCGCTCTATGGCCCGACGCTCGATGCTGATTGGGGCTTGGTTCTGCCGACGATCGATCTTGGGAGCGGGGCTGGCTGGACGCTCTATATGGTTTGGACTCGGCCAAATTGGCGGCAGGGAACGATTGCGGTGAATGATGCCTCAATCCCGCTGCTGCACGCGAACGCTTCGGGCGTCACGATTATGCAGGCGGGAGGGCCGGATGGTAGCGGTTTGACCTTGTTTGCCGGTAGTCCGTCAGCCCTCCCCATCACAGCCACGCTCACGCGCCGTCATTCACATGCCATTATCATCCGTCATACGCCGGGCGTGGGGGTTGATGTTTATATCGATAATGTTCTAGCCGTGAGCGGCGCCGTTAATCCGTTGCCTGCATCATCACCCGGTCCCTTATTATTCCTGCATGATGGAACTGTGCAGGGTTCGGCACAATGCTGGTTTCATGAGGCCGCGACCTGGGCACACGCTTTGGATCAGGCGGATATCGCCACACTGCTCGGCTGCCAAGCGCGCTGGGTTTTGGGACCTCGGCGCGGGGTGAATTTGCTGGTGATGGGCCAATCCAATGCGGAGTGGTTCACCTATGCGGGCGGTGCATTGGCGTTGGCGCAGGGTGTATGTTGGTATTTGGGCGCCGCTTCTTACGCGGCAACCTATTTGCAGTCGGGCAATAATGTTAATCCCTCCCGGTATTCGATGATTGCCGGCCATCCGATTTCGAACTCATCACCGCCCTTGTTTCCGCCCGGGTCGGGCAGCGGAACATTTCTGACCAATCCGGGGGATGGATCAAACCCGTCCGCCTGGGCGTTGGGACCCGACGGAATTGCCTTGCAGGATTATCTAACAGGTGCTCAGGCGCTGGTGCCATCGCCCGATATTGGCGATATCGAATTTCTGCTGTGGCCGTGGTCCGAGCAGGATAGCACGATGCCGTATTCGAATAAGGCTTTGTATCTAGGGAGCGTATTGCGACTTGCAGAACTAACGCGCGCGATGCTCGGCCGCTCAGCCGCCGCACTGCCCCTGCTGATGTGGAGCGCTATTCCGTATGAGACCGATATTGGCGTGCAAATGGTGCGCGAGGCCGTGGCCGATATCGCGGACGTGAGCGCTAATGCGGTTGCGGTGTTTGTGGCACAGACGGCGGATTCCAATCCGCTGAACGCGACGTGGAACCCATTGACGGGGGTGTTTTCCGGGGGTGATCCCGAGCATCGTGATCTGCCCGATTTGCTGCGTTATGGGCGGCTTGGCGCGCATGTGGCTGGCCGGGCCGCCATTGCAATGGGATTATCCGATTCAATCCCTGCGACGGCTGTGCCCAGCGCAGGATTACCAACATCCAATGGGCCACGCATTACCCATGCCTACCAATCCGCGCCGACACTGATCATCCTCACAATTGCGCACGATGCGGGGAATGATTTGATCGTGCCGTTGCTGGCCAATAACGGTGTTGGTTTCGCGGTGATGGATGGTGGATCACCGGCAGCGCCGGGTCCGATCATTGAGGCGGTGGCGGCGAGCCGCATTGACGCCACGCATGTGGCGGTCACACTGGCATCAGCACCGATCAATCCCCCGGCCAATTGTTTGTTATATTATCCGTATGGGAGCGCTCAAATGGGCCGAGGCAACGCTGTTACCGATAATTTGGCACAGCGCACGCCGCCAGTGGGATGGGATATTGCGTCTGATTTGGCTCCCGATTTTCTGACGAATATGCCGCTACAGGCGACGGCTTATGGCGTGCCCTTATCGGCCAGTGCCGCGTGAGTCCGTCGCCCAGCGATGTGATTGCCATGCTGCGCGAGGGGATTGGCGATTTACGGGGGGATTTGACATCTTTGCAGGCAGAGATTGCAGAAGCCCGGCGTGATATTGCAGCGATCGAAGCACGGCATGTGGCGTTAGAGACGTGGCGCAATCGCTTTGAGCTACAGGTGGCATCGGCACAGGATCGTTTTGTGACGAAATCTGACGAGCTCGTGAGTGAATTGGCGCGCGTCCATGCGGAATTGGCCCAGTTTCGCGGCGAGCGCTCCGGCAGCCATCGGATGACGGTGATGCTGATTGGTCTGTTGTCAGCCGCTATCGGCAGTATTGCCACGCATGTTTTGAACCATCTGTGAGGGCGTCATGGGCGATTTTGCGGCCTGCGTTGATTTTACCTTGGGGATGGAGGGCGGCTACGGCGCTGATCCCGACGATCCAGGCAATTGGACAGGGGGGGCGATTGGTCAAGGGCAATTACGCGGGACCAATTTTGGCATTAGTGCGGCGTCATATCCAACGCTCGACATTGCGCATTTAACCCGCGAGGCGGCGGAAGCGATTTATCAGCGTGATTACTGGGCAAAAATCAATGGCGATCACCTCGCCGGTCCCATGGCGCCGGTGGTGTTTGACGCATCGGTCAATAACGGGCTGCGGCGGGCGATCATGTGGTTGCAGCAGGCTCTTGATGTGACGGCGGACGGGGTGATCGGCCCGGAGACGCTCGCCGCGATGGGGAATGTCGACCCCCGAGCAGCGGCGGAGACGATGTTGACCCTACGGCTCGATTTCATGGTGGCGCTGGCCGATTGGCCGCGCTTTGCCGGCGGCTGGGGGCGGCGCTTGGTCGGCTTGGCTTTTTTTGCAGCGGGGCAATGATGCGCGCGGTCTTGCGGGGTTTACTGACCGATGCGCAAGGGCGCATCGATGAAATGGCCCTACTGACCATTTTGGGTTTGCTGAGCTTCATCGGCCTAGAGATTTTTGCCGTGGTGGTGCGCCACCAACATTTTGACGCGGAAGGTTATGGCATGGGCCTCGGCTCAGCCATCGGTGCCGCGACGCTCGGCATGGGCCTTAAATCAAAATTTGGAGATTGAAATGCCAGCCTTCCTCGCACCCATGGCAACCCGGCTTGTTTTGGCACTCCTGGCATTGGCAGCGGTATTGGGTGTAGTTTTTTACATTTGGTATTTGCGCGATGCGGTTGCTTCAGCGCGGCAAGCCGTGCTGCAATCTAGGGGCACGATCGCGCAGCTTGCCGCTGATAATCGGGCTGATCTGGCAGCACTCGCCCAAATCCGTGCGCAGAATGCGCTTTGGCAAGCGAGCTTGGTCGCGTCTCAATCGCGCGATGCGATTGATCGGCAGGCGGCTGACGCGATGCGCCGGAAAATCGATGCGTCACAACCAAGCGCGAACGGGCCCGTGGCGCCAGTGTTAGTCTCGACATTGCGCGCCATCGCCCGCGCACAGGGTCAGAAGGTGGTCCCATGAGTGGGTCAGGGGCGAGGCGCTTGCTGGGTCTCTTGGTGCTGCTAGGCTTGGTGGTGCTGTTGGGTGGCTGTGCTGCGAAGCCGCAAATAGTGACCAAGGTGCAGCTTGTGCAGCCTGATGTGCCCGTTTCGTTATTGAATTGTGCCCCCGCACCTCCGGTGCCAATAATTGTTAATCAGGCCAGCGTCGCCCAATATATCGTTGCTCTTTGGCAAGATGATCTGCAATGCCATGCGCATCTGGACGCCGTGCGGCAAGTGTTAGCCCGTAAGCCGTTCTGACAATTACGAACCGGCGCTGGTGCCGGGGCAGGGCGCGCGAGAAAATCAATCGCGTGTGAGAAAAGTTTTGCGTGAGCGGTTTGCTTCGCGCAGTGGATCGCTCGACTGACCGTGCAAGGCTGAACCCCGACCGGAGAGCGATGGGTTGGTCATGAAATAATGGTGCGCGGAGATGGGTTCGGTTCCGGGCAGTATTTTGTGCCAATGCCCATCCTTGTCGAGTTCCCAGGAATTGACGTTATCGCGCAGATTGATTGCCATGATCTGATCGAGCACTTGGGCGTGCACCGTTGGATTATGGATCGGCACGAAGCTTTCGATCCGCCAATCAAGGTTGCGGGCCATCCAGTCGGCGCTGGAGATGAACACTTTGTTTTGGCGGTGCGGCATCGGGGCGCCATTGGCGAAAACCGCGATCCGGGCATGTTCCAGAAACCGGCCAATCAGTGATTTCACCTTGATGGTTTCCGAGAGCCCTGGCACACCAGGGCGCAGGCAGCAAATGCCGCGCACCACGCAATGGATTGGCACGCCAGCGGCGGAGGCGGCGTAGAGATGATCGATCAAGCGTTCATCAACTAATGAATTCATTTTCAGCCAGATACCAGATGGCGCGCCGCGCTCGGCAGCGGTGATTTCGGCGTCGATCAACGTGCCGATGGTGCGGCGGGTGGTGAGCGGGCTGAATACCAACTGCTCCATCCGTTCTGGCCGGGCATAGCCGGTCATATAGTTGAACAGCCGGGCGGAATCGCGGGTTAGCTCAGGATCGGTGGTGAAAAACGAAAGGTCCGTGTAAATGCGCGCGGTAATTGGATGGTAATTGCCGGTGCCGAAATGCGCGTACGAGCGCATAATCGTTCCTTCGCGCCGCACCACCAACGATAATTTGGCATGGGTTTTGAGACCGATAAAACCATAAACAACCTGCACCCCCGCCGCTTCGAGCGCGCGGGCGAGACGGATATTGGCCTCCTCATCGAACCGGGCGCGCAACTCGACCATCGCGGTGACCGACTTGCCCGCCTCAGCGGCTTCGATCAGGGCGCCGACAATCGGTGAGTCGCGGCTGGTGCGATAGAGTGTTTGCTTAATCGCAACGACGTTCGGGTCCGAGGCCGCCTGCCGGAGAAACTGCACCACGACATCGAAGCTTTCAAACGGGTGATGGACGATAATGTCCTTGTTGCGAATGGCTGCAAAGCAATCGCCGCCAAAATCGCGTATGCGTTCGGGAAAGCGCGGCGTGTAGGATTTAAACAACAGATCGGGCCGGTCCTTGATGATAATCTCTTTGAGATCGACGAGGCCGAGCAGGCCCGGCTCGATGATAATTTGGTCCTCCGGCGCTTCGACTTCCTCGATCACCAGGGCGCGCAAATCATCGGGCATATCAGCGGCCAGCGTGAGCTGGATCGCGACGCCGCGCCGACGGCGCTTGAGGGCCGATTGATAGGATTGCACAAGGTCCTCGGCTTCTTCCTCGAACTCAACATCGGTATCGCGGATCACCCGGAACAAGCCGGAGCCTGATAGGCGAAAGCCAGGGAATAGATGGCCCAAAAACAGCAAAACCAAGTTTTCCAGCGGGATGAACCGAACCACCGGCCCGGCGCTGGCTTGATCCCCCGGACCGGGCTGATGATGGTCCGGCAGGCGGATGAAGCGGCTGGTTTGCGCGGGCAGCGGGATTAGGCCACGCATCGCACCGCCATCCTCTTCGCGGATTAGTTTGAGCGCGAGCACCAGCCCCATATTGGGCACGAAGGGAAATGGATGCGCAGGGTCCACCGCGAGTGGCGTGAGCACCGGGAAGACCTGTTCCATGAAATATTGATCGAGAAAGCGCCGGTCCTCGGGTGTCAGCGCGGCGGCGGTCGCGATATGGATGCCAGTGGCGCTGAGGGCATTGCGCAAATCGCTCAGCACGGTTTGCTGGGCTTGGAGCAGATCGCGGGTGCGGGCATTGACGGCGGCGAGTTGCTGGCTCGGTGTAAGATTATCGCTGGAGCGAAGCAATATGCCAGCGCGCACCTGGCCGATCAGCCCCGCGATGCGCACCGAATAAAATTCATCGAGGTTGGACGCGCTGATCGAAACAAAGCGTAATCTTTCGAGCAGCGGATAGCGTTGCTCCTCGGCGGCGGCGAGCACGCGGGCGTTGAAATCGAGCCAGGAGAGTTCGCGATTGATGAAGCGCCGCGGGTCTTCACGGATCGAGGCTGGGACGGTGCTGGCGCTGATCGGGTGGTCCATAGCTCAAATCCTCGGGGGCTAGAGGCGCTCTTATAGCGTGAGAAGTGGCGGGGTGTCGTGAAAATTCGGCGAATTGGGCGGGGTCGCGCCCTGAGGGGCGGCGGTTGGCACCGGCGGCTCAAGCAGATCGCTCAGGACATGCTCGGCAAGGCGACGCGAAGGGGCAACGCCACGGGCGAGTGAGGCGCGATCAAGCCGGGTGACCGCCTCGCGCAGCAGGCCGGGTTGGCGCGGCAGGCGGGTGAGCAAATAGTGGCGCAGCGTCTCGCTCAAGCGCAGTTGCCGGATGGCGGCTAGCCGGTCGAGCAGATCTTCGAGAAGCCGATCATCCGCTTGGGTGATTTCAATCGTCAGGCTTGCGCGCAACCGGCTGGCGAGGTCTGCCGGGTCGATCTGCAAGCGCGCCGGCGGGATGCGGGCGGTGAGCAGCACCGAGCGCCGGGCCGCATGGGCGATATTCAGGCTGGCGAGCAACGCGATGGGGTTTATTGCGGTGTCGATATCCTCAATCACCAGCTTTGTCGTGCTGTCGTCAGGGTCAATCGGCGCGCGCAGGCTCGCAGCGTGCAGCGTTTGTGCGCCCGATATTTGCGCCCAAACCGAAGCCAAGTGCGATTTGCCACAACCGCTATCGCCCCACAGGAGCAGCCGATGATTAATCCATGCCGCCTCGTGGGCTAAGGCTGTGCGGGCTTGAGCGTTGGAGGGGGCGGGAACGAAATCGTCGGGCGAAAACCCAACCGGCTCATCGAGCGGCAGGGCGAGTTGACGGGCCTCGGCGAATGGCGCGCTCGCGGTCATTCACGCAGCTTGGGCGGGTCGAGATAGAGCGGGCTTTGCAAATAGAGCTTCAGCCAAAATCGCGTCAGCACACCGAGCGTCGCGGTCACCGGCACGGCGAGCATAACGCCGAGAAAGCCGAAGGTTTCCGCGCCCGCGAAGAGTGCAAAAATCACCCATGCCGCGCCAAGCCCGAGTCGATCACCCAGAAAACGCGGGGCGACCACATAATCATTGAGCAATTGCCCGATCACAAAAATCCCGGCGATAATCAGCACCGGATCAATCCCGTTAAACTGGCCCAGAGCCAGCACCACCGACGATACGGCGCCAACAATCGTGCCGACATAAGGGATGAAAGACAGTAATCCGGCGGTGAGACCGATAACGAGGCCGAGATTAAGCCCCGCGCTGGTCAACGCGATGGCATAGAAGGTGGCGAGAAACAGGCAGCATATCGCTTGGCCACGCAGCCACGCATTGAGGATCCGGCTGATCTCTTGGGCCAAACCACGGATGGTGGCTTCCTGAGAGCGCGGCAGCCAGGAATCGATGCGCGCAATCACGGTGGGCCAATCACGCAGCAAGTAGAACGCCACAATCGGCGTGATGATCAGCAGCGTCAAAATATTGAACAAGGCAAAGCCGGTGCCCAGCACATGGGTCAGCGCCGTGCCGATGAACCCCACGATCGTGCCCGCTTCGGTGCCAACCAATTGCTTGAGCTTGTCGGATACGAAGCTGGGGCCGAGATGCGACTGGATGGTGCTGAGTTGATGGGTCGCGAAATTTTGCAAGCGGGCGATCATCGTCGGCAACTGGTCGGCGAGCAGATGGATCTGTGCTGCGGCGAGCGGATACAGCAGAAAGCTGCTCAAAAACAAAAACGCAATCAGGCTGAGCAAGGCAATCGAGGCGCCCAGCGAGCGCGGCACGCCAACGCGGTGTAGGGCTGACACGGCTGGGTCCAGAAAATAAGCAATGCCTGCCGCTGAAACGAAGGGCAGCAAAATCCCCGAAAACAGGCGCAGAAAAATCCAGACAACCAGAACCCCGCCGAGGATGGCGAGCAGGCGCGGCCAGCGGATTGATTTCAATAATCCGCCATCCGCGTCGGTCGAACCGGGGGGGGACTCACTCATGCGGAGAAATTCCTCGTGTGTTGGGTGGTTGCGCCCCGCACGGGCCTGTGGTGATAGACGTCGCGTGACAGTCCGCCTCGCGATGGGCAGGCTGCTTCAGGCAACCGGGCTTGGGGCCCAGCACCTGCAGCGGCGCAAAATCGGGAGTGGAAGCCGGTCATGATCGAATGGACATAGCGCATCGGAGACAGGGATGACCAGCAGCGACGGCGGCAATGGTGCGACCTATCGGGAGTCGGGCGTTGATATCGAGGCCGGGGACGCGCTGATCGAAGCGATCAAGCCTCTGGCAAAAGCGACGTCGCGGCCAGGCGTGATGGGGAGTCTGGGTGGTTTTGGCGCGCTGTTCGATGTGCGTGCGGCCGGCTTTACCGATCCGGTGTTGGTGGCCACCACCGATGGCGTGGGAACCAAATTGCGCCTCGCAATCGACACCGGCATTCATGAGACGGTGGGCATCGATCTGGTCGCCATGTGCGTCAATGATTTGGTAGTGCAGGGCGCGGAGCCGCTGTTTTTCCTCGATTATTTCGCCACCGGCGCGCTCGATGTCGCGGTGGCGCGGTCGGTCATCGCTGGTATCGCCGAGGGCTGCCGACAGGTGGGTTGCGCGTTGATCGGCGGCGAGACGGCGGAGATGCCGGGCATGTATCATCGCGGTGACTATGACCTCGCGGGCTTTGCCGTGGGCGCTGCGCCGCGTGACGGGCTGCTACCGGCTGGCGTCGCGCCGGGTGATGTTTTGCTCGGTTTGCCCAGCACTGGGATACATTCGAACGGGTTCTCCCTGGTGCGCCGCATTTTGGAGCGTGCGTCGCTCCGCTGGTCTGATCCGGCACCCTTTGCCCCGGGCTTAACGCTGGGTCAGGCGCTGATGCAGCCGACGGCGCTCTATGTGCGCCCGTTGCTCGCTTTGGCGCGTGCGGGATTGTTGCGGGCGGCGGCGCATATCACGGGCGGTGGTTTGCCGGGCAATTTGCCGCGCGTGCTGCCGGAGGGTTGCGTCGCGGTGATCGATCACGCATGGCCGATGCCGCCGGTATTTTCCTGGCTGGCGAAAATCGGCGAGGTCGCGCCGGAGGAGATGCTGCGGGTGTTCAATTGCGGTATCGGCATGGTGCTGGTGGTGCGGCCGGGCGATGAGGCGGCGGCGTGCGATTTGCTCGCAGAATCGGGCGTGCAGCCGGTCAAGCTCGGCGCACTGGTCGCGGCGGCGGGCCCGGCCTCGGTGCAGGTGGTCCATAGCCAGAGCCTCTTTGGATGAAGCGGCGCGTTGGCATTCTGATTTCGGGGCGGGGTTCGAATATGACCGCCCTGATCGATCAAGCGGCCAGCCCGGATTATCCGGCGGAGATTGCGCTGGTGATTGCCAACCGAGCGGATGCGGCGGGTTTACCGGTTGCCGCACAGCGCGGGGTGGCCACCCAGGTGATTGCGAGCCGCGATTTTGGGGCCGACCGCGCCGCGCACGAAGCCGCAATCGATGCGGCCTTGCGGGCGGCGGGGTGTGAATTTTTGTGCCTTGCGGGCTATATGCGCCTGCTCACGCCCTGGCTGGTGCAGCGTTGGTCGGGGCGGATGATCAATATTCATCCCTCGTTGCTGCCGGTATTCCCCGGCCTCGATACGCACCGGCGCGCTTTGGCGGCGGGCGTCAAAATCCACGGTTGCACGGTGCATCTGGTCACCGATGGCATGGATGCAGGGCCAATTTTGGCGCAGGCGGCGGTGCCGGTGCTGCCCGCTGATGATGAATTAATCCTCGCCGCCCGCGTTTTGGCGCAGGAACATCGGATCTATCCGGCGGCCTTAGCGGCGCTGATCACCGGCATGTCGGTCCCGGCACGGGCTGAGAGCGGACTGGTAAACCCTTGCATTTCCGGCTAATCCACCATAATCAATGGATAGTCACAATCTCGTGTGGCCCTATTCCAAGGCATAACACGGTTTTTTGGCTCGGCTAACCCGTTCCCAAGGAAAGTCTCAAAGGATGTCGCAGGCGAATACGATGGCAAATATTGAAACCCATGAGACGGCGGCTTCGGCTGAAACGGATCTGAACCAAGTGAGCCAAACCGGCTGGAACCGCTTCACCCGGTTTTTGACCATCACCGTGATCGCTGTGGTGGTGGTGATGCTGATTATCGGCGCCTTCACCGTCTGGAGCTAACCGCCCAACGCCCAGTTTAAAATACCCTGCTGCGCAAATAAGCGATTTTCCGCCTCATCGAATACAACCGATTGCGGACCGTCAATAACCGCCTCGGACACTTCCTCGTCGCGGTGAGCAGGCAGGCAATGCATGAAAATCGCATCGGACGCGGCGTGTGCCATCAGCTTTTCATTCACCTGATAGGGCGCCAACAGCGCGTGACGGGCGGCAATATCGGTATCGCCCATGCTCACCCAGGTATCGGTCACCACGCAGCGCGCGCCAGCCACCGCCTCCTGCGGATTTTCCGTCAGTAAAATTTCAGCGCCCAAGCTGCGCGCCCAGCTCACGGCCTCCGCATCGGGGCGGAGCGACGCCGGGCAGGCGAGGCGTAGCGAAAATCCGAAACGCGCTGCGGCCTCGATCCAGCTTTTCGCCATATTATTGCCATCGCCAACCCACGCAATCACTTGCCCCGCAATCGGACCGTGATGTTCCTCAAACGTCATCACATCCGCCATCACCTGACAGGGATGCGACCGTTCGGTGAGGCCGTTAATCACCGGCACGGTGGCAAAAGCGGCCAGCTCGCGCAGTTTGGATTCCCGGTCGGTCCGCAGCATGATCGCATCGACATAGCGTGATAGCACGCGGGCCGTGTCCGCCACGGTTTCACCGCGACCAATTTGCATCTCATTGGACGACAGCATCACCACATCGCCGCCGAGGCCGCGCATCGCCATTTCGAAACTGACGCGGGTGCGGGTTGAGGGTTTTTCGAAAATTAGCGCCAAAGCCCGCCCGGCGAGCGGGCGCGAGGCACCACGCCCGGCGCGTTTGAACCGCACAGCGTGGTCTAAAATTTGCCGCAGTACCGGCGTTTCGATCAAGGAAAGATCGAGAAAATGGCGCAACGGCGCGGCTTTCATGCCCGATTCAATAGCGGCGCTCACTTTGCGGGGACCTTCGCGGTCATCCGGGTGGCGGCGGGAGACATTGCCGGGCGGCAGCGTTTAGCCGCGGCATGCAGGCGGGCCACGGCCTCATCGCATTCGGCATCGCCAATAATCAGCGGCGGCACCAAACGGATCACGTTCTCGCCGGCGGCGACCACGAGCAACCCTTCGGCGAGGCAGGCGCTTTGCACCTCGGTATTGGGCACGGCGCACACCAGCCCGAGCATCAATCCCTGCCCGCGCACGGCAGAAAATACAGTCGGCTCGGCGGCGACGAGCCGTTCAAGCTGAGCGCGCAGCCGTGCTGCGGTTGCACCCAGCCGATCGAGAAATCCGGGTGCTAGCACCACATCCAGCACCGCATTGCCCGCCGCACAGGCGAGGGGGCTGCCGCCATAGGTCGTGCCATGGGTGCCGGGCACCAGATGTTGGGCAACACGTTCATTGGCGAGCAAGGCGCCGAGCGGAAACCCGCCACCAATGCCTTTGGCGGTGCTCACCGCATCGGGTGTCACCTCGGCCCATTCATGGGCGAATAATTTGCCGGTGCGGCCCATGCCACATTGCACTTCATCAAAGCCAAGCAGCAGCGAAAACTCATCGGCGGCGGCGCGCAGGCCGCGCAAATACTCAATCTGAGCCGGGCGAATGCCGCCTTCACCCTGGATCGGCTCGACCAAAATGCCCGCCGTTTCCGGCGTGATCGCGGCGCGCAGCGCGTTCAAATTATTGAACGGCACATGGTCGAACCCCTCGACCGCCGGGCCAAAGCCGGCCAGATATTTGGCATTGCCGGTGGCGCTGATCATCGCCAAGGTGCGACCGTGAAACGCGCCATCCGCGCAAATAATCCGGTAGCGTTCGGGCTTGCCCTCATCCGCCATGGTTTTGCGAAACGCCTTGACCAAAGCCTCATTGGCCTCGGCACCGGAATTACAAAAAAACACGCTATCGGCGAAACTCGCAGCGGTCAGCCGTTCGGCGAGCTGCTCGGCCTGCGGCACGCGATAAAGGTTCGAGACATGCATCACCCGCGCGGCTTGCTCGGCAATGGCGCGGCTAAGGCCCGGATGGCCGTGACCGAGTGACGAGGTGGCGATGCCTGCACCGAAATCGAGGTATCGTCGGCCATCACGCGTAAACAGCCAGGCGCCTTCGCCATGGTCGAACGCAATGTCCATCCGATTGTAATTCGGCATCAAAGCAGGGATCATTTTTGGTCACTTTCTTTCGCAGAGCATCTAATGTGCGAACCGCAAGTGCCAAGTCAAACAAGAAATTTCGCCTGTGCAGCCGAATCGCCCCAAAATTCGCGGTGGCTGGGTTGCGAAATGCGAGGGGCAGGCTCAGCAAACGCCGCGCGAGCCGGTGCGCCGAGCTTGCCCCGGCATAAGGCGCAGCATCGTCGGCGGCATCACCAGCGCTGCAGGCTGGTTCTCGCCGAACAGGGCAAAGAAACAGGTGGCCATAATGGCCCGCCAACGATGATCAAGCCGCGTCACCGGCAGCGATACGGATGATAATAACAAAAGCCCGGACGCGCCGGCACCACCACGCAGCCGGACAGGCTGATGCCAACCCCGATGATCAGAACCGTCGCGCAAATGCCTCGCCAGCGTTTCGCCATGAATAATCTCCTTGGTTGGAGCAGAAACATAGCGCCGTGATCGTAATTATCGGATGTCGCACCGTCTCCAAATGTAACCGGTCAGGCCATCGGGCAAATCAGTCCTTGAACACCACAGTTTTACTGCCGCTGATGAACACTCGGCGTTCCAGATGGTATAAAACGGCGCTGGCCAGAACTCGGCGCTCAATGTCGCGGCCTTTACGCACCAGACTATCGGGCGTGTCGCCATGGGCGATGCGCTCGACATCCTGCTCAATAATCGGCCCCTCATCAAGCGCGCCGGTCACATAATGGGCGGTTGCGCCGATCAGTTTCACGCCACGCGCGTAAGCTTGGTGATAGGGCTTGGCGCCCTTAAAGCCGGGCAGAAATGAATGATGGATATTGATGCAGCGCCCCGCTAACTGCCCGGCGAGATCATCAGACAGCACTTGCATATACCGCGCCAGGATCACCAGCTCGGTGCCACTGGCGGCGAGCAGGCGGCTGATTTCGGCTTCCTGTTGCGGTTTACTGTCACGGGTGATCGGCAAATAATGGAACGGAATGCCATCGAAATCGACATGGGCATAGTTTTCGCGCGGATGATTGGCGATCACCCCGGCAATCTCCATGGGTAATTCGCCAATCCGCTGGCGATAGATCAGATCCACGAGGCAATGATCGAAGCGCGACACCAAAATCATGCTGCGCGGGCGGTGGCTGATCGGGGTGATCACCCAATCCATCGCGAACCGTGCTGCGAGGGCGGCGAAATCATGGCGCACCATCGCAGCATCGGTGGCGGCAATCGGTGCGAACACCACGCGCATGAAAAATATGCCACTAGCTGGGTCGTCAAATTGCTGGGCCTGGCGAATATCCAGCCCGCGATCATATAAAAATGTGCCGACGGCACCGACGATGCCGGGCCGGTTTGCGCAAGACAGGGTCAGGATTGACGGGGTCATGCGCCGCGCACCAAATCCCAACCGGTCTGTGCGACCTGAATGCACACCTCATGCATCCGGCTGGCGCGTTCATCCGCCGCATTGCCAGCCAGCGCCCGTGCATACACCCCCTCGACAATCGCGGCTGAGCGAAATAGCGAGAAGCCCATGAAAAATTTCCAATCGGGAATGTCGCTGCGCCCGGTGCGGGCGCAGTAAAGCTCCAGCGCCTGTTGTTCGCTCATCAGCCCGAGTGCGGTGACATCCACGCCTTGATAGCCCGCCATCGCCGGGCCGGACCCGGGCGGCAGGTGATAGGACATGCAGCAATAGGCCAAATCGGCCAGCGGATGGCCGAGTGTCGAAAGCTCCCAATCGAGCACGGCGAGAATGCGCGGTGCATCGGGCGCGATCATCATATTGCCCAAGCGGAAATCGCCATGCACGATGGCACTTTCATCGCGCTCGGGAATATGGCTCGCAAGCCAGGCGGTCAGGGCATCCATCGCGGGTAGGGTCTCGGTTTGCGAGGCTTGATATTGCTTGCTCCAGCGCGCCATCTGCCGCGCCACATAGTGATCGGGCCGACCATACTGGCCAAGGCCCCGGGCATTGTAATCAAGGCTATGCAAGGCGGCGATGGTTTCAATCAATTCACGCTGAACGGCGCCGCGCTCAGCCGGGGTAAGGCCCGGCATCATCACATCATGAAACACCCGGCCTTCGATATGGGCCATGATATAAAATTCGGTGCCGATAATGCTGGGATCGGTGCAAAAATGCAGCATGGGTGCCACCGGCACATCGGTTCCTGCCAAGGCGCTTTGGATTTGATATTCGCGGTCAATCTGATGGGCGGAGGGCAGCAAATTGCCGGGCGGCTTTTTGCGCAGGACGAATTTTTGCGCATCTGTTTCGATCAGGAAAGTTGGGTTTGATTGCCCGCCTTGAAATTGGCGCAGTCGGGCCGGTTGAGCGAATCCGGGGCAATGGGCCGCCAAATACGCGAACAAACGCGGCTCATCGAGCCGGTGTTGGGGCAAAACCTCAACCAAAATTGGCCGCATTGACGCTTCCATGCCGTTCCTCCTGAACCGCGCAGAGCATTCGAGATCGCTGCTGCAGTGTCAAGCAGCCGATCCCGCGTCTTGCTCCCGTCACGCCGCAGCGCCTCTGGCATCGGCCCCTCTTGCATCGACGCCATACAAGTCGCACAGTCCTGTCAACCTAATGCGACACATGGCACCGATTACGTGGGGGCGTGACTTGGGCGCAGGCGGGGATTAAAACGGCTACAGCCTAATGATTGAGGGGTTCGCCTCGCAGTGCGCACCTCGTCCGCTCGAATGATTTGGGGAGAAGCAAGAATGGAGTTTCGTTATTCGGCCAAAACCGAGGCCCTGCGGGCGCGGGTGGCAGATTTTATGGCCGAGCATGTCTATCCCAATGAACAGGCGCTGTTTCAAGCCGCCCACCACCAGGCGGATCGGTGGCAACCGTTGGAAAAGATCGCCGAGATCAAGCAAAAAGCCAAGGCGGCTGGCTTGTGGAACCTGTTTTTGCCGCAATCGGAGCACGGCGCTGGCCTGACCAATGTGGAATATGCGCCACTGGCTGAAATCATGGGGCGCAGCCCGTTTGGCCCCGAGATGTTTAATTGCTCCGCGCCGGATACCGGCAATATGGAAGTGCTGACGCGCTACGCGGCGGAAAAGCATAAAGAGCGCTGGCTGAAGCCGCTCTTGGCCGGCGAAATTCGCTCCGCCTTCGCGATGACCGAGCCAAATGTCGCGTCGTCGGACGCCACCAATATCGAGACGCAAATTGTCCGCGATGGCGATGAATACGTCATTAATGGCCATAAATGGTGGGCTTCGGGTGCGCCCGATCCGCGCTGCCGGATTTTGATCGTGATGGGCAAGTCCGACCCGACCAATCCAGACCGGCACAAGCAGCAATCGATGATTTTGGTGCCGTTTCCCCATCCGGGCGTGACGATGAAGCGGGCCTTGCCGGTGTTCGGCGATGATGATGCGCCGCATGGCCATGCCGAAATGATTTTCGAGAATGTCCGGGTGCCGGCCGATCATATTTTGCTCGGCGAAGGCCGTGGGTTCGAGATTGCCCAAGGCCGCCTCGGGCCGGGACGGATCCATCACTGCATGCGCTCAATCGGTGTCGCCGAACGGGCGTTGGAGCGGATGATCCGGCGGCTGGAATCGCGCACGGCGTTCGGCAAGCCGGTGGCCGAGCAGAGCGTGTGGCGCGAGCGGATCGCCGAGTCGCGGATCATGATCGATCAGGCGCGGCTGCTGACGCTGAAGGCCGCTCACATGATGGATACGGTTGGCAACAAGGAAGCCCGGGCCGAGATTGCCATGATCAAGGTGGTCGCGCCCAACGTGGCGTGTAAAGTTGTCGATTGGGCGATCCAGGCCTTTGGCGGCGGCGGTGTTGCGGATACTTGGTTATCGACCTCGTATGCGCATCAGCGCACGCTGCGCCTCGCCGATGGTCCCGATGAGGTGCATCGCGATCAATTGGCGCGGATGGAGCAGCGTCGTCACCGCAATACCGATCCGGCGCGCACGGGCGGTTATGCGGGGGTGATGATTGCCGATGGGCTGACCGCCCCTGGGCTGCCGCTCTGATGCGCGCCATACGCTGCGAAGCTTGGGGCGGCCCGGAGACTTTGTTGCTGCGTGATCTGCCTGACCCGGTGGCCAAACCGGGTGAGGTGGTAATCCGTATCCGCGCGGCGGGGGTTAATTTTCCGGATGTGCTGATCATCCAGAAAAAATATCAGGTTCAGCCAGCGCTGCCATTTACGCCGGGGGCAGAAATTGCCGGCGAGATCGAGGCGGTGGGCGAGGGAGTCACCGCTTTGGTTCCTGGGGATCGGGTTCTCGCCCTGTGTTCCACCGGCGGGTTCGCCGAGAAGATCGCGCTCGATGCGCGGCTGTGCATGAAGATCCCTGACGGGGTCGGTTTCGATGTCGCGGCCGGGTTCGCATTGGCCTTCGGCACCTCCCACCACGCGGTGGTGGATCGCGGCGCGCTCAAACCAGGGGAGACCGTGCTGGTGCTGGGGGCTGCCGGCGGCGTTGGTTTGGCGGCGGTGGAAATTGCCAAGGCCAAGGGTGCGCGGGTAATCGCGGCGGCATCGTCCGAGGCAAAATTGGCCATTTGCCGCGAACGCGGCGCCGATGCCGTGATTAACTACACCAACGAGGATCTGCGCGGCGCGATCAAGGCGCATACCGACGGCAAGGGCCCAGATATTATTTATGATCCGGTCGGCGGCAAATTGGCCGAACCGGCCTTCCGGTCGATCGCTTGGCGTGGCCGCTATTTGGTGGTGGGGTTCGCCGATGGGGAAATTCCGGCTTTGCCGCTGAATTTGCCGTTGCTCAAAGGCGCTTCGCTGGTCGGGGTGTTTTGGGGCGAGTTTGCCCGACGCGAGCCGCATCATCAGGCGGCAATGATGCAGGATTTATTCGCCATGCTGCTGAGCCAAAAAATCAGGCCGCTCATTTCACGCAGCTACAAGCTTGCCGATACGGCGCAGGCGCTGCAAGCCATGGCCGCTCGGCAAGTCACCGGAAAGATTGTGATCACACCATGAAAGAATTCAAAAATCGGGTTGCCGTGATCACCGGCGCGGGCAGCGGCTTTGGCCGTGAATTTGCCCGCATCGGAGCGGTGCGCGGCATGAAGCTCGCCCTTGCTGACATCGAATCCAACGCACTGAGCGCGGTGGCGGATGAGTTGCGCGCGGCGGGGGCCGAAATTCTCACCGAGCGGCTCGATGTCAGCGATGGCGCGGCGATGGAGCGGTTCGCCGATGCGGTGTTCGCGCAGTTTGGCGCGGCGCATCTGGTGTTTAACAATGCCGGGGTCGGTTCTGGCGGGTTGATTTGGGAAAACACGGTCGCCGATTGGGAATGGGTGTTGGGGGTCAATTTATGGGGGGTAATCCATGGGGTGCGCTGCTTCGTGCCCCGGATGATTGCCGGCGGCGATGAGGGCCATATCGTCAATACCGCATCGGTGGCGGGGCTACTCTCCGCGCAGACCATGGGCGTTTATAATGTCTCCAAACACGGCGTTGTCACCTTGTCCGAAACCTTGTTTCAGGATTTGCGAATTGCCGGCTCGAAATTAGGGGTCACGGTGCTGTGCCCGGCCTTTGTTGATACTGGGATCAAGGATGCCGGGCGCAATCGGCCTGAGGCGCTGCGCAATATTGCACCGCCCACGGCGAGCCAGATTGCCGCCGAGGCCCAAAGCCGCAAAGCGGTAACATCGGGGCGGATCACCGCCGCCGAGGTTGCGGCAAAAACCTTCGCGGCGATCGAGGCGAACCAGTTCTATTGCCTTACCCATCAGCGGATTATGGGCGCGGTGCAGCAGCGGCTTGAGGATATCGTGCAGGGGCAAAATCCGCGCGATCCGTTTGCCGCCAAGCAGGATGTGGCGTTTACCGCCGCCTTGGAGCGTCAATCATGATTGGCAGACGGCCAAGCGCATGGTGGCCGCAAAGCAGGAGCGAGGCGGGCAATGTCAAATCGAGAGCTTGAGCGCGGTCGTCGTGAAAATTATTGGGCGGAGGTAGCCATGGCCGATGCAGGATCGTCTGCAACCGCAGTCATGCGGCCCGGTGCGGCAGCATCGGGAATTGAGCTTGATGTTATGAAGAACAGCGCCTCGGAAGCGGTGGAGTTCCTGCGCGGGATCGCCAATCCGCATCGGCTGATGATTTTATGTCATCTGGCCCGGGGCGAACATTCGGTCGGCACGTTGGAGCGGGAGTTGGGCATCCGCCAAGCTCATCTCTCCCAGCAACTTGCCCGGCTGCGTCAGGACGGGCTGGTGCAAACTAGGCGGGATTCGCGAACGATTTATTATTCAATTGGCACAGAGGCGGCGACCGAAGTGATCGCTCTGCTTTATCGCTTGTTTTGCGCCGGTGGTGCGCGACCGGCCGGGGGCGAGTGACGCTACCGCACGCTTGACCGGCGGGTATTTTTTCGCCATTAGCAGCGCCAGACGTGCGCATTTCGGTGCGGCGCTCATTACCTGTTGTCCAGCTTCATGGTTGGACCAGACCATTTCAAGGGTTTTGCTATGACACGGCGCTGCGAGATCACCGGCAAGAGCGTTCTTTCCGGCAACAATGTGAGCCACGCGAACAACAAGACGCGTCGGCGGTTTTTGCCCAATCTGCAGGAATCATCCTTGCAGTCCGAGGCGCTGGGCGTCTCTGTTCGGCTACGGGTAACCCCGCGTGGCCTCTCGACCATTGAGCATAAAGGCGGCTTGGATGCGTTCCTGCTCACCACGCCGAGCCGGAAACTGACCGATGAGGCGCAATCACTGAAGCGCCGGGTCAATCGGGCGATTGCACGCAAAACCGTCGCGGCGTCGTAAGCCGATTTTTTCGGTCTTGCGTTGCAGCGGCGCGGGAAATGCCGCTAGACTCCGATTCGCGGCACTGGCGCCGCGCTGCCGCCCGCCCCAACTGGGCGGCACGACAGAAGAGGAGATCCGCGATGTCCGCCCTCGCCTCTGAGTTTTCCGATCGCACCGCGAATCCGTTGGATATTGTCGAGCAAGTGATTGCCGGCAACGAATGGGCTTTTGACCGGCGCAGTGATTGCGAAATCGCCGCCGAAGCCCCCGGTCGCTGGTGCGATTACGGCTTGTATTTTTCCTGGTCCCACGAAATTTCGGTGATGCATTTCTCCTGCACCTTCGATTTGAAGGCACCGGAGCGGCGCCGTCATGCATTATTCGAATTGCTGGCCCGCGCGAATGAAAAGCTGTGGATCGGCCATTTCGGCATGGACCAGGATGATGGCATGCCGGTGTTTCGCCATTCAGTGTTGCTGCGTGGTGCCTCCACCGCCTCGGCTGAGAGTGTCGAGGACATGGTTGATATCGCCGTGAGCGAGTGCGAGCGATTTTTTCCGGCGTTTCAATTCGTGCTATGGGGCGGAAAATCGCCGGATGAGGCGTTGGCGGCGGCGATGTTGGAGTGCGTCGGCGAAGCATGACCAAGCTGCCTGCGTTGCTGTTGATTGGCGGCGGCAAAATGGGCTCGGCGCTGCTCGCCGGGTGGCGGGCGCGTGGTGTTGAGCGCGTGGTGGTGATTGACCCTGATCCCGCGTCCCGCGCTTTGGCCGACCACGAGGTCACGGTCGTTGATCGCTGCGCCGCAATCCCGCCCGAATTTGCTCCTGCCGCCATTATTCTCGCGGTGAAGCCGCAAATCGCCGCCGAAGCGCTGGCACCGCTCGCGGGCCGGATGGGTGATGCGGTGGTGATTTCGATCATGGCGGGCAAAACAATCGCCTGGCTCACCGCGCAATGCGGCACCGGAGCCGCCGTACTGCGCGCTATGCCCAATACACCGGCAGCCGTGCGCCAGGGCGTAACCGTTGTTTGCGCCGGCGCGAATGTGCGCCCCGACCAGCGCGCCCTAGCTGAAGCCCTGCTCGGCTGTGTCGGGCTTGTCTCGTTCGTCGAGGATGAGACGCTGCTTGATCCCGTCACCGCCGTTTCCGGCAGCGGCCCTGCTTATGTGTTTTTGCTGGTCGAATTACTGGAGCAAGCGGCGATCGCGCAGGGGATTTCGGCGGATTTAGCAGCAAAGCTCGCCCGCCAAACCGTGATCGGTGCGGGGGCGTTGCTCGCGGCAAGTGATCAGCCCGCCGCATCGCTCCGCAAGGCGGTGACCAGCAAAGGCGGCACCACCGAGCAGGCTTTGGCGGTGCTGATGGACCCGCAAGCCTGGCCGCGCGCCGTGAATGCGGCGATTGAAGCCGCAACCCAACGATCTCGCGAGCTAAGCGCCTGAGCTGACGAGCCGATCCGGCGCACCGAGTTGGCGGGCGAAGGTGAACCAGCGCGCGGCTAAGCTCGGATCGCGGGGAATGCCTTCGCCGAGTTGATACATGCGTCCCAGATTATAAGCCGCCGGCCAATATCCGCCCGCCGCCGCCTTGGCATACCACTGGGCAGCCTCTGGTGGCGTGCGTTGCATCTGGACCCCTTGCTCCGCCATCACGCCCAAGGCGAATTGCGCCGGAGCAATATTCTGCTTGGCGGCACGCCGAAACCACTGCACGGCCTGCGCGCTGTTGCGTGGCACGCCCTGGCCGGTTTCCAGCAAATACCCATAGCTATATTGCGCCTTCGCATCGCCCGCTTGGGCGGAGCGTTGAAACCATTGGGCCGCGAAAGCGAGTTGCTGTGGCACGCCCCGCCCCGTTTGATACAATACGCCAAGATCATCGGCGGCTTGGGCGTTGCCTTGCAGCGCCGCCGCACGATACCAGCGCGCCGCCATCGGCAAGTTTTGGTCCATGCCCCGGCCAGATTGCGCCATCACCGCCAGATTATACTCCGCCGCCGCAAAACCCTGGCGCGCTGCCAGCCGATACCAATGAACGGCGGCCTGATCACTCTGCCCGATACCAAGCCCCTGCTCATATAACGTGCCAAGATTATTTTCCGCCTGTGCATCGCCCTGCAGGGCCGCGCGGCGATACCAGCGTGCGGCGATGGCGGGCTGCTTTGCCACCCCATCGCCGTCCAGATAGAGCAAACCGAGATTGGTTTGTGCGATTTTGTTACCCGGATAACCGTGCCAAGGCCGGGCGGCCAGTGACCAATCATGCAAGGCCGTGCGATAATCATGCGCTTGGAACGCCGCATTGCCAGCGATCACATAATGCTGCGCCGCCGATAGCTTGGCACCGGCCTGCGCCACACCGGCAACGCCGAGCAGCGCGGCCAACAGCGTGATGACGCCAGCGCGGCACAGTGCCAAGTTGCAAACAGGGGGAATATTTTTCAACCTAACGGCACAAAGATGCCACGAGGATCGGCGATGGCGTAAATTTTTTGAGCGAGAGAATGTTTTTTGATCGCTTATCATTTTAATTGAATAACCTTTGCGCTCTTGTCTTATGTTGCCCAGTATCCTACGATTATGAAATAATCTTCATTAACAAAAAAATCTAGCCTGTGTTTTGGAGCAGAGAATGAAACGAAACGGACTCGGTCTGGCAATGATTGTGGCGGCGTTGAGTGGCTGCGCCATGCCGGCCCCCCAATCACCGGCCTCGCCCCCAGCGCCGGCTATCACGGCGTTACCGCCGTTGGTGCCGCCTGAAATGCCCCAGGCGACACAAATGGATAGTGTCCAACCGGGAACCACCATGGTTGGGTCTGGCGTGCGGATTGGTTCAGGCACCACCATCGGGCGGGATGCGTTTATCGGTCGGGGCGTGGTGATCGGTCAGCATGTTACCGTGGGCGAGGGCAGTCAGATTTCTCACGCCTCGCTCGGCAATCAGGTGCATATCGCCTCAGGGGTGCGCATCGGCGATGTGGCGCCGCCGCCCAGCACCCGGCCCGTCTATCATTCCTATATCCATCATCCCTACCATCCGGCTCACCCGCATAAACCGATGATCCCGCAATCCTGACCGCGCCACTACCCGGCGAGGATCGGCCGCACGGCGCGGAACAGCCCATCGGCCAGAGCTTCCGGCGTCGATGAGGCGGTGCGCAGCAGGAATTCCGGCGCTTCGGGCGGCTCATAGGGGCTATCGATGCCGGTGAAGTTGCGAATTTCACCGGCATCAGCCTTGCGATAAAGCCCTTTCGGGTCACGCGCCCGGCAAATTTCGATCGGGGTATCCACGAATATTTCGTGAAACAGGCCCGGCGCCACCAGTTCGCGCACCATGCGCCGCTCCGCGCGGAACGGCGAAATAAAGCTAACCAACACCACCAAGCCGGCATCGGCGAATAGCTTGGCGACCTCGCCGACGCGGCGGATATTCTCCACCCGATCCGCATCGGTAAAGCCAAGATCGCGGTTCAGCCCGTGGCGAATATTATCGCCATCGAGCAAATAAGTGTGCACACCATCGGCATGCAATTTCGCTTCGAGCAGATTGGCAATGGTCGATTTGCCAGAGCCAGAAAGCCCGGTGAACCACAGAATGGCCGGACGGTGCCGGTTGCGCGCAACGCGGTCGGCCTGGCCCACGGTCAGTGTTTGCAAATGAATATTGCTCGCCCGGCGCAGCGGAAACCGGATCATGCCGGCGGCAACGGTCGCGTTGGTTTCCCGATCAATCATAATCAAGCTGCCGGTGCGCCGGTTTTGCTCATACGGGTCAAAGGCGACCGGGGCGGTGAGCGAAATATTCACCGCACCCACGGCGTTCAGCGCAAGCCGGTTGGCGGCCAGCGGCTCGAAATGCGCAACATCGACTTGATGCTTGATTTTTGAAACCACGCCCGAGACCAAAGCAGTGCCAATACGGAACAAATAAGGCCGCCCTGGTAGCAGGGGGGCCTCATCCATCCAGATCAAATCGGCGGCGAATTGATCGGCCACATCGGGGCGCGCTGCTGGGTCGGCCAGCAGGTCACCGCGCGAAATATCGATCTCCGCCTCGAAAGTCAGCGTTACCGCCTCGCCCGCCCGCGCCTGTTCCGCATCGCCCTGTGCGGTGATGATCCGCGTCACCGCGCTCGATTGGCCCGATCCCGCAACGATGAGCGTGTCACCCCGATGCACCTGCCCACCGGCAATGGTGCCAGCAAATCCACGAAACTGGGCATCGGGACGGTTGACCCATTGCACCGGCAGGCGGAACGGTCCGGCATCCGGCCGGCGTGGTTCGATGGTTTCCAGATGATCGAGCAAGGTGGGGCCATGATACCAATCCATGGCCGCACTCCGCCGCACCACGTTATCACCATGGCGGGCTGAAAGCGGAATCGCGGTGATGGAATCAAAGCGAAAATTGCTAGAAATTTTGTTGAAATCATCGACAATTTTGGTGAAAATCGCTTGATCATATCCGCAGAGGTCGATTTTATTCACCGCTAACACAATATCACGAATTCCAAGCAAATCCGCAATGAAAGCATGGCGGCGAGTTTGGGTGAGCAAGCCTTGCGTCGCATCGACCAGCAAAATCGCGAGGGCGGCGTTTGATGCGCCGGTTGCCATATTGCGGGTATATTGCTCATGACCCGGCGTATCGGCGATGATGAATTTGCGGCGCGGGGTGGCCATGAAACGGTAGGCAACATCAATGGTGATGCCCTGTTCCCGCTCGGCTTCCAGCCCATCGACCAATAAGGCGTAATCGATATTGGCACCATCCGTGCCGAACTTTCGGGAATCACGCTCTAACGCCGCGCGTTGATCATCGGGAATATTATCCGTGTCAAACAACAACCGACCAATCAATGTCGATTTGCCATCATCAACCGAACCGCAGGTGAGCAAGCGGAGCAAGGAGCGTGTGGTCACCAGGGTGTGCATCAGAAATATCCCTCGCGTTTCTTTTTTTCCATGGCGGCGGCGTCATCGTGATCGATCAGGCGGCCTTGCCGTTCGGAGCTGCGTGACTCGCGCATTTCCGTGATGATCGCTTCCAGCGTGTCGGCCTCGGACTCAATCGCGGCGGTCAGCGGATAACAACCAAGGGTGCGAAACCGCACCGAGCGCATTTGCGGTTGCTCGCCCGCCTCTAACGGCAGGCGGTGATCATCAACCATCAACCACTGATCGCCACGCTGCACCACCGGGCGGGGTTTGGCGAAATAGAGTGGCACAACCGGGATGTTTTCTTGCAGAATATAAGCCCAAATATCAAACTCGGTCCAATTGGAGAGCGGAAACACCCGCATCGTTTGGCCAGGTGTTAGCCGCGTGTTGAACAGGTTCCATAATTCCGGGCGTTGGGCTTTCGGGTTCCAGCCATGCTGGGCGGTGCGCACCGAGAAAATCCGCTCCTTGGCCCGGGATTTTTCCTCATCGCGGCGAGCCCCGCCGAATGCGGCATCAAAACCAAGCTCATCAAGTGCCGCTTTCAGGGTTTCGGTTTTCATGATTTGTGTATAGGTCGAGGCGGTTTGGCTGAACGGGGTAACGCCGCGCGCGGCGGCGGCTGCATTATGGCGCACGATCAACTCAACGCCGAGGCGCTGGGCGGTTGCATCGCGAAACGCAATCATTTCGCGAAATTTCCAACCCGTATCCACATGCAGGAGCGGAAAAGGCGGCTTGGCCGGCGCAAAAGCCTTCATCGCAAGATGCAGCATCACCGAGCTGTCCTTGCCAATTGAATACAGCATCACCGGGTTGCGAAACCCAGCCACGGCTTCGCGAATAATCTCAATACTCTCAGATTCGAGTTGCGCGAGGTCGGTATCGTCGCGGCGCGTCATCGGCAAAATCCCTGGTTACAATCAGCATCAAGCAGGATGATCAAACAAAAAATTCTCCAGCCTGCAAGGGCCAGAGAATTTTTTAACGGAAACCGATTGAAACAACCGTGTATGGGGGAGTGTTTTTCTCCCCCATACGGCGTCGCGGAGAAAGCTGAACCGGTTATTTTTTCGGCGCAGGCAACGGCACCGCAACGAAAAGCGATTGATTGCCGCGCATCACCCGCAGCGCAATCGCTTTGGCATGATCATGCTCGGCCTTCTGGATCGCGTTGATCACATCGTTGGGGTTCGGTGTTTCAACCGAGCCGACGCCGATGATCAAATCCCCTGAGCGCAATCCCGCCTCGTCAGCCGGGGAGTTTGGCTTGACGCTGGTGATCACCGCACCTTTGGTGGCCAAGGGCAAATCAAGCTGGCGGCGATCATTCTGGGTGAGCGGGGCAATGGTCAGGCCCAATTCGGGCTTGCTCGCATGATCCGCATTGGGTGCGGCGCCGCCGATTGTCGCCATGCTAAGGTTGGCGGGCATTTTCTCGACCGCAACACTGGTGTGTTTGACCGCGCCGTTGCGCAAATAGGTCACGTGCGCGCGGTCACCGGGCTTGATGGTCGAAATCGCGAGGGCCAGCGTGCGCGGCGAATCAACCTTATGGCCATCGACATCGGTTACGATGTCACCGGGCTTGATCCCGGCATGATCCGCCGGGGAATTCGGCTCGACCGCCGCGATCAGCGCGCCGGGGGCCACGCCGTCTTTGGTCTTGACGCCCATGGCTTGCGCCATTTCCTGGGTAATCGGCTGCACCGAGACCCCAATGAAGCCACGGGTGATATGGCCGTGCTTGATCAGCTCGGAGGTGATGGTTTTCACCATATCCGAGGGGATCGAAAAGCCGATGCCAACCGAGCCGCCGGTGGGCGAGAGAATGGCGGTGTTAACCCCGATCACTTGGCCGCGCTGATTGAGCAGCGGCCCGCCGGAATTCCCCTCATTGATCGGCGCGTCGATCTGGATGAAGCTGTCATACTCGCCATCGCCAATGTCACGCCCCAACGCCGAGACAATCCCTGCCGTCGCGGTTTCGGCGAGGCCAAACGGGTTGCCAATCGCGACCACCCATTGACCTGGCACCACTTTGGCCGAATCGCCAAATTCCAAATAGGGGAATGGCTTGGCACGGGTCACTTTCAGCACCGCAAGGTCGGTGCGCTTATCATGGCCCACGAGTGTGGCTGGCAGTTTTTCGCCGTCCGACAGCGTCACGAAAATCGATTTGGCGTGGCGCACCACGTGGTTGTTGGTCACCAAATAGCCCGATGAGCTGATGAAAAACCCTGACCCCTTGGCCTCGACCGCCTGCGGCTGCTGGGGCTGCGGGAATGGAAACGGAAACGGCATCGCGCCCGGCCCTTGGCCTGGATGTTCGGCGGCTTGCTGCAGTTTCAGATGCACGGTGACCGAGACCACGGCGGGTTTGACGTCGCGGACCAGCGGCGCGAACGAGTTGATCGGCTTGAAATCTTTTTGCACCGAAGCCGTGGCGTTGAGGCTGGTATCATCGGCATGGGCGCTCACAAGGCCCGCAATACCGAGAGCGGTGCCGCCGAGCAGGGCGAGCGTCAGTGCCCGCAAGCGGATCGAGCGGCGGGGCGCATTTGGCGTTGTCATCGAAGCATATCCTTATGGTTTGACCGCAGAATGGTCATGGTTTTGCGCGCAATAAACTCCGTCCCCACCGTCACGCCTCGCAGCGACGCGGAGAAACGATACATGCTCGATATAGAGCGTAATCTAAACGCTGCCAGCGTGCGCGGATGAAACTGGTTTCATTCACGCACATCAACGAACACGATTTCGGTATCAGCCTGCTCCGCCTCGATCACAAGTGCGCGTTCACCGACAATCGCGACCCCATCGCGCGGTTCTGCCGATACGCCATTAACCCGGATATTGCCCTGGGTTGCGACCAAATAGCCCGCACGTCCTGGCGCAATCGGCTGTTCAATGCGCTCGCCAGCCGCCATGCGCGCGGCAAACACCGCCGCATCGGCATAGAGCGGCAAGGCACCCGCTGCCGCATCGCCCGGTCGGCCACCGGCGAGGAGTGCTAACCCGCCACCGGCTTGGCGCGGCAATTCCCGCGTCGCCCAGCCCGGTTTGACGCCGCGCTGATCGGGCAGAATCCAAATCTGGAACAGGCGGGTCGGCTCGGCCTCAAGATTCATCTCTGCATGGATAATGCCAGTGCCAGCATGCATCACTTGCACATCACCCGCCCGGGTGACGCCCTCATTGCCCAGATTATCGCGATGGGTGATCGCCCCCTGGCGGATGAAGGTCACGATTTCCATGTCCCGATGCGGATGCGGATCAAACCCGGTGCCCGGCGCCACCTGGTCATCATTCCACACGCGCAAAGCCCCCCATCCCATCCGTGCCGGATCGTGATAGCCACCGAAACTGAAATGGTGGTGCGCATCCAGCCACCCATTCCGAAACTGGCCCAGCGTTGCGAATGGCCGACGCTCAATCATTTTTTTGCTCCACAAGCATATTGTTCGATATCGAACTATTTAAGAGGCGGCGCCGCAATTTCAATCATTCCCGTCTGTTCGTCCCGCGCATCGGGGTCTTGGCCCAAAAGGCGCAGCAACCGGCCCAGTTGGGTTTGCTCGGCTTGGGTCAAGCCCGCCATGGCACGGTGAATATCGGCGGCATGGAGCGGAAACACGGTCTCGATCAGGGTTCGCCCGGTCGCGGTGAGGGCAACGCGCACCCGCCGACGATCTTCCGGGCAGGTCGCGCGGGTTACCAGATCGCGCTGCGCCAGCTTATCGATCACATCCGTCAGATTACCGGGGCTGGTCAATAATTTGCGGGTCAGATCGCGCTGGGTCAGCGGGCCGAGATGCAATATCGCCTCCAACACGCCAAGTTGGGTGTGGGTCAGGCCGAATTCGGCCAAAAGCGGGCCGGTTCGCGCCACCACGGCCCGGGTGGCGCGCAGCAATTTGACATAGGCGCGAACCGAAGCGGTTACCGCCGGATCGGCAACGCCAAACATCACCGGTTCATCAGCACCGGCAAATGGGCGTTCGCCAGCACATGGCGGGTCACCCCACCCAGGATCAATTGGCGCAGCCGCGAGTGGGAATAAGCGCCCATCGCCAGCAAATCTGCGCCGAAATCGCTGGCCGCGCTCAGCAAGCCGGCGCCAACGCTGCGATCAACCGTGGCAAATTGCGCCGTGTCCGCCGTCACCCCGTGCAGGGCCAGAAACTCAACCAGCCGGGCGGCTGAGGGCCCTTGGCGCTGATATTCCGGCGAGAAAAAAATCCGCACAGCCTCGGCCTCGCGCAACCAGGGCAGCGCCGAGCCAACGGCAGACGCACTTTCCGCCGTGCCGTTCCAGCCAATGGCGATGCGCGCGCCGATACGCGCGGGTTCAGCGGTGGGCGCAATCAATGCTGGGCGGCCCGAGTCGAACAGCACCGCATGCAGCGCATCAGCCGAGGCGACATCATCGGCGGATTTGGGGTGCGGCACCACGATCAGGTCAGCGAGGCGCGCCTCATCGGCGGTGATGTCTTCTTCCCGGCCCATGATCGACTCGAATTTGGCGGTCGCGATGGGGGCAGATGCCGGACCCGGCTCACCCACGGTGACCCCTGCCTCCTTGGCCATCGCGGTGAACATGGCTTCAAGCGCCTGCGCTTCGGATTTACCCTCGCGCTCGGTGGCCTTCATCATGTCCTCGATCATCGCGCCGGACAGACCCTCGCCGGCCAGTGGTGCCACGTCGCGGGTATCGGTGCGCACATGCAACGCATAGAGATGCGCGTTGCGCCGTTTGGCGATCATCAGTCCGGTCGCAAGCGCGGATCGTGCCGATGCGACGCCGGCCAATGGCAGCAGAATTTTGCGAATTGCCATGATCAACACCTCCGAGCGCCATCATGGCACGAAAAATCGTTCAACGCACGGGCGCGCCTTTAGCCCTAAAATTAGAGCGTGATTGGTTATCATCAATCACGCTCTAATCCTTGTTTGCCGATCAATTTCATTGGTTTAGGTTGAATCGACAGATTCAACCTAAACCAATATTGATCTAATACATCGAGGACAGCACGGTGCGCAGCCGTTTCAGCTCTTCCAAGGCCCGCCCAGTGCCGAGTGCGACGCATTGCAGCGGCTCCTCAGCGACCACCACGGGCAGCCCCGTCGCTTCGCGCAGCACGTCATTCAGCCCGTGCAGCAAGGCACCGCCGCCGGTCAGCACAATGCCTTTATCGACGATATCGGCGGCGAGTTCCGGTGGGGTGTTCTCCAGCGCGACTTTCACCGCCTCGACGATCTGGCCAACCGGCTCCGCGAGGCTTTCAGCGATTTGCGCTTGATTGACCGTCACTTCGCGCGGCACGCCATTAATCAGATCGCGGCCCTTGACCTCCCGCTTGGGTTCGGTCTGGCGCGGATCGGCCCAGGCGGCGCCAATCTCAAGCTTGATCCGCTCGGCGGAAGCTTCGCCGATCAACAAATTATAGCTGCGGCGAATATAGGAAATGATCGCCTCATCCATTTTATCGCCGCCCACGCGCACCGAGCGGGAATACACAATGCCACCCAGCGAAATCACCGCGACTTCCGTGGTGCCGCCGCCAATATCAACCACCATCGAGCCAGAGGGTTCCGTCACCGGCAAGCCAGCGCCAATCGCGGCGGCCATCGGCTCCTCGATCAGCAGCACTTTGCGTGCGCCAGCACTTTCAGCGCTTTCCTGGATCGCCCGGCGCTCAACGGCGGTGGAGCCGGAGGGGACGCAAATAATGATCAGCGGCGAGGCCGGCATGCCGAAAGCGCGCTTATTATGCACTTTGCGGATGAAATGCTTGATCATTTCCTCCGCCACTTCGAAATCCGCGATCACCCCGTCGCGCAGCGGGCGAATCGCGGAAATATTGCCCGGTGTGCGGCCCAGCATATGCTTGGCCTCTTCGCCCACGGCGAGCACATGCTTGCGGCCTTTGGTTTCCACCAACGCCACCACCGATGGCTCATTCAGCACAATGCCGCGCCCGCGCACATAAACCAAGGTATTGGCGGTGCCGAGATCGATCGCCATATCCGATGACATCAGGCCGAACAGCCGAGAAAACATGCAAACCTTCCTGCGTGGTCGCAACAGTGACGGGAAAAGGGTAAACGTCGGGGAACCGGCGTGCGACGAGACCGCGCGCCGTTCGATTACAGTCTGCGCCGTTTCCCCACAAGTCCGCGCACCGGCTAATTTCGGCTCTCTGCCCGGCGTATTACCAACACGTCAGATGATGGTCATGGAAAGGTCAGAAGCTCGTCCCCAATTAGCGGGAGCGTAAATCGATTTGTTCAGCATCTCGGTGATGGTACCGGTGCGCTTTTGGAGACCACGACAATGATCAAAAAACTCGTTGCCCCTGTTTTATTGGCCGGTTTGGCGCTGAGCCTTGCTGGCTGCGGCTATACGCCGGGTTCGCGCGCTCTATCGGGTGGTGCAATCGGCGCGGGTGCCGGTGCCATCATCGGCGCGGCCACCGGCGGTTCAGCGGCCACCGGCGCGCTCATCGGCGGTGCCGCCGGCGCCATTGGCGGCGCGGTCACCAATCCGAACACCGTCAATCTCGGCCACGCGCCCTGATCGTCTGGCTCCGTTCGATCAACGATAGCGGACGCTGAAAATAACAGAGCCTGATTGGAGCAAACCAATCAGGCTCTATTGCCATGTAACGGTGTAGCCGCTTGAGGCAAAGCGACCCATTTTTGGTTCAGCCGGTAATTTCGATCCCGGAGAAGAAAAATGCGATCTCCTGGGCCGCGGTATCCGCCGCGTCAGACCCGTGTACGGTGTTGGCCTCGATATCTTCGGCCAATTCGGCGCGAATGGTGCCGGGGGCCGCTTTTTTCGGGTCGGTCGCACCCATCACTTCGCGGTTTTTCGCAACGGCGTTCTCGCCTTCGAGCACTTGCACCACCACCGGGCCGGAGGTCATGAAAGCCACGAGGCCGGCAAAAAACGGGCGCTCGCGATGCACGCCGTAAAAGGCTTCGGCCTGCGCCTTGGTCAGATGCAGGCGCTTTTGCGCAACAATCCGCAATCCGGCGGCTTCCAGCATGGTGTTGACCCGGCCGGTGAGGTTGCGCCGTGTCGCGTCCGGCTTGATGATCGAAAAGGTGCGTTCGATGGCCATGATTTGCTTGTCCTGAAGGTTGATTTTGCTCCGCCCTGCGATCAATGGGGGCGCCGCCCGGACCGGCAGATCCGCGCTGAACGCATGAAACTGATCGCCAAATAAAGGCGGAAACGTGATTGAAGATAGGCACGCACGCTCTAGCGACTGAAAGCCGGTGCGACAAGCCCCAGCACGACCAGCCCCAGCACGACCAGCCCCAGCACGACCAACCAGGGCTGCCAGTCCCCGAAGCTACACGGATGGGCTGGGCAAGCGCGCTCGGCTGCGATAGCACCGGCATATGAGTTTGCTGAGCATTGATGATCTGTCCTTCACCCTCGCGGGCCGCGTTTTGCTGGACCGGGCGTCGCTTGCCGTCGATGCCGGGCGGAAAATCGGGCTGGTCGGGCGCAATGGCGCGGGTAAATCCACCCTGATGAAGCTGATTTTGGGCGAATTGACGCCCGATGGCGGCATGATTCGCTTGGCCAACCGCGCCCGGCTGGGCAGTGTGGCACAGGAGGCGCCGGGCGGCGCTGAAACCCCGCTGGAGGTGGTGCTGGCCGCCGATGTGGAGCGCACCCGGCTGCTGCATGAGGCGGAAACCGCGCCGCCAGAGCGGATGGCGGATGTGCATGAGCGCCTCATCGCGATTGATGCCGATAGCGCGCCCGCCCGGGCCGGGGCGATTTTGTCAGGGTTGGGCTTTGATGCGGAGGCGCAAAACCGGCCCATGTCGAGCTTTTCCGGTGGCTGGCGGATGCGCGTCGCGCTGGCGGCGGCTTTGTTCGCCGCCCCTGATTTATTGCTGCTCGATGAGCCAACCAATCATCTGGATTTGGAAGCCACCTTATGGCTGGAAACCTGGCTCGCCCGGTTTCCCGGCGCGGTGCTGATGGTTTCACATGATCGTGATTTGCTGGACCGGGCGGTGGATGCCATCGCGCATCTCGATCGCGGCACGATCAGCCTGACACCCGGCGGGTTTGCTGAATTCATTCGCATTCGCACCGAGCGCGCCGAACAACATAATCGCACCGCAATGCGCATCGCCGCCCAGCGCGCGCATATGCAATCCTTCGTTGACCGCTTTCGGGCCAAGGCCACCAAGGCGCGGCAAGCTCAATCGCGCTTGAAGGCCCTGGCGCGGATGCCCGCACTCGATGCCATCGTTGAAGACTCACCCACCAAGTTTTCGTTTCCTGAGCCAAATGATATTCCGCCGCCGCTGCTCTCATTGGATCGCGTTGCCCTCGGTTATGGCGACCGTACGGTGCTGGGCGGGGTGTCGCTGCGCATCGACATGACGGATCGCGTGGCACTGCTGGGGGCGAATGGCAATGGCAAATCAACCTTGGCCAAGGCCCTGGCGGGTCGGCTCGATCCGCTGAGCGGCACGGTTTTTCGCACCCGGGGCCTGCGGATCGGATTTTTTGCCCAGCATCAGGAAGATGACCTGGATTTGGGCGCAACACCGCTTTTGCATTTGGCGCGGGTGCTGCCGCAAGCAACGCCGACGCAATTGCGCGCGCAAGCGGCCCGGTTCGGGCTGGATGCGAACCGGATCGACACCAAGGTTGGATCGCTCTCCGGCGGCGAAAAAGCAAGGTTACTCTTGGCCTTGGCGACGCGCGATGCACCGCATGTCTTGATCCTGGATGAGCCGACCAACCATTTGGATATTGATGCGCGTGAGGCCCTGGTGCGGGCCTTGGCCGATTTTCCGGGGGCGGTGATTTTGATCACCCATGATCCGCATTTGATCGATTTGGTGGCGGACCGGCTGCTGTTGGTCAATGACGGCCAGGTGCGCGCTTATGATGATGATTTGGCGGCCTATCGGAAATTGATTTTGCAAAAAACCGAGCCCAAGCGGGCCGAGACCAAGGCGCAGGCGCGGGGCGATCAGGCGGCAGATCGGCGGGCGCGGGCTGAGGGGCGTGAAGCCACCGCACCCTTGCGCAAAGCCATCCGCGAGGCCGAGAAAACCCTCAAAGCGCTCACCGCCGAGCATCGGCAAATCGAGGCGAAGCTGGCCGATGCGGCGTTTTATGCCAAAGCCAAACCGCAAGAGATCAACGCGCTCAACCAGCGCCTCGCCGCCATCGCCCGGGCGATGAGCGATGCTGAAACCGAATGGTTGGAGGCCGAAGCCGCGCTGGAGGCGGTCTCGTAGCGGTTCGATCAATCGTGGGTTAGCCGCCGGCCATGGTCATGCCGTCCACCCGCAGGGTCGGAGCGTCGGTGCCTTGGCGGAATTTCAGATCATTCGCCGGGGTGAGGTGTAAAAACATATCCTGCAACCGGCCAGCGATGGTGATTTCGGCAACCGGCTCTGCGATGCGACCGTCGCGGATCATGAAACCAGCGGCACCGCGCGAATAATCGCCGGTAATCCCGTTCACGCCCATGCCGATCAGCTCGATCACATAAAGCCCGAGTTTGATATCCGCCATCAGCGCCTCAGCCGAGAATGCGCCGGGTTCGATGTACAAATTACTCGGTGCCGGGCTTGGCGGGCCAGAGGTGCCGCGCGCCGCATGGCCGGTGCTGGTCAATCCGAGCTGGGCGGCGCTGCGCGTATCGAGCAGCCATGAAGTCAGCACCCCGCCTTCGATCAGGGCGCGGCGAGTGGTGGTTTGGCCCTCACCATCATAGGGGCGTGATCGTGCGCCGCGCACGCGCCAGGGATCATCGATGATCGACAGGCCGGGGGCGAACACGGCTTTGCCCATCTGGTCCTTGAGAAAACTGGTGCCGCGCGCGATGGCGTTGCCATTGATCGCCCCAGCGAAATGACCGAGCAAGCTGCCCGCCACCCGTGGGTGATACAAAACCGGCAATTGCGCGGTTTTCGGGCGCGCCGGGTTCAACCGGCTCACCGCCCGCACAGCAGCGTCACGCCCCAACTTTGCCGGATCATCTAGATCACTGGCATGGGCAGCGCTGGAAAATTCATAATCGCGCTGCATGGCCAGCCCTTCACCCGCGATGGGTGACACGGATACCCCATGGCGTGACCGATGATACAGGCTGGCAAAGCCGCGCGAGGTGGCGAGCGCCATGGATGCGCGCGACCAGCTCGCGCCAGCCCCCTCGGAATTGGTGATGCCGGTGACCGCGAGGGCGGCGTCTTCGGCGGCGGCGGCGCGCGCCATTAATTCATCAATCGAAGGCTCGGTGCGGTCATCAAGGTCCAGCACCGCAGCGTCAGCGGGCGGCGGTGCTTCCGGGATCGAGGCGAACCGATCTTCGGGTACGGCGCGCGCCATCGCGACGGCCTGGCCGGCCAGCCGGTCAAACCCGGCAGGATCAATCGCCCCGGTTGAGACAATCGCACTGCGCTGCCCAACAAACACGCGCAGCCCGATATTATGGGTCTCGGCGCGCTCAATATCCTCAATTTTGCCCATCCGACGCGAAACCGAGAGCGACACGCCGCTCGAAGCCACGGCGTCGGCTTGATCGGCCCCGGCCCGCTTGGCGGCGGCGAGCAGGTGCGCCAAGTGATCCAGAGGGTCCCGATGATGGGCGCTCATGCGGCCAGCCGATCCAAAATCGCGGCCATGTCCGGCACCTGGGCAATCGGGCCGAGGGCAGCGAGGGTGGGCGCGCCCGCGAAAATCCGCTCGGCCACGCGGGTAATATCGGCCTCGCTGACCGCATCGATTTTCGCAATCGTTTCCTCGATCGGCACGATCCGCCCAAACACGTGAAACTGCCGGGCGAGTTGCTCGCAGCGTGACCCGGTGCTCTCCAATGACATCAGCATCCCCGCCTTGGCCTGCGCACGGGCGCGCTTGAGCTCGGCACTGGTCACTGATTGCCGCACTTTGCTCAGTTCACCCAACGTAACCGGCAGCAATTCCGCCACCTCGTCCTCGCCGGTGCCGGCATAAATGCCGAACAACCCGGCCTCGCGATGCGCCATGGTGAAGCTGTAAATCGAGTAGACCAAGCCCCGCTTTTCGCGAATTTCCTGGAATAAGCGCGAGGACATGCCGCCACCGAGCAGGGTGGAGAGCAGCATCGCCGCATGAAAATCCGGATCGGCATAGCCGACCGACGGAAAGCCGAGCACCAGATGCGCCTGATCGAGATCCCGCGCTTCGCGGTAATCGCCGCCGCGATAGAAAGCGGGGGCCGGTGTCGCGGGTTCAGCCGCCGTCAAATCTGCAAAATGCTCGGCGACCATGTCCACCACGCGCCGATGCTCCAGCTTGCCCGCCGCCGCGATGACCATGTTGCCCGGCGCATAATGGGCGCGCATATAGCCGCGCAGCGTATCCGGGCTGAGCGATTTGATGATCGCCTCGGTGCCCAGCACGGGCCAGCCCATCGGCTGATCAGGATAGGCGGCGAGCTGGAAATGATCGAACACGATATCGTCCGGCGTATCGTTCGCTTGGCCGATTTCCTGCAAAATCACCCCGCGCTCGCGCTCGAACTCGGCTTCATCGAAGCTCGAATGGCACAAAATATCACCGATCAGATCAACGCCGAGCGGCAAATCATCGGCCAGCAATTTGACGTAATAGGCGGTCTGGTCGCGCGAGGTATAGGCGTTGATATGGCCGCCGACATCCTCAACGGCCTCGGCAATCGCGGCGGCGGAGCGCCGGGCGGTGCCTTTGAACGCCATATGCTCCAGGAAATGCGAAACGCCGTTTTCCGGCGCGGTTTCAAACCGGGTTCCAACGCCGACATAGGCGCCGAACGACACGGTTTCGACCCGCTCCATCCGCTCGGTAATCACGGTCAGGCCGGAATCGAGGCGGGTAATATCGATATTGGGGTTCATACGCTATTCCTGTTGGCAAAGCGGCGGATCATGGTTTCGATGTCGGCCAGCGCCGCCGGGGCCCGGTGAAACTGCTCTATCTTGTCATATAGGTGCGCGAGGCGGCTTGGCAGCCCTGGGCGGGTGCCAATGGCGCGTTCCATCGCGTCGGGAAACTTCGCCGGATGCGCGGTGGCGGCGGCAATCACCGGCAGGCCAACCGGCGCGCAGGCGCGCGCGGCGGCAATGCCGATGGCGCTGTGCGGATCGGCGATATAGCCGTAATCCTGCTTGATTCGGGCAATTTCCGCCAAAGTCGCTGCGTCATCGAGGGCAAAGCCGGCAAATTCGCGCCGCACCGCCTGCCAAACCGGCTCGGGAACCGCCATCCGCCCGGTGGCGCGGAAATCAGCCAAGATCCGCGCGGTGGCCGTGGCGTCACGGTGCAAAAACTCGAATAGGAGCCGCTCGAAATTGGAGCTGACCTGAATATCCATCGAGGGGGAGACGGTCTCGACCACCCCGGCCATGCGCATGTCGTTGCTGGCCAGGAACCGGGCCAAAATATCGTTCGAATTACTCCCCACGATCAAGCGCTCGATCGGCAGGCCCATTTGCTTGGCGGCCCAGGCGGCCAGCACATTGCCAAAATTGCCGGTTGGCACCGCAACGCCAACCGGGCGATCCGGCGCGCCGAGCGCGAGGGCGGCGGCGGCGAAATAGGGGATTTGGCCGGCGATGCGCGCCCAATTGATCGAATTGACCGCCGACATGCGCAGCTCATCGCGGAATGGCGCATCGGCAAACATCGCTTTGACCAGGTCCTGACAATCATCGAACGTGCCTTGCACGGCGATATTGAGCACGTTGGGGGCAAGCACCGTGGTCATTTGTCGGCGCTGCACGACAGATGTGCGACCCTCTGGGTGCAGAATTGCGATATCGACGCGCTCGCGATCACGGCACGCCTCGATTGCGGCGGACCCGGTATCGCCGGAGGTTGCCCCGATAATGGTCACGCGCTCATCGCGCGCTTGCAGCACATGGTCGAATAATCGCCCGGCCAGTTGCAGGGCCAAATCCTTGAAGGCGAGGGTCGGGCCGTGAAACAGCTCCAGCGCGAACAAGTCGCGATCAAGCTGCACCAAGGGGACCACCGCGGCATGGTCGAACGAGCGATAGGCGGCCCGGCACATAGCTTGTAGGTCGGTGAATGAGACGGCGCCGCCGCATATAAACGGCTCCATCACCCGTGCGGCGAGGCTGGCATAGGGCAGGCCGCGCATGGCACGCCATTCTGCGGGCGAAAAAACCGGCCAGGATTCCGGCACAAACAACCCGCCATCCTCGGCCAGCCCGGCGAGCAGAACCCCGTCAAAGGGACGCGATGCGGCGGCCCCTCGCGTCGAACCATAGCGCATTTTGGATCCTCACCCTGCTTGCGCGGGCCGGGAGCTGCCCCCCCGAACCCGCAACGCGCCTGCGATTAGGCGTTAGCGACCGGGGTAGCGGCCAATTGATCCCGCCGCGACTGCCACAGGCCAACGAAATCAACCGGGCCGAGCATCACCGGCGGGAAGCCGCCATCACGCGTGACATCGGCCAGAATGTTGCGGGCGAACGGGAATAACAGGCGCGGGCATTCGACCAGCAAGATCGGCTCGATCTGGTTTTCCGGCACGCCATCGAGGGTGAAAATGCCCGAATAGGCCAGATCGGCAATGAACACGGTCATGTCCTTGGCCGGCTCGGCGCTGCCATTCGCGGTCTCCGGCGGGGTTGGAATGGTGGCTTCGGCGCGGGTGGCGAGGGTAACCTCGAACACGAACTGGTCTTCGTGCAGGCGGCGGACTTGAACATCGAGATTGATATTGACCGAGGGGGGCTGGCGCAAAATAGTATAAATCGCCGGCGCGTTGGGCACCTCGAACGACAAATCTTTCGTATATTGGATGTTGAGCGTCAGGGGTGCGGTTTGCGTATCCGACATAGTTGATCTCCGTTGCGAATGTCGCGCTCGCCTAGCACAGCGCATCGTTTGGTGCCAGCATGGCCGAAGAAGGATTATGCACATGACCAAAACATTGTTCATCGATGGCGAAGCCGGAACCACGGGGCTGGAGATTGGCCAGCGGTTGCGTGGCGTGCCCGGTGTCGCGGTGCGTAGCCTGGACCCCGCCGCACGGCGCGATCGGGCGGCGCGATTGGCGATGATGGCGGCGGTGGATTTGGTGGTGTTATGCCTACCCGATGAAGCGGCGCGTGAGGCGGCAAGCATGATCGAAGGGTTGGGCGCTTCGGCACCGAAATTGCTCGATGCCAGCACCGCCCATCGCACCGCGCCGGGTTGGGTCTATGGTTTTGCCGAACTGACCGCCGGTCATGGCCGCGAAATTGCCGCAGCGTCCCGCGTTGCGAACCCCGGATGCTACGCGACCGGGGCGATTGCCCTGCTGCGCCCGTTGGTGGATGCCGGGCTGATCCCAGCCGATCATCCGCTCACCATCCAAGGCGTGTCGGGCTATTCGGGGGGCGGCAAAGCGATGATTGCGGATCACGAGCAGGTGGGCGGGCCTGCGTTCGAGATTTATTCCCTTTCGCTCAATCATAAGCATATCCCGGAAATCGTGCGCCATGCCGGGCTGACCACCCGGCCCATTTTTGTGCCCTCGGTCGGGCATTTCCGGCAAGGCATGTTGGTCATGGTGCCGTTGCATCTGGAGGCGCTGCCGGGTCGCCCGACGGTGCGGGAAATCGGCACGGTGTTTGATGATTATTATCACGCGACCCCGCATGTGCGGCTCCGCCGCCCACCGGCCGAACAGCGCCTGCCCGCCGAGACGCTGGCTGGAACCGATGTGATGGAAATTTATGTGTTCGAGAACGAGGCGGAAAGCCAAGCCTTGCTGGTCGCCCGGTTGGATAATCTCGGCAAAGGCGCCGCCGGGGCGGCGGTGCAGAATATTGGCTTGATGCTGGACCTGTCCGCACCGATGGATCGTTGAGCATGCCAACACCGGGCGGCGCGCTCCGGCGCGAGGCGGGCCTGGGCGGGCTGCTGCTGGCCAGTATGGGCGGGATTATCGGCTCCGGTTGGCTGTTCGGCCCGCTGCATGCCGCGCAAATGGCGGGTCCGGCCTCTTTGATCGCCTGGGCAATCGGCGGGGCTGCGGTGATGTTGCTCGGATTTGTCTATGCCGAGCTGGTTACCGCTTTTCCCCGGGCCGGGGCGGTGATTGCCCTGCCCAAGCTGAGCCATGGACCGATGCTTGCCACGGTGATGAGTTGGGTGGTGCTGCTGGGGTATCTTTCCGCCGCGCCCGCCGAGGCAACGGCGGTTGTCACCTATGCCAATAATTTCGTGCCGGGATTGGTGGCGGCTGGCGGCACGCTGAACGGAACCGGTTTTGCGGCGGCGGTGCTGTTGCTCGCCCTGTTCGCCGCGATCAACATGCTGGCGATCCGGCTGGTGCTGCGGGTCAATGGCGTGGTGACATTGTTTAAAATTGCCGTCCCGACTTTGACCGCCTTGGCCTTTCTCGGCGCAAAATTTTCCCCCGGCAATTTCACCGCGCATGGATTTGCGCCGCACGGCGCGGAGGGGGTGTTTGCCGCTGTTGCGGGATCGGGGGTGATTTATGCTTATACCGGCTTTCGTCAGGCGATTGAGTTGGCGGGCGAATCGAAGCGGCCACGGCGCGATTTGCCGGTGGCGATCATTGGCTCGGTGCTGATCGGGTTTGTGCTGTATGCCGCGCTGCAAATTGCGCTGATCGGGGCGATTCCGCCGCATGATCTGGCGCAGGGTTGGGCCGGGCTGAATTTCACCGGCCTGTCCGGCCCGTTCGCCGGTTTGGCCACGCTCGCGGGCATGAGCTGGCTCGCGGTGGTGCTGTATCTCGACTCCGCCATTTCACCCGCCGGCACGGCGATCATCAGCTTTGCGTCCACACCACGATTATTATTCGCGACCGGCCATGAGGGCTTGACCCGCTTGCCGCTGGGGCGGCTCTCGCGCAACGGGGTTCCGGTGATCGGCGTGTTGATCACCTTTGCGGTCGGGGTGCTGTTTTTGCTGCCGCTGCCATCCTGGCGGGCGATCATCAAAGTTGTCTCGGCAGCCGCGCTGCTCTCCTACGGCATGGCGTCGGTAAGCCTGATCACGCTGCGCCGCACCGCGCCGCTCGCGGACTATCCGCGCCCGTTCACCCTGGCGTTTGGCGTGCCGTTGGCAGGGCTTGCCTTCATTGTGGCGAATTGCATCATCGTTTGGACCGGCGCCCACACCGCGACAATGGTGATGGGGTATGTGCTGATCGCGACGCTGCTCTATTTGCTGGTGCAGGGCGTGAAACAGCGAGGGCTTGGCCAGGTGGCGTGGCGCGGCGTCTGGTGGTTAGCGCCCTATTTCGGCGGCCTATGGGGCTTCGCGCAGCTTGGCCCGCCGGGCTTGACCAAGGGGAGCGGATTTTTTTCCGATCTTGGGTTGATGGTCGGCATTGCGCTGTTCAGCATCGTCATTCTCGCGCTCGCATCGGCTTGTGGCCTCGCAGACCCGGCCGAGGCGCGCCAGGCGTTGCGTGATCAGGTCAACGCCGCGCGATAATTGTTCAGGACCGTGGCCAGTTTTTCGTCGCCCTTGATCGATAATTCGGGCAGATAAACCATCGCTAGGAGGCGTCAGTGTCCTGTGCGAAAAGGTTCAAAATCACAATTGGTTCAGCCATATTGACAATGACGCACGAACCCCAATGCTACTAACCATGCGCTGGTCTTTGCAAGAAATTTTTTCGGCTCTCACGCCTCGTTTGGCGCTCCGGGGGGTGGCGGTTGCGCTGATGCTGGGTTTGGCGGGCTGTGCGCTGGAAGCGCCAGGGCCCTCGGTTGGATATATGCCGGTGAATAGTTTTGCCCACAGCGTGGTTGGGGAAGACCCGGCGATTGCTGCCATTGATGATGCAACTTTTGCCTTTGCGCATCCGCAGGCCATGCAGGGGCATCCGGCGCGAATGGCGTTGGCGGTGGCGTCGCTTGATGCGATGGCCGGGCAATTTGCGACGGGCGGGCGCTGGTTGGGCATGAATAGTCTGGCCAAGCAACAGATGCTGCAAGCACGATTGGCGGTGCGCGCCCGGCTTGGCATTCCGGCTGATGCGCCCTCACAGGATGTGGTGGATGATTTGGTCGGCGCCTCGCAAGCGCTCAATCGTGGCGATCAGGCCGGGGCGGTGCAGGCATTGACCAGCCCTGATTTCACGCGGGGTCCGCGTCGCACTTTGGCGTTGCTCGCGCATTTCCCGCCGATGCCAATCGCTAATCACGCCACGATGTTTGCCAGCAATTATCTATTTCCCGGCGGCAGCGCGCTCGGCCCCAACCCGCGCTGAGAGCGCGAGCCCGGCGAGGATTAAGCGCAACCCCTCCTTATGCCAGCGTTGGACCGATTTATGGTCAGCGCCGAGCAAGGTGGCGAGACGCCGCCACGGATAGAGATGACGCAGCGTGATCGGGTGGACCAAGGCGCGCGCACCGACAATCCGGCGTATCACCGCTTGTCCCTCGGGGATCAGCGCGAGCCAGGACCAGCTTTCATCCATCTGGTCGATCGCGTGGTTGGAAGGGTGGGGCGGGCGCAGCCGGGTCGGCTGCCAGCCATAGGCGGTGACGGCATCTTGCACGCAATCATAGCGCGTCATGCGCAGGCGCGTTGAGGGCCCGGTCGCGGGCAGGGCCAGCAAGGTTGCGCCGGCATGTTCCAGCCGATCGATCAAATCCTGGAGCGGGTCAATGCCGTTGAGAATGTCAGCACCGCCGGTAATGCGCGGGGTGGTGGTGAGGCCTGAGCCGAGAACGGCCCCCGGCGGGCGGGCGCGGACTTGCCGGATGCTGAGTTCGGTCATGGCAGGCGCTCCAGCCGCCGGGCGGAGAGCGGCACATACAGTGTTCCATCGAGCAAAGTGCCCTCGGTCAGCACCTGCCAGGCGATGGGATGCCCGGCGGGTAGCGACTCACGGTTTGGCTCATCCAACGGCGCGCGCGGAGGCCGAGCGCACCGCACCGGGCCGCCATGGGCGTTGATGCGGCGGCCTCGTTCGATGATGCTGTTGCGCGACAAGCCAAGCTGCACGCCAATGGCAGCCCAGGTGGCGCCAGCGGCGCGCATGGTGATGATGGTGTTGTCGGCTGCCTCGGTCCAACTGCGACGTTCCGCCATGGTTTTGCTCCTCTGCTGTGAGGAGAAGAATAGGCGCATCATGTTCGAATGTCAATATAACTAACTAATTGTCACGTCGCGGTCGGTTAAGACAAAGCGGGCGCGGCTTAATACATCATCGGCAAGGGCCGCCCGCAGCTCGGCTTGGGCCGCTTCATCACCAATAAAAATCAATCGCTTGAACCAAGGTACGGTGCCGCGCGCCCGGGCCAGAAACAGCCGGTTTAACGCCAAGGCGGCTTGGTTGCGCGGCGCGCAGCAATAACATCCGCGCTGGTGCCCGCGTGCCGGGACGGTTGAAAACCGCTCGACCGCCGCAACCACCGGTGCTGGCGCATCCCCGGCAATCAGCACGGCGTCTTCCGCGCGCAGCTTCCTGCCAAATTCACCAAATTCAATGGTAATGCGTTGATCCGCCGTCATCGCAACTCCGCCATGCCTGTCCGCGCCCACGTTGGATTCCCCAGACTCTTCCTATATGGCTCTCTATCATGACCAAACCACATCTGCTTGAGGCCCTGAAACACCGTGTGCTGCTCTGCGATGGCGGCATGGGCTCGCGCGTGCAAGCCCTGACGCTCGATGTTGAGCGCGATTATTGGGACAAGGAAAATTGCACCGAAGTGTTGAATCTCTCACGCCCCGATTTGGTGCGTGACATTCACCGGGGCTATTTCGCGGCGGGCGCGGATATGGTGGAAACCAACAGCTTCGGCGGCTCGCCGATTACGCTGGAGGAGTTCCAATTGGGCGAGCGCGCCCGCGAGATCAACCGCATCGCGGCGGAATTGGCGCGCGAGGCGGCAGAAAGCTTTGCCGATGGCCGCGATCGCTTCGTGATCGGCTCGGTGGGGCCGGGGACCAAGCTGCCGAGTTTGGGCAATATTGCCTATGATCCGCTCGAAGCCGCACTCGCCGAGCAATGCCGGGGGCTGATTGAAGGCGGCGTCGATGCGATTCTGATCGAAACCTGCCAAGACACGTTGCAGATCAAAGCGGCGGTCAATGGCGCCAAAATCGCCCGCGCTGAACTGGGCAAGGACACGCCGATTTTTGTGCAAGTGACGGTGGAAACCACCGGCACCTTGCTGGTCGGCCCCGATATTGCGGCGGCGACCACGGTGATCCACGCGCTCGATGTGCCGTTGATTGGCCTGAATTGCGCCACCGGCCCGCAAGAAATGGCCGAGCATGTGCGATATCTCGCACAAAACTGGCCCGGATTGATCTCCGTGCAGCCCAATGCCGGGCTGCCTGAACTGGTCGATGGCCAAACCCATTATCCGTTAGGCGGGCCGGAACTCGCGAGCTGGATGGAACGGTTTGTGGTGGAAGACGGGGTTAACTTGGTGGGTGGCTGCTGCGGCACCTCAATCCCGCATATCGAGGCGTTGGATGCGATGCTCAAGCGCTTGGGTGGGCCCCGCCCCACGCCGGTTTTGCGCAAATCGATTTGGGTGCCCAGCGTTGCGAGCCTGTATGGCGCAACACCGTTGCGACAAGAAAATAGTTATTTTTCGATTGGTGAGCGTTGCAATGCCAACGGATCGAAAAAATGGCGCGAATTGCAAGAGCAAGGCGATTGGGATGGCTGCGTTGCCATGGGCCGCGAGCAGGTCGCGGAAGCGTCTAACGCGCTTGATATTTGCACCGCCTTTGTCGGACGCGATGAATTGCACGAGATGAATGCGGTGATTACCCGGTTTACCTCATCGGTGAATGCGCCGTTGGTGATTGACTCAACGGAAACCCCGGTGATTGAAGCGGCGCTCAAGCTGCATGGCGGCAAGCCGATCATCAACTCGATTAATTTTGAGGATGGCGAGCATGTTGCGCATGAACGCCTGAAGCTCGCGAAAAAATTCGGCGCCGCCGTGATTGCCTTAACGATTGATGAGGTGGGCATGGCGAAGGAACCGGCGCAAAAACTGGCCGTTGCCTCACGGTTAGTCGATTTTGCCTGCACGCAGCATGGCCTCGCCCAGAGTGATTTGCTGATTGATCCGCTGACATTCACCATTGCCACCGGTAACGAAGATGATCGTAAATTGGGCCAATGGACGCTGGAGGGGATTAAGCTGATCCGGGAAAAATTTCCCGAGATTCAGATTATTCTGGGACTTTCTAACATCTCATTTGGCCTCAACCCGGCAGCGCGCGCGGTGTTGAACTCGGTGTTTCTCGATCATGCGGTGCGTGCCGGCATGACCGGTGCGATTGTGCATGTGAGCAAAATTCGCCCCCTGCATTTGATCCCCGCCGCCGAAGTTGAAGTGATGGAGGATTTAATCTTTGACCGGCGTCGCGAAGGTTATGATCCGTTGCAGCGTCTGCTTGAAATGTTTGCGGATCGTAAAGCAGCGGATGCGGTCAAAAAAACCCGCGCCGAGACGGTCGAAGGCCGGCTTAAAGATCGGATCATTGATGGCGACCGGAAAGGTCTAACCGATGAGCTTGATGAGGCGTTAACTCGCCATCCGCCGCTCGATATCATCAACAATATTTTGCTTGATGGCATGAAGGTGGTGGGCGAGCTGTTTGGCGCGGGCAAAATGCAGCTTCCCTTCGTGTTGCAATCGGCGGAAACCATGAAGGCGGCGGTGGCGTATCTGGAGCCGAAAATGGAGCGCGTCGCCGGACAAGAGAAAGGCACCATCGTGCTGGCGACGGTGAAGGGTGATGTGCATGATATTGGCAAAAATCTGGTCGATATTATTCTCACCAATAACGGCTATCGCGTCGTTAATTTGGGTATCAAAGTGCCGCTGGCTGATATGGTGGCGGCGGTGCGTGAGCATCATGCCCATGCCATTGGCATGTCCGGGCTATTGGTGAAATCCACAGTGGTGATGCGCGAAAATCTCGAAGAAATGTCGCGTCAGGGTTTGGATATTCCGGTTTTGCTCGGCGGGGCCGCCCTCACGCGCAATTATGTCGAAGAAGATTGCGTGGCGGCATATAGCAGTGGCCGCGTAGCCTATGCGCGCGATGCGTTCGATGGGCTGCATTTGATGGATCGGGTGACTGGCAACGGCTTTGATGATTATTTGGCGGCGCTGCAAGTCAAACGCAAAGACAAGCCGCGCAATTCACGCCGCACGCTTGGTCAGGCGGATCAGCGCGGTTTTGCGCCGGTTGATGTGCAGGCGGCGCAGGCGCGGCGTCGGCGCCTCACGGCCGATCAGCCGATACCGCAGCCGCCATTCTGGGGGGCGCGGATGATTGAAGCGGCACCGAAGGCGATCATTCCGTTTATCAATGAGCGCAGCTTGTTCCAATTCCAATGGGGATTTCGCAAGCAGGGCAAGTCGCTCGATGATTTCATGGGGTGGGCGCGTCAGGAATTACGCCCGATCATGAAACGCATGCTCGCCCTCTGTGACGCTGAGGCAATTTTGAAGCCGCAAGCGATTTACGGGTATTGGAAAGCCGCAGCGCAGGGCAATGATCTGATTTTGTTCGAGCAGGATGGTCAAACCGAAATTGCGCGCTTTTCGCTGCCGCGTCAGCCGCGCGAGGATGGTGAGTGCATCGCGGATTTCTTCCGCGATATTGAGGAGGATCAGCGTGATGTGATTGGGCTGCAAATCGTGACGGTGGGGCAAAAAGCCTCAGAGATTGCGCGTGATTGGTTCGCCGATAATCGCTATCAGGATTATCTTTATCTGCACGGGCTCTCGGTAGAAATGGCGGAGGCGATGGCCGAATATACCCATAAACGCATCCGCGCCGAGTTGGGTTTTGCTGGCGAGGATGACCGCGATATGGAGAAAATGCTCTCGCAGAGTTATCGCGGCTCACGCTACTCGTTTGGCTACCCGGCCTGCCCGAAATTAGAAGATCAAAGCCAGTTGCTGCGTTTGCTCGATGCCGAGCGCATCGGGGTGTCGCTGTCTGACGAGTTTCAGCTCCACCCCGAGCAATCGACCAGTGCTATTGTGGTGATCAATCCGCACGCCAAGTATTTTTCAGTGTAAAGGGGGCGCGGAGCCTAAGCAGGCGTCGCCCGTAAATATTGCGGCGGGTCAATGAAGGGGTGGCCGAGCTCAGCGGCAACCCGACGCGGCCAAGCGGGGTCGGCCAGCAAGGCGCGGGCGACAAACACCAGATCGGCGCGACCATTGGCAATGATTTCGGCGGCATGATCGGCGGTGCGGATCATGCCGACCGCCCCGGTCGCGATTCCGGCCCGGTGGCGCAGTGCTTCGGCGAACGGCACTTGATAGCCCGGATGGATCGAGGTGATTTTTTGTGCGGGCGACGCGCCGCCGGACGAGCAATCGATCAGATCGACATCGCCGCGCGCCTGCAACCACTGACCGATTTGCACGCTATCCTCAAGGGTTAACCCGCCTTCGATCCAGTCCACGCAGGATAGCCGGACAAACAGCGGCAAATCCGCCGGCCATTCGCTGCGCACGGCATCGGTGATTTCCATCAACAGCCGGGCGCGATGCTGGAGCGAGCCGCCATAACCATCGGTGCGCTGATTGCTCACGGGCGAGAGGAATGAATGCAGCAAATAGCCATGCGCGGCGTGGATTTCGATAATTTTGAAGCCGGCACGCCGCGCGCGGGCGGTGCTCGCGGCGAAGTCCGCCGCGATGGCGGCAATGTCACTCACCGTCAGCGCGTGCGGCACTGGGCGATCCGGGCTAAACGCGACGGCGCTGGGTGCGACCGGCAGCCAGCCGCCATCAACACCAGGCGCGTTAAATCCATCGCCGCGCCATGGCTCCCAACTGCTCGCCTTGCGCCCAGCATGGGCAATTTGCATGGCCGGCACCGCGCCCGATTGCGCGATCAGGTGCGCTAGTCGTGTCAGAAACGCCTCATGCGCATCATTCCATAACCCCAGGCACCCATTGGTGATCCGCGCGTCAGGCGACACATGGGTCGCCTCGGTGAACACAATGCCAGGACCGCCAAAGGCTTTGGCACCCAGATTTTGCAGGTGCCAATCCTGTCCCAGACCATCAATGGCGCTGTATTGGCACATCGGCGAAACAACGAGGCGGTTTTTGGCGGTGACGCCGCGAAATTCTATCGGCTGCAAGAGAAGCGGCACATGAGCCATCGGCGAGGTCTCCCAGGGTTATAGGGTGCGAAATGGGCCGTCGCTGCGCCGGTGCAACAGGTTTCATGGTATAGGACCCATGCGCAGGCACATCCGATCCTGTTATGAGGGGTGATGAAGGAGCAAAAATGGCGCTGACTGATGTGATCGAACCGGTGCGGGCGGCGGGGGCGGTGAAGGTTTCGCTGGAGCGCGGCCATGTGTTGTTTCGGCCCGGCGATGCGTGTCAATTTTTCCCGATCCTGCTCGCCGGTGTAGTCCGGGTGGAACTGACCACGCAGGCGGGGCGCGATATTTTGCTTTACGAAATCAAGCCCGGCGAGACCTGTGTGATGAGCACCTCCTGCCTGTTGGGTGCCGAAGCTTACGCGGCGCAGGGCAGCGTGGTCAGGCCGGTTGAGGCGTTGCTGTTGCCGGCCTCGGCGTTTGATCGGGTGATGGCGCAGTCCGCGCCGTTTCGCCGCTTTGTGCTGGCAGGCTGCACGGCGCGGCTGATGGCTCTGATGCAGCGGATCGAGGCGTTGGCCGATATCCCCTTGCCGGTTCGCTTGGCGGCGGCGATTTTGCAGGCGGCGGGATCCTCCGCGCAGATCATCATCACCCATCGCGCCCTTGCCATCGCGATTGGCTCGGCGCGCGAGGTGGTGAGCCGGGCGCTGGAGGATTTTGCGCGGCAGGGTCTGGTCGCGTTGGCGCGGGGTCAGGTGACTATTCTGGATCGCGCGGGGCTAGAACGGCGGGCGCAAGGGGTTGTGTGACATAGTCACCGACAGCGCACCGCCAACGGTCTATGCTGCGCTCAACTCGAAAGGAGTTTCGTCATGAATGTTGGCAATATCGATCGCGGTTTGCGCGTTGTGTTCGGTTTGGTGCTGATCTCGCTGGTCTTTGTCGGCCCGCATACGCCGTGGGGCTGGCTTGGCGTGGTGCCGTTGGCGACGGCGGCGTTCCGTTTCTGCCCGGCCTATCGGCTGTTTGGGATTAATACCTGCTCGATTTCCAAAAACTGAACATCGCCCCCAATATCGGATCAAGCAGCGGATCAAGGATCAGATCAGGCATTGAGCCGCATGGCACCGGATTGGCGCTGCCACAGGCTGGCATAAAGCCCGCCGCGCGCCAGTAAGGCGTCATGCGTGCCCTGTTCAACGATGCGCCCGGCATCCAGCACCACCACCCGGTCCATCCGGGCGAGGGTGGAGAGCCGGTGCGCAATGGCGATGACGGTACGCCCTTCCATCAGCCCGGTGAGCTGCTCCTGAATGGCCGCCTCAACCTCGGAATCCAGAGCCGAGGTTGCTTCATCCAGCACCAAAATCGGCGCGTCCTTTAAAATCACCCGCGCAATCGCGATGCGTTGGCGCTGCCCGCCGGACAGTTTGACGCCGCGTTCGCCGACATGCGCGTCAAAGCCACGCCGTTGGTCCCAATCCTCCAAACCTTCAATGAACTCCAACGCATGGGCTTCGCGCGCGGCGTTGATCACATCCTGCATCGAGGCTTCAGGACGGCCATAGCGAATATTTTCGGTGATCGAGCGATGCAGCAGCGACGTATCTTGCGTAACCATGCCAATGGCGGCGCGCAGGCTTTCCTGGGTCAAGCCTTTGATGTCCTGATCATCGATGGTGATGCGGCCCGTCGCGGGGTCGAAAAAGTGGAGCAACAGATTGACCAGGGTGGATTTGCCCGCGCCCGAGCGGCCAACCAGCCCGACGCGCTCGCCCGGCTGGATGTCCAGGCTCAGCTCATGCAGCACGCCGCCGCGCGCACCTTCGGGCCGGTCACGGTCATAATCAAAGCTCACCTGGTCGAAGCGGATACGCCCGGCCTTGAATCTGAAAGGCACTGCGTCGGGCGCATCACCCATCTGGCGCGGCTGCGCAATCGAGCGCATGCCATCCTGCACCACCCCGACATTTTCAAAAATCATCGAGATATTGTGGGAAATCCAGCCGGACATATTGGCGATATTCCAAGCCATCGGCAGCGCGGTTGCCACGGCACCCAGCCCAATGGCGCGATGCACCCAGAGCGCAATGGCGACAGCGCCGGTTGCGGTCACCATCGCGGCGTTCAGGGCGGTGAGCGAGAAAATCCAGCCGGTAACCATGCGCATTTGGCTGCGGAATTTTTCGGTGTGGCGCTCAATCGTGTCTTGCACGAACGCATCTTCATCAGCGGCGCGGGCGAAAAGTTTGACGGTGAGAATGTTGGTGTAGCTATCCACGATGCGCCCGGTGAGGGCTGAGCGTGCTTCAGACACCGCCTTTGAGCGGTCGCGCAGGCGGGGCACGGAATAGATCATCAGCGCGGCATAGGCGATGAACCAAAGCAAAATCGGCACCGCCAAACGCCAATCGGCACGGCCCAGCACCATCGTCGCGACCGAGCCATACACCGCGATATACCACACCGCATTGGTGGCCGAGACCATGCTTTCACGCAAAGCCGGCCCGGTTTGCATCACCCGGTTGGCGATGCGCCCGGCAAAATCATTTTGGAAAAAACTCCAGCTTTGTCGAACCAGGTGAAAATGATTTTGCCAGCGGATCAAATTACTAAACCCGGCGGCGAGCGATTGGTTAGTAATCAAATCCTGCAGCAACCGTGCGCCGGGGCGCCCGATGAGCAGAATCGCGGCCATGGCGGCAAAGCCGCGCCAATGGTCGGCCAGCAATGTTGGCGGAGATTCGTGCGACAACAGCGAGGTGACGCGCCCGATGAACAGCGGAATGGTCAGATCAAGCAGGGCGACCAGAATCCCCGAGAGAAATAACCCGGCCACCAACCAGGGGATTTGCCGCAAAAAATTGAGGTAAAATCGGAGCAAAGCCCGATCTTCGCCGACATGCGGCAACGGGCCGTGTGGCGGACGCGCCGTGGGATTGATCAGGCGCTCAAATGCTGAAAACATGATCTCTAGATCAAGGTGAATCTGGATGAGGTCAAGCGTTGTTCGCAATCATATGCGATGTGATCGCGATCTTGCGCCCTGATGAGAGGTGGTGAACCCGCCGCGATGCTGCGGCGGGTATTTATCAATTTGGCCTATGCCACCGCCGCCAGAACCGGCGCCGGCGTGGTGATCCGGTAATTATTGGCATCGGCAAACAAAGCGCGCAGCAACCGATTATTCATCCGGTGGCCGGTTCGCTCGCCAATGAAACGGCCCCGGATCGGCGCGCCCGCCAAGGCCAAATCCCCCACCACATCCAGCATTTTATGGCGCACGAATTCATCCGGCCAGCGCAACCCTTCCGGATTAACCACCTGCCCGGCATCAACAACAATTGCATTGGCGAGGCTGCCGCCTTGCGCCAATCCTGCCGCCCGCAGCGCCTTGATTTCGGCGGCGAGGGTAAAAGTGCGCGCCGGCGCAAGGTCGTGGCGGAACAATTCAGCGTCCAGCGTCAGCGCCAAATGCTGGCGGCCAATGGCCGCGTCAGCAAAATCAATGGTGAGGGCCAGCGGGAAGCTTGGCTCGCCAGCGCTGACCGGATGCAGTTCCGCCATCACATTGCCATCGATCACCCGCACCGGGCGGAGCACATCGAGCGTCGAACGCGGCATATCACTCTCGATGATGCCAGCACAGGTGAGCAAAAACGCGAATTCGGCGGCTGATCCATCCAGGATCGGCAATTCCGGCCCGTTGACCTCAACCCGCACATCATCAATGCCAAGCCCGGCCAACGCGGCCATCACATGCTCGACCAGCCCGATCCGATGTTCACCGATCCCGATGGTGGTGCTGAGCTGAGTTTCCACCACGTAATCATAGCGTGCGGGAATGCTTACCCCGATGTCGGTGCGGTGAAACACGATGCCGGAGCCGGTTTCGCTCGGCACAAACCGCATCGCAACCGGCGTGCCCGAATGCAGACCAATACCCTCGCAACCAATCGGCCGCGCGATCCCGCGGCGATAACTGCGCATCGCCGACAGGCTTTGGTTTCTCATCATCTGATCCCGTTCACGCCACATTACCGCAAAACCCCATATCTCGTTGCAGCGCACACTAGTCGGGAATTATGGCAACGGAAAGTCAATGAATATTTCTGATTATTTCTCTATAAGTCATTGATAATAGAAAATATTGATGTTTCAGATTGTTGCAAATGGCGGCGGACGGACTCAGCCGGTCACGCGGCTTGCTGATTAGCCATGCCGTCCGCCTCGCGCTTGGTGCGCGCGGCGAGGGCCATGGCGGCCTGGGCGAATTGCTCGCTCGGCAAATATTGCTGCAAAATCTCGTGGGGTGTGCCATCGGCGCGCACGCGGCCCCCTTCGAGCCAGATCACCCGATTGCACCATTGCATCACCACATCAGGCGCATGGGTTGAGAGCACCAGGATTTCGGCACCCTGCACCATTGATTCCAACCGCGCCCGCGCCCGGCCCATGAAGGCGGCGTCACCGGCCAAAATCCACTCATCCATCAGCAAAATCTGTGGCCGGATCGCGGTGGCAAGCGCGAAACCAAGACGCACGACCATGCCGGAGGAATAGATGCGCACCGGCAGATTGATGAAATCATCAAGCTCGGCAAATTGCGCGACGTCTTGTTCCAACTGCTCGATCTGCTGGGGGCGCAGCCCGCTATAGAGGCCGCGCAGCCGGATATTTTCCCGCCCGGTCAGGTCGGGATTCATCCCCTGGGAGGCGTCCAGCAGCGCCGATAGAGCGCCCTCGATGGTGATGCGCCCGCCGCTGGGCTCATAAATTCCGGCAAGCGTGCGCAGCAATGTGGATTTGCCCGCGCCATTGGCGCCGATCAACCCGAGCCGATCCCCACTATGCAGCTCGAAATCGACATCGCGCACCGCCTGCACCACCAGCCGTTTACGCCCATCCTGGCCCAGTCGGCGCCCGGCTGCGGCGGCGAACACGGTTTTCTTTAGGCTGCGACTCTCGCCGTGATAAAGCGGGAAGTCGATCGAGAGATGCTCAACACTGATCCGGGTCATCGGTTAAATCCAAAACGCGATGCGGCTGCGCGCGCGGGTGAAAAACACCGCCGTTATCAGCACCAGCGCGCCCGAATAGCCCAAGGCCGATCCCCAGGTGGCGAGGGTTGGCATTTGGTTGAGCAGCGGGGCACGGACGATTTCGAGCAGCGCGTAAAACGGATTCCAGTTGAGCAGCACGATGCCAATGCCGCGATGCGCCAGAATTTCCGGACTCCAGATGATCGGGCTGACGAAGAAGGCAATTTGCATCACGCTCGCGACAATCGGCGGCACATCGCGAAACCGCGCACAAAACCCACCCAGCAGGATCGAAATGGCAAGTCCATCAACCATCCAGAGCGCGAAGGCGGGGAGCATCATCAAGGCCACGCGCCCTGGCCATACATTCATGATGGTGAACACCACCACAATCACCAGAATATTATGACCCAGCACCAAGACGTTGCGCGCCACCGAGCGGGCGGCATGGAGCGATAACGGCATTCGCGCAGCGCGGATCATCGCCTCATTGGACGTGTATGCGAGGCACCCATCCGTCACCAAGGCATTGATAAAATTCCACAAAACCAACGAAAGCGACAAAAATGGCAAATAGGTGTGCAAGTTGGTGTGGAACAGATGCGAATAAACAAACCCCAACGCGCCCACCATCAAGCCGGTGGACAAGGTCAGCCAGAACGGGCCCAGCAAAGAGCCGCGATAGCGCAGCCGAATATCCAAAAACGCCAAAGTCGCGACCAGACGGCGCAACCGCCACGTATCGGCAAGGTCAGTCAGCGCCAGGCGCAACCGCCCGATCATGCCGAGCCCGGCGACGATCACCAGCCGAGAATTGGGCTGGATCAGCGCGGGCATATCGCTCGGTTGTCCGTCATCACGCACCATGACGTCGGCTCCAGGCCCCGTCATCACGTCGGCGCGCGCGCCGTCACCCGGATCGATTGGCTCAGGATTAACAAGTTGCGTGTCCATAGAGTGGCGATACAGGAACCGGCTTGGCGGTTCAACCAAACCGGTCTTTAGCTGTCGGGAATTTCATTCGCCGCGTGCGGGCCTTGGCTCCCGGGTGCTGAGCTGTCGGCCGGGCGCAGGACTGAGAGAACCCGGCCATTGGCATCGCGCAATATCACTTCCTGCCCCGCCTCGCGCGGTGCATCAGCCGCGCCAATGATCGAGAGAACGCCTGACACACCACCGGCACCTACGCGGCTCACGGGCCGAACCGCCAGGATTTTACTGGGTCCGATCGAAGACGCCGAGAGAGTGGCCGATGGATCGGCGGCCAAAGGCGCAGGCGTTACCGCTCGTGCGCATGAGGTCAATCCGACGGCGGTTAACAATGCGGCGGTCCTGAAATATGATCGAGAAAGCGGGGTCATTCGCTGTCCTTAGCGCAATCTTACGGATTGGTCATCTCAATCAGCGGACACGGCACGCTGGATTTCGCCGCGCCCTAGCAAATTAAACTAATGCTTGCCATAATTTCGCCTATAAGATAACAGCTTACATCGATCCGCTGAGAATTCGCACGAACTTTGCTCCGGATCTCGGCTTTGATGCGCTGGCGGTCATCATCGGCAGCGTTGGTTTTACTTTGGTCAACTCCGCAGCGTCTGGCGGAGCAAAATTGTTGCAACGCGGATCGTCAGATCCGCCTAGTTTGGAAGACCCTGCGCCATGGCAATCACGGCGTCTGCCGTCCTCGATTTCTCCAAACGCCGTACGGTGCGGCTGTTGCAGCGTGCCGCTCTATTTTCCGCCTTGGCGCTCTTGTCGGCCTGCGCCAGCCATTCATCGAAATTATCCGCGACCGGCCAAGCCTCGCGCTATGCCAATGCCGCATCCGGCAGTTATGCGCCGCCCGGCCCGCCGAGTGATCCGTGGGGTCCGTATATTCGGCAGGCATCAAAGCGGTTTGACGTGCCGCAGCAATGGATCCGCCAGGTCATGCGCGTCGAATCCGGCGGGCATGAATATCTCGGCGGTCATCTCACCACCTCGCCCACCGGTGCGATGGGATTGATGCAGTTGGAACCGGCGACCTATCGTGAAATGGCGGCTGAATACGGGCTCGGCAGCGATCCGTATAATCCGTATAACAATATCATGGCCGGCACCGCCTATATCCACGAAATGTATCAAATTTACGGCTCGCCGGGGTTTCTCGCCGCCTATAATGCGGGACCGGGGCGGCTGGATAATTATCTGGATTACCGTCAGCCACTGCCGAACGCCACGCGGCAATATGTGGCGATGATTGCTCCGCATATCAGCGGCATCTATCCGGCGGCGCCAAACGCGGCTGGGACGCCCAATGTCCAGCTAGCGATGAACCGCCTGCCCGCGACGATACCGCCGGGCATGCGAACCGGGGATGGCTCATCGGCCACCGACCAGCTTAATCAACAGGCGTTAGCCGCCGCACAGCAAACCACGCCGAACCAATCCGGCGCACCGGCCCCCGCACCCGTCGCCGCACCTGTAGCCGCCCCGGCCCCGATTGAGGTGGCGTCACTCACGCCGCCGCCGCAAGTGGCTCAGCAAACCCCGTTTGCTCCACCCCCGGTTCAGCACAGCGGCGGCTTCGCTTTGATCCCGAGCGCTGAAGCGGCAACCCGGCTGCCTTATATTCCGCCGCAACCGGTGATCGCCGCGCCGCCACTGCCCCGACCGGTGCGCCCGGCGACCATGGTGATCCCGCCTCACCATAGCGGCTGGGCGATCCAGGTAGGTGCCTATAACACCCCCTCGCAGGCCAAGGCCGCCTTGGGGGTTGCCGAATTGTCAGCGGTGCAGATGTTGATCAAAGGCAAGCCGGTGGTGATCAGCGTGAATACCCCGCGCGGACGGCTCTATCGCGCCCGCTACATCGATCTGCCGCAGACGGCGGCGTTGAGTGCCTGTGAACGCCTGCGCTCGGCACCAACCGGTTGTGCGGTGTTGTCGCCCGCCGCCCAATAAACCGCCCGATGCGGGGTTAATCGGCGCCGGGCGTGCGCTCGCCGGGTTTGGGGCTAAGCCCATAGGGTGCGACCAGCCGCCAAACATGCGCCGGGATCATTGATTTCATCCGCGCCGGCTCTGCCCGGCGCAAATGCAGCACCGTCTCGATCGCCTTCATTTCAACGCGCGTGCGGGCAAACTCCAAGCCGCGCGGCCCGACCTTTGGCATCAACCAGCCCATGATCAGGCGTAACGGACCTGGCATCCGCCGGAGCGGCAATCCCCCCGCCGCCCGTTCGGTATTGACCATGAAGCCCTTCACCGCCCCGTGCCGCTTGCCGGCACTTTGCAATGGCGTGATCTTGACCTCATCGCCGAGCAGTGCGGCCAGTTCCGCACCGCGTGCATTACGCACGATCATCCATTGCTCGCCTTGGCCGGCCATATACCCGATGGTGATATCCGCCAGCACATTGGTGTAATCGACGCAGGTGCGGCAGGTGAGCGGGAAAAAATCGGGTGGCAGTTTAGAAATCGGCAATTGCAAAAACGGAATGATTTTCCGCCGCCCATCGCGAAACCGCAGCTCAACATGATAATCAGCGCGAAATTCCAGATAGGTGATGGTCTCCGGCGCGTCGGATAACAAGGCCAGAAACTGATGAAAATTCTCAGTGCTGGTATTATCCGAACAGGGCGTGCCAACCACATAGAGGCGCTCAAATCCAAGAGATTTCTCAAGAGCGCGTAAGGCATAAACTTGGCAAGGAATACCGATCACCGCGAGCCGCCGGTAGCCTTGCGCGCGGGCGGGTTCTAACAAGGCGAGCAAGGGCGCGTAGCCCATGCGCATGCCGCGCGCTTGCGCCATGTCGCTGGCTTGGGTGATCAAGGCTGGCACGGGCCGCCATGGATCATCCGGGTCAGGTACCATGGTCAAAACGGCTTGAACCTGGCCGTTTTCCAGCAATTTTTCCGCAATTCTGGTGGTGATGCCGCTCCATTGGGCGCCGGCGCGCGGGGGCTGCAGCGTGGCGCGCTCCATGCGCTGAAACGGCCCGAAAAATGACTCATCGGGCCGCGCCGGATCGCGGGTGCGGCCATGAACTTGGGTTTCCAGCCGGTCATAGTCGGGTTTGATGAATTGGCAGGCCTGCCCGCAGCGCTTAGGATCATCGGTGCGCGAAATCCCGCAATCGGTGCAGAGATGCCGGTGCGGTGCGGCCTCGCCGACCGTCATGGGTGGTGCATGGCGGCTAAAATAAGGTCAGCTTCCATGGCGCGGTCCACGCTTGCTCCTCGTGCGCACAGCACTTTCAGAATGAGGCTCGTCAGTGCGGGCCGCGCTAGCGCGCGCCGCCATGGCCGGGGCAATGATGTCTGTGGCCTTGGGCAGTTGCTGCCAGGGTGTTTCCTGCGTCGGCTCAATGATGCGCAAATCTCGATAAACCCCGCCCTCCCGGGCAAATTGCCGATTATAGAATGGGTCGAACGGCAATGTATCACCCCAGCGCACGCGCATCACCTCATTTTCCAACATGAAGCGCGCCAATTTTTCTTCGCCGAGATCATCACCCCGGCTCATACTCTCGCGATGCTCACAAACCACGTCCGGGGTGAATAAAATCCGATATCCGGCTTTGCGGAGCTTCAAGCATAAATCAACATCGTTGAACGCAACGCCCAGCTCCTCGGCATCGAAACCGCCCGCCTGTTCGAAGGCGTCACGCCGCACTAACATGCAGGCCGCCGTGACCGCAGCCACCTCTCGGGCAGTCATGGCATGGGCGATGTAGCCAGGTTCGGCGGCGCCAAGGCCGCGAAACGCGTGGTCGGCCACACCGCCAACGCCCAGCACCACACCGGCATGCTGCACCGTACCATTCGGATAGAGCAATTTGGCGCCGATCGCCCCAGCACCCGGATCGGCCAGGGCTTCGTTCAAGAGCGTGCGCAACCAAGTTTCGTCTTTGACAAACACGTCATTGTTCAAAAACAGCAAATAGGGATAGCGCGCAGCGGCGACACCGCGATTATTGATCGCTGAATAATTGAATGGCTCTGCGATTTTCAAAACCCGCGTATCGGGCAGATTACCCTGGTCGACCGCAAATTTTTCAGCGTCCACGCCATCGGACCAATTATCCAGCAAAATGATTTCATATTTCACGCCGCTAGTGTGTTTGCGGATCGCCTCGACGCATTGGCGGGTCAACGCAATGTGATTGCGATAGGGGATCAGGATCGACACGCCCGGATCGGCCTGGCTGGTGAACTGGGTTTGGTAGCATGTGAGCGCCCCGCGCCGTTCGACTTTGGCCGCGAGGCGGCGGCGCTTCAAATGCTCGGCAACCGCCACTTCGCCGGCAAGGGCCGCGCGCGGCTTGGCGCTCGCACCGCCTGCGGTGGATTGGGCGGTGATGCGCCAATGGTACAAAATTTCAGCGACGTGATGAACCTCGTCCGCCCGCAAATGCTCGGTCAGGCGCAACAGCAAATCATGATCCTGCGCACCATCGAAGCGCGGATCAAGCCCGCCCGCTGCGCGCACCAAGGCGGTTTCCGCAATCACCAAATGACAAATATAATTGAGGTCGAGCAAGAACCGATAATTGAAATCGGGTTTGAAATTCGGCTCACTCACCCGCCCGCGCGCATCGATTTTATCTTCGTCGGAATAAAGCAGCCGCGCCCCGGTTGCCGCCTGAGCGCGCATCATCACGTCGAGTGCGCACGGGATCATGACATCGTCATGATCGAAAAACGCGACGAAATCGCCCTGGGCCGCGCCAAGTGCCAAGTTGGTCGCGGCGGCAATGCCGCTATTTTTCGCCTGGGTGAGCACCCGAATGCGCGGATCAAGCTTAGCCAGTTCTGCCAGAGTCGCGCTCAGCGTATCGTCCCGGCTGGCATCATCAACCAGAATTAATTCCCAATGCGGATAGGTTTGCGCACGCACCGAATCGACCGCCGCCAGAAATTCCGCGAGCACCGGGCGGTAAACTGGGCACAGCACGGAAACGCGCGGTTCGGCGGTTAACCCGCCGTAGCGCTGGGTTGCGCGGGGGAGGATCAAGGGGGCGTTTTGCTCAGCCCAGCTCGGATAATCGGCCAAAGAATAGCGATCCGTAGGCAGGGCGGCTTTCAGGTCGCGACGCAAATTATAGGCAAACCGAAACATCTCATCGGTTCGCTCAATCATCGCGGCGATCTGGCTGCGCTCTTGGGATGTGGGCACGGTAATCTCAATCGGCGCACCGCGCAGCTGCACACGCTCAGGCATCGCGTGAAAATCGAGCTTGACCCGGCGGCCCAGTCGCAGCGCCGGGGGGAGCACGAAGGAAAAGCCGCACGCCGGATCACAGCCGAGGGCCTCGGCAACGTCGCCGCGAAATTGATCGGCGACAAGCTCGGTCAGCGGCTGACCTTGGGCCGTCACCATCAACCGCACGCCGCCCGATTTTTCATTGCTGCGTTGATCAACGCGCAGCACCCAGCCCTGGATCAAGCCATCCACCAAGCCGTCAAGCACGCCATCGATACGGACTTGCCGGGTCAGGCAAAAATGCAATTCAGGTAAAATAATGCCGCCCCGCCCGGGTAGATGGATCGGCACGCCGTCAATCCCGGCCAGCGACAGCACATGGCGTAGCCCGTCCTGATACTTGGCCGGGATCGCATATTCGAAACCCACTTTGGTGCTCGGCAGGTTGAGTGCGGACACGTCTGGCCGGTTGACGTCGCAGGTCAGCACGTCGGCAATGGCACCATCGATCATCACGCGCATCGTTAGGGGCGTCGCTGGATCGATCGGGTCAAACGCCCATCCCGCAATTTCCGCATCTTCGATCCGGTCGAGAAAACCGAGAATGGGCCGCATTGTCGGGCGTGGCGCACGGCGGGTTGGGGCTGCGGGGAGCGATTTTTTCATCATCATCCAATCAATTGAAACTCAACCGATAATCGTTCAATCGGCGATCACGGTGCGAATTTGTTTGCCTGCGATTGCAACCCGATACGTCTTGATGACGTTAACCAATTAAACGGTCGCTTTCAATGTGCGATTGCAGCATTTTCGGTCGTGGAGCCGATTTCTGGCACCGCGCTTGCGTCAGCCTGCTGGTCTGTGTAAAAGCCGGGCTTCCGCGCGATCCCGTCGCGAGTCCGGGCCAGTTGGCATGCCCGGCCGCACACCGCGCACCCGCCGAGCGGGCACGGAGATAAGGAGACAGAAAATGCCGAAAATGAAGACCAAATCGTCGGTCAAAAAGCGATTCAAAATCACCGCAACCGGCAAAGTGCTGGCCGGTCATGGCAATAAGCGCCATGGTTTGATCAATCGCTCGCAAAAAATGAAGCGCACCAATCGCGGCACCATGGCTCTGCCCGAGCAGGACGGCAAAACCGTCAAGCAATGGGCCCCCTACGGTCTCAATTAAGGAGCGCAGCACATGGCACGCGTAAAACGGGGCGTTACCGCCCATGCTCGTCACAAAAAAATTCTCGATCAATCCAAGGGCTTCGTTGGCCGGTCCTCGACCAGCTACCGGATCGCGTTGGAGCGCCTGGAAAAGGCGTTGCGCTATGCCTATCGTGATCGCCGGGTCAAAAAGCGCGAGTTCCGCTCGCTCTGGATTCAGCGCATCAATGCGGCGGTGCGCGAGCACGGCATGACCTATAGCCAGTTCATCAATGCGCTGAAGCTCGCGAACATCGAGCTTGACCGTAAGGTGTTGGCCGCCATGGCGTATGATGACGCCGAGGGCTTCGCCGCCATCGTGCAAGCGGCCAAGGCGGTTCACGCCGGCTGATTTCGGCATACTACCCGCGTCGCTGCTCAATGAAATGAGGCGGCGCGGGCGGAACCAATGGCGACCAGATTTTTGCGAAATAGCCGCGCGCACGACTCCCATGAGTGGTGTTCGGCATAGGCGCGGCAATGATCGCGATTAATGGTCAACGCGCCCAAGCAAGCGGCCCCTAAATCCTCATCAAGCACACCGACTGCCGGGTCAGCGCCGCCGATCACATCGCGCGGTCCGGCGACCGGATAGGCCGCAACTGGCGTCCCCGCGGCGAGGGCTTCAAGCACGACCAAGCCGAATGTGTCGGTCCGGCTGGGAAACACAAACACATCGGCGGAGGCAAATAGGCTGGCGAGGGACGCGCCTTGCCGCGTGCCAAGGAAATGCGTGTGGGCGCCCGCATAGCGCTGCTCCAATGCAGCGCGGGCCGGGCCATCGCCGACAACCACCTTGCTGCCGGGCAAAGCGAGGTCAAGAAAAGCGGGCAGGTTCTTCTCCACCGCCAGCCGCCCGACCGAGAGGAAAATCGGCCTCTGATAGGGCAGGGGCGTGGCCCGGCTCGGGTGAAACAAGGTGGCATCGACACCGCGTGACCAGAGCAGCGTTTTGTCAAAACCGCGCGCTGCCAGCTCGGTCGCAAGTCCGGTGGTGGCAACCATCACGCCAGCGCCTTGATGATGAAACCGGCGCAACCATGCATAGGCCATGCGGCGCGGCACCAGCAGCCGTGCCGCGAGATAATCGGGAAATCTCGTATGGTAGGCGGTGGTAAAGGCCATTCCAAGTGAGCGGGCGCAGCGCGCCGCGCTGAGGCCGAGCGGTCCTTCCGTCGCGATGTGCAACGCATCGGGCGAAAAATCCTCAATCATTCGCCGCAGTCGGCGGCCACCGCCAATGGTGAGTCGAATTTCCGGATAGGTTGGGCAAGGGAGGGTGCGAAATCGATCTGGCCCGATGACCGATACCACATCGCCCGCCGCGATCAGCCGTTCCGCCACCATGGAGAGTGTGCGCACCACCCCGTTAACTTGCGGGTGCCACGCATCTGAAATAATTAAAATTCGCCCCGGTTCAGGCAGGTTCGGCATCCATCATCACGCGGCGCGGCGTTGCCTTGCGCGGCGCTACGAACGAGAATTTGTTCAACGCGGCCCAATCGATCAGCTCAAGCCGGCCATCGAAATGCTCGACCAATGCGGTGCAGCTTTCGACCCAATCACCATCATTGATGTAGAGCACACCATCGACCATGCGCATTTCCGGATGGTGAATATGACCGCACACCACGCCATCGAAGCCGCGCGCCGCCGCATCGGCGGCAAGAGCGGTTTCGAACCGATCAATCGCCTTCACCGCCTCCTTCACCTGCCGCTTCAAATAAGCCGATAGCGACCAGTACGGATAGCCCAGCCGGGCGCGGATCAGGTTGAAATACCGATTGGCGACCAGTGCGCCGGTGTAGGCCCAATCGCCGAGGAGTGCTAGAATTTTGGCATAGCGCACCACCGAGTCGAATTGATCACCGTGGATCACCAATAAGCGCTTGCCATCGGCGGTGCGGTGCTCGGCCTCGTTGAGCAGCTTGATGCCCGCCACTTCCAATCCGAGCGGCAGAAACCGCCGCACGGCCTCGTCATGATTACCGGGCACATAGGTAACCCGCGCGCCGCTGCGCGCCTGGCGCAATATTTCAGTGATCACCGCGTCATGCATCTTATCCCAATACCAAAACCGGCTCACCCGCCAGCCATCGATAATGTCGCCGACCAGATAAAGATGATCGGTGGAGACGCGCTGGAGAAAATCAGCGAGGAACTCGGCCTTACAGCCACGAGTGCCGAGATGCGTGTCCGAAATGAACACGCTGCGATAGCGCGGGGTCACCAGAGATGCTGTCATGCGGGTTCCGATACGCGATCGCGCCGCGTTGCACCTAATGAAACTCTGATGACAGAGTCTTGATTTTTACAAATTGATGACGTTTTCGCGTTGGCCAGCGTCTCCCGTTCAGCACCGCCTGCTTGCGGTGCTTGGCAACGCGGCATACGGTGGCGGCATATTAGGGGGAACCGTCATGACCAATCTCGAAAGCCGACAATTCCGGCTCATCCGCCGCCCGGTCGGGCATGTCAAACGCGAGGATTTCGAATTTCGCACCGAAGCCGCACGCTCGCCGGCGTCCGGCGAAATCATGGTGGGCGTCGATTATATCTCGCTTGATCCCGCGATGCGTGGCTGGATGAACGAGGGCAAATCCTACATCCCGCCGGTCAAGTTGGGCGAGGTGATGCGGGCGGGCGCTGTGGGCACCGTCATTGAAAGCAAAGATGCGGGCTTTGCGCCTGGCGATGTGGTAACCGGCGCATTGGGCGTGCAGAGCATCGCGACTATTGCGGCCAAGGACTGCATGAAAGTCGATCCGAGCTTGGCCCCGAAGCCCTTGTTTCTCTCCGCGCTGGGAATGACGGGGATGACGGCCTATTTCGGCTTGCTGGAGGTGGGCGAGCCGCAGGCGGGTGAGACGGTGGTGGTGTCGGGTGCGGCGGGGGCGGTTGGTGCCTTGGTGGGCCAAATTGCCAAAATCAAAGGATGTCATGTTGTCGGCATTGCCGGTGGTGCCGATAAATGCCGTTACATTGTCGATGAGCTCGGCTTTGATGCGGCAATCGATTATAAATCCGACTCAGTTCCAGCCAAGCTGCGCGAATATTGTCCCAAGGGTATCGATGTTTATTTCGATAATGTCGGTGGACAAATACTCGATGATTGTCTAGCGCAAATTCGCTTGCGTGCGCGCATCGTGATTTGTGGGGCGATTTCGCAATATAACAACACCACGCCGATTAAAGGCCCGGCGAATTATCTCTCGCTGCTGGTTAATCGCGCCCGCATGCAAGGCATGATCGTGTTCGATTATGCTGATCGCTACGCGTTGGGGATGCGCGACATCGCGGGCTGGCTGAAACAGGGCACGTTGAAAAGCCGCGAAGATATTGTCGATGGTATCGAAACTTTCCCTGAAACCCTACAGAAGCTATTTACCGGCGAAAATTTCGGCAAGCTGATTTTGAAAGTTTGAACCAACAGCAATCCCGCGCGCGGCGCACATATTGCGCGGCGAGCGGGATTGTGCAACATTATGCATAAGTTCAATAAATCACCGGGGACGTTCCGTGTTTCTGATATTGTCAATTTCAATAACTAAGCATCATCATCGATGACATCTTCGATTCTTGAGGCCCGTGGCCTGTCAAAAGGATTTCGAGGGTTCATGGCGGTGCAGGGGGTTGATTTCGATATTGAACAGGGCAGCATTCATGCCTTAATCGGTCCAAACGGTGCCGGCAAAACGACCTGCTTCAATTTATTGACCAAATTCTTGCAACCGACGGCGGGGACAATCCGCTTTGAGGGCCACGACATTACCAGGCTGGCGCCGGCGGACATCGCCCGGCGTGGCATGGTGCGCAGCTTTCAGATTTCAGCGGTGTTCGGCCATATGACCGCTTTGGAGAATGTGCGGATTGCGCTGGCGCGCGCCCGTGGTGGTAATTTTGATTTCTGGCGCGGTGAAAAAATCCTCAGCCGATATAACGAGCAAGCCCAGGCGCTGCTGGCGGATGTGGGGCTTGATGATCATGTCGATACCCAGGCCGCGTTGTTGTCCTACGGGCGCAAGCGGGCGCTGGAAATTGCCACCACTCTTGCGCTCGATCCGCGCCTGATGCTGCTCGATGAACCAACCGCCGGCATGACGGAGGCTGATGTCGAGCGCATCGTCGCGTTGATCCGGAAAATTCGCCAGGGACGCACGATTTTAATGGTTGAACATAATCTCTCGGTCGTGTCCGGTCTGTCTGACCGGATCACGGTGCTGGCGCGTGGCCGGGTGCTGGCCGCGGGCGATTACGCGACGGTTTCGCGTGATCCCGCCGTCATCGAGGCCTATCTCGGCTCAGACCATTCCGGGGTCGATCATGTCTGATACGCCCATGCTGAGCATCGCCGATTTGAATGCGTGGTATGATGAAAGCCATGTGTTGCACGGCATCGGTCTCGAGATCCATGAGGGCGAATGCGTCACCTTGCTCGGCCGTAATGGGGCGGGAAAATCGACCACCCTTAAATCGATCATGGGATTAGTGCCCCGGCGCTCTGGCCATATTCGCTTTCAAGGCGTCGATCTGATCGCCGCGCGGCCCGATCAGATCGGTCGCGCCGGTATTGGGTTTTGCCCTGAAGATCGCGGGATTTTTTCTGGTCTTACGGTTGAGGAAAATCTGTTGCTGCCGCCGGTGATTGGGCCGGGCGGTATGGCTCTTGATGATATTTACACGCTGTTTCCCAATTTACGGGAACGCGGCAAAAGTGCTGGCACCAAATTATCCGGCGGTGAGCAACAAATGCTCGCCATCGCCCGGATTTTGCGCACCGGCGCTCGGCTTTTGTTATTTGATGAACCCACCGAGGGTTTGGCGCCGGTGATCGTTCAACAAATCGCCGCCATGATCGGCGAAATCAAGCGTCGCGGTTTTACCATTCTGCTGGTCGAGCAGAATTTCCGCTTCGCCTCGCAACTCGCGGACCGGCATTATCTGATCGAGCATGGTCAGGTGGTGGATATGATTACCCGCGACCAACTTCCCGAGAAGCAAGAGATACTGCATCAGCGACTCGGGATCTAATCAATGTTTCATCAGCTCAACGGGAGAAACTGACAATGACGATATCAAGACGAACTCTGATCGGTAGTGCCGCAACCGGCGCGGCCATGGCCAGCCTGCCGATGGGCCGGGCGCGTGCCGCCGGTGGTAAATCCATCAAGATCGCGGTGATCAGCGATTTTTCCGGTCCCTATCGTGACGATGGCGGCCCGACCTCGGTTGCCTGCGTTGAACAAGCTGTCGCCGATTTCGGCGCGACGCAAAAGGGCTATAATGTCACCGTTTTGAAGGGCGATCACCAAAACAAGCCCGATGTCGGCACCGCCCTGGCCCGGCAATTTTATGACCAAGGTGTTGATTTGGTCATCGATGTGCCCAACACTGCGGTCGCAATCGCGATCAATGGCGTGGCGCATGATAAAAACCGCGCCTTCATCGATTCCGGCGCGGCGGGTTCCTCGCTCACCGACAAATTCTGCAACGCGCAGAGCATCCACTGGACGTATGACACCTACATGCTCGCCCAATCGACCGGCGGTGCCATGGTCAAGGCCGGTGGCAAAAGCTGGTTCTTCGTTACCGCTAATTACGCCTTTGGGCATTTGCTGCATGATCAAACAGCAGCAGTGGTCAAAAGCCATGGTGGCACCGTGGTCGGCAACGTTAATTATCCGTTCCCGCAGACCACCGATTTTTCCTCTTTCTTGATCCAGGCGGAATCTTCGGGTGCGCAAGTGCTCGGCCTCGCCAATGCCGGCGCCGATACTGTGAATTCGATCAAACAGGCGCATCAATTCGGCCTGACCAAAAAAATGAAAATCGCGGGTCTGCTCGTGTTCATCAACGATGTTCACGGCATGGGCTTGGATATCGCGCAGGATTTGATCCTTACCGAGAGCTTCTATTGGAACTTGAATGATCGCACCCGCGCCTTCACCAAGCGCGTGCTGCCGCGCACCCCAACCAATTATCCCTGCATGGACCAAGCCGGATGTTATTCGGGCACGCTGCACTTCCTGAAAACTGTCCACGCCATGAATAATATGGCAGCGGTCAAGAACGGGGCGGAACTGGTCGCGGCGATGAAGAAAATGCCAACCGATGATGACGCGTTCGGCAAAGCCTATATCCGCGAGGATGGCCGGTTTATGTGCACGGCCTATTTGTTCAAGGTGAAAAAGCCTGGTGAGAGCAAAATCCCCTGGGATTACTACACACTGCTCGCCTCCACCCCGGCCAATAAGGCTTATATGCCGATGTCCGAGGAAACGGCCTGCAAGCTCATCAAGACCTGATCGGTAGCGCCCCACCATGATGATGATTTTCGGCAAGCCAGCGCCGCTTTTGTTCGGGCAATTATTGCTCGGCATTATTAATGGCTCGTTCTATGCCATGCTCTCGTTGGGCTTGGCGATCATTTTCGGCCTCTTGCGGGTGATTAATTTCGCGCATGGGGCCTTATTCATGGTGGGCGCTTTCGTCACCTGGGGCTTGTATCACTATGTGGGAATTGGCTTCTGGCCAGCGCTTGTCATCGCGCCGGTCATTGTCGCTGCTCTTGGCTTGGGTATCGAGCGTGGCTTGATCCGCTTCACCTATAAGCTCGATATTCTTTATGACCTGCTTCTAACATTCGGCCTCGCGTTAGTTCTGGAGGGATTATTCACCAACGGATTCGGCAGCTCCGGCGTGGCGTATAACGCGCCGGATCTGTTGTCCGGTGTTGTCGATCTGGGCTTCATGTTCCTCCCCGTCTATCGCGGATTTGTCATTGGTGCTGCAATTGTCATTTGCACCGCCGTTTGGTTCACAATTGAAAAAACTAGGCTTGGCGCGTTATTGCGTGCTGCCACTGAAAATCCATCCTTGGTTCAAGCCTTTGGCGTTAATGTGCCGCGCTTGATCGCCCTGACATTTGCCGGTGGCGTTGGCCTTGCTGGGCTCGCCGGCGTGCTCGCAGCACCGCTATACTCGGTTAATCCGAATATGGGCAGCGCCTTGATCGATACGGTGTTTGCAGTCGTCGTCATTGGCGGCATGGGCTCGATTGGCGGGGCCATCCTCACGGGCTTCGGGCTTGGCATTATTCAAGGCTTTACCGAAGTGTTTTATCCGCCAGCCTCCTCGGTTGTGGTGTTCGCGGTGATGGCGATTGTTTTGCTCACCCGCCCGGCCGGGCTATTCGGAAAGGCGGCATAATGTCAGAGACGGCTCTGCCCAAGGCACCACCGCGCGACGTGATTTGGGGTTTCACGGGCGCACAATCAGTAGCGTTTATACTGATGCTTGCGACATTGGTCATTGCACCCTTCGTTGCCTATCCGGTCTTTCTGATGCAGGTTATGTGCTTCGCCATTTTCGCGATGGGCGCTAATTTGTTGATGGGATATACCGGCCTGCTGTCGCTCGGCCAGGCGGCCTATTTCGGTATGGGGGCTTATGTAGGTGGGTATGCGGTGCAAACCCTGCATCTGACGCCCGAGGCGGGCGTGGCGTTGGGCGCCCTCACCGGTGCTGCGATTGGCGCGGTATTTGGTTGGCTCGCGATCCGCCGGCAAACCATTTATTTTGCCATGATCACGCTCGCCCTCGCGCAGTTCGTCAATTTCTTCGCCGTGCAAGATACCGGCTTCACCGGCGGCGAGAACGGCATGCAAAATATCCCGCGCGGTCGGGTGGCGGGAATTATTTCGCTCCATAGCGATTTGCATTTATACGTCTTCGCGCTGGTGGTGTTTTTGATCGCCTTTCTGTTTGTGCATCGGGTGGTGCATTCACCCTTCGGTCAGGTGGTGAAGGCGATTCGGGAAAATGAAAATCGCGCGATTTCGCTCGGCTATAAACCGGCGCAGTATAAATGGATCGTGTTCACCATTGCGGCTGGCCTCGCAGGGTTGGCGGGCGCTCTGAACGCATTGGTCACGCATATCGTCACCTTGACTGATGTTGGCAACGCAACGTCGGGCATTGTGGTGTTGATGGTGCTGGTCGGCGGTATTGGCACGATTTATGGACCGTTGATTGGCGCTGCGATCATCATCGCGATGCAATATTATCTCGCCAGCTTCAGCGATTGGGTTACCGTCATCCAAGGCGTTATCTTCATCGCGTGCGTCTTGTTGTTTCGGCGCGGCATTATTGGAGAATTGGCGGCAAAGCTCAAATTCGCTCTATAGTTCAAGCGGCAACCGGGGGACAAGATGGCAACAATCGACCTAACATCCTATGATGCCACAGCGATTGCGCAGCTGATTGCCGAGCGCAAAATCAGCGAAGCCGAAGTGCTTGACGCCACACTGGCCCGCATTGATGCGCTGGAGCCAAAGCTGAACGCCATTGCGGTTGATACCCGCGATCGGGCGCGCAGCCAACTTGCCAGCCCGCAGGCTGGAAAATTCGCGGGCGTGCCGTTTTTGCTGAAGGATCTGGCGCAGGATTACGCAGGCATCCGGATGACCATGGGCTCACGCGCCACGCGCAACAACGTCCCCACCACCAATGCCACCTATGTCGATCGCTGCTTAGCCGCTGGCCTCGTGATTGTCGCGACCACCGCAACACCCGAGCTGGGCCTTAAAGCGATTACCGAGACGGCGCTGCACGGTGCCTCGCGCAATCCGTGGAACACCGAGCGCACGCCCGGCGGTTCCTCCGGTGGCTCCGGCGCAGCGGTGGCGGCGCGCTATGTGCCGATGGCCGGGGCTTCCGATGGCGGCGGTTCAATTCGCATCCCTGCCGCGTTTTGTGGCCTGTTCGGCCTGAAGCCGTCTCGTGGCCGCATTCCCGAAGGCCCCGCCGCCGGCGAGCTATGGGAAGGGGCGGTGTGCAGCCATACCCTCACCCGCTCGGTGCGCGATTCCGCCGCCATGCTCGATTGCTTGGCGGGCCCAGCCCCTGGTGAGCCATTCAATATTGCGCCGCCGCTGCGCCCGTATAGCGAAGAGGTGGGCGTCGATCCGGGCCGCTTGCGCATCGGGTTCTCGACGCGCTCGCCCATTGGTGGCCGGGTTGATGCCGAAAATATCACCGCCGTGCGCGAAGCTGCCAAATTGTTGGAATCGCTCGGCCATTACGTCGAAGAAGCAGAACCGGCGATTGACGGCAAAGCGCTCGCGCAGAGCTACATGACGATGTATTTCGCTCATGTCGCTGCCCTGATGGCGCAGGTCATGGCGCAAACGGGCGCCCCGGCGACTGATTTTGAAACTGACACTCGCGCCCTTGCCCTGCTTGGCCGGGCGCTCTCTGCCGGTGATTTCGTCACCTCGGTGCATGGTTGGAACAATTACGCCCGCGCGCTCGGGGCGTTCCACCAACGTTATGATCTATTCCTCACGCCAACCGTCGCGATGGCGCCGTCGAAAATCGGTGAGCTTGCAACGCCACCCGCGCAAGAACGCTTGGCCAAGATCGCGATTGCGTTGCGGGCTGGAAAACTGATGCTGAAATCCGGCATCATTGATGATCTGGCATTTCGCAATCTCGAACGCACACCCTTCACCCAACTCGCCAATTTGTGCTTTGTGCCCTCAATGTCGGTGCCGCTCCATCACAGTGCCGAGGGCCTACCGGTCGGGGTGATGTTCACCGCCAAATTCGGTGGGGAAGACATTTTATTTCGTCTCGCCGCACAGCTCGAGCAAGCCGCGCCTTGGGAGCAGCGTCGCCCACCAATCTGATCAGGCGGCGCTTGCTGCACGCCCCGCTGGGCTGATAGGCTGTGCTATGACCACCGATTCCTTCGTTCATTTGCGTGTACATTCGGCCTATTCGCTATCGGAAGGCGCGATCAAACCCGATAAAATCGCCTCGCTCGCCCGTGCTGATGCCATGCCGGCGGTGGCGATCGCGGATAGCGGCAATTTGTTTGGCGCCATCGAATTTTCCCAAGCCTGTATGAATGCGGGTGTACAGCCGATCCTTGGTTGCCAGCTTGGCCTTGCCCGCACCGATAATCCAGCCCTGCCGCCCGATCCGATCATCGCCCTCGCTCAAAATGCCGAAGGTTTCGATAATCTCTCGAAACTTTCCTCCGCCGGATTTCTCGAACCCGGCCTGAGCGGCAAACCGCAAATCAGCATCGAGACCCTGGCGCGTCATCATGCAGGTCTGATCCTGCTCACCGGTGGCCGCTTTGGCCCGATTGGCCGACTGCTGGGCGAAGCGCAACAAAGCGAAGCAAACCGCTTGGTTAGCACGCTGCTCGACATTTTTGGCGATCGTTTGGCCGTTGAGCTGGAGCGGCATTTTCTCCCCGCAGAGCGCGCGGTGGAACCCGGTTTGATCGCCCTTGCCGAAGCGGCGCACGCGCCGTTAGTCGCCACCAATGAATGTTTCTTTGCCAAACCGGAAATGCATGAGGCGCATGATGCGCTGCTGTGCATCGCCGAGGGCCGCCTGCTCGCCGAAGCCGAGCGCCGCCGCGTTACCCCCGAGCATTGGTTCAAACCCGCGCACACCATGCGCACCCTGTTCGCCGATTTACCGGATGCCTGCGATAACACGCTGTATATTGCGCAGCGTTGCGCAATCGCTGCCCCGACCCGCAAACCGCTTCTGCCTATTTGTTCCAAAATCCACCCCGGTAGCACCGAAGCTGAAACCCTGCGCACCATGGCGCGTCAAGGTTTAGCCCGCCGCCTCGCCGCGATGAATGCCGATGCGGCAACCGCCACCCGCTACAGCGAACGGCTGGAGTTCGAGCTCACTATTATCGAGCAAATGGGCTTTCCCGGCTATTTCCTGATCGTCGCGGATTTCATTCAATGGGCCAAGCAGCAAGGCATTCCGGTTGGCCCTGGTCGTGGTTCGGGTGCCGGCTCGCTCGCCGCCTACGCGCTGTTGATTACGGATATCGACCCGATCCCGTTTAACTTGCTGTTCGAGCGCTTTTTGAATCCAGAGCGCGTATCGATGCCTGATTTCGATATCGATTTTTGCCAGGAACGGCGCGACGAAGTCATCGATTACGTCAAACGCGAATATGGCGCAGACCGCGTCGCGCAAATCATCACGTTCGGTAAACTTCAAGCCCGTGCCGCCGTGCGCGATGTTGGGCGCGTGCTCGGCATGCCCTACGGACAGGTCAATAAAGTCGCTGAGGCCACCCCAAATAATCCGGCGAAGCCGATCCCGCTCGCCGAAGCGATTGAGGCTGAGCCGCGCCTACGCGAGATGCGCGATTCCGATGAAGCCGTGCGTCGCTTGCTTGAAATCGCTCTGCAGGTCGAAGGGCTCTATCGCCACGCCAGCACCCATGCTGCGGGCGTCGTGATTGGTGATCGTCCGTTAGCCGAGTTGGTGCCGCTCTATAAAGACCCGCGCTCGGATTTGTTGATCACCCAATATTCGATGAAATATGTCGAAAGTGCCGGGCTGGTTAAGTTCGATTTCCTTGGCTTGACCACATTGACCATTCTGGATCGGGCGGTGAAATTCCTGCGCGGGCTTGGCACCGAACTTAATCTTGCCAGCATCCCGCTGGATGACAAAAAAACATATGATATGCTCGCGCGCGGCGAAGCGGGGGGCGTGTTCACCTTCGAAACCCAGGCTTTCCGCGATGTCTTGAAGCAAATGCGTCCGGATCGCTTTGAAGACCTCGTCGCCGCGCAGGCGTTAGGCCGTCCCGGCCCGATGGCGAATATCCCGGCTTATTGCGCCCGCAAACATGGCGAGGCGTGGGAACCGCCGGACCCGATGTTGCAGCCCATTCTTGCCGAAACCTATGGCATCATGGTCTATCAGGAGCAGGTGATGCAAATCGCGCAGCTCATGGCCGGCTATAGCCTTGGCGCCGCCGATTTGCTGCGCCGTGCGATGGGTAAGAAAATTCGCGCCGAAATGGAAGCTCAACGAAAAATCTTTGTGGATGGTGCCGCAACGAAAGGTGTGAGCGAAGCCAAAGCCATCGAAGTGTTCGATCTGATGGCCAAATTCGCTGATTATGGCTTCAATAAATCTCACGCCGCCGCCTATGCCCTGGTTTCTTATCAAACCGCGTGGCTGCGCGCCAATCATTCCGCCGCCTTCATCGCCGCCTGCATGTCGCTCTCGCACACCAATCACGAAAAACTCGCGGCTTTGAAGCAAGATGCGCAACGCCTCGGCATCACGGTGCTTGCCCCTGACATTAATGCGTCGGACGCTGATTTCACCGTGGAGACAATGCCTGATGGGCAGTTGGCAATTCGTTACGCTCTCGCTGCGATCAAACGTGTGGGCGAAGGTGCCATGCGCGAAGTTGTGGCGGCGCGCGGTCGCACAAAATTCCGCGATCTGGCTGACTTCGCCGCCCGCGTCGATCCCAAGGCGTTGAACAAAGCGCAGATCGAGCAGCTCGCCAAAGCAGGTGCTTTTGACACGCTCAATTCAAACCGGGCACAGGTCGCTGCCGCCGCCGAAACCATTTTGCGTCGCGCTCAGGCCGAAGCCTTGTCGCGCAGCTCCGGCCAAATCAGCATGTTCGCCACTGAAAGTGCGCCCGAGCCGTTGCAACTACCCGACATTCAGGATTGGCCGCCGCTCGAACGGCTCGGCTTCGAAGCCGAAGCGATCGGCTATCACCTCACCGCTCACCCGCTCGATACATATCACGCCGCCTTGAAACGTCTCGGGGTCATCGCCTCCAACCGCATTGAACCCACGGCCCGCGCAGGCATCACCCGCGCCAAGCTCGCGGGCGTGGTGATCAGCCGCAAAGAGCGCACCACGCGCACCGGTAGCCGCATGGCTTGGGTTTTGTTGTCCGATCAGGCGGGCAGTTTCGAGGTCACATTATTCTCCGAAATTCTCGCCCGCACGCGCGATACCCTAACTGAGGGAACAGCGTTGCTGATCAATACTGAATTGCGGTTGGACGGTGAAACCCTCCGCGTTACCGCCCTAGACGTCGATTTGCTGGATCGCGCGGCTGCCGAGGCCGGTGGGGGTCTGCGCATTGAAATTGACCGGCCCGACGCCCTCGCCCCGTTGCGCGCGTTGCTCGACCGCGAAGGGCGCGGCAAGGGCAGGGTGCTGATCGCACCGCGTATTGGCCACGGCACTCATCTCGATATTGCGCTGCCGGGAGGCTTTAAAGTCTCGCCGCGCCTCGCCCAGGCCGTCCGGCTGGTCGCCGGCGTTGCCGCCGTTGCCGAGCTCTGACCAAGGCTGCGTTTTGCGTCATCCGGCGCGGATGCTATGGTGTTGTTAATGGAAATGCGTCCTCCGAAACCGGCTGCCCCCCGCGAGCCTCTCTTGGTTGCTCTGGGCGAACGGGTGCGGTTGTTGCGCGCCCGCAAGGCCATGCCGCGCCGCGTGCTGGCTCTCACCGCCAAAGTGTCCGAGCGGCATTTGGCCAATTTGGAAAGCGGCATCGGCAATGTGTCGGTGCTCGTCCTCCAGCTCGTCGCCCAGGCGCTCGACTGCCCCATTGCCGAATTGCTGGGCGATGAAACCACCGCCACGCCTGAATGGCTGATGATCCGCGAATCGTTGCGTGGTCGCGGCGCTGAGGATTTGCAGCGTGCCCAGCGCGCCCTCGAAGCCCTGTTCGATTCGACCTCATCAACCACCACAAGGCTCGACCGGATTGCCCTGATCGGCCTGCGGGGCGCGGGTAAATCCAGCCTGGGTCGGTTGCTCGCGCAGGCATTGGGCCGCCCTTTTGTTGAGCTGGGACGCGAAATCACCCGCATCGCCGGTGGTTCGCTCGCCGAAATCCAGGATTTATATGGCCCGACGGCTTACCGCCGCTATGAACGCCAGGCGCTCGAAGCCGTGCTGGCAGACCCCACCCGCGTGGTGATCGAAACGTCCGGCGGGCTGGTGTCCAACCCGACCAATTTCAGTCTGTTGCTGGGTAATTGCTTCACCATTTGGCTGCGCGCCGCCCCCGAAGACCACATGAAACGCGTGATCGACCAGGGTGATTTGCGGCCATTGGAGGGCAGCGATGCCGCGATGGAGGATTTGCGCATGATCCTGGCCGGGCGCGCCGCCTTTTACGCAAAGGCCGATCTGATTTTCGACACCAGCGGCAAAAGCCTCGAAGCCAGCTTCGAAAAATTGCTCGCCTTGGTCAGAATGGCGCTGAACCAGGATTAAGCCTCATCCCGCAGCGCCCCCCACAGCAATCAAAATCACCCCCGTCGATACCATGATCAACCCAGCCGCCTCGCCACGCTTGGTGCGCTCACGCAGGAAAAAATGCCCAACGGCCAGGGTGAACAGAATTTCAATCTGCCCAAACCCACGCACCAAAGCCACATCGGTCAACGCAAACCCGGCAAACCAGAGCGCTGAGCCGCCGGCGGAGAGCACGCCAATCGGCGCCCCAAGCCGCCAAAGCCGCAGCGCGGCGCGCAAATCCGCAGGCGTGCGCCACGCCATATAGCCGCCTTGGATCAGCGTTTGCAGACTATTGGTGATGGTCAGCATCAAGACCGCCTGCAGCATGATCGGCACCGAACTGGGCAGCGTGAGCGCCGCAGCCCGTTGGGCCACGGCGGTGATCGCAAACGCGGTCCCCGCACCCAACCCGCACAAAGCCGCCGGTTGCACCGAGGCACGCACCAACGCGCCCAGCGACATAACCTGCCCGGCCAGTGACAGTGCAAACACCCCGACCACGGCCAATAAAATGCCGCCCACCGCCAGCGGTGCGATATGCGCCCCTTGGAAAAACACCGAAATTACGACCAATTGCGCAGCCTCGGTCTTGGCATAGGCCGTTCCGACGACGAAATTACGGTGAGCAAAGGCTTGGATCAGCAAAACGGTGCCAAAAATCTGCCCAACCCCGCCGATTAAGCACAGTAATAGAAACTCCGCGTGGATTGCCGGTATGCCGTGACCCAAAATCCACAAAACACCGCCGAGCAGCATCGCATCAATGGGCAGAGCGTAAATATACCGCACAAAGCCCGCCGCGCCGACGGGCAACACCCCGCGCAGCCGAGCCTGCAGCGCCGTGCGCCATACCTGAAAGATCGCCGCCCCAATCGTCACCAGAATCCAGGCTGGAACCACCACCGATGGGGTCGATCAGGCCTGTGTCGACGCCATATGCACGCAAAACCGTGCTCCAATCGCCACGACCTCGGCAACCACAGCAAGCCCCAAAGCCGGATCCGCCTGGGTCGCATCGCCCAGTGCTGAATTCGGGGCCACTTGGTCGTAATCAACCGGCGCATTGATCGGCATGCCTTCAAACCCCAATGTGCCAAAATCGGTAACCGGCAAGCCCAGCATCGTGCCGGGATTTGTCGGTGGCACGGCCAGATCGCGCCGCATCGCGGGGCTGCGCAGCGCCAAGCCGATCGAGGCCAGCGGCTCGCCGCCATGACCAAATCGCGCCGGTGCCGGGCCAATCCGGCGTTCCATCACCCGCTTGGCCACCTGCCAGAGCGGAAACGAGGGAATGATTGGCCCGCCCTCGCGCCGCACTTGCCTGGTTACCTCATGCACCACCGGCGCATTGCCGCCATGGCCGTTTAACACCATCAGCCGGGTTAATCCGTGATCCAGCAGATTCTGGATCATTTCCGCCAGCACCAGCCCCAAAGTCGCCGGGCGCAGCGCAATCGCGCCGGGGGCCGAGGCAAAATGATCCGCGGCCCCGAACGGCACGGTGGGTGCGGCCAAACAATAGGTGCCCACCGAGCTCGCCGCGTTGGCGATGAGTTGTGCCATCATGCTGGTCAGGCGAAAATCACCCATCGGTGCGTGCGCGCCTTGATCTTCGGTGCTGCCCATGGGCAACAGGATGATCGGGTTGCTGGGCTGCATCGCCTTGAACTCGGCGCTGGTCAGATCGTCCAATCGATATTTCATCCGGGCCTCCCCGTTCGATTCGCAGAGAACGCTAGACGTTTCGCTCCGTGACTGGCAATGGTTTGCCGAGATTGAGGAACCTAATTATGGCAAAATCGCTTACTCAAATATCATCGACCATCGTACCCGTCATTCTCTGTGGCGGTTCTGGCACACGGCTCTGGCCGGTCTCGCGCAAATCCTATCCCAAACAATTTTGGCCGTTGATTTCGGCGCGCACCATGCTGCAGGAAACGGCAGCGCGCGCCGCCGGGCCAGGCTTCGCCCCGCCCATCGTGGTTGCCAATGAGGATCATCGTTTCATCGTCGCCGAACAGCTCCGCGCCGGCCACCCGCTCGCCGCGCAAATTTTGCTGGAACCCGAAGGCCGCAATTCCGCGCCGGCCATCGCCGCCGCTGCGGCGCTCGCCGCCTCAAGCGACCCGGATGCGTTGCTCTGGATCATGCCGGCCGATGCCGCCATCGCCGATAGCGCAGCCCTCGCCAGCGCCTTGGCCATCGCCGCGGCGGCCGCCCGCACCGGCCTGATCGTGACATTCGGCATGCAGGCAACAACGCCAGAAACCGGCTATGGCTATATCGAGCAAGGAGCGCCATTAGCTGACGTGCCCGGAGCCTACCGAATTGCCCGTTTCATCGAAAAACCGGACCAAGCCAAAGCCGCGCATTTGATTGCGGATGGTAAACATTGCTGGAATTCCGGTATGTTTGTCGCCTCGGCCCGCACTTTGATCGACAGTTTTGCCGATTTGGCGCCCGCCGTGCTGCAAGCCGCCCGTGCGGCCCTTGCGGCGAGTCGCACGGATTTGGACTTTATTCGCCTCGGCGCCGCCGAATTCCGCGCCGCACCCTCGATCAGCTTTGACTATGCCATCGCGGAAAAAACCACCCACGCGGCTGTGGTCCCCGCCACGTTGGGCTGGTCGGATGTCGGCTCCTGGTCGGCCATTTGGGAAATCGCGGCGAAGGATGCGCAGGGCAACGCAGCGGTCGGCGATGCGCTGATCGAGGATTCGCGCAATTGCTATGTCCGCAGCGAAGGGGCAGTTACCGCCTTGCTCGGCCTTGACGATGTCATCGTGGTCACCACGCCGGATGCGGTGCTAGTCGCCGACCGCAGCCGGTCGCAAGACGTCAAAAATGTGGTAGAGCGCCTGCGCGCAACCCAGCGCCAAGAAGCCGATGCGCATACCCGCGTCTATCGTCCCTGGGGCTTTTATGAAAGCCTGATCGAGGGCGAGCGGTTCCAGGTCAAGCGCATCGTGGTGCATCCGGGCGCACGCCTCAGCCTGCAAAAACATTTCCACCGCGCTGAACATTGGGTGGTCGTCGCTGGCTCCGCCTTGGTCACCCGTGACGCCGAGACCCATCTGGTGCGGGAAAATGAAAGCCTCTATCTGCCGCTCGGCTGCGTCCACCGCTTGGAAAATCCCGGCAAAATCCCGCTTACCTTGATCGAGGTCCAATCCGGCGCCTATCTCGGCGAGGATGACATTGTGCGCCTGGAGGATAATTACGGTCGGCACTGATCCAATGCGGTGGCAATGACGCGCCGCAGCAAAAATCTGACACAGTTCGTATTTTGTTCTTGACCGAAATCGCCGTCTATGGTTGAACGGGCAAGAACGGAGCATGAACATGCAATCGGTGATCGCCCAACACGCTGATTTGCCCGGACGGGGTGTGTTACACCACCCCGCCAACCGGTTCGAGACACACCACGCCGAAGCCTTCGATGATGGGTGGGACACGCTGGCCGAGCCGGCAGCGCCCGCGCCAACCGTTCTCATCCGCGATGCCTCGCGCAGCATCCTCAGTTGGAACGAAAGCCCGGATTTGGGTTTTGATCGCGGTTTAAACCCGTATCGCGGGTGCGAACATGGCTGCGTCTATTGCTATGCGCGGCCCAGCCACGCCTATCTCGGCTTCTCGCCAGGGCTTGATTTCGAGACCAAGCTGATTTTCAAGCCGGACGCCGCCAGCCTGCTGGAGCGCGAATTATCCCGTAAATCCTACAGCCCCGCGCCGATCATGCTCGGCTCCAATACCGATCCTTATCAGCCGGTCGAGCGCCAATTACGCCTGACCCGCGCCGTGCTCGAAGTGCTCGACCGGTTCAACCATCCGGTGACCATCGTCACTAAATCCGCCGGCGTGTTGCGCGATATCGATATTTTGCAGCGCATGGCGGCCCGTAACCTGGCGCGCGTACATCTCTCGATCACCACGCTCGATCCGCGTCTGGCCCGCGCCATGGAGCCACGCGCCGCCACCCCGGCGCGCCGTCTGCAGGCCATCGCGGGTCTCGCCGCCGCAAAAATCCCGGTCGGCGTGTTTGCTGCCCCGATGATCCCCGGCCTTAATGATGCCGAGCTTGAAGCAATCCTGCGCGAAGCATCCCGCGCCGGCGCGCTATACGCCAACGCGATTCTGCTCCGCCTGCCCCTGGAAGTGCGTGATTTGATGACGGATTGGCTCAACCGGATCGTGCCGGATCGAGCCGGGCGCATTCTTGCCTTGATCCGCGAGGTGCGCGGCGGTCAGTTGAACGAGGCCGCCTTTGGCCGCCGTTTCACCGGCCAAGGCCCGTATGCGGCCTTGCTCACGGCTCGCTTTCAACGCGCCGCCCGGCAATATCAGCTCGAGCGCACACCCCCGCCGCTCGATTGCACCGCCTTTGCCCGTCCCTCCGCCGCCAAACCAGTCAGCGCCCAGCTTTCACTGTTCGACGATTGAATAAATAGCGCCCATCAAGGCTCACGCGTCGTGATCCTCGATGGCCGCCATCCATGTTATTCCCCGGCCAGCGCCTCAGGGGTCGAGCGCCCGTATCCAGCAGGACGATAGAACACGATCCCGATCAGCAACCCGCCAATCCCGACAATTTTGGTGGTCAGATTAAACGTGCTGATGGCATATAGGCCAAGCCCGATCAACGCGAGGCCGCTCAAGCCAGGAAACAAGACATATTGCACCAAATCCCATGACATTGTCTTGAAACTATCCCGATAAACCCAAGCGCAAATCAAACCGGCCAACCCATAATAATAGCAAACCTGCACCGCAATCGCATTCACCGAGTCTGATAAAATCGCCGCAATCGAGGGCATGAAGCTTGAGATGAAAATCATCACCAACCCAACCCCCAGCAGCAGATACATCGTGCGCACTGGCGTGATGGTGCGCGGGCTGACCTTGCCGAAATAGCCGGGCAACGCACGATCACGCCCCATCGCAAACAAGGTGCGCGAAAACTGCAACATGGTTGTCTCCAAGGTGGCAATGCTCGAGAGTATCAGCGCCAAAGCCGCCGCATAGCCGCCTGCCTTCCCCAAACCTGCCGCCACCGCCACGTGGTAAATCAAATTATCCGAAAATCCCTTGGCTTTGGCCAGCGAAAACATCATCAGGGTGGCAACGGTGAATGCGACAAACGAGGCAATGGTCACAAACACGCTCAAAAACCCACCTTGACCCGCAGAGTTGGGCGGCAAATCCTTGGTCTCCTCGGAAAGATTACAGGTGACGTCCCAGCCCCAATATAAAAACACCACAATCAGCGAAGAGGCGGCAAAAGTGCCGGGCGGATAGTTAAATCCGAACCAGGACCAAGAAAATGGCGTGACCGCTGAATGTCCGGTATGCACAAACGCAGCGATTGAAATGACCAGCAAAATCGTCAATTCAATCGAGCTCATCACCACTTGAATTTTACTGGTCAGCTCAATCCCGCTGATTAAAACGAGGCCAATCACCACAAACCAACCTGCGCCAATGGCCGTGGTCAGGATCACGTTGCTGGCAAGTGCTGGATCGAACAAATCAATCGTCGCGGTGCCGAGCGGCACACTGCCGGTAATCATGAAGACCAAAGCGGCAATCAACAGCGCCCAGCCGGAAAAATAACCAAAAAACCCGCCCATCACCGATTTGGTCCATTGATAGGCCGCGCCGGCATTCGCCATTTTCCGGTTCAAACCTTTATAGGCGAGCGCGATGCCCAGCATCGGCACGGCGAAAATCAACAGCGCGTTCGGCGAAACATTGCCCGACACCGCCAGCAACCCAGCAATGGCCACCGCAATGGAAAATGCCGGCGCTGAACCAGCCACCCCCATGATGATCGTTTCAAAAAATGATAGCGAATTCGCCTTAAGTTCTGTTTGCATCCGATTTAGCTCCCTTATTGATCAAGCCGTTTTTGGTTGCTCGGTTAGCATGCTTCTGGCTTATCGTTTCTTATTATCGCCGGCAGCTTGCCGGTTATCAGCGTCATGATCGGCTCCACAATCGAAACTTTTCTCGACGACGATGTGAACCCAACCAATTTTTTGTATGTTAGATTGATAGTGCAGTCACGGGTCGTTAGTCGTATCGCAATTCTCGCGTCAAGCATTCTTCAAATACGCGTCATACTCCACATCCGAGATCCGGCGGCGGAACTCGTCGATCTCCTGGCGCTTGCACGACGCGAAAATACCTTGGAATTTCGTCCCAAAAATCGCCGCCGTCTGGGCCGAACCGGCGAACCGTTCGGTCGCAGCACTCCAGGCAATCGGCAATTTCGGTGCCGCAGCCCCAGTTTTGTCGCCCACCGATTCCGGGCCAGGATCGGCCTTGCTCGTCATGCCATCCAACATCGCGCCAAGCATGGCGGCAAAAGCCAGATAAGGGTTGCAATCCGCCCCCGCGACCCGGTGTTCAATGCGCGCAGCCCGCGGCTCAGCATTAATCACACGCACCGCCGAGAGCCGATTATCATGCCCCCAATCACCAAACACCGGCGCATGCGTGCCCGGCGCAAACCGGCGAAATGAATTCGCATGCGGCGCAAACACTAGCATCGTGTCCGGCATCGCGTTCACCACGCCACCAAGCGCATGATACAAAACGGGGCTGGGCCGGCTGGCATCGCCGGTAAATATATTCACACCCTGACGATCGAGCACCGACATATGCACATGCATGCCGCTGCCAGCCCAATTACCAAACGGCTTGGCCATAAAAGTCGCGCAAAGACCATGCTTGCGTGCAATTTGTTTCACGGCGCGCTTGAACAAAACCGCATCATCGGCAATCCGCAGCGCATCCGGTGCGTAGCGCAGCGTCACCTCGAACTGACCCGGCCCGTTTTCACTAATCAGCGTATCAAGTGCGATGCTCTGGGCGGAAGCCGCGCGCAGCAAATCGCGTAAGATCGGTTCATAATCATGGATTTCCCAAAGCCCCATCGTGTCGGTCTGCCAACCGCGCCACGCACTTTCATCAGCGCCACGCGGCGCGATGCGCTGGCCACCGGTTCGGTGCGGATCAACCAAATAAAACTCCAACTCCACCCCAACCGATGGCGTCAGGCCCTGTTCGGCGTAGCGATCCAGCACGCGGCTCAGCACGCCGCGCGGATCGGCATAAAACAATGATCCATCCGCCTCGCGCATGGTCAACAGCGCCTGGGCCGCTTGCCCCTCCGCCCATTGCATTCGCGTCACGCTGTGAGCCACCGCGATGCAATTGCCATCAGGGTCGCCCGTATCAAAAGCGATGCCGCCTTCAACGATATCGCGACCCCAAATATCAAGCAAATAGGCTGAGCGCGGCATCGCGATGCCAGCGCCTAACAATGCCTCCGCCTTGTCGTGCTGCAACCATTTGCCACGCGGCACGCCGTTCACATCAATGATAAACGCCTCAATCAGCTCGCTCTCACCAAGCAGCGCTAGCCGATCTTCATGGGATGATACGATATCCATGGCCTAAATCACTGTATTTCAGAACGAACATCGGCTTGGGTTGCCAAAATCGCGCGCTTGGCGCGGGCAACCAACTCATCGATTTCGGCCTCCGTGATGGTCAGAGGCGGTGAAAACACCATGGTATCGCGCACCGCCCGCATCACTAAATTGTTAGCAAAACAATGATCGCGGCACAGCGTGCCCACCCGTCCGCGCTTGTCGAAAAACCGCCTTGTGCGTTTATCGGCGGTGAGTTCGATCGCGCCGATCAGGCCCGTGCCGCGAATCTCGCCAATAATTGGCTCATCCGCCAAGGCCTCGGTCAATTTGGCACGCAGCGTGATACCCATTCGCTCCGCGCGGGCGGCAAGCCCTTCGGATTCCAAAATATCCAGATTGGCCAAAGCCACAGCGCAGGCCACCGGATGCCCGGAATAGGTGAAACCATGGTAAAACTCGCCGGTCTGATTAATCAGCACATCGGCAACCTTGTCGCCCACCAGCACCGCTGACAAGGGAATGTAACCCGAGGTAATCCCCTTCGCGAGCGTCATCAAATCTGGGGTGATGCCAAATGTCTCGCTGCCAAACATCCGTCCGGTGCGCCCAAAGCCGCAAATTACTTCATCAGCAATCAGCAAAATATCATTCTCGCGGCAAATACGCTGGATTTCCGGCCAATAGGTCTCTGGTGGAATAATCACCCCGCCCGCCCCTTGGATTGGCTCGCCAATGAACGCTGCAACATGGTCCGCGCCAATCTCATGAATTTTCGCCTCAACCTGCTTCGCCGCATAGAGGCCAAACTCCGCAGGGCTCATCTGCCCGCCATAACCATACCAATAAGGCGGCAAGACATGGGCAAAATCAGGCAACGCCGCACCTTGGCGATGCATATCCACCATGCCGCCGGCCGCCGCCCCCAAGGTTGTTGAGCCATGATAGCCAAATTCACGGCCAATAATCACCCGCTTCTGTGGCTGGCCCTTGGTAATCCAATAGGTGCGCGCCATGCGCAAAGCGGTGTCCACCGCTTCTGAACCTGAGCACGCAAAGAAGGCATGGTTCAAATCCCCCGGCGCCATCCGCGTCAACCGCTCGGCCAAGCGGATCACCGGGCGGGTCGCGGTTTTGAAAAAAGTGTTATAAAACGGCAGCGTTTTCATTTGCGCGGTCGCCGCATCAACAAGCTCTTGCCGCCCATACCCAACGGCAACGCACCAAAGCCCGGCCATGCCATCGAGAATCCGATTGCCAGCATCATCGGTCAAATAAACGCCCTCGGCGCTGGTGATGATTTTCACCTTGCCTTGATGCAGTGACCGATGATCGGAAAACGGGTGCAAATGATGGGCTGCGTCGGCTTCCTGCCAATCAAAGTCAGACGCGCCAGAAATAATCGAGGGATGATCGAGCATGGTAATCTCCGAATGTTAGAGCAAGGTCGCGGCACATTGCCGCACGCTACAACAATCAGGAGCGATGCGGGCTATAGCCGATGCGCGCGCAGAGCCGGAGCAACTCGGCATGGGCGTCGCGCGGAATACTATTCCCAAAAACCACCATCACTCCTGATCGTAGTGAAGTCTGATCGCCTAATCAACAAAAAAAGCGAGCCAGAACTCAGAAACTCGGCGGGGTGTTGGCGCTAATCACCTCGCATAGCTCATCGAACGGGTTGCGAAACCGGTGCGGAATCCGGCTACTGAAGTAATAAGCATCGCCAGCCCCGAGAGCTTGTTCCTGATCACCGACGGTGACGAGCAAGCGCCCGCGCACCACAATGCCCACCTCTTCGCCGTCATGACGCAACATCGCCTCGCCAGTATCCGCCCCGGGCCGATAGGTCTCGTGCAGCATCTGCAACGCCCGATCTTTGAGGCGGCGCCCAACCATGCGAAACGAAATCTGCTCTTCGAAGGCAATTTCGGTCAGGTCGGCGGCGGCAAAAAACACATCCTCCGGCGCGGTCAGATCCAGGGTGAAAAACTCCGCGAGCGACATCGGGATGCCATCGAGAATTTTCTTCAGCGATGAAATCGATGGGCTGACCCGCCCCTGCTCAATCAACGAGATCGCGCCATTGGTCACCCCCGCCCGCCGCGCCAATTCGCGCTGGGTCAGGCCGAACACTTGGCGCATGCGCTTGAGCCGCGCGCCAACCGCCGTTTCCTCGCTGGTTTCGGTCTCGTGGTCAGCCATCACCCGTGACTATGCCCCCGCGAGTGCCTGTTCGGCATCCAACACCGGCACGCCGAGCGCCTGCGCCACGGCGGGGTGTACAATCCGCCCCTCGGCGACATTCAGCCCCGCGCGCAAATGCGCATCGGCCCGCAACGCCGCCTTCCAACCATGATCGGCCAATTTCAGCGCATAAGGCAGCGTTGCCTGGGTCAGGGCAAATGTCGAGGTGCGCGGCACGGCCCCTGGCATATTCGCCACGCAATAATGCACCACCCCATCGACCACATAAGTCGGGTTGTCATGGGTGGTCGCATGGCTGGTCTCAAAGCAGCCGCCCTGATCAATCGCGACGTCAACGAGCACCGCTCCCCGGCGCATCTGGCTCAGCATCGCCCGCGTCACCAGCTTCGGCGCGGACGCACCCGGCACCAAGACCGCACCCACCACCAAATCTGCATGAAACACCGCCTCTTCGATCGCCTCGGTCGTGGCGAATACAGTTTTCAAATGCGGGCCGTAGAGATCGTCAAGCTGCGCCAACCGGCCAATCGATTTATCGAGAACGGTCACATCCGCCCCCATCCCCAGCGCGATGCGCGCGGCATTGGTGCCCACCACCCCGCCGCCCAGCACAGCCACCCGCGCGGGGGGCACGCCCGGCACGCCGGCCAGCAACACCCCAAAGCCGCCATTGGCCTTTTGCAGCGAAACCGCACCCACCTGCACCGCCATCCGCCCGGCCACTTCGCTCATCGGCGCGAGCAAAGGCAGCCGCCCCAGCCCATCCGTCACCGTCTCATAGGCAATCGCGACACAGCCGGACGCCATCAGCAATTTGGCCTGCTCCGGGTCGGGCGCGAGATGCAAATAGGTGAACAAAATCTGCCCTTCGCGCAAACGCTGACATTCGCTCGGCTGCGGCTCCTTCACCTTCACGATCATGTCAGCGGCGGCAAAAACCTGTGCGGCATCGGCTGCAATCGTCGCGCCGGCCTTGGCATAGGCGGCATCATCCATGCCAATGCCCTCGCCCGCGCCCGTCTCAACCAACACCTGATGGCCATGTCCGCGCAATTCGCGAACCGAGGCCGGCGTCAACCCAACCCGATATTCGTGATTCTTGATTTCCCGCGGAACGCCGATCAGCATGTTTGCTCTCCCCTTGGCTGAATGCCGTTTAGAATAATCAACACGTTTAATCGGACACACGATCTCGCGCAACATCATTTCGTGGTTGACCCCATGATTTCCCCCGCGCCGCGATCATCACGAAATGGTCATCGCAGAGTCGTTTATTATTCTTGACGGCGGAAAAGACTTTGACAATGATCCGCAAGCGGGGATGAAAAGCCAGAATAAACATCAGCGCGATCGATCAGCAGATGCGCGGGGGTCGCCGGGGAGATTGGATGCATTCATCGCCATACGAAGCAAGTCGCGGAGCCATCGCCCTCGAAGGCATCAGCCGGGTGTTCGGCGGCGGCGTCATTGCGGTTGATCAAATTAATCTGAGTATTCGTTCCGGCGAATTTTTTACCCTGCTCGGCCCGTCCGGCTGCGGTAAAACCACCTTGCTGCGCATGATCGCCGGTTTCGAAACGCCCGATGCCGGGCGCATCGTGATTTCCGGGCGCGAAATGCAGAATGTCCCGCCGCATTTGCGCGCGGTCAACACAGTCTTTCAATCCTACGCGCTATTTCCGCATCTCAGCGTCGCCGAAAATATCGAATTTGGCTTGCGCATGCGCCGTATCGCCCGCCCTGACCGCAAAAAGCGCGTCGATCACATGATGGCGCTGCTGCAAATCGATGCGTTCGCCCGCCGCAATCCAGCCCAACTCTCCGGCGGCCAGCGCCAGCGCGTGGCCCTCGCCCGCGCCCTGGTCAATGAGCCGGACGTGGTGCTGCTCGATGAACCGCTTTCCGCCCTTGACGCCAAGCTGCGGGCCGAATTGCAGGTTGAGCTGATGCGCATGCAAAAGCGGTTGGGCATGACCTTCGTGTTTGTCACCCACGATCAACATGAAGCCTTGGTGATGAGCGATCGCATTGCGGTGATGGAGCGCGGGCGGCTATTGCAGGTCGGCCCGGTGCTTGATGTCTATGAGCAGCCGCGCTCGGTGTTCGTGGCGGAGTTTCTCGGTCAGTCCAATATCTGGAAATTTGCTGCCCATAATGGCAATGTTGCGCAAACACCCATCGGCGATCTGGTGGTCGCCACCCCGATTGGCACGCAACGCACCGCGATGATCCGGCCCGAAAAAATCTGGCTCTACCCCGAGGCCGAGGCACCGGGCGACCGGCCCAACCTGTTTCCCGGCACAGTGCGCGAAGCGATTTATCAGGGGGCTGCCACCCATTATCACGTCGAACTGGTCGGCGGCGCGATGATCCTCGCGCTCGATACCAACAACCAAGCCGCCGAACGCAGCTGGGGTCCCGGCGAGAAATTAGTGTTGGAGCTCAAGCCCGGCAACATCATGCTGATTGACGGATGAAACCAACCATGCCGCCAGCCATACCGCCCGTTACGCAGCCTGTCCGCCCATGTCCGCGATAATCAACGCGCCGGACTCGGGCCGCGCCGAACGCGCCGCGCGGTTGGCCCGCGCCTGGCGGCTCTGGGTCACGGCAGGCCCCGGCTTGTTCTGGATCGTGCTGTTTTTGGTATTGCCCAGCCTCGTTCTGCTCGCCATCGGATTTTTCTCAATCGGCGATTACGGCAATCCGCATCTGCCGCTCACCCTCACCCCAATCCGCGAAGTCGCCGGCTATTCAATCCTGGGCTGGAGCCCGGCGAACATCACCACCATCGCCCGCTCGCTGCTGCAAGCCATCTCCGCCGCCGGCCTGACCATTTTACTCGCCTATCCGGTGGTGTTTTTCATCATTGCGCAGCGAGCCGCGCTGCGGCCACTGCTCTTACTATTCGTGATCCTGCCCTCTTGGACCAATCAGGTCGTGCGCACCTATGCCTGGATGGAATTGCTCGGCCCCGGCTCCACGCTGTCGCATTGGGCGCAAAGCCTCGGGTTGCTGCCGCCGCATCTGGGCTTGATGCCCGGCATCCTCGCTATGCAAATCGGCCTGACCTATAATTACTTGCCGTATATGGTGGTGCCGCTCTACGCGGCGGCGGAAAAACTCGATTGGAGCCTGGTCGAAGCGGGACGGGATTTATATGCCTCGGGCGCTCGCTTGTTCTGGAGTGCGGTGTTTCCACAAACCATCCCCGGCCTGCTATCGGGCATCATCCTGGTCGCGATTCCCGCCTTTGGCGATTACGTGGTGCCAACCCTGCTCGGCGGCGGCAAATCGATGATGATCGGCGCGCTGATTGCAGCCCAATTTCTGCAAACGCCCAACTGGCCCTACGGTGCCGCGCTGACCATTTTTATGCTGATTTTTACCGGCGCCGGATTATTAGTGTTTCGGGTGATGAGCAAACGCCTCGGCAGTGCCGAGGGCAGCATGCTATGAGCAGCCGCCTCGCCCCGCCCATCCGTCGCGCGCTGCTGCTCAGCAGCCTGCCGGTTTATATGTTGCTCTACGCACCTTTGGTCTTGATCGCGATCTTTTCCTTCGCACCCGCACCGGGCGGGCAGGGCGCCAGCCTGCATTGGTATCACGCGCTGTTGCAGGAACCCGATGTTCTGGCCGCGTTTCGCCGCTCGCTGACCCTGGCACTCGTCTCATCGATTTTTGGCACCAGCCTTGGCACGCTCATGGGCTTTGGTCTCAGCCGGTTCCGCAGCCGCGCGCGCTCTGGCTTCGCCGCCGCGCTTCCCAGTCTGATCATCTACACGCCGATCATCATGCCATCGCTCGTTTTTGGCATCGCCGACCTGATTTTTTTCAATTTGCTGCACAAAGCCACCGGGCTGTTCGCGGCCGGCCTGCTGACCATGGGTATCGCCCATGTGACGTTTCAAGCGCCCTATGTCGCCCTCGTGGTGTTTGCGCGCATGTCCGGCCTTGATCCAAATTTGTTCGAGGCCTCGCACGATCTCTACGCCAATGGCTGGCAGTCATTTTTCCATCTCACCGTGCCGGTGATCCGCCCGGCCATCATCGGCGGATTTCTGCTGGCGTTTACCCTGTCGATTGATGATTTCACCATCAGCTATTTCACCGCCGGACCCGGCAGCACAACCTTGCCCATCTATATCTACAGCGCCGTCGCCCGAAAAGGCGTCGCGCCCGATATCAACGCCTTGGCCACCTTGATGATTGCCACAGTGATCGGCACTGGCCTATTGCAATATCTATTCAGCCGCCAAAAAGAGCGGCGTCCCCTGCCACGCACCGGCGACTAACACAACAACCCCGAAGGAGGTTTACTATGCGAGGATTTTCGATCAAATTAACCCCAATCGCCCTGGTCGCCAGCCTGATCGGCGGCATGCTCGCTTTGGCGCCCCCCGCGCAAGCAGCGGGCAAAACCCTCTATTTGTTCAACTGGCAGGCCTATATCGGCAAAGGCCTAATCAAAAAATTCGAAGCCCATTGCGGCTGCACGGTTGTGCAAACCTATTACGATTCCAACGCCGCCCTCGCCGCCAAACTCAAAGCCGGCGGTGACGCGCAGTTTGATGTCGTGGTGCCCTCCAGCTATTTCATACCGCAATTGGTCCATGAAGGCCTGATCGCGCCGCTGAACAAAAAATACATTCCAAATTTCCACAATTTAGCCGCGACGTTCCAAAACCCGTCCTACGACCCGCATGATCAATATTCGATGCCCTACCAATGGGGCACGACCGGCATCGGCTATCTGAAAACCAAAATCGCGACCTTGCCAGCGAGCTGGGCGGTGCTGTTCAACCCCAAACTCAACCCCTCTTACCCATTCGCTTTGATGGGTGGCTCCGGTCGTGACACCATTGGCGCTGCGTGCGCCTATCTCGGCTATGGTTTCACCTGCAACACGAAAAGCGAGTGGATCAAGGCAGCCAAACTGATCGAGCAAACCGAGAAGCGTAAAAACTTCACCGGCTTTATCGATGGCGATCCGGCGATGGGCCAAATCAAAAAAGGCGTCATCGCCATCGGCATGACCTTCAATGGTGCCGTCGCTGAATGTTACGATGACAAATCATGTCTGAATGCGGCCTATCTGGTCCCCAAAGAAGGCAGTGAAATCTGGGTCGATACCATGGCGATTCCCAAACATGCGCCCGACCCGAAACTCGCTTATGATTTCATCAATTTTATCCTGTCTGCCAAAGCGGGAGCCGAATTGTCCAATTATAATCTCTATGGCAGCCCGAATGCCGCCTCAGAGCCACTTTTGAGCAAGGAGCTGAAAACCCCGCTGATCGAACCCACCAAGGCGCAGCTGGCAGGGCTACATTTCCTGCCGCCGCTGGCAGGCACCAAATTGCAAACGTTCAACGCCATTTGGACCGCTGTGCGTCAACACTAACGTATCCAAGCCTACGCTCACCCGCGATCGGCATCGGTCGGGCCAATAACACCCACCGATGCCGATCGACTCACCCTCATCCGAGCCCGGAGGCATCCATGATCGATCTGACCGACTGGTTCAACGAGCACCGCATCACCGAAGTGGAATGTCTTGTCCCTGACATCACCGGCATTCCGCGCGGCAAAATCATGCCGGCAGAAAAATTCCTCCATGGCGGCACGCCGCGCCTACCTGAAAGTATTTTCATCCAATCGGTCACCGGCGAATATCCCGAAGACCCGAATGACGAACTCACCGACCCGGCCATTATCGACATCAAACTCACCCCCGATCCGGCAACCGTGCGGCTGGTCCCATGGGCGCATGAACCCACCGCGCAAATCATCCATGATTGCCATTATGCCAATGGCACCCCGGTGCCGATTGCCCCACGGCAGGTGCTGCGCGAAGTGCTGGCCCTCTATGCCGCGCGTGGCTGGAAACCGGTGTTAGCGCCAGAGCTGGAATTTTATCTGGTCGGGCGCAATACTGATCCAGATTACCCGCTCGTGCCGCCCGTCGGTCGTTCAGGGCGGCAAGAGACGGGGCGGCAATCTTATTCGATCGATGCGGTCAATGAGTTTGATCCGTTATTCGAGGAAATGTATGATTTCTGTGAAACTCAAAATCTCGATCTCGATACGCTGATCCACGAAGAAGGTGCCGCCCAAGTCGAAATCAATTTTCTCCACGGCGATCCGCTTGATCTCGCCGATCAGGTATTTCTATTCAAGCGCACCGTCCGCGAAGTGGCCCTCCGCCACGAAATCTACGCCACGTTCATGGCCAAACCGATGGATCACGAGCCGGGCAGCGCCATGCATATCCATCAAAGCGTGGTCGATGCCACCACCGGCGTCAATTTATTCGCCGATGCCCAAGGCCAGCCCAGCGCATTGTTCCGCGCCTATATTGGCGGCTTGCAAAAATACGTCCCAGCGATCATGCCAATTTTTGCGCCCAATGTGAATTCCTATCGCCGCCTGACCCGATATTCTAACGCGCCGATCAATTTGCAATGGGGCCATGATAACCGCACCTGCGGCCTGCGCGTGCCCTTCGGCGAGCCCTCAGCCATGCGGGTGGAAAACCGCGTCCCCGGCGCGGATGCCAACCCATATCTCGCATTCGCCGCCTCGCTCGCTTGCGGCTATCTCGGCATGGTCGAAGCGCTAGAACCCACCGAGCCGTTTCGAGGCTCAGCCTATTCGCAACCCTATTCGCTGCCACGTGAATTATCGCAAGCTTTGGATCGCATGGCCCAAAATCAGCCCCTCACCGCCATTCTTGGTGCCAAGCTGATCGAGGTGTTCGTCGCGGTGAAACGCCTCGAATACGAAACCTATCTGCGTGTCATCAGTTCTTGGGAGCGCGAGCATCTGTTATTGAATGTCTGATTATTATAGCGCAACAAGCACACTAACCGCCAACCCGCCGCCGCTCGCGGGCGCTCAACGCGCCGATGTCGCGATCATTGGTGGTGGCCTCACCGGCTGTTCGGCGGCGCTGCACCTCGCCGAGCGTGGCTATCGGGTTATCCTGCTCGAAGCAGGCACCATCGGCGGCGGCGCCTCCGGGCGCAATGGCGGGCAAGTGCTGCCGGGCCTTGCCTGCGGCCAGCTCAAACTCAACCGCCTGATCGGCAAAGACGCAGCCCGAAAGGTCTGGGATTTATCGATGGAGGCGGTTGATTTGCTGCGTCAGCAAATCAACCGCTTCGCCATCGATTGCGACTTTGTCCCCGGCTATCTGCACGCAGCAATCAAAGCGCGGCAGGTGCGCGAATTGGCCGAAACCCAAGCGGAATTAGCCGAACTCGGCTATCCGGCAACCCAGCTCCTCACTGGGGCTGATTTGCGCGCCCACCTCGATAGTCCGCGCTACCAGGCGGCCCTGACCGATCCGGTCTCCGGCCATTTGCACCCGCTTAATTACACGCGCGGCCTTGCCCAAGCCGCCATCAGCGCCGGTGCCGCGCTGCATGCCCAGAGCAAAGTCACTGCGGTAACGCCCGCTGCGAAAATTCTGCTGCACACCGCGCAAGGCCAAGTCACCGCCGATCACGTCATCATCGCCACCGGCGCCTATCTCGCCGGGCTGATGCCCCCCCTCGCCGGCTACATCATGCCCGTTGGCACCTACATCGTTGCAACCGAACCGCGTGATGATGTCCCCGCGCTGATCCCGGGCAATCAAGCGGTCGCCGACCTCAATTTCGTGCTCGATTATTTTCGCCGCAGCGCCGATCACCGCATGTTGTTCGGGGGCCGGGTTTCCTATTCCACGCTGCCGCCGCCCAACTTGGCCGCGACCATGCTGGCCCGCGCCCGCGCCGTGTTCCCCCAACTCGCGCGCGCCCGCGCCGATTATTGCTGGGGCGGCTATGTCGATATCACCATGAATCGCGCACCGCATTTTGGTCGGCTGGGTCATAATATTCTGTTCATGCATGGCTTCTCCGGTCACGGCGTCGCCCTCACCGGGCTCGCGGGCAAACTCGCCGCCGAGGCCATCGCCGGGCAGGCTGAACGGTTTGATTTGTTCGCCAAAATTCCGCATCGCCGCTTTCCCGGCGGCGCCCTGTTGCGCACGCCCTTACTGCTGCTCGCCACCAGCTGGTTCCGCCTGCGCGATTTTCTCTAGCTATTTGCATTAGACTGCAACCTATGATTGCCTGCGCCCATGCGCCGCTCCCGCCTGCCGCTGCTGCTGCTGCTGTTCGCGTCCCTCGCTTTGAGTGCCATCGCGGTGCTGCGCGGCGGCGAATATGATGAATTCTACACCCTGTTTCTCCTCGCCGGTGACCCGCGGCCCGCCTGGCCGGCGCGCCCATTCCACCCGGCTGAGATCCGGGCGGATTTCACCGGTACCGCCAGCTTTGCTCGCATCGCCACGGCCTTGCGGCGTGATGATGTGCATCCGCCGCTCTATTTCTGGCTCGCGAAATTTTGGCGTGCGGCGTTTGGCCCGTCGCTCCGTGCGCTACGCCTGCTCTCGGTGCTCTGCGCGATCATCGCGTTGGCATTGCTCGCGCGCATCGCCGCCGCCCTGGGGATCGATCCGCCAACCGCCCTCATTCTCACGCTCGGCTGCTATGGTTTCGCGTATTCCAGCATCGTCGCCCGTGATTTCTCGCTGGCCACCCTGTTCATCCTCGCAGGCCTGCTCTCGCTCCTGCGCAGCAAACCAACCGCCCGCAGCGATTTTCTCGCCGGCGCGCTGCTCGGTGCGGCCTGCTGCACCAACGATCTCGCCCTGTTCACAGCACTGGCCATCTGGCTCTGGCTCGCCGCGCACGCCAGGGGTCGCCTTGCACCAACCACCGGCGGTGCCGCCCTATTCGTCCCGCTCTGGGCTTGGTTTTTTCTCGCCCAACGCAATTCCCGCCAAGGTCAATTTCACCATTTTCACGCAAGCCGTGCCGTCGCCGCGCTCGCGCGCGATCAAGCGGCTGCCGTGCTCGGGGGTCTGCCAGAATATATCGCACCCCCCTGGTCCGGTCCCCTGGCGGTGGCCCTCGCTGTGTTTTTGCTCTTGCTGCTGTTGCTGATCCTGCGCACCCGTCTCGATCAGCCGGTCAAATCCTTGCTTTACGTCGGCGCACTCGCTCCGCCCCTCGGCTTGCTGATCCTGGGCCTCGCCTTTGACACCATGCCCTTTGAAATCCGCTATGTATGGCTTGGCTTGCCCTTCATCGGCTTGCTGCTCGCCGCCAGCTTGGCGCCACATCCGCGCCTGCGCGCCGCACTCATCGCGCTCAACCTCGCCGCTTTGCTCGGCCTCGCCATCGCGCCACAGACCATGCAGCCTGGCATGCGCCTCGCGCAGCAAAGCGCGCATGTTGCCGGCGCGCAGGGGCTGATTATTATTCCGTCCGGCAATGATGGGGTGGGCATCCCCGGCCCATTCATCAGCGCCTTGCCCGCTCGCGCCAGCATTTTGGTCGCCCGGCGCGCAACACCCCATCTGCTGTCCATCGCCGCGCCCTATCCGCTGGTCGTCCTGCCTGACTTGACCGTCGATCACGCGAGCCGCATTTTCACGCCCGCCCTGATTGCCCTGTTTCAAGCCGCCCCCGGCTGGAGGCAACAACCAGGGCCGCATAATTTATTGATTTTCACCCATCACTGTCAGGCGCCCCATGGCTGAGTTTTTTGCCGGCTTCACGGAACACACCATCGCGCTTGACGCACAGCGGCATTTTCGCCTGCGCCGCGCAGGCACCGGCCCGGCATTACTGATGCTGCATGGCATGCCGCAAACCCATGTGATCTGGCATCTGATCGCCCCAACCCTGGCCCAACATTTCACCGTCATCTGCCCGGACCTCACCGGCTATGGCCAGAGTTACAAACCCCCCGCCACCGCCGATCACGCGCCCTATGCCAAACGCGCCATGGCGCGTGACATGGTTGATTTGATGGATCATCTCGGCTTGCCGCACTTCGCGCTGGTCGGCCATGACCGGGGGGCCCGCGTGTCGCACCGTCTCGCCCTCGATTATGCGCATAAAGTCCAAAAACTCGCCCTGCTCGACATTATCCCGACAATCGAACATTTCGAGCGCACCGATATGGCCTTCGCGTTAGGCTATTATCATTGGTTCTACTTGGCCCAACCGCACCCATTCCCCGAAGCCATGATCAATCTTGACCCGGCTTTGTGGCTGCATGCCCAAGGCGGGCGTCATCATACCGATGCCAGCATTTTCGCCGAGCCCGCATTGGCCGATTACCTCGCCGCCGCCCGTAACCCCGCGACGATCACGGCGATATGCGAAGATTATCGCGCCGCCGCCAGCATCGATCTGGAGCATGACCGTGCGAGCCGGGCAGGGGGCGTTAAAATCACTTGCCCAACCCGCATCCTGTGGGGTGCGCGCGGCTTGGTCGGGCGGCTGTACGCGCCGCTCGAAATCTGGAGCCAATATTGCACAGCGCCGGTGACCGGCGGCGCCGTCACCGGCGGCCATTACCTCGCGGAAGAAGCGCCGGGCGAAACCCTGGCGCAACTTCAATCGCTCCTGTTAGGCGGAGAGTGACACTGGCTCGGTGCGCTCGCGCTTGACCAGCAATTTATTCAGCGCGTGAACATAAGCCCGCGCCGCCGCCACTATCGTGTCGGTGTCCGCACCTTGGCCGTCCACCAGCTTGCCGCCCTCCTCAAGGCGTACACCGCACCGCGCCTGCGCATCGGTGCCCTCGGTCACCGCACCAACGGTAAACAGCCGCAATTCAGCCTGATGCGGGAAAATCGCCTGGATCGCGTTGAAGGTGGCATCCACCGGCCCATCGCCTAGCGCCTCGGCGGTTTGCATCACGCCATCCACCTCAAGCTCTAACACCGCGCGCGGCTTGGCTTTCGATCCAGCCCACACTTCCAGCCCGACAAAGCGGACACGCTGGTGATCACGCACCACCGCGTCATCGAACAGCGCAACAATATCTTCGTCATAGACCAGCTTCTTGCGGTCGGCCAAATCCTTAAACCGCCGGAACGAATCATTGAGCTGATTATCGCCAATTTCGCCATATCCCAGTGCCCGCAGCTTATCGCGAAACGCCGCCCGGCCCGAATGTTTGCCCATCACCAGGCTGGTCTTCTGCCAGCCCACCGATTCCGGCGTCATAATCTCGTAGGTGGCGGCGTTTTTCAGCACGCCATCCTGATGAATGCCGCTCTCATGGGCAAAGGCGTTGCGCCCGACAATGGCCTTGTTCGGTTGCACATCAAAGCCGGTAATGGTCGCGAGCAGTTTGGAGCTGCGCAGGATTCGCGTGGTTTCGATGTTATTTTTATAGGGCGCGGCATCCGGGCGGGTGCGAATCGCCATCACCACCTCTTCGAGCGCCGCATTGCCGGCCCGCTCGCCAATGCCATTGATCGTGCATTCAATCTGCCGCGCCCCGGCGCGCAGGGCCGCGAGTGTATTGGCCACCGCCAAGCCAAGGTCATTATGGCAATGGGTTGAAAAAATCACCCGCTCCGCCCCTGGCACGCGGGCGCGCAATTCGCTGAAAATCCGGAAAATATCCTCCGGCACCGCATAGCCCACCGTATCGGGGATATTAATCGTCGTGGCTCCGGCGCGGATCGCCGCTTCAACGCAGCGCGCCAGAAAATCCGGATCGGTCCGGCTGCCATCCTCAGCGGACCATTCCACATCGTCCGTATAATCGCGCGCAAGTTCAACCGAGCGCGTGACCGCTTCCAACACCGCCTCCGGCTCCATCCGCAATTTATATTTCATGTGCAACGGCGATGTCGAAATGAAGGTATGGATCCGTTTGCGCTCAGCAGGCTTCACCGCCTCAGCAGCCCGTAAAATATCATCGCGCCCCGAGCGTGCCAGCCCGGCAATCACCGGGCCTTTTACCGTCTCGGCAATTTTGCGCACACTCTCGAAATCGCCGGGGCTGGCAATTGGAAACCCGGCCTCAATGACATCGACGCCAAGCTCGGCCAACGCCTCGGCCATGCGCAATTTCTCGTCGAGATTCATCGAAAACCCAGGCGATTGCTCGCCATCGCGCAAGGTTGTGTCGAACATGATCACACGATCGTCAGCGATCGCGCCAAAGCTTGGATGGTGAATGGTCATTGCTGTCTCGCAAAAAGAGGTCGGCGTGAGGGAAGGGCGGTCAGTCGCGAAATATACCCCTGGGCGCGCCCGCACGCCACATCAGGGCGCGCAGCCTCAGGCCCAGGGGACCATAAGTCGAAGCGAGCCGCTCGCCGCGCGCATAACACCCCGATCGCACAAGCCTCGGGCCGAACCGAAGACCATACGCAACTTCATTTCACAACGGGGCGTGTAACCGAACATTAACTATTCTCTACCATCAGTTTTGCCATGCGGCAAGCGCCTCTTGGAGACCGCTGCAAGCGGGTCTAAAGGAGCCATCGAGGAAACCAAAACGCGGAGCCCATAATGCCTAACTTGGCGGACGCTCATTCCAACGCTGCTTCTTCCACAAAAAATGCAGGCAAGAATGCGGGGCGCAGCGCGTTGCTGCGCGAAGTCGCCGCCGCCATGGCGCGGCATTTACCCACCGCCTCGCCGCCGCAGCTTGAATTATTCCTCGATCATTACGCATCCAGCCTCGCCACCGAGGCGCTCTGCGCGCGCTCGGCGGATGATCTGGCTGGCGCGGTGCTCTCGCTCTGGTCCTTCGCGCAACAACGCCCCGCCGGTCGCGCCAAAATCCGCGTGTTCAACCCGCAAGGCAATGGCAATGGCTGGGGCAGTGCCGCCGCCATCGTCGAAATCGTCAATGATGACATGCGCTTCCTGGTCGAATCCGCACTGGGCGTGCTGCAACGCCTGGAACAACCCGTGCATGCGCTGGTGCATCCGGTCCTGCCGATCACCCGGAACGATGAAGGTTTGCTCACCGAAATCGGGGTCGGCGCGCCAGAATCGATCATGCAAATCGCCTTCGGCCCACAGGCCGATCAAGCCGTGCTGACAGCGATTGCCGAAGCGCTCGACCAAGCGATGAACGATGCGCGCCACGCCGTGACCGATGCCGAAGCCATGCGCTACGCCCTGGTCCGCGCTGTCCAATCGCTCAACCAGGGCGTCGAGCGGGATTTTCTGGACTGGCTTGGCCAGGATAATTTCGTCCTTCTCGGCGTCACCGAAATCAACCTGTCCCCCACCCTCGATATCACCGCCGATGCCACAGCCGAAACGCTCGGCGTGCTGCGCGCTTCTGACCAACCTTTATTCGATAGCTTGAACAACCCGTCCGCCTGGCGCGCCGTCGCCGCCGAAGCCTTCGCCCGCTTCGAGCAAGTCGCCATCGCCAAGGCTGACATCATCAGCCGGGTCCATCGCCCGCAGCTCTATGATGTGGTGGTGGTCAAGCGCCTTAACCCAGAAGGCGTGGTCAGCGGCCTCACCCTGTTCGCCGGATTATTCGCCGCCGATGCTTATAACCGCAATCCGCGCAGCATTCCCCTGCTCGCCGAAAAAGTTGACGCGGTTCTCGCGGCTTCCGGTGTCATGCCCGGCGGCCATGATGGCCGCGCCTTGCGTCATATTCTCGATACTTGGCCGCGTGATGATCTGTTCCAGGGCACGCCGGATGAAATTCTAGCGGCAGCAACCCGCGTCCTCGCCCTGCAAGTCCGCCCGGAGCTGGCTCTGTTCCTGCGGCGTGACCTGCTGGGCCGGCATATCTCCGCCATCACCTTCATCCCGCGTGATCGTTTCGATACCGCCTTGCGCTTGCGCCTCGCCGCCATGCTGACCCGCGCCGTCAATGGTGCCATCGCCGGGTATGCCATCGCGATGGGCGATGGCCCGCTCGCCCGCGTGCATTACACCATCGCGGCGGACCCCGCTCAGGCCCGCGCGCTCGATCAAGCGGCGCTCGAAGCCGCCATGAAACAAGCCGCCCGCAGTTTTCGCGAACGTCTGGCTGAGGCGCTGACCATCGATCATGGCGAAGCCCGCGTCGCGGCCATTCTCGCCGATTGGGGCGATGCCTTCCCCGAAGATTACGCCGCCCACACCCCCGCCGCCGTCGCCGCCCGTGACATCGCAACCGCCCAGCAAGCGCAAACCGGCCAAGCGCTCTGCCTCACGCTGGGCCGCCCGTTCGGCATGGAGGCATCGCGCCTGGTGCTGAAATTATTTCGCGCCGGCGCGCCGATTGCGCTGTCGGACATCGTGCCTTTGATCGAAAGCCTCGGCCTGCGCGTGATTGAGGAACTGCCGTATCGCCTGCACCCGCGCGGTGGGGACATCGCTTTGCAGGCTTTGACCCTGGAGACCGCCGATCACACCCCGCTTGATCTCGATGCGCGCGGCCCCGCCATCCGTGCCGCCATCGAGGCCGCTTGGGACCAAGCTTGCGAAATTGATGGCTTTAACCGGCTCATTCTCCGCGCCGGGCTTGATTGGCGCGAAGCCTGGCTGCTGCGCGCCATGTTCAAATGGTGCCGTCAGGTGCGCGCCCCGTTCAGCCAAGGCGCGGTCGAGGCGGCGCTCGCCGCCCATCCGGACGCCACGCGCATCCTGATCGCCCTGTTCCATGCCCGGTTCGACCCGTCATGCCAGCGCGACGAATCCAGCCTGGAAACCCACTGGCTCGCCGCCCTCGATGCGGTGGAAAACCCGGATGATGACCGCATTTTGCGCCGCTTGCGCACCCTGCTCGATGCCATGCTGCGGACCAATTTCTACGACCGGAGCAGCCCGGTGATCGCCTTTAAAATCGCCAGCGCCCAAGCCGGTGACATGCCCTTGCCCCGCCCCATGATCGAAATTTTCGTCCATGGCGCACGCATGGAAGGCTGCCATCTGCGCGGCGGCAAAGTCGCACGCGGCGGTATTCGCTGGTCGGATCGGCGCGATGATTTCCGCACCGAAATTCTGGGCCTGATGAAAGCGCAAATGGTCAAAAACGTGGTCATCGTGCCGGTCGGCGCCAAAGGCGGTTTCGTGCTGAAACGCCCGCCCGCTCCCACCGGCGATGCCAACGTCGATCGTGAAGCGTTCAACGCCGAGGGCGTCGCCTGCTACAAACTGCTGATCAACGCCCTGCTTGACCTGACCGATAATTTGCAAGCCGGCGAACTCATCCCAGCACCGGTCATCCGGCGTGACGGCGATGACCCGTATTTGGTGGTCGCCGCCGATAAAGGCACCGCGAGCTTCAGCGACATCGCCAACGCCATCGCGCTGGACCGTGGCTTCTGGCTGGGCGATGCCTTCGCGTCCGGCGGTTCGGTTGGCTATGACCATAAAGTGATGGGCATCACCGCGCGGGGTGCCTGGGTGAATATCGCCCGGCATTTCCATGAGCTCGATCACGATATCCAGAGCGAGGATTTCACCTGTGCCGGCGTCGGTGACATGTCCGGCGACGTGTTCGGCAATGGCCTGCTGATCAGCCGGCACACCAAGCTGGTCGCCGCGTTCGATCATCGCCACATCTTCCTCGATCCAGACCCCGATCCTGCGGCGAGCTTCGCCGAGCGCCAGCGCCTGTTTGCGCTCCCCCGCTCATCCTGGGCCGATTATACCGCAACACTGCTCAGCCAAGGCGGCGCAATTTTGTCGCGCCACGCCAAAACCGTCACGCTTTCGCCCCAAGCCGCCGCCATGCTCGATCTCGCACCCGGCGCGCATGACCCGGCAGAAATCATCCGCGCCATTCTGACCATGCGCGTCGATCTGCTCTATTTCGGCGGCATCGGCACCTATATCAAAGCCGCCAGCGAGTCTGATGCCGATGCGGGCGACCGCGCCAATGACCCGATCCGTATTAATGGCCGGGATGTGCGCGCCCGCGTCATCGGCGAGGGGGCCAATCTCGCGGTCACCCAAGCCGGGCGCATCGAGGCGGCGCTGAAAAACGTCAAAATCAACACCGATGCGCTGGATAATTCCGCCGGCGTCTCAACCTCGGATCACGAGGTGAATATCAAAATTCTGCTGGCCGATGCCATGGCGCATGACCGGCTGACCGTTGGTCAGCGTGTGGAATTGCTGCAAACCATGACCGATCAGGTGGCCGCCTTGGTGCTGCGTGACAATGCCCAGCAATCCCAAGCCATCTCGCTGGACGCACTCGGCGGCGCGGCGGATTTGCCCGCGCAAAACGCGCTGATGAGCCTGCTCGAAGCCGCCAATATCCTGAACCGCACTGTGGCCGGCCTGCCGGACCCGCAAGCCATGGCCGCCCGCGCCGCCGCCGGCATTGGCCTCACCCGGCCCGAACTCTGCACCCTGATGGCGCACACCAAGCTCCATCTCGCCGCTGTGCTCGAAGACTCCGCCCTCCTCGATGATCCGGCCCTCACGCCAGCCCTGGTGGAATATTTCCCCGCCGCGCTGCAAACGCGCTTCGGCACGGAATTATCGCGACACCGCCTGCGCCGGGAGCTGATCGGCACCGCCGTGACCAACGAGCTGGTCAATCGCCTCGGCGCCGCCGCCTTTGGTCGGTTGGTCGGCGAGTCCGGATTTTCCTGGGTCGATGCCGCGCGCGCAGCACTGATCGCACGTGCCGCGTTTGATTTGCCGCGCCTGTGCGATCAAGTGGAAAAGTTGGAAAAAGTGCCCGCCGCCGCCCAGCTCAGCGTGCTCGCCGCCGCGCGCACGCTGCAAGAAGCGGTCACCCGCCGTTTGCTGGGCGATCCGTTATCCGGCTCCATCGCCGATGCCCTGAGCGCCCTGCGGCCCGGCCTCAGCACCCTGGTTGAGCAGGCAATTGTCCAAGCCATCACCAGCGGCGCCGCCCAACCCTTGATCACGCAATCGGTGCCGCCGCCCTTGGCGGGCTTCGCTGCGGCCATCCCGGCGCTGCAAGTCGCCCCGCTGATCGTCACCATCGCCACCCGCGCTCGCTCTGATGTCGCCGCCACGCAAGCGGCTTGGGATCAGGTGGGTGCGAGCTGCGGGATCGATACGCTGCGCAGCGCCTTAGCCAGCGTCACCCCCCAAGGCGCTTGGGGCGCGCGCGCTCTGGCCGCCCTCACCGATGATTTATCCAACCTGCAAGCCGGTTTGGTCACGTTCTGCGTCACCAGCGCCCAGCGTGCCGATACGCTGCTGGCCGAAGCGGGAGCCTCGGCGCAAGCCGCCCTGATCCTCGCGCATGAAGCCACGATCACGCCGGATCTTGCCTCGCTCAGCGTTGCGGTGCGGGAGTTGCAGCGCAGTCTCCGCCCCAAACCCACCAGCCTGGCTGCCGGAGCGCCATTGCCGCATTAGCGGCGTCGGCGGCGTCGGCAAACAGCGCAAAGCACGTCGCACCTGAGCCGCTCATCCGTGCCAGTAAGCAGCCGGGCTGGGCGCGCAGCGCGGCCAAAACCGTGCCAATCACTGGAGCAAGGGCGAGCGCTGGCGGCTCTAAATCATTTTGTAGCCGAGCCAAATCCGCCGCCATCGCCGCCGCATTCGGCCAGTGCGCAGGCAACAAGGCTGGCTCGGAAAATCCCCCGGTGCGCGCCCGAAAAATCGCCGCCGTCGCCACCGCAACCCCTGGATTGACCAAAACCATGCCAAACGCGGGCAGGCCGGGTGCGGCGCCCAACGCCGCGCCAATGCCGCCCATGCGTGCGGGCACACTCGCCACGCACACCGGCACATCCGCCCCCAGCGATACCGCGAGCTCATCGGGAATCGCGCAGCCCCAATCGGCGGCCAGCACCCGCAACGCCGCCGCCGCATCCGCTGAACCCCCGCCGATCCCCGAGGCCACCGGCAGATTTTTGGTCAGCCGAAACGCCCCTGAAAGTGCGCGCCCTGCAGATAAAGCCAGCCCACGCGCGGCGCGCAGCACCAGATTATCGGCCTCATCCGCTAGCCCCGCCGCGAACGGCCCATCGATTTCCAAGCTTAACGGCGCGTGCGGCGTGCGGGTAATTACATCCCCGACCGGCGGAAACACCGCCAAACTATCCAGATGATGCATCCCATCGGCTCGCCGCCCGGTCACGTGCAGGAACAGATTGACTTTGGCTCGCGCCAATTCCCCGCCCGCCACTTTCTAAATCCCGCCCGCTTCCTGATCGCGCTGCAACCCGATTTTGATCTTGGCCCGCTCGCGCGCGTTCGGGTGCAAACCCAGCGTCCGCGCCCATTGATGCTGCGCCGCTAAAGGCTGCCCCGCCGCATCGAAAATCTCGGCCAGATGCATATTCACCTCGGCATTATCCGGCGCATGTTCCACCGCGTCGATCTGCACGTGCAGCGCCTTGGCAATCTGCCCGCGCCGATACAGCACATACCCCAGACTATCGATAATCGCCCCTTCATTCGGATCGACCTGCAGCGCCCGCTCGATCAGTTTTTGCGCCGCCGCCAAATGGGTGCCACGCCGCGCCTCCGAATAGCCCAAATAATTCAGCACGAAAGGTTGATCCGGCGCGAGCGCCAAAGCCGCCTGCAAATCGCGCTTAGCTGCCCGCCAATCGCCGGATTTATCCTCGGCAATCGCCCGCCCGTAATAAAGGCTCCAGGCCGATGATGGCGGCGCAGCGCCCAGCCGCGCCAGTGCAGCGCTGTAATCGCGCTTGGCGGCGGCGTAATGTTTGCCATCACGCTCAATATCCCCCGCCAACGCTAATGGCGCAGCACTTTGCGGCGCGGCCTTGGCCAAGGCCAGCAAAGCCGGGATCATCGCCGCCCCCTTGCCGTTATTGCCGGCAATTTCCGCGCGCTGCATCACCGCCAGCGGATAAAGCGGATTATCCGGCTTAATCCCGCTCAAAATCTGCGCCGCCACGCCGGGCTGATGCGCGACCAAGGCAATATGCGCGCGCAGCAACCGCGCGATGGCATAATCCGGGCGCAAATTCAGCGCTGCATCAAGCAAGATTTGCTGCAACAATATCTGATCGGGCCGAGTGAGCGCCCCGGCCAGCGCCAAATAGGAAGCCGCAGCACCCTCGCGAGCATTGGCAATCGCAGGGCGCCGCGCCGCCTTGATCAATCCGGGCAACGCCATGCGCAATTGCGGATGAATGCTCACCAACAGCCGCAGGATCGAGTTGGCATTGCCCTGATTGCCCTGGCGCGCCTGCCAACTGGCCAAGGCCTCGGCCATTTGCAAATCCAGCGTGCCGCTCTCAGCTTGCGCCTTGGCATAAAACCGCGCCGCCTCGGCCTCGCGCTGACCATCATCCGCGATCAAGGCGGCATGCAGCGCATAAACCGGCGCGAACGGCGAACCCGCGCTGAGCGGTTTCAGCCGGTCAATCCCCTGTTGCGCATGCCCTGCCCCGGCCTCAGCCCAGGCCATCAGTAAGGGCCGCAACGCGCCGAGCGGCCCTGCTTTCGGCAATTGCGCGTAATCGTGCGCCGCCTGCTGCGCATCACCGGCGATCAGCGCGTGATTGCCCAGCACCATCGCGGCCAAGGCTTCATGGGGCGCGCTTTTCGCGAGGGCCACCCGCGTCGGGCTTTGCGCCACCAAGGCGGCGGCAAAAGCGCGCGCCCGCAAACTCGGATTGGTCGGGTCAAGCTGTAGGGCCTTGGCAAAATAATCCGCAGCCCCGGCCAAATCCCCGGTGCGTCCGGCATATTGCGCCACCAAGATGTCGCCAATCAGCGCACCCTGTCGGCTCACCGCATCCGCGCCGGTCGGGCGCGGCGTTCCCGCTGCACACGCCACCAACATCAAGCTGACCAAAGGCATCAGCCGCAGCCAGGCGCGGCCGGATCGCAAATCACTCGGTTTCATCCCGCCCTCTATACAGGCAGGACGCATGGCCTGCCAAACCGCGCCCTAAATCATGCTTGATGAAAACATGCTTGTTGAAAATCGGCCCCGCGCCTATTCTAGGGCGATTATGACCAGCAACAAGCAACCGCACCGCGAAGCGGACCGATCAAGTGGCTATGTCGCAGAGACCGCTGGCATCCGCGTCGCCGTGCGCTCATTTTTCCTGGCCGATCAATCCCGCCCCGATCAACAGCATTTCATCTGGGCCTATCGCGTGCGGATCGAAAATCGCAGCAATCTCGCAGTGCAATTATTGGCCCGCACCTGGCGGATCACCGATGCGCGCGGTGCGGTGCAAATCGTGCATGGCGATGGCGTGATTGGTGAGCAACCCGTGCTCGATCCCGGCGAATCCTTCGAATATACCTCGGGAACCCCGCTCAAAACGCCCTCCGGCTTCATGACCGGGCATTATCATATGATCGTGGCCGATAGCGGCGAAAAATTTGATGTGGCGATTCCCCCCTTCAGCCTCGATAGCCCGTTCGACTTGCATCAACTTCATTAAACGTCCGGGTTGCGGGTTTTCTAACCCCAACCATATCGTTCTGACACGCGGCTGGTCGCGACCACCGCTCCGCTATCATTGCCGCCCCCCAAGGGCCGCCAGGGAGACATTCGGTGAATATCGAGACCTCAAAACGCAAACTGACCCGCGCCAAGCCCGCCACCCAGCCCAGCCGGGCCGAGGCGGAAGCCGCCATCCGCACCCTGATCCGCTGGGCCGGCGATGATCCTGATCGCGAAGGCCTGCACGACACCCCAGCCCGCGTCGCGCGCGCCTATGAGCAGTTTTTCTGCGGCTATGAGGAAGACCCGGTTGCCATCCTCTCGCGCACCTTCGAGGAAATCGAAGGCTATGACGAAATCGTGCTGCTGCGTGACATTCGCCTCGAAAGCCATTGCGAGCATCACATGGTCCCGATCATCGGCGTCGCCCATGTCGCGTATCTGCCGGCCAAGCGCGTCGTTGGCATCAGCAAACTCGCCCGCGTGGTCGATGCGTATGCCAAGCGCTTGCAAATCCAGGAAAAACTGACCGCCCAAATCGCCAACACGATCAATGATGTGCTGCAACCGCGCGGCGTCGCCGTGGTGATCGAAGCCGCCCATGAATGCATGTCCACCCGTGGCGTGCATAAAACCGGCGTCTCGATGGTCACCAGCCGCATGCTCGGCGTGTTTCGCGATGACCCCTCAACCCGGCGCGAACTCCTCGCGATGATGGCTAATCGCCGGGTCAATAACGAGGTCTGAGGGCCGATGATCTGAGGGTCGGCGACCGGCTTACCCGCCGATCGCCCGATCCAACCGCTCGCGCACCCGCGCCGCCCCAATCAGCGGCAGCAGGGCAGCAAGCTCCGGCCCGTGACTATCCCCGGTCAGCACCAGCCTGAGCGGCATGAACAACGATTTGCCGCGCACCCCGGTCGCCGCTGAAACCGCCTGAGTCCAGGATTTCCAAGCGCTTTCATCCCAGGGTTCGGGTGGCAATGCGTCGCGCGCGGCAATCAGGATCGCCTGTGCCTCGGCCAAATCCGGCGCATCGATGCTGCCTTGCACCACACTCCACCAATGCCGCGCCTCAGACAGCAAATCGAGATTGCCACGCACCGCGAGCCAGAATTGTTCGCCGGCCCCCTCCGGCAGCCGGTCCGCCACGTGCTGATAATCGAGATGGTGCAGCAATTTGCGATTGAGCGCGAGCAATTGCTTCGGGTCAAATCGCGGTGCGCCGCGCGAAAAATCGGCCAAATCGAACGTCGCCGCCAATTCCGCGAGGGTCAAGGGTTCAGGGTCGCGCCGCGAGCCCAGCCGCGCCAAATACCCCGCCAACGCGCCTGGCTCGATGCCATCGCGCCGCAAGGTGCGCAGCGAAACACTGCCGGCGCGCTTGGATAATTTATCGCCATCCGCATCCGAAATCAGCGCCAGATGGGCAAAATCCGGCAACGTCGCGCGTGGTGCCAAGGCGCGGAACAGATCAATCTGCACCGCCGTATTGGTCACATGGTCTTCGCCGCGAATAATCCGCGTCACGCCCAAATCAATATCGTCCACCACTGAGGTGAAGGTATAAAGCGGCGTGCCATCCGCGCGGATCAGCACCGGGTCCGACAACGTATTCAGTTTAATCTCCCGCCGCCCCAGCACCAGATCATTCCAGCCAATCGCCCCCTCTGACAGCCGGAACCGGAAATACGGCACCTTGCCATTGGCCTCCGCCGCCGCGCGTTGCTCGGGCGTGAGCGAGAGCATCGCCCGGTCATAAATCGGCGGCAATTTGCGCTTGACGCGCATCGCCCGCTTCGCCGCTAATTCCTCCTCCGTCTCAAAACACGGATACAGCAAACCCGCTTCTTTAAGCTGCTCTGCCGCTTGCTGATAACGCTCCAGCCGGTCCGATTGCCGGATTTTTTCATCCCAATCGATGCCAAGCCAATGTAAATCCTGCTCGATCGCCGCTTCATATTCCGGGCGCGACCGTTCGGTATCGGTATCATCAATGCGCAGCAAAAACTGCCCGCCGGGCACGGCGCGGGCCGCGAGGAAATTCACAATGGCTTGGCGCGCATTGCCTGCGTGCAAATAGCCGGTCGGGGAGGGGGCAAATCGAACTTTGATCATGCGATCTTGCTAGAGCAACATCCGATCAGATGGAACCATCTGGCCGGATAAAGTTGCTTGCCAAAATAACAGCTAGAGCATTGTCCGTGAGCCTCGGCGAACAAACAATGCTCTAGCATGGCTTGCTTGCACAACACGAGTGGTGCGCCGACGCAAAATACGTCCTATATCCTGCCCAACGATCCGGTGAACACTGATTGGAGAGACTGTGAGCAGCGCCCTCGAAGCCGCCCCAACCGCCGCCATCCAGACACCAACGACTGCATCTGGGTCCGCACCCGGACCCGCACCGGCGCGCACGATCATGCCGGTGCTGATCGGGATCAGCCTGTGTCATATGTTGAACGATATGATGCAGGTTCTGCTGCCAGCCATCTATCCGTTGCTCAAAGGCGGCTTTCACCTCAATTTCGCGCAAATCGGCCTGATCACCCTGGTCTATCAAGTCACCGGCTCGCTGCTCCAGCCGATGATCGGCCTTTATACCGATGCCAAGCCCGTGCCGTTTTCGCTTCCGGTCGGCATGACCATCACCATGACCGGCATTATCAGCCTCGCCCTCGCGACCAGCTATCCTGAATTATTGCTCGGTGCCGCCTTGCTCGGCGTTGGCTCCGCCATTTTCCACCCGGAATCCTCGCGCATCGCCCGCGCCGCCGCCGGCACGCGCTTTGGCTTTGCCCAATCGATTTTCCAGGTCGGCGGCAATTTCGGCCAGTCACTCGGCCCGCTGCTGGCTGCGTTTTTCATCCTGCCCCGTGGCCGCGAGAGCATGGCTTGGTTCGCCATCGCCGCTTTGGTCGGTATTTCGATCCTCTCGGCCCTCAGCGTCTGGTCACGCCGCCATGGCCGCGCGAAACCCCGCGCCCGCGCGGTGACCGCCAACAGCCTGTCCCCCGCCGCCGTGCGCGTGACCATCGGTCTATTGATCACCTTGATGATCTCGAAATTCGTCTATCTCGCCAGCTTCAATTCCTACTACACCTTCTATCTGATCCATCGTTTCCACCTCTCGATCAAAGAAGCGCAAATCGATCTGTTCATTTTTCTCGGCGCTGCCGCACTCGGCACCCTCATCGGCGGCCCGATTGGCGATCGCATCGGCCGGCGCGCGGTCATCCGGGTCTCTATTCTCGGCGTGCTGCCCTTCACCCTCGCGCTGCCCTATGTCGGCCTCACCACCACCATCCTGCTGAGCGTGGTGATCGGGCTAATTCTCTCCTCCGCCTTTTCCGCCATTCTGGTCTATGCAACGGAGCTGATGCCAGGGCGCATCGGCGCGGTGTCCGGCTTATTTTTCGGCCTTGCTTTCGGCATCGCCGGTGTTGGCGCGGCAGGGCTGGGGGTGATGGCGGATTGGTCAGGGATTGGGGCGGTATATCAGCTCTGCGCCTTCCTGCCGGTGCTCGGCTTTGCGGCGCTATTCCTGCCGGACCTCAAGCGCAAAGCTAGTTAAACCAGCTTGGCGCTACCACCGAGGCGCCAAACGCCAAGCCACAGCCGATCAAAAATACCGTCACTCCAATGCCAACCAGATTGCCGAGCACGCCATTGCGCGCCGCACCCATCAGCGCCCGATCATTCACCATCACCAGCAGAAACAACAAAGCCGGCGGCATCGCCAGCGTCGCCACCACATTGACCAGAATGACAATCTCCTCCAGCGGCGCACCGGGCAGCAGCGTCAACAGCCCCGCCAACGCCGCCGAGCCGAGCAGCACGCCATAGAATAACCAGCCATCGCGCAGCCGATTATTCAAACTATGCGCATGGCCAATTACCTCGCCAAACGCATAGGCCGAGGCGGTGGCAATCGTAATCGCGGCCACCAGCCCCGCCTCGAAAATCCCAAGCGCAAATAACGAAGCCCCGATATGCCCGACATAGGGTTGCAGCGCCTCGGCAAATTGCGCGGCCTGAAAATTCCCGGCACTAATCCCGTGGGCAAAGAGCGGCGCGGTCGCCACAATCGCAGCAATCGCAAACAGTGCCGCCAAAACCGAACCGATCACGATATCCAGCCGCACGCTGCGCAAATCGCGCAAGGTCAGCCCCTTATCGGTTACCGCCCCTTGCTGGAAAAACAACATCCACGGCGTCACCGTCGCGCCAATATCGGCAATCATCAACGTGACCGAACTCGGCTTGAACCCCCCCGGCAATGGCCCCCAACTCAGCATGGCATGGCCAATCGCGGGCAGGCTTGGATGCGCCAGCACCGCCACCGGCAAAAAAATCGCATTGCCCAATGCAAGCCCCAGCGTCATTTGCTCCCAACGCCGATAGCGCGCGGTGGAAATCGCCAAGGCGATCACCGCAAGGGTGCCGCCCACCGCGACCATCGGCGCCACGCCAAAAAACCCCAACCCGGCACGAATGCCGATAAACTCGGTCACCAAGGTCAGAAAATTGCCGGCAACCAAATCGAGCATGGCGAACCCGCCCCAGAACCGGCCAAATCGGGCAAAAATAAGCTGCGCATGGCCCTGCCCGGTCGCCAGCCCCACCCGCGCCGCCATTTCTTGCACCACCCAGGCAATGGCGAAAGTCGCCATCACAAACGGCAGAAAAAACCCAATGCCGAATTGCGCCCCGGTCGCGGCATAAGAGAGCATACTCGGCGCGTCATTTTCGCCCAGAAACACCAGCACGCCCGGCCCCAGCACCAACATCAACATGCGCAGGCCGATGAAACCACGCCCCCGGCTTTGCTCAATCGCCTGACGGTCGCGGGCGCGCTGAATATCCTCGGGTGCCAAAAAAGCCTGCGGCGGCTCGCTCATCCCGCCGCCCGTCGCACCACAATCACCACAATGGCGAGCATCACCATCACGTACAGCCGCAACGCCCAGAACAGCAATGTCAAGGCCGAGGATTGATCCCGCCGGGGCCACATCGTCAGGCGCCGGCGCGCAAAAAACGCCGCGTCCTGCTCATGATCGGGGCCGTTAATGTCCATGCGACAGAATATAGCCTTGGCTTTAATGTGGTCAAGCCCGTACGGCTCCAGCGTTGGCGTTCCGCCGGTTTGGGTGTAATCAAACCCATCAATCGGAGCGCCCAGCATGACGATATCAAAATTGCAGGTCGAACCCGCCTTGCCTTCGCCCCCCACCCAAGCCCAGCGTTTCGGCAAGGCGCGCGAGGCGCAAGCCATCGCCCTGCTCGAAGATTATGTGGAACTCATCGCCGATCTGCTGAGCGTGCATGGTGAAGCGCGCCCGATCGACATTGCCCGCCGCCTCGGCGTTTCGCACCCAACGGCGGTCAAAAGCATCAACCGTCTGAAACGCGAAGGCCTCGCCACCGCACAGCCTTATCGGGGCGTGTTTCTCACCGAAACCGGCCATGCCATGGCCAATCGCGCCCGCGCGCGCCACCGCGTTGTGGTGCAATTGCTCGAAGCCCTCGGCGTCCCGCCAGAAACCGCCGAATCGGATGCCGAGGGCATCGAACATCACGTGTCCGACATTTCGCTCCGCGCCTTCGCCCGGTTCCTGCGCAGTCGCGACGTCCGCTGACCTACCCGGCGGTCAGGCGCCGCACGCGCGGCGAAAAGCGCGCCGATAGGCCGGTGGCGGCCGCTGCATCGCGCGGCTTTGCATTAGCGTGCCCCGCCGGAACGGTTTGCAACGAAGTCACCATCGCCGCATGCAGGGTCAGACCCAGCCTCGCGCAAATACGCTGTAATGCGTCAGGCCCCGCAATCAGCGCATCGAACGGCACAATCATCGCGCGCCCAGCCCGCCGTTCCGCATAGTCCAAAAACGCTTCATACTCCGCGATTGCTTGCGCCATCACCCGGTCCGGCGCCGCATCGCGGCCAAAATATCGCCCGCTCGCCTCGGAAAACCCCGTGGCCGACCATAGCCAATCATCAAAATCACGCACCAGAATTATTTCCTGCGCCTCCGCCCAAACCGCTTCGGCCAGGCTCGCCATCATGGTGTTCGGCACCAGCTTCTCGGCCACGAACCGCACCGCCCGCTTCTGTGGCGCTTGCCGCGCGATCATCATCAATAATGTTTCGCGCAGCAACGGCGCGATAAATCCCAACGCATCCTCGGCAAACCAGTCAAAAATTTCCGGATAATCATCCCGCTGCACAAACGGGTTGGTTGAGGCCAGATAAGGCGTGTCGATGAACTGCGCGCCATCCAAACCCGCACTGCCCGCGCTCGGCATGGTCATCATCGCCAACACATGTTGGGCATATTGCAGTAATTTGCTTTCATACGGATAATTGCGCGGCGCCAGCACCGCTGGATGCGCCGCCAGCGCGCCCATCAACGCCGTGCTGCCTGACCGCCCCAGCGAGGTCACAAAGAGTGGCGCCGCCCCCGCAACCGGCGCCGCATCATAGCCGATGCTGAGATCAAGGCGCGCCAGCGTGATGAAGTTTTTGGCCAAATAGCGCGAATCCTGAGAAAACGCTGGCCATTGCGCGGCGGCCACCACGCCGATCTCAATCACCCCGACATCGCGTAGCCCCAACAGATTGACGAACACCCGAAACCCGGTCGGCGTATCAGCCGGGCAGCCCAGCACCGCCGTCACGTCGGCGCGCGGATGCAACCCGCCAATCACCAGCGGTGCGCGATGCAAGAGCGGCGCATAAACCACAATCGCCTGCGCCGGTTCCAGGCCGCCAAAAACCCAGCCCGCCAGCTCCAGAAAATGCCCCCGAATTTCGCGCACGCCCATCGCGGGCTGCGGCGTATCCAAGTGCCAATCGACGGCGCTGGCCGCGTGTTCGATTTTACTTAAGCAAAACGATATCATCCGAAAGTTTCTAGCAAACCGAACGCCTTAAAGGGTAAAAAGTTACCAGCGCGTGACAAAAAACCGGACGAGGAGCTTGGCGCCTCTCGTCCGGCGCTAGAGCGTGATTGCTTATCATCAATCTCGCTCTAGCCTCTGTTTGTCGATCAATTTCATTGGTTTAGCTCGAATCTGTCGATTCAACCTAAACCCATATTGATCTAAGCTAAACCACCATCGTCCCGCCATCGACCGCTAGAATCTGCCCGGTAATATGGCCCGAAGCCGCCGTGCAAAACAGCAAGGCGGCACCCTTTAAATCACCATCATTGCCAATTTTGCCGAGCGGCGTTTTGGCAATCACCTGCTCTTCGAATTGGCTGAGTAGCCCCTTGGTCATTTTCGAGGGGAAAAACCCCGGCGCAATCGCGTTCACGGTAATATTATGCGGCCCCCATTCCGCCGCCAGCGCGCGGGTCATGTTCACCACCGCCCCTTTCGAGGTGTTATACGGGATGGTGCCGGTCATATCGGGATGATGCCCCCGCAACCCGGCAATCGAGGCGATGTTCAAAATCTTCCCAGCCCGCTGCGGGATCATTGAGCGGCGGGCAATCTCCTGGGTCAGAAAAAACAGGCTGGTGACATTCAAATTCATCACTCGCGCCCAGGCCTCCGGCGTTACCTCCGTCGCGGGCGCACCCCAGGTCGCACCGGCATTATTCACCAGCACATCAATCGTGCCATGCGTGTCCAGCACCGCATCGGCCAGCGCCTTCGGCCCCTCGGCCTTGCCCAAATCTACCGCATGCGCGGTCGCCTTGACGCCCAATTTGGCCAAATGCGCCACCGCCGCGTCCAGCTCATCGGTCTTGCGTGCAGAAATCGCAATCGTCGCCCCAAATTCACCCAAGGCTTCGGCAATCTGCAAACCCAACCCGCGCGATCCCCCGGTGATCAGCACGCGCTTGCCGGTCAAATCAAACAAACTCTTCAAATCAGCCATTACGTTTCCCCTCACGGTTGCAGCGCCAGAGCCAATTCCGGCGCAGGATTGACGATTCCGATACGCTCCTATCCAATAGGCCGCAATCGGAGGAAAGCCATGACCCTATCCATTTTGCCAAACAAGTACCCGTTGCTGATTAAACAGATCCTAAAAATGCCCTTGGCCCAGGCCAGCCAGCGCCACATTGTCTATCGCGGCGAGCAGCGCTTCACCTACCCGCAATTCGCCGAGCGGGTGCATCGCCTCGCCGGCGCGCTCGCCACGCTGGGTGCTAAAATGGGCACCACCGTCGCGGTGATGGATTGGGACAGTCACCGCTATCTCGAATCTTATTTCGCGGTACCAATGTCCGGCTGCGTGCTGATGACGGCCAATATCCGCCTCAGCCCGGAACAAATCGCCTACACGCTCGATCATTGTGGCGCCGAAATCCTGCTGATCCATACGGATTTCTTACCCATTCTCGCCGCCATCCGTGCGCGCCTGCCCAAATTGCGCCATCTGGTGCTGCTGAGCGATCAACCAGCCGCCGACACGGCAGTGCCCGAGGGTTTCGCCGGGGACTACGAATCCCTGCTCGCCCGCGCACCGTCCCAGTATGATTTCCCCGATTTCGATGAGAACCTCCAAGCCACCACCTTCTACACCACCGGCACCACCGGCCTGCCCAAAGGGGTGATGTTCAGCCATCGGCAAATCGTGCTGCACACGTTGGCCATCATGTCGACCCTGCTGATGGCGGGCCTTAATGCCCGCTTCTCGCGTGAAGACGTCTATATGCCGCTCACCCCGATGTTCCATGTCCATGCCTGGGGCTTTCCCTTCGCCGCGACCATGATGGGCATGCAGCAAGTCTATGTCGGGCGTTTCCTGCCGGAAGTGGTGCTCAAACTCCTCGCCACCGAGCGGGTGACCGTTTCGCATTGCGTGCCCACCATCATGCATATGATCCTCACCGCCCCCGCCGCGAGCAGCATCGATCTCTCGGGTTGGCACGTGATCATCGGCGGCTCGGCTCTGCCGCGCGCCCTCTGCGAAGCCGCCATGGCCCGTGGCATCGATATTTTCTCGGGCTATGGCATGTCAGAAACCTGCCCGCTGATGACCATGAGCCAATTGCGCGGTACCAGTCTCGATGCCGCTCCGGATCGCCGCGAGGCCGAAATCGCCACCCGCATCGCCGCCGGCCTGCCCGCGGTGTTCGTTGAAGTGCGCATCGTCGATGATAACATGAACGACCTGCCGCATGACGGTAAATCGATCGGCGAAGTCGTTACCCGGTCGCCCTATCTCACCCCCGGCTATGCCGGCAATCCCGAAGCCTCCGAAGCGCTCTGGCGCGGCGGCTGGCTCCATACTGGTGACCTTGGCGTGCTCGATGCCGATGGCACGCTGCATATCGTCGATCGCCTGAAGGACGTGGTGAAAACCGGCGGCGAATGGGTCTCCTCGCTCGGCATCGAAGACATTATTCTCCAGCATCCCGCCATCGCCGAAGTCGCCGTGGTCGGTGTGCCCGATGAGCGCTGGGGCGAACGCCCAGTGGCCTTCGTGGTGACGCGCCCCGGCCACGAGCCGGACGCAGAAGCGATCAAAGCCCATGTCCGCATCCGCGCCGATAGCGGTGAAATTTCCCGCTACGCCGTGCCGGATCGCGTGGTGTTCGTTGAGGCGCTCGATAAAACCTCGGTCGGCAAGCTCGATAAAAAAGCAATGCGCGCCCGCCTCGCCGCAACCACGCCAGCTTAGAGCCACAGCCATCCAAGCCGGGCGGGGCCGATCTGCTCTGCCCGGTCTTGCCTTTCGCGTCCCGTTTGCTCATCCTGCACGATAATTCATTATCCGCTCACCCGACCGTCCCGACCCCGGCCTTGTCGAAAGTAGAATAACGCCATGAAACTGCACGAAGTTCGCGTCCATCCCTCCAAATCTGACCTTACCCGCGACAACCAACTCGCCTGGAAAATCGCCCAAGTCGCCGCCGATAAGGTCGCCGTGCCGCGCGATGTCACCGGCATGATCATCAACCGCATCATCGATAATGCCGCCGTTGCCATCGCCTCGGTCAATCGCGGCCCGGTGATCACCGCGCGGGACATGGCGTTGGCGCATAGTCGGCGCGGCGGTGCAACGGTGTTTGGCATGCCGGGCCGCAAAACCGTCAGCCCCGAATGGGCGGCCTGGGCCAATGGCACGGCGGTGCGTGAACTTGATTATCACGACACCTTCCTCGCTGCCGATTATTCCCATCCCGGCGATAACATCCCGCCGATCCTCGCCGTCGCGCAATCGATGGAGCGCAACGGCCGTGATCTGATCCGTGGCATCGCCACCGGCTATGAAATTCAAATCAATCTGGTCCGCGCCATTTGCCTGCATGAATGGAAAAAAGACCATATCGCCCATCTCGCCCCGGCCCAGGCCGCCGGCATCGGCACCTTGCTCGGCCTCAAGCCCGAGGTGATTTTCCAAGCCGTGCAACAGGCCGTGCATGTCAGCTTCACCACCCGCCAATCGCGCAAAGGCGAAATCAGCTCGTGGAAAGCCTATGCACCCGCCCATGCCGGCAAGCTCGCGATTGAAGCGGTCGATCGCGCCATGCGCGGCGAGGGTGCGCCCAGCCCGATCTATGAGGGTGAAGACAGCGTCATCGCCTGGATGCTCGGCGGCAAAGACGCGGTCTATCACGTGCCGCTGCCCGACAAAGGCGAGCCCAAGCGCGCCATCATGGATAGCTACACCAAGGAACATTCCGCCGAATATCAAAGCCAGGCGCTGATCGATCTCGCATTCCGCATGCGCGAAAAAATCACCGATTTCGCGGCGATCAAGCGCATCACCATCCACACCTCGCACCACACCCATTACGTCATCGGCACCGGCGCCAATGACCCGCAAAAAATGGACCCGAAAGCCTCGCGCGAAACGCTCGATCACTCGATCATGTATATTTTCGCGGTCGCCCTGCAGGATGGCCGTTGGCATCACGTCGATAGCTACGCCCCCAAGCGGGCGCAGCGGGCGGACACGGTGGCGCTTTGGCACAAAATCAGCACCACCGAAGATAAAATCTGGACCCAACGGTACCACGCGGTTGATCCGGCGGAAAAAGCCTTTGGTGGGCGTGTCGAAATCGAATTTAATAACGGCTCGGTGCTGACCGATGAACTGGCTGTCGCGAACGCCCACTCGCTCGGCGCCCACCCGTTCGAACGCGCCGATTATATCCGCAAATTCGAAACCCTGACCGATGGCATCATCAGCCCGCGCGAATCCGCCCGTTTCCTCGAAGCGGTGCAAGAACTGCCGGATCTGCCCGCCGGTGAGCTAGACCGGCTCAATGTCGCGTTGCCGGCCAATGCCGTGCAGCATGGCAAGCCGGGTATTTTTTGATTGCCGTGCCTGAAAGGAGCGAAATCATGAGTGAAACCAGCCCATTCAAACCGAAAAAATCGGTCGCTCTCTCTGGCGTTGCTGCGGGTAACACCGCGTTATGCAGCGTCGGGCGCACCGGCAATGATTTGAATTATCGCGGCTATGACATTCTCGACATTGCCGAGAGCTGCAGCTTCGAAGAAATCGCCCATCTGCTGATCCACGAAACCCTGCCCAACCGCGCCGAGCTTGCCGCCTATGAAACCAAGCTGCGCAGTCTGCGCGGCATCCCCGATGCCGTGCGCCGGGTGCTCGAAGCGCTCCCCGCCGCGACCCACCCGATGGATGTGTTGCGCACCGCCGTGTCCGCGCTCGGCTGCGCCCTCCCTGAGCCGCCCGATCACAATCCCGCCGGCGCGCGCGACATTGCGGATCGCTTGATCGCCTCGCTCGGCTCGATGCTGTTCTATTGGTATCATTTCGCAACGAACGGCAAGCGCATTGATGTCGAAACAAACGATACCACCATCGCAGGCCATATTCTGCATCTGCTGCACGGCAAGCCCGCCTCGCCCGACTGGGTGCGCGCCATGCACACCTCGCTGATCCTCTATGCCGAGCATGAATTCAACGCCTCCACCTTCGCCGCGCGCGTGGTCGCGGGCACCGGCTCTGATATCTACTCCGCCATCACCGGCGGCATCGGCGCCCTGCGCGGCCCCAAACATGGCGGTGCGAATGAGTTCGCTTTCGAAGTGCAAAAACGCTATGCCACGCCCGATGAAGCCGAGGCCGATATTCGCAGGCGAATTGAAGCCCGCGAAGTGATTATCGGCTTTGGTCACCCGGTCTATACCATCGCGGATCCGCGCAACGTGGTGATCCGCCGCGTCGCTGAAAAACTCTCGAAAGATGCGGGCAACACCAAAATGTTCGACATCGCCGCCCGGCTCGAAACGGTGATGGGGGATGCTAAAAAAATGTTCCCGAATCTCGATTGGTTCAGCGCCGTCTCCTATCACATGATGGGCGTACCCACCGCCATGTTCACCCCGCTTTTTGTGATCGCGCGCACCACCGGCTGGTCCGCCCACGTGATCGAGCAGCGGATCGACAATAAAATCATCCGTCCCGCCGCTAATTATGTCGGCCCCGAAAACCGCCCCGCCATCCCGCTCGCTCAGCGCGGGTGAAAGACGCCCATGACCTATCTCACCGCCGCATCCCTCCCCCAAGAACCCGCGGGCGACCGGTTTCGCGCCTTGCTCGCCCGGCCCGGCATTCTGGGCATCCCCGGCGCGCATAACGGCCTCGCCGCCCAACAAGCGCGCAATGCCGGTTTCGAGGCCTGTTATCTCTCCGGCGCCGCCATGACCGCCTCGATGGGCCTGCCCGATCTTGGCATTATCACGGTCGAGGAGGTGTGTTTTTTCATCCGCCAAGTCAGCCGCGCTTCCGGCCTGCCCGTGCTGGTCGATGGCGATACCGGCTATGGCGAAGCGCTGAACGTGATGAACATGGTCCGCGCCTTCGAGGATGCCGGGGCCGCCGCCGTGCATATCGAAGATCAAATTTTGCCGAAAAAATGCGGCCATCTGAACGATAAAAAACTCGCCCACCCTGATGACATGGCCGCAAAAATCGCCGCCGCTGCGGCAGCGCGTCGGCATCTCTATCTGATCGCCCGCACCGATGCCGCCGCGAGCGAAGGGATCGATGGCGCGGTGTCACGCGCCAAACATTACCTCGCCGCCGGCGCTGATGCGATTTTTCCCGAAGCCCTGCACAGCGCAGACATGTTTCGCGAATTTGCCGCCCGGATGAACGGCGCGCCCTTGCTCGCGAACATGACCGAGTTTGGCAAAACCCCTTTCTTTACCAAAGACGAATTCGAAGCCATGGGGTATCGCATGGTGATTTGGCCGGTCACCTCGCTGCGGGTTTCCGCCAAAGCCGTCGAAAAACTCTATCAAGCCATCGCCAAGGATGGTGGCGCACAAAACATGCTCGATGCCATGCAGACCCGCGCCGATCTGTATAAAACCATCGGCTATGATGATTTCGAAGCCTTGGATCACTCCATCGTCAAAACCATCATCCCGCACGGTATGCCCCATAATTAACGCACTGTTGGAAAATCACCGGATGACAAGCAGCCCCGAAAGCGATCCGCAATTCGATTTAACCGAGGCGCAGCGCGCCATCCGCGATATGGCGAACGGTTTCGCCGCCGAGCATATCGCGCCCCACGCGCTGGAATGGGATGAAAAACGTCATTTCCCGCTTGACGTGATCCGCGCCACCGCTGCCCTCGGCATGGGCGGCATCTATGTGCGCGAGGATGTCGGCGGCAGCGGTCTCGGCCGGCTCGAAGCCGCCTTGATTTTCGAAGCGCTCGCCACCGGCTGCCCTGCGATTTCCGCCTATATCTCGATCCATAACATGGTCAGTTGGATGATCGATCGATACGGGTCCGCCGAACAGCGTCAGGAATTTTTGCCCAGCCTGACCAGCATGGAGCAACTCACCAGCTACTGCCTCACCGAACCAGCCTCCGGCTCTGACGCCGCTGCCCTGAAAACCAAGGCGGTGCGCGATGGCTCAGATTATTTGTTATCAGGCGTCAAGCAATTCATCTCCGGCGCCGGCGCCACCGATCTCTATTTGGTGATGGCCCGCACCAGTGCCGATGGCGCGCGCGGCGTCTCATGTTTCCTGATCCCGAAATCGGCCAAAGGTCTCAGCTTTGGTGCCAATGAACGCAAAATGGGCTGGAATGCGCAACCCACGCGTCAAGTCATCATGGATGAGGTGCGGGTTCCCGAACATCATCGGATCGGCGCAGAAGGGGAGGGGTTTCGCATCGCCATGAGCGGGCTTGATGGGGGCCGTTTGAATATCGGCGCCTGCTCGCTCGGCGGCGCGCAAGCGGCACTCGATCGCACCATCCCTTATCTGCGCGAACGCACCGCCTTCGGCAAAAGCCTCGCCTCCTTCCAAGCCCTGCAATTTCGCATCGCCGATATGGCAACCACCTTGGAAGCCGCCCGTATCTTCCTCTGGCACGCTGCCGCCGCGATGGACCGGCGCGACCCGCGCGCCACCGCACTCTGCGCCATGGCCAAGCGCATAGCCACGGATACCGGTTTCGATGTCGCCAATCAGGCGCTGCAACTTCATGGGGGCTACGGCTATCTGGCCGATTACGGGGTGGAGAAATTAGTGCGCGATTTGCGCGTGCATCAAATCCTCGAAGGCACCAACGAAGTGATGCGCGTTATCATCGCCCGCAGCCTGCTCGCGAGTAACGCATGACCAGCCCTGATCTGCTCGTTCGCATCACCGGCTCCATCGGTCGCATCACCCTCAATCGCCCGCGCGCGCTCAATGCGCTCACGCTCGATATGGTCAGCGAAATTAACGCAGCCTTAGCCCAATGGGCGGGCGATCCAGCGGTGCTCGCCGTTATCGTCGATGGCGCGGGCGAGCGCGGCCTGTGTGCGGGTGGAGATATTCGCAGCCTCTACGATGCCGCCAAGTCCCATGATTTAAACCTGCCTAAACGGTTTTTCGCCATCGAATATCGGATGAATGCGCGCATCGCGTCCTTCCCAAAACCCTATATCCCGATCATGGATGGCATCGTGATGGGTGGCGGCATCGGCCTCTCCGCCCATGGCAATCACCGGCTGGTCACCGCGCGCGCCACCCTCGCCATGCCCGAAGTTGGTATTGGCTTCATCCCCGATGTTGGCGGCACCTACCTGCTCGCCCGCGCCCCTGATCAACTCGGCACCCATGCCGCGCTCACCGCCGCCCGCCTCACCGGGGCTGATGCGCTGCTGCTCAATCTCGCGGACGCGATGATCGATGCAGCTTCAATCCCCGCCCTCATCGCCGATCTTGAAGCCGCCACCAGCCTTGATGATATCATTACCCGGATCGCACAAGCCAAAATTGCGCCACCGCCCAGCGCGCTTGCCGCAGCGCGTAGCTGGATCGCGCGCTGCTATCAGGCTAATCGCGTGGAAGATATTCTGAACAACCTCGAAACAAGTGCCGAACCAGCCGCCCAAACCGCCGCCGCCACCATCCGCAGCCAATCGCCCAGCGCCCTGAAACTAACGCTCCGCGCCCTGCACCGCGCCGCAACCCTCTCTGGTTTGCCCGCCTGCCTCGATCAGGAATATCGAATGGCGCTGCGCTGCATGGCGAGCCATGATTTCGCCGAAGGTGTGCGCGCCGCCGTGATCGACAAAGACCGCACACCACGCTGGCAACCCGCGACCCTTGATGCCGTAACGGACGCCATGCTGGACCCGTATTTTGCGTCCCTCGGCCATGACGAACTCGGCTTGGACCCCGCAACCCACTAACGGAGATCGCTATGACCAGCTTCAGTGAAGCCCGCGCCCTGCTGCTGTCGCTGCGCACCGATTATCAGGCGGCGATGCGCCAATTCCGCTGGCCCGATCCCGAAAATTTCAACTGGGCGCTGGATTGGTTCGATGCCGTCCTCGCAACCGATGCTGCATACCGCGACCAACCCGCCCTCTGGATCATTGATGCCCCGAGTGGTATGGGGGAAAAAATCAGTTTCGCCGCGATGAGTGCGCGCTCCAATCAGGCGGCCAATTTCCTGCTCAGCCAAGGCATCACCAAAGGCGATCGGATCATCCTGCTGCTGGGCAATATCGCACCACTTTGGGAAATCATGCTCGCCAGCATGAAAATCGGTGCCGTGGTCATCCCCGCCACCACCTTGCTCACGCCCGATGAACTGCAAGACCGGCTCGATCGCGGCCACGCCCGCGCGGTGATCACCACCCCCGAGCATCTCAGCAAATTCGAGCATCTCGCCGGTGATTATAAAAAAATTATCGTGAGCGATGATAACATTGTGGGCACCACACGCTATAACATCGAGCCTCACAGCCCGCTTTTTACCCCATCAGCGCCCACCAACCCTGATGATGATTTGCTGCTTTATTTCACCTCCGGCACCACCGCCAAACCAAAACTCGTGCTACACACCCACCGCTCTTATCCGGTCGGCAGCCTATCCACGATGTATTGGATCGGCCTGCAGCCTGGCGATATTCATTTGAACATCTCCTCGCCCGGCTGGGCCAAACATGCCTGGAGCTGCTTCTTCGCACCCTGGAATGCCGGTGCGTGCGTGTTCATCCTCAACCAGCCCCGGTTCGAGCCAAGAACCCTGCTCGATCACATCGTCCGGTGCAACGTCACCACCCTCTGCGCCCCGCCCACCGTCTGGCGGCATCTGATCCAGCTTGATCTCAAGCAATGGCCCGTGGGTTTGCGCGAAATTGTTGGCGCGGGTGAACCGTTGAACCCTGAAATCATCGATCATGTGCGTCAATGCTGGAACATCACCATCCGCGATGGCTATGGTCAAACCGAAACCACCGCCCAAATCGGCAATCCTCCCGGCCAAATCGTCAAGCCCGGTGCCATGGGTCGGCCATTGCCCGGCTATCAAATCACTCTCCTCGATTCCGCTAATGGCGCCGTATCCGAAGGCGAAGTCGCCATTGATTGCCGCAGCATCCGCCCCGCCGCTTTGATGCGCGGTTATATCGATGCGCAAACCGGCGCGCCGCGCGGCGCAGATCAACCATTTTACCGCACGGGCGATGTCGCGCAGATCGATGACGATGGTTATTATATTTTCGTTGGCCGCGCCGATGATGTTTTCAAATCCTCCGATTACCGCATCAGCCCGTTTGAGCTGGAAAGCGTGCTGATCGAACATCCCGCCATCGCCGAAGCCGCCGTCGTCCCCCGGCCCGACCCGGTGCGCCTCGCAATCCCCGTCGCCTATATCACACTGATCGAAGGGGCCACGCCGGATCGCGCGACTGCCCACTCGATTTTCCAACATCTCAACATCCGGTTGGCACCGTTCAAACGTATCCGCATCCTGCGCTTCACCCCGGATTTGCCCAAAACCATCTCCGGCAAAATCCGCCGCGTGCAACTGCGTCAAGCCGAAGCCGCCCCCAGCTTGCCCACCGACTACGTTCAATTCGCCGAGACCGACTTTCCCGATCTGCGCGATCAATCACCCCGCTAACAACAAGGATCACGCCATGAAATTCGCCCAAAATACCTTTCTGGTCACCGGTGGCGGCTCCGGCCTTGGTGGCGCCACGGCCCGGGCCCTGATCCGGCGCGGTGCTAACGTAATGATCGCCGATGTGAATGACGAGGCGGCGAGCGCCCTGGCCGCTGATCTCGGCGCGCAAGCACGCTTCATCCATACCGACGTGACGAGCGAGGCGGATGGCACCCAGGCGGTCAAGGCCGCCATTGAGCAATTCGGCGCGTTGCATGGCTTGATCAATTGTGCCGGCATCGGCATCGCCGCGAAGGTGGTTGGCCGTGACGGGCCGCACGCGCTTGATCGTTTCGCACGGGTCATCAATGTCAATCTGATCGGCACCTTCAACATGATCCGTCTCGCCGCCGCCGCCATGGCCAAGGCGGAGCCAAACATTCAAGGCGAGCGCGGCGTGATTATCAACACCGCCTCAATCGCCGCCTATGATGGGCAAATCGGCCAAGCGGCCTACGCCGCCTCCAAAAGCGGCGTGGTCGGCCTCACACTGCCCATCGCGCGTGAACTCGCAAGCTCCGGCATCCGCGTCGTCACCATCGCGCCAGGCATTTTCGCCACCCCAATGATGGCGGGCCTGCCTGAAGCCGCGCAACTCTCGCTCGGCGCCTCGGTGCCATTCCCCGCCCGCCTCGGTCAGCCGGACGAGTTTGCATCGCTGGTCTGCCATATTTGCGAGAACGTCATGCTCAATGGCGAAACCATCCGCCTCGATGGCGCGCTGCGCATGGCGCCCCGCTAACATGAGCACCCTGACCCCGTCCGATCCGGTCGTGATCGTCAGCGCCGCCCGCACCCCGATGGGCGGATTTCAAGGCGTCTTCAAAGACGTCGCCGCCGCAACCCTCGGTGCGACCGCCATCGCCGCCAGCCTGCAACGCAGCGGCTTGCCCGCCGAAACCATCGATGAAGTGATCTTCGGCTGCGTCTTGCCCGCAGGCCAAGGCCAGGCCCCCGCCCGCCAAGCCGCACTCGGCGCGAAACTACCGCTCGCCACCGGCGCGACGACCGTCAATAAAATGTGCGGCTCGGGCATGAAAGCCACCATGCTCGGCCATGATGCCCTGCTCGCCGGCAGTGCCGACATCGTGGTGACCGGCGGCATGGAAAGCATGTCCAACGCCCCGTATCTGCTGGATCGTGCCCGCGCCGGCTATCGCCTCGGCCATGGTCGTGTGATCGATCATATGTTCCTCGATGGGCTGGAAGACGCCTATGATAAAGGCCGCCTGATGGGCAGCTTCGCCGAAGAGTGCGCGCAAACCTACCAATTCACCCGCCAAGCGCAGGATGAGTTTGCCCTCGCCTCGCTCGCCCGCGCCCGCGCCGCGCAAAATTCGGGGGCTTTCGCCAACGAAATCGTCCCGGTCGAGACCCCATCCGGCCCGATCAGCACCGATGAACAGCCCCCCAAAGCCAAACCTGAGCGCATCCCCACCCTGAAACCCGCCTTCCGCGCGGACGGTACCGTCACCGCCGCCAATTCCAGCTCAATCTCCGATGGTGCCGCCGCCCTGGTGCTGATGCGCCGTTCACAAGCCGAGCGTCGCGGCCTCACACCGCTCGCCACCATCATCGGCCACGCCACTCACGCCCAAGCGCCCAATTTGTTCACCACGGCGCCGATCGGGGCCATCAACCGCCTGTTCGAGCGCACCGGCTGGACCCGCGATCAGGTCGATCTGTTCGAAATCAACGAAGCCTTCGCCGTGGTCACGATGGCGGCGATGCATGATTTGTCGCTGCCGCACAGCATCGTCAACATCAATGGCGGTGCCTGCGCCCTCGGCCACCCGATCGGTGCGTCCGGCGCGCGAATTCTGGTCACCCTCCTCGCCGCCCTGGCCCATCACGGCCTGAAACGCGGCGTCGCCGCCTTGTGCATCGGCGGCGGCGAAGCCACCGCCATGGCCATCGAACGCGTCGTCTGACGCCCCATCTTGCCAGGGCGCGCCACCCCGGCTAAACCCCGGCTACCGGGCGCGTAGCTCAGCGGGAGAGCACTGCCTTGACATGGCAGGGGTCACAGGTTCAATCCCTGTCGCGCCCACCACCATCCGCCAGGATCGTGGTTTCGACGGTTCAGTAACAACCTGAATATTTGGAAGTGTCGGCGGGAAATGCTCCCTTGCCACTGCCCTCAGAACCGCTCAACCCAGGGCCGCAATTCGATTTCCCAACTCCAGGCGCTCCGGTCTTGTTGCAGCAATTGCCAATAAGCCTGCGCAATCGCATCCGGGTCGAGCAAACTGTCCGGCGCGTCGGGCGGCACCGGGCGCGCCGCCGAGGCAATGCCGCCATCAATCACAATATGCCCGACATGAATGCCTTGCGGGGCCAGTTCACGCGCCATGCTCTGCGCCAATCCCCGCAGCGCGAATTTCCCCATCGCGAATGAGGCCGATTGCGCGTAGCCCTTGATGCTGGCCGAGGCGCCGGTGAATAAAATCGCCCCATGACGCTGCGGCACCATGCGCTTCGCGGCCTGCTGCCCCACCAAAAACCCACCAAACGCCGAAATATTCAACGCCGCCGCGACATCCGCCGGGTCCAGCGTTGCAATCGGCCCCCGCACCCGGCCCGAGGCGTTATACACCACAATATCCGGCGGGCCGATTGCCGCATCAACTTCAGCAAACAACCGCGCCACCGGCTCAATCTCGCTGGCATCGCAGGCAAAAGCCTGCGCACCCGTCTCCGCGCAAATGGCGGCCAATTTCTCGGTGGAGCGCGCTGCCAGCGCCACATGTACGCCGTGCCGGGTCAATAGTCGCGCCAGCGCCGCACTCAACCCCGCCCCCGCGCCCACAATCAGCGCCCGGCGATAGGCAATCGGTGCTTTCCCCGTCATGGTCTCATCCTCCAATATCATGCCGATCAAACAATAATCGGGCTCGTCGCGCCATCCATGGTGATATTCACCCCGGTAATATAACGCGCCCGGTCCGAGGCCAAAAACACCACCGCATCGGCAATCTCCGCTGGCGTGGCCATGCGCCCGAGCGGAATTCGCGCAATCCCGCGCGCCCGCGCCTCATCCAGGCTAATCCCCGCCAGCCGCGCATCCGAGGCCAGCCCCTCATTGACCCGATCAGTCTCGGTCAACCCCGGATTAACCCCCACCACCCGCACCCCGCGCGGCGCATAGGCGGTGGCAAGCCCCGCCGTTGCCAGCATCAAGGCCGCATTCGCCGCCCCACCAGCAAGATGCACCGGCGAGGCCACTTTGCCGCCCGCGCCGATCACATTGACAATCACCCCGTGCCCGCGCGTCGCCATGCGCTTCACCACCGGGTCAATCACATTAATATAGCTGAAATATTTCGCATCCATCGCGGCCCGCCAATGGGCAGGGGTCAATTCATCCGGCGGCGTGCGCCGCGCCGCGCCCGCACTATTGACCAGAATATCAATCGGCCCAAGCTGCGCCTCCACCGCGTCAACCATCGCCGCCGCCGCGTCCGGATCGGTCAAATCGGCTGCAAATCCCATGACCGATGGCAAACGCGCTTGCGCCCCGTGCAAATTCGCGGCGCTGCGCGAACAAATCGCAACCCGCGCCGCCTCAGCCACAAACCCAACCGCACAGGCCAGGCCAATTCCCTTGGACCCGCCGGTAATCAGCACATTTTTAGCGTCGAGTGAAAGTTTCATCCTGCCCCATCATCCAACTCAGGCGCGGGCCAACCGCCAGCCCGCCGCCTTCAAGAGATGGGGCACTCACGGCGCATTTCCAGCGCCGCCCGATTAAGGAAACCGCTTCTTGGTATAGCGCCAGGCCGCAAGATACAGCCCAAGATAAACCAGCGGAATAAAAATAATCAGCCCTTCGAGTCCACCAAGCATCACACAGGCTCCTTACGAATCGCGGTTCGCAATGCGCGCCGCTTCCTGGGTTTCAAACAACACCGCACCACTCGCCGCAATCAGCACAATCATCGTGGTGCCCACCAGCCAGGCGAAATACCAAGGCCCGTAATCCCCCGCGATCACCGCGAGCAGCAGGGCGGCAATCACCACGCCAGCCAACCCCACAAGCTTGAACAAATTCGTCATGACCAACCCCCTCAATATGAATGTTCGTCGGCAATGACCGCCTCGGTATGCACGGTGCCGCGCATCACCCGGAACGCCCAGCCGGTATAGGACAGAATGATCGGCACGAACACTAACGCAAAGGCCAGCATCCAGCCCAGATTATAGGCGCTGCCTGATGAATTCCAAACCGTCAGGCTCTGCGCCGGCGCGGTGGTGGAAGGCATCAGGAACGGGAACATCGCAGCCCCGGTGGTGAAAATGGCGCTGATCCACGCCACCGCCCCCAGCCACCAGCCAATGATCGGCTTGCGCAGCAGCGCGGCAAATGCCCCGCCAAACATGCCCACCAAGCCCAGCACCGGCAGCAGCCACAACACCGGATAATGTTGGAAATTTCCCATCCAGGCCCCCGCGCGCATCACCACCGCCGGACCACCCAACGGTGTCGCCGGCATTGCCGCATTAACCGCGCCGGTGAAGGCAAATCCTTTGACAAACTGGATCCACACCCCACCAATCGCAAACAACGCGCCAGCCACCACACCGCCCGCCATGGCAAAGCGCCGGGCCCGGGCCGCAATCGCCCCTTCACCACGGATCATCAGCATCGTCCCGCCTTGATACACCGCCAGCGCGAGGGACATCACGCCGCACAGCAAGGCAAACGGGTTGAGCAAATACCAGATGAAGCTCTCATCCTGATAATACTGCCCATCCCAGCTAAAGTGGAAACCAACACCCTGCAAAACATTGCCGAACGCCGCACCGAAAATAATCATCGGCACTGCGCCTGAAACTAGGAACGCCCAGTCCCAGGTGCCACGCCACCGGCGCGCATCCACTTTTGAGCGATACTCAAACGCAACGGGTCGCAAAATCATGCTGAACAGCAGCAAAATCATTACGACATAAAACGTCGAGAACGATGTCGCATACAAAGTCGGGAATGCCGCAAAAATCGCCCCGCCGCCCAGAATAAACCAAACCTGATTACCATCCCAATGCGGCCCGATAATCGCGAGTGCTGTGCGCCGTTCGCCATCATTGCGGCCCACAAAGCGCAACAGCGCGCCCACCCCCATATCCATGCCCACCATCACGCCAAGGCCAGAGAGCAACACCCCGAGCAATACCGCCCAGATGATTTTTAACGCGATATAGATTTCCATAACGATGATCCTATTGCCACTGTTTGTCAGCAAAGCCGGGTTGGCCATAGATCGACTGCACAGGCGCTGTGAGCGGTTTTACCGGCGCCGCATGCACACCCGGCCCTAACCGCGCGAACTTGAACATCAGGTAAAGTTCAGCCGCAATGAACAAGCTATAGAGCAGCACAAATCCAACCAGCGAGAAAATCATATAACCAACGCCGTGGGACGAGGCGGATTGGAAGGTCGGCAACCAACCATAAACCGTCCAAGGCTGGCGGCCATTTTCCGCCGTGATCCAGCCAAACTCGCAGGCGAGAATCGGCAGCGGTATCGCCCACATCGAGGCTTTCATCACCAGCGGATGTTTTTCCAGCTCGTTCTTGAGGCTGTAATACGCACCAAAAGCAAACACCACCAGAAATGCCAACCCCAGCCCCACCATCAACCGGAAAGACCAGAACTCAACAAACACATTGGGGATCGTCGCCCGCGCCGTCTTGTCCAGCACCGTCGGCATCTCAGCCGGCGTAATCGCTGCTAAATTCTGCCCCGGCGCATAACGCTGGGCCAAAAATCCGTAGCCCATATCGTCTTCATGCTTGCGAAATTCTGCCAACGCCGCAGGGTCTTTGGTCGCGCCATAGGCTTTGAGCGCAATAATCGCCTTGATCCCGTCAACAGTCTTGGCCTTGGCGTCACGCTCCAGCGCAAACACGCCCGGAATCGTGGTGTTCCAGCCATGCGCCACTAACGGCGTCAACACATAAGGCAGCCCAATTGAAAAATCATCGCGCTGCGCGGCATCATTGGGCAGCGCAATCACTTTCCACGGCGCGGACGGTCCCTTGGCGCTATGCCAAAGCCCCTCCATCGCCGCGAGCTTGGTTGGCTGCACCAAATAATCCATCCGCCCCAGCGCATCGCCCAGCGTCACCACAGCCAAGGTGGAGATCAGCCCGAACAAGGCGGCAATCCGAAAACTCCGTGCCGCGAACTCACGATGTTGCTTGCGCAGCAAATAATAGGAGCTAACCCCCATCACAAACATCGCACCTGTCACATAACCAGCGATCGAGGTATGCACGAATTTCGCCTGCGCATCCGGGCTAAACACCAGCGCGCCAAAGCTCTTGAACTGCATGCGCATCGTGGTCGGGTCGAATTTGGCGCCAGCCGGGTCTTGCATGAAGCCGTTAGCGATCAAAATCCACAAAGCCGACAAGTTCGAGCCGAGCGCCACAATATAAGTGACCGCCAAATGCGCCGGTCGGCTCAACCGGTCCCAACCGAAAAACATCAGCCCGACAAAGGTCGATTCCATAAAGAACGCCATTAAGCCCTCAATCGCCAAGGGCGTGCCGAACACATCGCCAACAAAGTGCGAATACATCGACCAGTTGGTGCCGAATTCAAACTCCATCGTCAGCCCGGTGGCGACGCCAATGGCAAAATTAATGCCAAACAGCTTGCCCCAGAACTGGGTCATATCCTTATAAACTTGCTTGCCGGTGACAACATACACCGTCTCCATCGCCGCCAGAATAAACGTCATGCCCAACGTCATCGGCACAAACAGGAAATGGTATAAAGCAGTGAGCGCAAACTGCATGCGCGAGAGGTCAACCACAGTCGGATTGATCATTGGCGTTATCCCAAATGGCCTACTGGCGCAGACAATTCCACGTCAGGCGTTACCGCAACGCAATCCCTGCTTATCAGTGCTGTAACCCGCCTTCATTGATTTAGATCAAGGCGTGATGATCCGCCCGGCCTCAAGCGTCACCACCCGGTCCTCTGCGCCAATGGTTTCCAGCCGGTGCGCAATCGTGATCACGGTGCGCCCGGCACTGATCGTGCCAATCGCCTGCACCACCGCCTGCTCGGTCACCGGATCAAGCCCCTCGGTCGGCTCATCGAGGATCAAAAACGGCGTATCGCGCAGCGCCGCCCGTGCCAGCGTCAAGCGCCGCGCCTGTCCGCCCGATAATTTCACGCCCGCCTCACCCACCAGCGTCTCCAGCCCGCCCGGTGCTGCGCGCACAAAATCCGCAAGCTGGCCAATCTCCAGCGCCCGCCACAGCGCCGCCTCATCCGCAGCCGGGCGCGCAATCAGCAAATTATCCCGCACGGTCCCTGCAAAAATCTGGCTGCGCTGTGAAACCACGGTAAATAAGGAGCGCACATCATCGCCGCGAATCGTGCTCAGCTCCACCCCGCCAATCTGCACCGAGCCTTCCTGATAAGCGGCAAAGCGCAGCAGCAAATTCACCAGCGAACTCTTCCCCGCGCCGCTGCGCCCCACCACAGCCAACCGCTCACCCGGCGCCAGGCTCAAATCCACCCCATTCAGCGCCCAACCCGCTTGCCCCGGATACCGCAGTTTCACGCCCTTAATCTGAATATCCAAGCGCGCCGGTCGCGGCGGGCTCACCGCCGGGTCACGCACCGGCACCTCGCGGTCCACCAGCTCAAACACCCGCCGCGCAGACGCCGCCATCCCGCCCCACGCCTGAAACGCCCCCGCCAACGGGGCCACCGCCTCAAACGCCGCCATCGCGCCCAAGGCCAACAGCGCCATATCCGCGCCCGGCAATCGCCCATGAACCACCAGCCGGCCACCAACCACCAGCATCGCCGCCATGCTCAACTGCGCGATCAGCAAGTTCCCGCCCGCCCCCAGCCCGGCAATCACCGCGAGCCGCCCTTGCTGAGCCGCCAACGTCGCGCTTGATCGTGCCACCCGCGCCTGCATCGCGGGTGCTGCATTATAGGTAAGCAGCTCCGCCATCCCCTGCACGCAATCGACCAAATCCGCCCGCAGCGTGGTCTGCACCCTCACCGCCGCCGCACTCGGGGCGTTGCCCAACCGCAGGCTCATCAGCGGCACGCCAACCCCGGCCAATACCAGCCCCACCAACAGCACCACCCCGGCCAGCGATGAAAACGCCGCAAACACCGAAGCCATCAGCACCGCCCCGATCGCCGCCACCGCAAATGGCGCCACCACCCGGAGATAAAAATCACCCAGCCGGTCAATATCCGCCACCAGCCGAGCCAACAATTCGCCGCCGCGCTCGCCCGCCAGCCCCACCGGCGCCAATGGCTCCAGCCTCGCGTATAAATCGGTGCGCAAGCCCGCGAGCAGCCGGAACGTGGTCTCATGATCCACCAGCCGCCCGCTATAGCGCGCCAGCACCCGGGCGGTCGCGAAAAACCGCACCCCGGCTGCCGGTGTGAAAAAATTAAAAGCGTTCTGCGCGGCAAACCCGGCCAGCCCCACCAAGGCCGCGCTGGTCAAAAACCAGCCCGACAGCGCCAACAACCCAAAATTGGCCAATAGTGTCACCACGCCGAGCGTAATGCCCCCGGCAACCCAGCGCCAATAGGGCCGATAGAGCCGCAACAGCCGGATCAAATCGCGCATGCCATCGCCCCAGTTCCGGTTCCAGCGCCATCGCCCGCCCCCATCAGCGCGGCATAGGCCCCGCCCCGGGCGAGCAGCTCGGCATGGGTGCCGGTCTCGGCAATCCGCCCATCCTCGATCACCAAAATCTGCGCCGCCCGCCGCACCGTCGCTAACCGATGCGCAATCACAATCGCCGTGCGCCCGCGTGCCAAATCCGCAATCGCATCGCTCAACGCCGCCTCGGTCTGCGCATCCAAATGCGCCGTGGCCTCATCGAGAATCAGCACATCGGCATCCTTCAAAAACGCCCGCGCCAACGCCAAACGCTGGATTTCTCCGCCCGATAAACCCTCGCCCGCCTCGCCAATCGGGGTTGCCAACCCCTGCGGCAAGGCCAGCACCGCATCAAGCAGCCGCGCCTGCGCCAAAGCTGCCCGCACCGCCGCATCATCCGCCTCGGGCCGGGCGAGGCGCACATTCTCGGCAATGCTGCCGGCAAATAACCGAGGGTTCTGCGGCACATAGGCTAACCGCGCCCACCAATCGCTGCGCTCCAGCGCACTGAGCGCCACATCATCATTGATGGTAATCATGCCCGCACTCGGCGCCACAAACCCTAAAATCGCGGCAACCAGGCTCGATTTTCCCACACCCGACCGGCCAACAATCGCCGTCATCGTCCCCGCCGGAAAACAGCACTCAACCCCACGCAGCACGCTCACCCCCGGCTCATATCCCAGCGCCAACCCCGTGCAGCGAATGGTCAAAGCCCCGCTCGGCACCGCCGCCGCGCCCCAGCGCACGCCGGGTTCGGTATCCAGCACATCAAAAATCCGCCGGGCCGCCGCCAATGCGCTCATCCGCGCATGATAATGCGTTGCCAGCCCGCGCAGCGGCAGAAAAAACTCAGGCACCAGCAGCAACACCAAAAATGCCGGAAAAAACCCGATCTGCCCATGCAGCAACCGCGCACCAAACAAGACCGCCACCAGCGCAATCGCGAGCGATGCAAAAAATTCCAACGCCGCCGAGGTCAAAAACGCCACCCGCAACCCCGCCATCGTCACGCGCCGATATTCGTCCGCCATCCGGCCAATCAGCGCAATCTCATCACGCGCCCGGCCAAATAATTTGAGCGTGGTAATGCCCTGCACCGCATCCAAAAAATGCGCGCTCATCGTCAGCAAATATTGCCATTGCCGCTGATTGATCGCCTCCGCGCGATACCCAATCAACACCATAAAAAACGGAATAACCGGCCCGGTCACCACCAGGATCAACGCACTGATCCAATCAAGCCGCAGCACCACCGCCAAAATCGCCAACGGCACCATGGCCACCAGCGCCATTTGCGGCAGGTAGCGCGCCAAATACGGCTCCAGCGTCTCCACCCCATCGAGCAGCGTCGCCGCCAAATCAGCGCTACGCTCGCCCGCGGCATAGGATGGCCCCAGCGCGAAAAGATGCTCCAAGAGCAGTGCCCGCAGCGATAATTTCACCGAAGCCGCCGCCCGATACGCGGCCACCTCCGCGCCAAAGCTCAACCCCGCGCGGATCACGAATAATCCAACCAAACCCAGCAGATCAGCGCGCACCGCCAGCAGTGAAGCATGCGCAAACACCACCGCCGTCACAATCCGCGCCAACAGCACCGCCTGCACAATCACCGCAATACCGGCGGCAAATCCCAGCAGCACCGCCGCACCCAGGCCGCGCCGCGCCCCACGCCCCGCAGCAATCAGCCGCCGATCAATCGCGCGTGCCATCCGCCAATCAGGCCTTCACCGGGGTCCCGGCGCCATCCACCACCTGCACCGTGATCGGAATGCCCCGCGCCACCGAAGCCCCCACTGTGCAAAATTGCTCAAACTGCCCAACAATCCGGTCCAAATGACCAATCGACGCCGCAGGTTGGGCAAACTGGATCACCACCAAAATCGCCTGCACCCGCAAATGATTATGCTCATCGCGCCCCATCGTCGCGCTGACCTTGGTGCTAATCATTCCCGGCGTTTCACGAAATTTGGTCATCGCGAAATGAAAGCTCGATGACATGCAACTCCCCACGGCGGCCAACAGCAACGCCACCGGGCTCGGCCCCGCACCGCCGCCCAGCGGCGGCGTTTCATCGGTGGTGAGCACCGCGATCCCCGGCCCGAAATCGCACGCAAAGCGATAATTCTCGACCTGGCGTAGCTCAATCTCGTGCGGTTCAGCCATTCTCAGCACCCAAATTTACAGCACATTAACCGGAATTTTTAAATAAACCGTGCCGTTGGACTCTGCCGGCGGCATCGAGCCTGCGCGCATATTGACCTGGATTGATGGCAGAATCAGCCGTGGCATGTCCAGCGTCTTGTCGCGTGCCTCGCGCATCCGCACGAAATCATCCTCGCTGATCCCGTCATGCACATGAACATTATGCGCCCGCTCCGCCGCCACATTGGTTTCCCATTGATATGCCGTGCGCTCCGGCGGCAAATAATCATGGCACATAAACAGCCTTGTCTCAGGCGGCAGCGCGAATATTTTCTTGATCGAGCGAAACAAGGTGCGCGCATCGCCCCCCGGAAAATCGCACCGCGCCGTGCCATAATCGGGCATGAACAGCGTATCGCCAACAAAGGCAGCATCGCCAATCACCCACGTCATGCACGCCGGCGTGTGCCCCGGCGTGTGCAGCACATGCCCCTCTAACGCCCCAATCGCGAACCGGTCGCCATCGTGAAACAGCCGGTCAAACTGGCTGCCATCGCGCTCGAACGCGGTGCCAGCATTGAACACTTTGCCAAATATCCCCTGGACAATGGTGATATTCGCCCCAATCCCAATTTTGCCGCCCAGCGCCTGCTGAATATAAGGTGCCGCCGATAAATGATCCGCATGCACATGGGTCTCTAACACCCAATCCACCACCAGCCCCCGCGTTTGCACAGAGCGAATGATCTGATCAGCAAAATCGGTCGAGGTCCGGCCCGATGCCGGGTCAAACCCCAGCACCGAGTCGATCACCGCGCAATGCGCCGAACCCGGATCACGCACCACATAGCTCACCGTGTTGGTCGGCTCATCAAAAAACGCCTGCACGTCGGGCTTGATCATCGCCGCCCCTTCCTCAAAACGAGCCATAGGCATAGCCACTCACCGGATCAATCAGCGCCAAATCCTCCGAAACGCTGCGCACGCCCGCCGTGTTCTCGGCAATCACCACCAGCGCTTGGCGCTCCGCCTCGCTGAACACCGAGCCGGATAATTGCGCCACGCCATCGCGCACCTTCACCTCAACTGTGCCCTTGGGCGCCCATTTCGATTTGATGATCGACCGGCGGATCGCTGCGGCAATCATGTCATCGCTGCGCACCTCATCATCAACCACCAGCAACCGATCAACCAACGCCGCCAGCACATTGCGCCGCTCCAGCATCCCAACCAGCCGGTCACCATCAACCACCGGCACCTGTTTGATATGATGCTTGACCATCATCGCAATCGCATCGCCCAGCGCCATGTCTGGCGTCACACTGCGCACCGGCGTGGTCATCACTTCCCCTACATGCCGCCCCCTGGTTTTGACAAAGGCGCTGGCCGAGGTCTCCGGTGCCAGAAAGCCGCGCCACCAGCCAATATCCGGCGCCGTGTCCAATTCCGGTCGGCGCAGCAAATCACCATCGGTGATAATCCCGCGCAACAAGCCATTCCCGGCCACCACCGGCAACGCCGACACATGGCGGTCCAGCATAATCCGCGCCGCATCGCTCAGCGTCGTTTCCGGCGCCACGGTCAGCGGATCAAGCGTCATAATCTCTTTGATATTCATCACACCCCTCCAAAACATCTGCCCTCGTTCTACCGCGCCCCATCCGCGCCATCCTTGATCCAAATCAAATCAAGTTGCGGCCCCCAAACTGCAAAGGAGAGCGGTCAGAGGCAGAGGGGAGGGGGGCTTGCCCGCACGTCAAATCCCATGTTCCATCCGGCCGATGAAACTCTGGACCGCGCTGCTCACCGCACTCGCCCTATGCGCGCCCATCGCGCACGCCGCCCCACCCATCGCCACGCTTTCATTGCCCGGCGGCAAAACCTTGTCGTATTTCGTCTCCCAACCGCCCAACCCAACGCCCATCAGCGCCCTCATCGTCATCGAAGGCTACCCGCGTGACGCGAACCGCACCTTCCGCGCCGCCGCCCTCGCCGCAGCACTCAATGGTCAAACCAGCAGCCCGGTCATCATCGCCCCGCTGTTCCAAGTGCCAACCGCCGAAGCCGCCCGCTTCTGCCATTTCCCCGGCATGCCCGGCCCCACGGCAACCAACGCGCTGTGGCATTGCGGCACCTGGCTGAATGGCGCGCCGGCTATCAACGCCCCCATCACCGCCTTCGGCGCCCTCAATGCGCTGATCAACCAAACCCTGCGCCGCTACCCATCGGTGCAAACCATCACCATCGCCGGCTTCTCCGCCGGCGGGCAATTCACCCAGCGCTACGCCGCCTTCGCCGCCGCCCCCTCCCGCCCGGTGCGCGAACGCTTCGTCATCGCCGATCCCAGCGCCTTTCTCTATTTCAACCGCTTCCGCCCGCACCCGCACCCGCAGAGCTGCCCCACCTATAATGATTGGAAATTCGGCACCGAAAACCTACCCGCTTTTCTCTCCCGCAGCGCCGCCGCCGCCCGCGCCGCCTATAGCGCCGCCGACATCCATTATCTCGAAGGCGCGCTCGATCATGGCACCGGCAAAGGCACCGCCTATCGCATGCTGGAGAAAAACTGCGCCGCCGAAACCCAAGGGCGCTACCGCCTCGGGCGCGGCATCGCCTACGCCGCCTATGACCGGCGCGATCTCGCCCATGGCCGCCATACCCTGACTATCATTCCCGGCTGCGCCCACGCTGTAAGCTGCGTATTCACCGCCAAAGCCGCCGCCCCCGCTTTGTTTGGCAAGCCATGATCGATCGCAGGTGGACATCACCGCCGCACCCACCCATATCCCAGCATCAACGTTTCTACCGGAGATACCAACAATGACACTGCAACTCGGCGATACCGCGCCCGATTTCGATCAAGATAGCTCAGTCGGTAAACTGAATTTCTACAGCTATCTCGGCAATTCCTGGGGCATCCTGTTCAGCCACCCGGCTGACTACACCCCGGTTTGCACCACCGAACTGGCCGCCGTCGCCCGCCTGCAACCCGAATGGGACAAGCGCAACGTCAAGCCCATCGGCCTCTCGGTCGATACCGGCGAGAACCATGTCGGCTGGTCCAAAGACATCGAAGAAACCCAAGGCCAAAAGGTCAATTTCCCGATCCTGGCCGATCATGATCACAAGGTCAGCACCCTCTATGGCATGATCCACCCGAACGCGAGCACCACCGCCACCGTGCGCTCGGTGTTCATCATCGATCCGGCCAAAAAAGTCCGCCTGATCCTGACCTACCCAATGGCCACCGGGCGCAATTTCAACGAAATCCTGCGCGTGATCGATAGTCTGCAACTCACCGATTCCGCGAAGGTCGCCACCCCGGCGGACTGGAAAGACGGCCAAGACGTCATCATCGTCACCTCGGTGTCCGATGAGGAGGCCAAGCAGCGCTTCCCCGAAGGCTTCAAAACCCTGAAACCCTATCTGCGCATGGTCAAGCAACCCAAATTGCCGCACGCCTAACCGCTAATCCCGAAATTCGCCCGCCGATGGACCTTAAAATCAACCCATCGGCGGACGATTGTCATAAAAGCTTCACCGAACTGTCATTGTCGTGGCATGAGTACGCTGTATTCAATCTTCCACCGGGCACCGCGCCCGAATTGAGAAGGGTCCCATGCCAGACGCCGTTGCCCGTATCGAACCCGTCGCCATGAGCGATTCCGCGATTCCGCGCATCGCCGTCCGGGGCCTGCGCTTTTATTATGGCGAAACCGCCGCCCTGCGCGATGTGTCGATCGACCTGCCGGATCGCCAAACCACCGCGATGATCGGCCCCTCTGGCTGCGGCAAATCAACCCTGCTGCGCGTGCTCAACCGCATGTATGATCTTTATCCCGGCCAACGCGCCGAGGGCGAAGTGCTGCTCGATGGCGAAAATATTCTTGCGCCGGGGATCGATCTGAACCGCCTGCGTCGGCGCGTCGGCATGGTGTTCCAAAAACCCACCCCGTTCCCGAAATCGATTTACGAAAACGTCGCCTTCGGGGTGCGCCTGCATGAACGCCTCTCGCGCGCCGCGATGGATGAGCGGGTCGAATGGTCACTGACCCGCGCCGCCTTGTGGGGCGAGGTCAAAGACAAGCTCAAACAATCGGCCCACGCACTCTCCGGCGGCCAGCAACAGCGCCTATGCATCGCGCGCAGCATCGCGGTGCGCCCGCAAGTGCTCCTGCTCGATGAACCCACCAGCGCGCTCGACCCGATCTCGACCCTGAAAATCGAAGAATTGATCGATGAGCTAAAGCGCGATTTCACCATCGCCATCGTCACCCACAACATGCAACAAGCCGCCCGCTGTGCTGATCGCGTCGCATTTTTCTATCTCGGCGAGCTGGTCGAATGCGCCCCCGCCACCGAACTCTTCACCGCCCCGCGCGAACGCCGCACCCAGGAATATATCACCGGTCGCTTCGGCTAACCCCGCGCCGCCCATCACGCGCCGCCTATGACGCGCCAAGGAACATCATGCCCGAAGATAGTAAACATATCCTCACCAGCTTCGAGACCGACCTCGCCCGCCTGCGCGACATGATCGCGGCGATGGGCGGCATGGTCGAATCCGCGTTGTCGGATGCCGTCCGCGCTCTGCTCAGCCGCGATGCCGAACTCGCCGCCCGCGTGGTAGAACAGGATCAAAAAGTCGATGCCGAAGAGCGGGTGATCGAGCAATTCGCCATCCGCATCCTCGCTTTGCGCCAGCCCGTCGCCGATGATCTGCGCCATGTGGTCGCCGCCCTGAAAACCACGACCGATCTGGAACGGATCGGCGATTACGCGGCCAACGTCGCCAAGCGCACCATCGTGCTGAACCAGGTCACCCCCACCTACCCGCTGGCCAGCCTCGCGCAAATCTCGCGTCTGGTGCAGGAAAACCTCAAACTCACCATCGATGCCTTCAGCGAATCAGACGCAACCAAAGCCACCACCGTCTGGCGCGCCGATCAAATGATCGATGATCTCTACACCACCATCTTTCGCGAGCTGATCACCTACATGATGGAAGATCCCCGCAACATCTCGCCCTGCACCCATTTGCTGTTCATCGCCAAAAATCTCGAACGCATCGGCGATCACGCAACCAACATGGCGGAACTCACCTTCTACGCCACCACCGGCAAAAGCCTGCCCGACATCCGCCCCAAGGGCGATCTCTCCGCCGATTACGTCGCGCCCCAAAAATAGCTGCCACCCCAGGAGCCATCATGAGCGAAACCGCCCGCCCCACCATTCTCGTCGTCGAGGATGAAGCGCCTTTGGTCACGCTGCTGCGCTATAATCTCGAAAAACAAGGCTTCAAGGTTGATGAAGCGGGCGATGGCACCGAAGCCCTCGCCAAAATCACCGAATGCCCGCCCGATCTGATGCTGCTGGACTGGATGCTGCCCACCTTGTCGGGTATCGAATTATGCCGCCAAATCCGCCGCCGCCCCGCCACCCGCAATTTGCCGGTCATCATGCTCACCGCCCGCGCCGAGGATCAGGATGCGGTGCGCGGCCTGGAAACCGGCGCCGATGATTACGTGACGAAACCCTTCTCGCCCGATGCGCTAATCGCCCGCATCCGCGCCTTGCTGCGCCGGGCCGGCACCCCGCCGGCCAAAACCAAACTCACCTTCCATGATCTCGATCTGGACCCCGCGACCCATCGCGTCACCCGGGGCAGCCGCCTGCTGCATCTCGGCCCGACCGAATTTCGCCTGCTCGAATTTTTTCTCCGCCACCCCAAACGCGTCTTCACCCGCGAAGACGTGCTGAACGCGGTCTGGGGGCGTGACATCCATGTGGAACCCCGCACCGTCGATGTGCATATTCGCCGCCTGCGCAAAGCGATCAACGGCCCCAACGAGCTGGATCTGATCCGCACCGTCCGCGCCGCCGGCTACGCGCTCGACCCGCAAACCACCTAATTTTTTCTAATTTTAATCTTCTCTAATTTTACCGCGTCCGATCATCAAGAACGCCAAACCGGCAATCAAACCGCCAACAGGCCAAAAAAAAGGCCGATCCAGCGGATCGGCCAGCATCATTCTGATGCCTTAGAGGCTCCCTAAACTTGGCGGCTGGCGCCTCGAGGCCGAAGCCCGTCTCAAGCGCCATCACTGTTTAATTACCGAAAAATAAAAACAACGCAAGAGGCTTTCGCCCGAAACCCTATTTTTTGAAAGAAAAAATGTATTACAAATAACCCGTCCAGGCTATTTTTATGTCACAGATCGCGCAAAGCCGCCCCCAACGCCGCACATTCTTCCCCGGCCAATCCCGGTTTGGTCGCCTCGGCAACGCCCAAACCTTCGGCAAAACTCATGGCAAACGCCATCCGATTGCCCAAAGCGGGCAGCAGCGCCAAGCCGCGCGCGGCAATTTCCACCTCCAGCCGCCGCCGCAACCGCGAGGCCGCCGGCGCACGGTTAAACACCAGCGCCACCCGCCTTCGTTCCTCCGCCGCCCGTTTCAACGTCGCTTCCGCCGCCCATAAATCCGGCGGTGCCGGGTTCAGCGGCACCAGCACCAAATCCGCCTCGCGAATCGCCCGGGCCTGATCGCCATCAAGCACGGGCGGCGTATCAATCAGCACAATCTCGTGACTGGCGCGGAACTGATCGAGCGCCCGGCTCAGCCGCCAGCCGGTCACGCTCTGCACACTCACATCCGCGCGCGCCCGCGCTTGCTGCGCCCGCAACAACCCCCACGCCGCCAACGTCCCTTGCGGATCAATATCAATGCACGCCACCCGCCGCTCCATCCCGAACCAAACCGCAAGCTGGGCCACCACCATGCTCTTGCCCGCCCCGCCTTTTTGCTGCGCCACCGCAATGACCCGCGCCATGATTTCGCTCCTCGATGATTGCACCGATTATCGCATCGCGGTTGCGCCGGTCGAATTGACTGGACAATCGCTCGATCTGTTCGCACACTGTTCGGCATCAATTGTGTATGCCATAGTCTGAATATGGGGAGCGTCGCCCCCAGCGATGCTATGATACCCAAAATAAGTTACCAGCTAAAATAAGTTACCAGAAGGAACCGATCCATGCGCGCCCAAAATCCGTTTTTCTGGCCATTCGAGCAAATTTTTTCGGGCCTGTCCTCGGTCGGATCAGAAGACAGCGCCGATTATTGGCCGCAATCCGCCCTCACCACCCGCCCGGCGGTGATCAGCAAAATCTCCCTGGCCGATTTCCCGGTCGTCTTGCTCGATGGGCTGAGCGATTTCGGTGCCAACCGCGCCGATGGCATTTTGTTGTGCCTGATCCTCCCCGTCATCGGTGTGGTCGGCACCCTCGCCGCCGGCGGTCGCGGCTATTTCGACCTGATTTTCCCGCTTTTCTCCGGCTTCGTGTTGGTTAGCCCAATCGCCGCCTTCGCGTTTTTCGAAATGAGCCGCCGCCGTGGCCTCGATCAGCGGGCCGGTTGGCGTGACGCGCTGGGCCTGTTCGCCTCCCCCGCCATCGGCTCCGTCATCATGCTGAGCCTAATCCTGGTCTCGTTATTCATCCTCTGGGTCAGCATCGCCCATTTTCTGTATCTCGATCTGATGGCCCCGCATTTGCCAAACTCGCTGCAAGCCTTGGTCATCCGCACCTTCACCACGGCGCCCGGCTGGCATTTGCTGATCATGGGCTACGCGGTCGGCCTGATGTTCGCCATGCTGGTCCTCGCCCTCACCGTGGTCGCGTTTCCGGTGGTGCTGGACCGGCCCATTGGCCTGCTCGCCGCCATCAGCCTGTCATTCCGCGCTTTTGCGATGAATTTCTTCCCGCTGATGGTCTGGGGGCTGATCGTCTCGCTGCTGCTCGCGATCGGCACCGGCCTGTTTTTGCTCGGCTTGGTCGTGGTTCTGCCGGTGCTCGGCCACGCGACTTGGCATCTCTATCGCCGAATGATCCATTTCTGAGCTTTCGCGCCAAGACCAACGCCACGCCGCGCCCCGATTAACCGCGCCCGATCAAAACGCCTTGATCAAAACCCGATCGGGCGCGGTTTCCGCCTTGACATATTCATAAATATCAATCTATCTAACTATGTAATCGTCCATGAACCCTCAACAATCCAATCATCCGCTTCGCCTCACGTCACTTTGTGTCAACCCCGCATCATCACATGAAATTGTGAAACCAACGACCCGGCGATGGCCCCGACCCGCTCCGTATCCTGCTATGGATGCAAGCGTCCGCATGCAACCATGATGTTCGAAAGGTCCCGCCGTGAGCATTGATCATCACCCGGCCCCCGCAGGCGAGGGAATCGGCATCCCCGAAACCGTGCCCAGCCCGTTTCGCCCGGTGGGCCTCAGCCCATGGCCGCTCGCCATCGCCGTTGCCTCCATGCTCACCTCCGGCGGTGCCATCGCGGTTTGGGCGCATCATGGCTATTGGCTGCTGGCCTTCGGGTTGCTGTCGTTCATCGCCGTCATCACCCTCTGGGGGCGCGATGTTTTCCGCGACGCGTTAAAATCCACCAAAGCCGCCATCATCGTCGGCAATAGTTTCCGCTACGCGATGGCCCTGTTCATCACCACCGAACTGTTTTTGTTCGTCGCGTTTTTCTGGGGCTATTTCAATTTCTTCTTCTTCCCCGGCAAGCAAGGAATCGGCTACGCCCCGGTCTGGCCCCCCAATGCCATCCACACCATCAATCCGCTGGGCGAACCACTCTTCGCCACCTTGGTCATGCTGCTCTCCAGCACCACCCTCACCGGCGCGTTCGATGGTGTGCTCACCGGCAATCGCACCAACGCCAAAGTTGGCACCTTCGCCACCCTGATCCTCGGGCTCGCCTTTCTCGGCGGCCAAATCTACGAATATGCCAACCTGCCGTTTCCGCTCTTTCACGGCGGCATCTACCCCTCGCTGTTTTTCATCCTCACCGCGTTCGATGGCATGCATGTCCTGGTCGGCGTCGTGCTGCTCGCCCTCGCCCTGGTCCGGCTGAATGACGGCAAATTCGGGCCCAACAGCTTCGCCGGCTTTCAAACCATCGCTTGGTATTGGACCTTCGTTGATGTGCTTTGGCTGTTTTTGTTCGTCATTTTGTATTGGGTCGGTGCCAGCGCGGTCACCGTATCATGATGATCTCCCATCTCTCCCATCGCTCGGTCGAAAGGTTTTTGCTCCATGTCTGATGACATCCTCGCCCGCGCGGCGTCGCTCCCCGCGCATGACGATCATGCCCATCACTCGGACCGCACCAGTTTCTGGGGCCGCTGGCTGCTGAGCACCAACCATAAAGACATCGGCACGCTCTATATTGTCTGGGCAATGATCGCCGGGGTCGAAGGCGGGATTCTCTCCTTCATCATGCGCGCCCAGCTGATGTATCCGAACAATACGCTGATCACCTCGGGCCAAACCTGGAACGCCATCGTCACCGCCCACGGCCTGCTGATGATCTTTTTCCTGGTCATGCCCGCTTTGATCGGCGGCTTTGGCAATTGGTTCGTGCCCATCCTGGTCGGCGCGCCGGACATGGCGTTCCCACGCCTGAATAATATGAGCCTATGGTTCCTGGTGATGGGCCTGATTTTCGTCAATCTCGGCCTGTTCGTCGGCCAAGGAACTGGCATCGGCTGGTCGCTCTACCCGCCTTTGTCGGATGCGCAATATCAGCCCGGCGTCTCGGTTGATTTCACTTTGATGGGCCTGCAACTCGCCGGCGTCTCCTCGCTCGCCGGTGCGGTTAATTTCATCGCGACGATACTGAATATGCGCGCCCCCGGCATGGGCATGTTCAAAATGCCGCTTTTTGTCTGGGCGATGCTGGTCACCTCCTTCATGCTCATCATGGCGGTGCCGGTGCTCTCCGGGGCCATCACCATGCTGCTGATGGATCGTAATTTCGGCACCGCCTTCTTCGAGCCGAATGGCGGCGGTGACCCGGTGTTGTTCCAACATCTATTCTGGTTCTTCGGCCACCCCGAAGTCTATATCATGATCCTGCCCGCCTTCGGCATCATGAACCAAGTCATCCCCACTTTCTCGCGCAAGCCCATTTTCGGCTATGCAGGCATGGTCTACGCCACCATGGCCATCGGCTTTCTCGGCTTCCTGGTCTGGGGCCATCACATGTTCGTCTCGGGCATCGGCCATGACAGCAAGGCCTATTTCGAAGCCGCCACCCTGGTCATCGCGGTGCCAACCGGCGTGAAAATCTTCACCTGGCTCGCCACCATGTGGGGCGGGTCGATCGAGCTGAAAACCCCGATGCTCTGGGCGCTCGGCTTCATTTTCATGTTCGTGGTCGGTGGTGCCACCGGCATCGTGCTGGCCAATGCCGGGCTGGATACCGACCTGCACAACACGTACTTCCTGGTTGCGCATTTTCACTATGTGCTGTCCATGGGCGCCACCTTCGCCCTGTTCAGCGGGTTTTATTACTGGATCGGCAAAATGTCCGGCAAACCCTATCCCGAATTCTGGGGCAAGGTGCATTTCTGGACTTTCTTCATCGGCACCAACCTCACCTTCTTTCCCCAGCATTTCCTCGGCCTCGCCGGCATGCCGCGCCGCTACCCGGACTATCCCACCGCCTTCGCCGGCTGGAATTTCGTCTCCTCGGTGGGGGCCATGGTCGATGCGCTGAGCATCATCATCTTCGCTTACGTGCTGATCCGCATCTTCACCTCAAAAGAACAGCTCGCCGATAATTACTGGGGCCCAGGCGCCACCTCGCTCGAATGGAGCATTCCCTCGCCCGCCCCGGAACATACGTTCGAGCATATCCCGATCATCCGATAGACCCCCCTCTATCGGTGATGCCGCCGAGGCCGTAACGGATTCACTCCCCGGAATCCAGGCACTCTGGCAAGAGGAGCGGTTCCTGCCAACATAACGGGCATGGAACCGCTCCTGACGCCCGCCCAATGCGCCCGTATCGATCACGCTGCCCCTGCCTGCGGCACGCCGCTCGCAACCCTGATGGAGCATGCCGGGCGCGCCGTCGCCCACGCCATCCGCCGCCATTACCGGCCCTGTCGCGTGCTGGTCCTGGCTGGCCCCGGCCATAATGGCGGCGATGGCTATGTCGCCGCCCGCCTGCTGGCCCAATGGGGTTGGCCCGTCGCCGTCAGCCCGGTGCTCGGCCCGCCCACCGCCCCGCAAGCCGCCGCCGCCTGCGCGCGCTGGCGCGGCCCTCTGGTGCCCGCCGAAACCCACCTCCACCGCGCCGATTTGGTGATCGATGCAATTTTCGGTGCCGGCCTCTCGCGTGATCTCGCGCCCAACCTCGCCGGCCTGCTCGCCCAAGCCCGCAGGCTGATCGCCATCGATGTTCTCTCCGGCATCGATGGCACCACCGGCGCGCTGCGCGGGGTCGATGCCAGGGCGGAGCGCACCATCACCTTCGTCGCCCGCAAACCCGGCCACCTGCTCTATCCGGGCCGCGCCCATAGCGGCATTCTGCTCTGTGCGGACATTGCGATGCCCGCCGCCGCCCTCGCCACCATCACGGTCAATCTCTGGCGCAACACCCCAAGCCTCTGGCACCTGCCCGCACTCGACCCTGGTGGCCACAAATATCAGCGCGGCCATCTCACCGTGCTCGCGGGTGCCATGCCAGGTGCCGCGCTGCTCGCCGCCACCGCCGCCCGCCGCACCGGCGCGGGCCTCGTGACCATCGCGGCCCCCACCACCATCACCGCCCCACCCGGCATCATTACCACCCTAGATTCCCTGGAATCGCTGCTGGCCGATTGGCGTCGGCAAACCTGGCTCTGCGGCCCCGGCCTCGGCATCGAGCGCGCGGGCACTGCCCTCGCCGCCCTGATCGCCGCCCGCCGCACCATCGTCGCCGACGCTGATGCCCTCACCGCCTGCGCCGGTGTGCCTGAAAAGCTGCGCGGCACCGCCATCATCACCCCGCATCACGGCGAGTTCCGCCGCCTATTCCCCACCATGGCCGATAAACTCACCGCCGCCCGCGCCGCCGCCGCGCAAACCGGTGCCGTCGTGATTTACAAAGGGCCAGACACCGTGATCGCCGCCCCCGATGGCCGCGCCGCCATCAATGATAACGCACCCCCCAGCCTCGCCACCGCCGGCGCGGGCGATGTGCTGGCGGGCATCGCCGCCGCCCTGCTCGCCCAAGGCATGCCCCCGTTCGAAGCCGCTTGCGCCGCGGTCTGGCTGCACGGTGCTGCGGCCCAAAACGGCGGCGTGGGCCTGATCGCCGAAGACCTCGCGGACCACCTGCCCGCCGCCATAGCGCAAGCCGCCCTTTCCCTGATATAACCGCCCCAAGCACCGGGGACCGACCATGGACATCAGCACCGACCATCATTTCACCGCACCAGCGGCGGCCGATTACGCTTCGCTCCGCCAGATCGAGCGCAAATTGCTCTGGCTATCCTCCTGGATGATCCATAACGCCAACCATCTGCGCCCCAACCGCGATGGGCTGAAAGTTGGCGGCCACCAAGCCTCCTGCGCCTCGGTGGTCTCGATCATGACGGCGCTCTATTTCCACATGCTCCGCCCGCAAGACCGCGTCGCGGTCAAACCCCACGCCGCCCCGGTGCTGCACGCGATCAATTACCTATTCGGTCGCCAAACCATCGAAAAAATGGCCGCCATCCGCCAAATGGGCGGCGCCCAAGCCTATCCCTCCCGCGCCAAAGACGGCGCCGAGATCGATTTTTCCACCGGCTCCGTCGGCCTCGGCGTCGCCATCACCTCCTTCGCCGCCCTGATCCAAGATTATCTGCGCGCCCATGATTTGATCGACCCCGCACGCCCCGCCGCCCGTCACGTCGCCATCGCGGGCGATGCCGAGCTTGATGAGGGCAATATCTACGAAGCCCTGCTCGAAGGCTGGAAGCATGATGTGCGCGATGTCTGGTGGGTGGTCGATTACAACCGCCAAAGCCTGGATTCGGTGATGCCCGATCGCCTATTTGGTCGCTTCGAAGGCCTGTTCCGTGACATGGGCTGGAAGGTGATGAGCCTGAAATACGGCAAATCCCTCGAAGCCGCCTTCCGCAAACCCGGCGGCAACGCCCTGCGCGCCTGGATCGATGATTGCCCGAACAGCCTCTATTCCGCCCTCACCTTCCAAGGCGGTGCCGCCTGGCGTCAGGCCCTGATCGCGGATCTCGGACGCGCCCGCACCACCCGCGCGATCATCGATCCGCTGTCGGATGCCGCGCTGGCCACCCTGATGACCAATCTCGCCGGCCATGATCTCCCCACCCTGATCGAAGCCTTCACCGCCGCCGCCGCCTCGGATCAACCCACCTGCTTCCTGGCCTACACCACCAAAGGCGCTGGCCTGCCCTTCGCCGGCCACAAGGATAATCACTCCGGCCTGATGAATGACGAACAAATGGCCGCCTTCCGCACCAACATGGCGATCCGCGATGGCCATGAATGGGACAAGTTCGAAGGGCTGGACGCGCCCGACCGGCTCCAGCATTTCATCCAATCGGTGCCCTTCGCCACCAAGCTGCTCCCGGATGGCCGGAATTATCATTCACCCATCGTGCCGGTGCCGCCGCATTTGCCGCACGCCCCATTCGCCGGGCGCAAAACCTCCACCCAAGGCGGCTTTGGCGAAATCCTCGCCGAAATCGGTCGCGCCGAAGGCCCCTGCGCCGAACTCGCCCGCCACATCGTCACCATGAGCCCGGATGTCACGGTCTCCACCAATCTCGGCCCCTGGGTCAATCGCCGTGGCGTGTTTGATCGGCACACCCGCAACGACGTGTTCCGCGATTCCAAACTCGCCTCCGCCCAGCGCTGGGGCATGAGCCCGGATGGTCAGCATATCGAGCTGGGCATCGCGGAGCAAAATCTGTTTTTGCTCCTCGCCGCCGCCGGCCTCGCCGCCCCCATGCAAGGCGCGCGCCTGCTGCCCATCGGCACCGTCTATGACCCGTTCGTCAATCGCGGCCATGATGCCCTGGTCTATGGCTGCTATCAGGATGCCCGCTTCCTGCTGGTCGCCACCCCCTCCGGCATCACCCTCGCCCCGGAAGGCGGCCAGCATCAATCAACCAACACGCCGCTGCTCGGCATGGTGCAAGACCGCATCGCCGCCTACGAACCGGCCTATTGCGATGAATTATCGATCCTGCTCCGCCACGCCTTTGACTGGATGCAGCGCCCCGAAGGCAGTTCGGTCTGGCTGCGCCTCTCCACCCGCACCCTGACCCAACCCACCCGCACACTCGACCCGCATGCCGTCATCGCCGGCGCGCATTGGGTGCGCCCCCCCGCGCCCGGCGCGCGCATCGCCCTTCTCTACCAAGGTGCTGTTGCCCCCGAAGCCGAAGAAGCATTCGCGGCAATGCTGGCCGATGAGCCGAGCGCCGGGCTGATGGCGCTCACCAGCCCGGACATTCTGTTCGCCGATTGGCGCGCCGCCCAACAGGCCCGCCAAACCGGCACGCCCACCGCCCAAGCGCCCATCGAAACCCTGCTCGCCCCCCTCGCGCATGACGCCGCCTTGGTCACCGTGCTCGATGGCCACCCCACCACCCATGCCTGGCTCGGCGGCGTGCGCGGCCAACGCATTTTTACCCTCGGCCCGGATCGCTTCGGCCAATCGGGCGATATCCCCGATTTGTATCGCGAATATCGCATCGATACCGATGCCATCCTCAATGCCTGCGCCCAAGCTCTGCTCTAACCAGCTTTTCGCGCATCACGCCGCCACCGCGCCCGCCGTGACCGGTGCGGTGTGCGGCGTGGGCAGATACAGCGCCGTGCGTTCGCCCGAAATCAAGCTGCCATAAACCGCATCCTCGGTCGAAATCCCCCGCAAAAACGGCAATTCCGCCCGCGCCGAGCCAAAATGCGCGCGAAAACACGCCGTCAACGCCGCTTTATAGGTGAGATTCGGATATTGCCGTGGTTCCTGGATTTTCTGAAATCCAAAGCGCCGATACATCGGCACATGATGCGGTCGGCAAGCATTCAACACGATATCGGCCTTATAATACAGCACCAAATACCCAACCGCCCGAAACAGCGCATGCACCACCGTCATATCATTGGCAAAATCCGGCGAGCGCGCCATCCGGCTTACCTCAACGGCCCGTTGCGGCGCACCCGGCGTCGCAAAGCCACTCAACATTTCCCGAATTTCGGTCTCGAAAATCTCCATCGCCGGTACACGATCCGCCTCGGGCATCTGGCCCGTGGCATCAAACAAGCATAACCGCACCGTCGCGGCGGGCACGTTATTCTTAT
>JBMFWT010000002.1:0-136467 GCA_049964975.1 Acidiphilium sp.
CGAAAGGCCAGATAAATGAGATATCATATATCCAGCAATAATCCATTTACCGCCCCGTTGCGGCGGTCGACATGTTCGGTCACCGGGCCGGGAGATTGCCCGAAGAAATCGCTCTTTCGCCGTTTCCATTACTATTTGCCCTTTTTTGGCGCCGATATGACGGCGTGCTTGATCGTGAGGTAGTTGGGACCTCGACCTAAGTTCGTGGGGTGGAGTGGCATCAAGTTTTGAAGTCGCGTGCCCTGAATCGGTCTTGCACCCGGATGCTCCGCCATGATTTGAGCGAGCGCGGGCGCAGCAAAATCCTGATATGTGTTTTTAATCGGATCGGGGTTAAGGCCATATAGTGCAGCGCCTGGAACAGCGGTGAGAAGTGCTACCCGGTAGTCGGATGAGTTCGATGATTTGGTTTTCCGGAGCACGCGATGATTTTTGATTTCCCCTTAATCGCCGGCGCTCTTTGTTGCTTGCTGTTTTTTTGTCGGCATGTCGCTTTCGTTCACACGTTTTGTAAAAACATCTAGAAGCGGTTTATCGATGTCCGCCAATTTGTCGGTGATAATTTCGGAACTTAACTCATTGCCGAAATCGAAGCAATATTTATTAGCTTTTCCCTCATAAAAATCGAATAAACGCCCTGCCCGCTCCCGCTTGTAAAAAACGACGAATTTACCTTTATATTTGCGGAATTCAACCAAGTCGATACGCTCAAACAGGTTGTTGTCCTTGACCAGATAGGCCAACCGTCGCCTGATGTAATGGAACAATTCTTGCTCAATCGATGTTGGCATGATGACATCGTCGGCGCGGGCCGCATTATCGATCATCGGCGGTTCTTGCGGTGTGATCGATTTTTCGAGTTCTTTATCCTGAGCTGGAATATCAAGCCGTTGCAAAATCCGCAGATTCACAAATTCGCGAAAGGCGCTTCGGGTAATGTCACGAAATTCCGATAATGCCTTGGTCCGAACATGACTGAGTCCGGCATTTTGGAGCAACATGCGCACGAATGGCTCGCTCGGTTCTTCGGCGAGCTTGGCGATTTGTTGAATAACATTTTGAAATATGAGTTTGCGCTTGGCTTCGGCTCCAATATTTTCCGGGTCAAAATTGTTCTTTTGAAGACTTTTTAGCCCTTCAATGACTGAATCCTCAATCAGTCCTTTTGAAAATTCGCGCAAATCGATGGATAGAAAAGCGTTCTGGTCCATCATGTTTGGCTCGTCTGAGTCCGCATAAAATTCATACACTAAACCATCGGTCAAAACGCCCATTTTGACCGTTTGTGCTGCATTGAAATATGAGCGTAATTGCCCGCGATCATCTTTGAGTAATGAGCCTAACGCTTTGCATTCAATCGCGATGACAGGAACGCCTGTTTTTAGAATCGCGAAATCAACGCGGTTTTTAAATTTCTCCGAGAAATCGGCACCATGTTCGGGGCATACTTCGTCAGGATTTCGATCATCGTAGCCCAGAAAATTCAGGAACGGGAGAATGAGAAATAGCTTTGTGCTCTCCTCATTGGTGCATCGTGGGGCCAGTGTTACCATTCTTGAGGCGAAAGCGATAACTTTTTGCTTAAATTCATCTGCCACCCTAACCTCCGATAAATTTTATCAATGATGCTTAATCTAACTTGAATAGTAGGCATTCGTCAAAACAATTCACGACAGACTATGAATTATCTCTCGTTAGTCTCACGATTTAGTGAACTCCGCCAGCGGTGCAGCCCGTACCACGCCGCGGCGAGGAGGAGCGATACGGCGGTGAGGAGGGTGATGAGGTGTAGGGTTGAGTGCAGGAGCGGCGCGGAATTCCAGGCGGTGCCGGCGCGGAGGCCGGCGTAGGCGAGTGCAAAACACCAGGGGATGGAGCCGATGAGGCTGTAGAGTTGGAATTTCCAGAAATTCATGCGGGCGATGCCGGCGGGGAGCGAGATGTAGGTGCGGACGATGGGGAGCAGGCGACCGAGGAGGACGGTGATGGCGCCATAGCGGGCGAAGGCGGCATCGATGCGGGTGAGTTCGGTTTGGCTGATCAGGAGGTAGCGTCCGTAGCGGAGAATGAAGCGGCGACCGCCGGTGGCGCCGACGAGGTAGGCGGCGGTGGAGCCGAGATTGCAGCCGAGGGCGCCGGCGAGGGTGACGCCGAGGAGCGAAAGGCGGTGGATGGAGACGAGGTAGCCGCCGAAGGGCATGATGAGTTCGGAGGGGATGGGCACGCAGGCGGATTCGAGGGCCATGAGGGCCGCGATGCCTGCGTAGCCGAGGGTGGTGATAAAGGCGATCACCGTGTGGGTGAGCGTTACGATCAATCGGTGAGGCCGTCGAACAGGGGGGTCGAGAGGTAGCGTTCGCCGTAGGAGGGGATGATGGTGACGATGAGTTTGCCGAAGGAGGTTGGGCGTTTGGCGACTTCGAGGGCGGCCCAGAGGGCGGCACCGGAGGAGATGCCGACGAGCAGGCCTTCCTGGCGGGCGGCGCGGCGGGCGGTTTCGAGGGCGTCTTGGTTGGTGACGCGGATGACTTCGTCGATCAGTTTGGTGTCGAGGATTTCGGGGACGAAGCCGGCGCCGAGGCCTTGGATCATGTGCGGGCCGGGTTGGCCGCCGGAGAGGACGGGCGAGGCATCGGGTTCGACGGCGATGCAGCGGAAGTTTTTGTTGCGTGATTTGATCAGGGTGCCGATGCCGGTGAGGGTGCCGCCGGTGCCGACGCCGGAGACGAGCATATCGACTTTGCCTTCGGTGTCGGCCCAGATTTCTTCGGCGGTGGTGCGGCGGTGGACGGCGGGGTTGGCGCGGTTTTCGAATTGTTGGGGCATGAAATATTGCGAGCCGCGGGCGACGATTTGTTCGGCTTTGCGGATGGCGCCGGCGATGCCTTCGGCGCCGGGGGTGAGGATCACTTCGGCCCCGTAGGCGCGGATGACGGCGCGGCGTTCGCGGCTGACGGAATCGGGCATGGTGATGATGCAGCCATAGCCTTTGGCGGCGCAGATCATGGCGAGGGCGATGCCGGTGTTACCGGAGGTGGGTTCGACGATGATGCTGCCGTGGGCGATCATGCCTTCGCGTTCGGCGACTTCGAGCATCGCCACGCCAATCCGGTCTTTGACCGAATTGGCGGGGTTGAAAAACTCCAGTTTCGCCACGATCGAGCCGGGCAGGCCCGCCGTCATGCGGTTGATGCGCACGAGGGGGGTGCGGCCGACTAATTCGGTGACGTCTCTGGCGATTTTCATGATGCGTTCCTCAAAAGTTGGTCCCGGCGGGCCGGGTTAGTTACGGGCTTTATCGACAAGGGCGCGTTCGCGGATCCAGGGCATCATGGCCCGGAGTTTCGCTCCGACCTGTTCGATCGGGTGTTCGGCATTGGCACGACGCATGGCTTTGAAATTGGTTTGGTTGACGCGATTTTCCAGCATCCAATCGCGGGTGAAGCGACCTTTTTGGATGTCATCGAGCACGCGCTTCATTTCGGCTTTGGTTTCGGCGGTGACGATGCGCGGGCCGGTGACGTATTCGCCGTATTCGGCGGTGTTGCTGATGGAGTAGTTCATGTTGGCGATGCCGCCTTCGTAGATGAGGTCGACGATGAGTTTGACCTCGTGGAGGCATTCGAAATAGGCCATTTCGGGGGCGTAGCCCGCTTCGACCAGGGTTTCGAAGCCGGCTTTGATGAGTTCGACGAGGCCGCCGCAGAGGACGGATTGTTCGCCGAACAGGTCGGTCTCGCATTCTTCTTTGAAGCTGGTTTCGATGATGCCGGCGCGACCGCCGCCGATGGCGGAGGCGTAGGACAGGGCGATGTCGAGCGCGTTACCGGAGGGGTTTTGGGCGACGGCGACGAGGCAGGGGACGCCGCCGCCGCGCTGATATTCGCTGCGCACGGTGTGGCCGGGGCCTTTGGGAGCGATCATGAACACGTCGATATCGGGGCGGGGTTCGATGAGGTTGAAATGGATGTTGAGGCCGTGGGCGAAGGCGATGGCGGCGCCGGGCTTGAGGTTGGCGGCGAGGTGATCGCGGTACAGCTCGCCCTGGCCTTCATCGGGGGTGAGGATCATCACGACATCGGCCCAGCGGGCGGCTTCGGAGGGGTCCATGACTTTGAGGCCGGCGGCTTCGGCTTTGGCGATGGCGGTTGAGCCTTTGCGCAGGGCGACGACGAGGTCTTTGACGCCGGATTCTTTGAGATTGAGGGCGTGGGCGTGACCTTGGCTGCCATAGCCGACGACGACGACTTTTTTGGCTTTGATCAGATTAACATCGGCATCGGTGTCGTAGTAAACGCGCATTTCGGGTCTCCCTGTCGCGGATGATGAGTTGGTATGGCCGTTCGCATGGGCGAATTTCGCTCATTTGGCAATCGTGCCGGGACATTGTGAGCCATGCAAGCGGCGCGATACGTAATTTAATTTTAAGATTGGTGGGATAATTAGCCGAGGGCGTGGGATAGCCAGGTGACGGGCGATGGGATGTGCAAATCATGCCAGGAGACGGCGAGAATCAGGGTGAGCAGGATCATCGCGCCGAGGCCGAGGCCGAGTTCTTGCACGCTGCGCGGCAGCGGGCGGCGGCGGATGGCCTCGTAGGCGTAATAAAGCAAGTGGCCGCCATCGAGGATGGGGATCGGGACGAGGTTGAGCAGGCCGAGATTGACGGAGAGGATGGCGATGAAGGTGAAGAAATCGCCCGCCCCTTGGGAGGCGGCTTGGCCGGAGAGTTCGGCGATTTTGACCGGGCCGCCGAGGTCTTGGACGCCGCGCTGATAGGCGACGAGGCGCCAGAGCCCGTGCAGGGTCGCGGCGGTGAGGCCGTAGGTTTGTTCGGCACCGATGATGATGGCGTGGGGCAGGGCAACGGGCTGGCGGGCGATTTTGCCGCCGATGATGCCGATTTCGCCGATGGCGTGGCCGCCGACGATTTTGCGGGCGGGGATCAGGGCGACTTTGTGGGTGTGGCCGTGATTTTGCAGCACGAAGGTGAGTGATTGGCCGGGAAAGGGCGCGACCAGCCGGTGCAGGGCGAGGAAATTGCTGACCTTTGTGCCGTTGACTGAGACGATTGTCTCGCCCGGTTGCAGGCCGGCTTGGGCGGCGGGGGATTGGGCGATCACGCCGGTGATCACCGGCAGGACGGTTTCGCGACCGAGTGTCGCGGTGACGGCGATGAGGATCAGGAGGGCGAGGACGAAATTGGCGAACGGGCCGGCGGCGATGATGAGGGCGCGGGCGGCGAGCGATTTAGTGCGAAAGCTGCCGGGGGCGTCTTCGCCGGTGGTTTCGCCGCCCAGCTCGGCCCAGCCTTGCAGGCGGACATAGCCGCCGAGCGGGATGATTGAAAGTTTCCAGACCGTGCCGTGCCGGTCGGTGCGCGAGACCAGCGCCGGGCCGAAGCCGACCGAGAAGGTTTCGACATGCACACCGCGCCAGCGGGCCACGGCGTAATGGCCGAATTCATGCACCGAGACCAGAATCCCGAGCACGATGATGAAGGCGAGGAGTGTGTGGAGATCACCGAGCATGGCGATGATATGGGATGGCGGCATGGATATGTCAGGTCTGGGTTATGCGAGGACAGGTTTATGCCAAGACCGGGAGTGACGCGGCTGCCACGCGGCGGGCTTCGGCATCCAGCGCGAGGACGGCGGCGAGATCGGGCACGGGCGGGGCGCCGAGCCGGTCCAGCACGGTTTCAACGAGACGAGCAATGTCGAGAAAGCCGAGGCGGCGTTCGAGGAAGGCGGCGACGGCGATTTCATTGGCGGCGTTGAGCACGCAGGAAGCACCGCCGCCCGCGATCAGCACTTCGCGGGCGAGGCGGAGTGCTGGAAATCGTTCAAGATCAGGGGGATAAAATTCGAGCCTACCCACCGAGGTGAGGTTGAGGCGGGGCGAGCTGGTGGTGAGGCGGGCGGGCCAAGCCAGGGTATGGGCGATGGGGATGCGCATGTCGGGCGCGCCCATTTGGGCGAGGACGCTGCCATCGCGGTAGCAGACCATGCCGTGAATGACCGATTGTGGGTGGACCAGCACTTCGATTTCATCGGGCTGGAGAGAGAATAATCGAGCGGCTTCAATGACTTCAAGGCCTTTGTTGAACAAGGTTGCGGAGTCGATTGAGATTTTGGCACCCATCGACCAGACCGGGTGGCGCAGGGCGCGTTCGGGGGTGGCGGCTTGCATCTCGGCGCTGCTGGCGAGCCGGAACGGGCCGCCGGAGGCGGTGAGGATGATTTTTTCCAGGGCGGTGCGGTTGCCATCGGCGAGGGATTGAAAAATCGCGTTATGTTCGGAATCGACCGGCAGCAAATTCGCTCCGGCGTCGCGCACGGCGCGCAGCATCACATCGCCCGCCGAGACCAGGGCTTCTTTATTGGCGAGGGCGATTGAGCCGCCATGGCTGATGGCGGCGAGGGTGGGTTCAAGGCCAATGGTGCCGGTGATCGCGGCCATGGTCCAATCGACTTTTTCGGCAGCGGCGGCGATCACCGCAGCACGACCGCCCTCGGCGCGGATGGCGGTGCCGGCGAGAGCGGCGCGCAAGGCGGGGAGTTGGGCGTGATCGGCGATCACGGCGATGGCGGGGCGGAGCGCCAGCGCCTGTTCGGCCAGGCGTTGGACGTTGCTGCCTGCGATCAAAGCGTGGGTTTGATAGCGATCCGGGTTGGCCATCAGCAGGTCGATCGTTTGGGTGCCGATGCTGCCGGTGCAGCCCATGATGGTGACGGTTTTTATGGTCATAAAATCATCCCTAACCCATGGGTGAACCCCGCGCCAACCCAGACGAGCAAGGCGGCCAAGGGGGCTGCGAATAAGAGACCGTCCAGCCGGTCAAACGCGCCGCCATGGCCGGGGATGGAGCGGCCGGAATCTTTGACGCCGAGCCAGCGTTTCAAAGCACTTTCCACCAAATCGCCCAGGGCTGAGACAATGCTGAGCAGGGCGGCGATGAGGGCCATCACCGCCAGCGCCGCCACCGTGGGCGGCGGGCTCGCGACCAGGCGGGTGAATAAGAGGGCGGCGAGGATGGCGGCGAGCAGGCCACCAAGGGCGCCGCTGATGGTTTTACCGGGCGAGATTTTTGGGGCGAGTTTGGGTCCGCCGATCCAGCGCCCGGTGAGATAGGCGCCGATATCGGTGGACCAGACGATCATCAACAGGAGCAAAACGTCATCGCGACCCGTGCCGGGGAGGTTGCGCAGCCAGAGCAGGGCGGCGGCGGGGAGCGCGATATAGGGCACGCCGAGGGCCAGAAACCGCGCTCGGTGGACGGCGGGAGCGCGGCGGGCGAGAGATAGCCATTCGCCGGTGAGCATGGCGGTGAAGGCGAGCACCATCAGCGTCCAGAGCCAGCCGCCAGCGAGCAAGGCGGTGAGAGCGATGGCACCGAGCACCAGGGCCGAGGCCGAGCGGAGGGCGAGATCATGCCATTTTGCCCGGGCGGGCGCGGCGTTGGTCACGCGCCCGCCTGTTTCGGCGCGGCGGCGCGGCCGGGGTTCGTTTCATCCGGGCGGACGCCGAAGCGGCGGTCACGGCGGGCGTAATCGGCGAGGGCGGCGGCGAGGTGCGTGGCCCCGAAATCCGGCCAGAGCACATCGACGAAACTCAACTCGGCATAGGCGGCTTGCCAGAGCAGGAAATTGGACAGGCGTTGTTCGCCGCTGGTGCGGATGAGCAAGTCAGGATCGGGCATGTCGGCGGTGGCGAGGTAGCGCGCGAAACCGGCTTCATCGAGGGTGGCGGGGTCGAGCTGGCCGGATTGGGCTTGTTGGGCGATGATGCGAGCCGCGGCGAGGAGTTCGGCGCGCGCGCCATAGGACAGGGCGATGACCAGATTGAATTTTTGGTTATTTTTGGTGCGCTCTTCGGCGGCGGCGAGTTCGGCGCGCAGGGTGGGGCCGAAGCGATCACGCTCGCCAATCACCCGCAGCCTGATCCCGCCTTGTTCCAGCTCTTTCAATTCACTGCGCAAATAGCGGCGCAGCAAGCGGGTGAGATCGGTGACTTCGGTTTGCGGGCGACGCCAATTTTCCGAGGAAAAGGCGAACAAGGTGAGCCATTCCACACCATGCTCAATCGCCGCCTCGATGGTGCGGCGGACGGCTTTGCCGCCTTCGCGATGGCCGGCAGCGCGCGGCAAGCCACGGCGCGCCGCCCAGCGGCCATTGCCATCCATGATGATGGCAACATGGCGGGGCGGTGCGGCTGGTGGGGGGGATGGGTTCATGCGTGGATGATGAGGGAAAAAGATCGGCGGGCCGGGTTAGACCTGACGAATATCTTTTTCTTTTTCCGCCAGCAGCTCATCGATGCGTTTGATCGTCGCGTCGGTGAGTTTTTGCACCTGCTCGGCCCAATCGCGACCGACATCTTCGCCGATACTGTGTTTTTTCTCCATGGCTTTGATTTGTTCCATGCCATCGCGCCGGACGGCACGCACGGCGACGCGCGCGCCTTCGGCGTATTTGCCGGCGGTTTTGGCGAGGTCGTTGCGGCGTTCTTCGGTGAGGATGGGCAGCGGCACGCGGATCATTTGACCATCGGGCTGCGGGTTGAGGCCGAGACCGCAATCGCGGATCGCGGCGACCACCGAATTGACCATCGAGCGATCCCAGACCTGGACGCTGAGCAGGCGCGGCTCCGGCACGGCGATGGTGGCGACCTGGTTGAGCGGCATGGTCTGGCCGTAGGCCTCGACGCGCACCGGCTCTAGCAAGGCGGGGTTGGCGCGGCCCGTGCGCAAACCGCTAAATTCGCGCTTGAGGGTTTCCATTGCGCCATCCATCCGGCGCGAGAGATCATCGGTGAGTGATTGCAGATCGGCGTCCATGGTCGAAAACTCCTCTTATCAGCGTTCCATGATGCAGGTGAACAGGCCTTCGCCGCGCACCACGCTGGCGAACGCGCCGGGGGCGCGGATGTTGAAGACGATGATCGGCAGGGCGTTTTCGCGGGCGATGCTGATGGCGGCGGCATCCATGACCGCGAGATCGCGGGCGAGCACGTCATGATAGGTCAATTCGTGATAGCGCTCAGCGCCGGCGACTTTGCGCGGGTCGGCGGAATAGACGCCATCGACCTGGGTGCCTTTGAGCAGCGCATCACACTTCATTTCGGTGGCGCGCAAGGCGGCGGCGGTATCGGTGGTGAAAAACGGATTACCGGTGCCGGCGGCGAAAATCACCACCCTGCCCTTTTCCATATGGCGCTCGGCGCGGCGGCGAATATAGGGTTCGCAGACGGCGGACATCGGGATGGCGGATTGCACGCGGGTTTCCACGCCGCATTTTTCCAAAGCCGATTGCATCGCCAGCGCGTTCATCACCGTGGCAAGCATGCCCATGTAATCGGCCTGGGCGCGGTCCATGCCGGCGGCGGCACCGGAGACGCCGCGAAAAATATTGCCCCCGCCAATGACCAGGCACACTTGCGCGCCCATCGCCACCACGTCTTTGACGTCTTGGGCGATATTGCTGACGGTTTCATTATCCAGCCCGTAATCGCGGCTGCCCATCAGCGCCTCGCCCGATACTTTCAGCAATACCCGACGATAGGTCATGTTGTCGCTCATTAAGCCGCCTCCTGCTCTGCTTGTGCGCGCGCGTGCTGGTCTGTTTGGGTGCGCGCGTGCGCGACAAATAATCCGAATAATTGGGCGGTTATGCTGCCGACCGCGCCATTGCCGATCGGCTGGCCATCGATGGCGGTGATCGGTTTGACCAGCGAGGTCGCGCTGGTGAGAAACACTTCGCGGGCGCGGCGCAGCGTGTCGAGATCGAACCCGTCATCGCGGAATGGGATGGCGTTTTCGGCGAGGAGGGTGGCGAGGGCGGCGCGGGTGCAGCCGGGCAGGATGTGATGATCGAGCCTGCGGGTGCGCAGCACGCCCTCATGATCGACGATCCAGACATTGGTGCTGGAGCCTTCCATCACCTCATTATTCGGGCCGATCAAAATCGCCTCATAGACCCCTGCCCTGCGCGCTTGCTGTTTGGCCAGCACGTTGGGGAGCAGATTGACCGATTTAATGTCGCAGCGGCCCCAGCGAATATCGGGCACGGTGATCGCGCTCGCGGCCCAGCCATCGATATCGGTGGGTATGGGCGGGCCGTGACGGGCGGTGACCACCATGGAGGGGATGACGCGGGCGGGAAAAGCATGATCGCGCCGGGCGACGCCCCGGGTGATTTGCAAATAGACAATTCCCTCGCGCACCCGGTTGCGGCGCGCAACCATCATCAGGACGCTGCGCAAGGCGGCATCGCCCATCGGGGCCGGGATTTCGAGCTCGCGCAGGCTGCGGGCGAGGCGGGCGAGATGCAGATCCGCATCGATGAAGGCACCGCGATGGATGGGCACGACTTCATAGACGCCATCGCCGAATTGGTAGCCGCGATCCTCAATCGAGACCATGGCGGTATGATGGGCGAGGTAGCGGCCATTGACGTAAGCGATTCGGCTCATGATTGCATGATCCCTGGTTGGTCATCGCCGGGGGTTTGGGGCGCGGGCGAGACGGGCGGCGGTGAGGCATCGCCAATGCCCAGAAGCGCCACGCCGAACAGGGCGGCGACGACGCCGATCACGATGATTTCCAGCCGTAGCCGGTAGGAAATCAGCCGACTGCCCGCAGCGCTGTCATGCTGTAGCAGAATGGCGGTGGCGAGCGCCCCTTGGGCGGTGGGTTTTAGGGTGGCGAATTGTTGGAGCGCGCTGATGCCGAGCATCGGCTTGGCTTGTTGCATCGCACTTTGGATTTGGGTGGGGTTTTGGGCGGCGATGGCTTTGAGCAAGGCGGTTTGGATCAGCAGCCCGCGCATGGCGGGGATTGGTGCGGCATAGGTCGCGAACACACCGATCAGGCCGAGCATCATGAAGGCGGTGAGCAGCAGGCCGATTCGACCCGAAGACACCCGAACCCGCTTTGTCGTGTCATTGATTGCCATCAGGATGCCTGTGCCTATCTGTTTGCCGGTGGGTCTCGGTGAGGGTGGGGTGCGAAAGCCCGGTCGCGACACTCCATGCGATTGCTTTTCGCGCACGTCAATCCGGCCACGGCGTCAAGGTGCTGGAGGTTTGTGGCGGGGGCGATGTTGACATCGGCGCGAAGGCTTTCCATACAGCGGCGAACTTCACCCGCCCTCAACGAGACTGAACATCATGAAGATCCGTAATTCGCTCCGTTCTGCCAAGACCCGCGACAAGAATTGCCGCGTCGTGCGCCGTCATGGCCGGGTCTATGTGATTAATAAGAAGAACCCCCGGATGAAAGCCCGCCAGGGCTGATTGGGCGCGGCGCAGGGTTGCCAGGTTGCGGGCGATCAGCGTCTTGCGGTTGGTTTGATCGGCTGCACCTTTCCGCTTCGTTGGCCCGCTTCACCGAACCGTGTGGATGCGCTAAAGCTGATGGCCATTCGGGAGAATTGCCATGATTGCTTTACCGGCGCCTAATCCTGCGACTTTGGCGCGGCGCGATGCGCTGATTGCGGGCCTGCGGAAAATTTTGCCGACGGCGGATGCGGTGATTGCCGATCCTGTGCGGCTGAAACCCTATGAGACGGATGGCTTGACCGCCTATCGGCAAATGCCGCTCGCGGTGGTTTTGCCGGAGAGCACCGAGCAGGTGGCGGCGGTTTTGGCGTTTTGCCAGGCGCAGAATGTTCGGGTGATCCCGCGCGGTGCCGGCACCTCGCTCGCGGGCGGCGCGTTGCCGCTGGCGGATGCGGTGGTGATCGGGATGATGCGGATGAACCGGATTCTGCATATTGATTACGCGGATCGCTATGCGGTGGTGCAGGCCGGGGTGACCAATTTGGGGATTACCCGGGCGGTGGAGGCGGATGGATTTTTCTATGCGCCCGACCCGTCGAGCCAGTTGGCGTGCATGATTGGCGGCAATATCGGGATGAATTCCGGCGGCGCGCATTGCCTGAAATATGGGGTGACGGCGAATAATGTGCTTGGGGTGAAGCTGGTGACCATCACCGGCGAGATTATCACGCTGGGGGGCACGCATTTGGATGCGGCGGGGTATGATTGGCTGGGTATTGTTATTGGTAGCGAAGGCCAGCTTGGGATTGTGACGGAAATTACCGTGCGGATTTTGCGCGCGGCGGAGGGCACCCGGGCGATGCTGGCGGCGTTTTCCAGCAACGCGATTGCCGGGGCCTGTGTGGATGCGATTATTGGCTCGGGGATTATTCCGGTGGCGCTCGAATTTATGGATCGGCCGGCGATCCATGCCTGTGAGGCGTTTGCCCATGCCGGCTATCCGCTGGATGCCGAGGCGATGCTGATTATCGAGGTGGAAGGCAGTGCGGATGAGCAGACCGCGATGCTGGAGCGAATTAAGGATATTTGCAGCGCGTTTGCGCCGACCAGCCTGAAGATTTCGCAAAATGACGCGGAATCGGCGGCGATTTGGAAGGGGCGCAAGGGCGCTTTTGGTGCGATTGGCCGGATCAGCCCGGATTATTTATGTATGGATGGGACGATCCCGACCAGCACTCTGCCGCAGGTTTTGGCGCGGATTGAGGCGCTGAGTGCGGATTATGGGTTGAAGGTTGCGAATATTTTTCATGCGGGCGATGGCAATTTGCATCCATTGATCATGTTCGATGCCAATCAGCCGGGGCAGATGCAAAAGGCTGAGGCGTTTGGTGCGGATATTTTGCGGCTTTGTGTTGAGGTGGGCGGGTGCCTGACCGGCGAGCATGGGGTGGGGGTGGAAAAGCGCGATTTGATGAATGTGCAATTTACCGAGATTGAGCTTGATGTGCAGCGGGCGGTGAAATCGGCGTTCGATCCGGATTGGCTGCTGAATACCGCAAAAGTTTTCCCACTGGACCGGCTGCCGGCGCGCGCTTCGCTGCCGCAGGCCGCATGATCGCCCCCGATAGCGAGGCGGGGTTTGCTTGCGCGATTGCGGCGGCGACGGCGGCAAAGAGCGCGTTGAATTTGACCGGCTATGGCTCCAAGGCCGGGTTTTTGCGCCCGGTGGTGGCGGGGGAGACGCTGAGCACGCAGGCGTTTCGCGGGGTTTCGCTTTATGCGCCCAAGGAGTTGGTGCTGAGTGCGCGGGCGGGCACGCCGTTAGCCGAATTGGAAGCCACGCTTGCGGCTTCTGGCCAGCATTTGATTGCCGAGCCGCCGCGCTACGGGTTTTTGGGGGGTGAGCCTGCCACGCAAAGCTTTGGCGGGGTGATTGCCTGTAATTTGTCCGGGCCGCGCCGCATTGCTTGGGGGGCGATGCGCGATCATGTGCTGGGGGTGCGCGCGATTACCGGGCGGGGCGAGATTATGCGCTCGGGCGGGCGGGTATTGAAGAATGTCACCGGGCTGGATTTGGCCAAGCTGCTGACCGGCTCTTATGGGACGCTGGCGTTGCTGACAGAAATTACTGTGAAGGTGCTGCCGATCCCTGAGGAAACCGGGACGCTGGTGCTGCATGATTTGACGCCGGCGCGGGCGGTGGCGGCGTTATCGGCGGCGCTGGGATCGCCGTTTTCGGTGACGGGGGCGGCGTATTTGCCGGAGCGGGCGGCGGCGGTGGTGGGGTATGACCGGCCCGTGGCGTTGATCCGGATTGAGGATGTTGCGGCGTCGGTGGCGTATCGGCTGCGGGCGTTGCGCACGCAATTGAGCAGCTATGGGGCCTCGATGCTGCTGGATCGGGCGGGGTCGCTGGCGATTTGGCAGGCGGTGCGCGATGCGACGCCATTGGCGGTGGACGCACCAGTGCCAGGGGCGCCGGGGGATGCGATGATCTGGCGGGTGTCGGTGGCACCATCGCAGGGGCCGGGGATTCTCGCCGTGGCGCAGGCTTTGGGGCTGGATGGGTATTTGGATTGGGGCGGCGGGCTGGTGATGCTGGCGGGGCCAGCGTCCCCCGCGGCGGCGGCGGCGCTGACCGAGGCGGTGGCGGCGGTGGGTGGCGGCTGGTGGTTGCTGCAAGCGCCGGAGGCGTTGCGGGCTGCATTGGCCTGCGTGCCTGAGGAGCCGCCGGCGCTGGCCGCGATTCGGGGCCGGCTGCAAATGGCTTTTGATCCTGCCGGGATTTTTTCGCCCGGCAAACTTCACGCGGCTTGAGGCACTGATGCAAACCAATTTTACCGAAGCGCAATTGACCGATCCGGCAATCCAAGTGGCGGATTCGATTTTGCGGTCTTGCGTGCATTGCGGGTTTTGCACCGCGACCTGCCCGAGTTTTGTGACGGTGGGGGATGAGGATGATAGTCCGCGCGGGCGGATTTATTTGATCAAGGAAATGCTGGAGAGCGGCGCGGCGGCGAGTGCGCCGGTGGCGTTTCATTTGGATCGTTGTTTGTCGTGCCTGTCATGCATGACGACGTGCCCGTCGGGCGTTGATTATATGCATTTGATTGATCATGCGCGCACCCATGTCGAGGAAACTTATCGGCGGCCTTGGCATGATCGGGCGCTGCGGGCGGTGCTGGCGGCGATTTTGCCTTATCCAAAGCGGATGCGGTTGGCGCTGCGCGCGGCGGGGCTGGCGCGGCCTTTTGCCGCGTTGATCCCCCAGCGCGGGGCGTTATTGGGGCGGATGCGGGCGATGCTGGCGCTGTCAGCCTCGGAGCGGGTGGTTGCTGAGGGGCCTGATGTGACGGCGCAGGCAGTGCATCCAGCGATCGGGGCGCGGCGAGGGCGGGTGTTGCTGCTGGCGGGATGCGCGCAGCGCGTGCTTGATCCGGGCATTCACGCGGCGACGGTGCGGTTGTTGAACCGGCTAGGCGTGGAGGTGGTTATTCCGCAGGCGGCGGGCTGTTGCGGAGCGCTAACCCATCATTTGGGCAAGCATGCGGCGTTCGTTGCGCAGGCGGGGGCGACGATTAATGCGATGGCGGCGGCGCTGGATGAGCAGACCGATGCGATCATCATCAATACGTCGGGCTGCGGGACGGTGGTTAAGGATTACGGGTTTGCGTTGCGGGGCGAGGATGCGGCGTTGGCGGCTCGGGCGGCGAGAATTTCGGCCTTGGCGATGGATGTGACCGAGTATTTGGTGAAAATTGGCTATCAGCGGACGCGTCCGGAATCGGGGCTGACGATTGCGTATCATGCGGCGTGCTCGTTGCAGCATGGCCAGAAAATCACCGATGCGCCGAAGGCGCTGCTGCGGCAGGCTGGGTTTCGGGTGGTGGAGCCGCGCGATGCGCATTTATGCTGCGGTTCGGCGGGGACGTATAATATTTTGCAGCCGGAAATTGCCACATCGCTGCGGGCGCGCAAGCTTGATACGCTCACCAGCCTATCGCCTGATGCGATTGCGGCGGGGAATATTGGCTGCCTGACGCAATTGGCGGGAGCGGGGATTCCGACCATTCACACGATCGAATTATTGGATTGGATGGCGGGAGGCCCCTGCCCTGCCGGTTTGCGGAGCTGAGATTTAGCCGAGGGCTTCGTTCAGGGCGGAGGCACCACGGCTGGCGGCCATCAGCACCAGGCCGAGCTTGGCATCGCCGCCGGTGACGATGCAGAGCAGTGCATCGACGCCCACGAATTCGAGAACCACATAGCCGCCTTGACCTTTGATCACCACTTGATCGAGCGCACCACGGGCGAGTTCTTTGGAAATGCGGGCGCCGAAATTGAGCATGGCGGTGGCCATAGCGCCGACGCGATCTTCATCGAGGTCATTCGGGAGGGCGGAGGCGATGACCAGCCCATCGGTTGAGATGACCGCAGAGGCCAGAATGTCCGGCGACAAGGCGCGCAATCCTAATAATATCGCCCGTAATTGACTTTCGCTCATCGTCGCGGCTCCTCAAGGTCTTAACGATCTGACGGCAAACCAATGTGACCGTTCCACATTTATGCCGGATAGCACGCGCCCCGCCACCCGTGAAGAGAACAACGTGACCGACTACAACCCAAGAAAGAATAAACACGCTGGAATAACATTTCAGGCTGCGCTAGAGACATTGTTCATGAACGCGCGCGCTCTCGCTCCACGCTGGTTTGTTCTTCATCAGGATGGGTCCTGCATCGGGCTTGCCATCGGGCGCTGCCTTGAAGGATGTAGGGGTTAGCTTCATGGATGCCAGCGCAAGAATTCGGCGGATTTTGTGGGGAACCTTACGCGGTACGGTGCCAGCACCGCGCGCTTTGGACATGATGGTGCGCTGGGAGGCGCATTTCGCACCGGATTTTGAGCGTGATCCGGCGCGTTCGGTGACCAGCTTTTTGTTGCAAGAGCTGGGCGGTAATTTGAAGCGGGCGGATTGCTCGGCCTTGGCAGACCGTATTCTCGCGATCATGGATGATTTTAGCGGGCCGCTGCCGCAAGACCCGATTGCCAGTATTCGTCGGCTGAGCGAGGCGCGGCTGAGCGCGCAACCGGTGCCTGTGCCCTCCCCCGCCCCCGCCGCTACACCGGTTGCGATGCCGGTTGAAGTGCCGCCCGTGGAAGCGGCGCCAGTGGAAGCGGCGCTAGTGGAAGCGGGGCCGGAAGCGGTTAAGGCGCCAGAGACAGTTCATACGCCGGCGGCTGAGGCGCTCGCGGTCGCTGAGCCGGTGCACCACGCGCTGCTTGAACCCGCGCTTCACGACCCATCGCCGGCGGTGGAGACTTTATCGGCGGGGCCCGTGATGGCAGAGCCGGTGATGGCGGAACCGGTGTTTGAGGAACCGGTATTGGCCGAGCCGGTTTGGGCGGAGCCGGTGATGCCGGTTGAGCCGGAGCCGCGTGCGGATGAGGTGATGGATCGGGCACCGGCGGGAGACGCGGCGATCCTGCTGGATGCGGATCATGCTGAAGCGGAGCCGGTTGGGTTTGCCGAGCCGGGGCGGCGGGCTGATCATGGCCATGTGATCGATCATGATATGTTCGATGATCGAGACCCGGTGGCGATGACACCCAAGGCGATCATTACCGCGCCGAATGGCCGCGTGCTTGCCTCGGATGACGGGGTGGATGCCGAGTATTATGAGATGGCGTTGCGGGTGCCGCGCGGGTTTGAGTCGGCGCGAACGCTGGAGATTTTGCCACCGACGGATGAGCAGGACGGGCGCGCCGATCATGGGGCGGAATTGGCGGCGGATTGGGATGCGGATTGGAATTCTGATCCCGCTTGGAACCCTGATCCCAAGGCGGAGCCGAACCCGGGCGTCAGTGAGCGCCCGGCGGATGACACTGAGATTCCGCCGCCGCCGCCGCGTTCGCCAACAGCGGATCCATCGGCGCCCTATGGGATCGACCGGTCGGTATTCTCCAGAATATTCCTCGAGCACGATTGAAAAGAGTACGATCGATGGCAGTAAAACCCAAAACGGTGGCTGTCCGCGGCCTCATGCTTCGCGCCGAATTCATTCGGTTTCTGATCCCTGCGATGCTGCTGAATGCCTTGGTGATTTTATTCATTGGCGGTGTGGGGCAATATCTGATCATTCAGCAGGCGGAACATCAGCAAGTTGTCAATGTTCGCAACGAGTTTGACCGGCTGCGCGAAGTCTATGCGGGTCAAGCGGTGGCCGAGGCGAGCGCTTTAGCGGCGAACCCGAATATCATTGAGGCGTTCGCCATGCCGCCTTCCAAGCAGCAGCGCACTTTGCTCGCGCTGCAATCGCGCAGTGTATGGAAGGCGCTGCAGCATCAATATGGCCGAGCGATTGTGGTGTTCATTCAGGATCATCATGTGCTGTTCCGCGCCAATAAGCCGCATGTTTATGGTGATCGCACGATTGCCCGGCCCGATATTCACGCGGTGTTGAAATCGGGTCAGCCGGTCAGTGATTTTGGGTTGATGAAAATTGGCTATGCGATCAGTGGCGTGGCGCCGGTGCTATCGGCGAGCAACGTTCCGGTGGGCACCGCACAGATTTCATTGCCGGTGACAGCGATTTTCCGCACCATCATCCAGGATATTCCCGGTAGCGTGGTTTCGGTGCTGATCCAGGAGCCGCCTGGTTTCAAGGCTGCCGGTGGCAAGGCGGCAACGCATGATCTGCCGTTGCCGATGGTTGGGCCTTATCAGGAGAAATTTACGAATTCGCCTGCGCTCACGCGGTTTTTGCAACGTCATCCGAGCGATATCGATCCTCGATTTTCGGCGACCACCTCGATTGGGACAGGCAAATCCTATCAACTCTTTGTGTTGCCGCTCAAAGATTTTTCCGGGAAAATGTTTGGCTCTGTGGTGTTCGGGGTCGATGTGTCGGGTATTTTGCAGACGGCTTATACGATTTTTGGCCTGAGTTTGTTCTTCTCGCTGGTCATCTTTGTGGGCGTTGGCTTGAATTTGCGCAATTTCGTCAATCGACGGATTTTGACCCCGTTGGGCTTGCTGACTGAGCGGGTGCGCGCGATCTCGTTTGGTGAAAAGCTCGAAGAGCCGGTTTTGCAGACCGAATTTAATGAGCTTGGCATTTTGCAGGTGGCCGCCGAGCGGTTGCGCAAGACGTTGATTAATCTGGTGCGCCATATCGGCGCCAACGGGTAACAGCATCGGTCGAGCGTGACGGATCGTTTGGTTTTGGGGCCTATGATCGGGTCGTCATCGCCAAGCCCGGCAGCCATGTGTGCGCTACCGTCTGGTGACCTGTGCTGCGGTGCGATGGCACCGATCCGGCGAATTGCTTATAGAGGCGCCACAGCTTCATTCTGCACCGCTTAGGGGAATTGCGATGACACAGACGCACGCCACCGGCACCAAAACACGCGTGACCGCCCTGCCGGGCGACGGCATTGGGATGGAGGTTTTCGACGCGACGCGGCGGATTTTTGATGCCGCGCAGGCACCGGTTGAGTGGGAGCTGGCGGAAGCCGGGGCGGCGGTGTTCAAAAAGGGGATTCCCTCCGGCGCGCCGCGCGAGACGCTGGATTCGATTGCGAAAAATGGTCTGGCGCTGAAAGGGCCGTTAGAAACGCCGGTTGGTTTTGGCGAAAAATCGGCGAACGTCACTCTGCGCAAACATTTCGAGCTTTATGCCAATATCCGACCGGTGCGTGAGCTGCCGGGGATTAAGACGCCCTTCACCGGGCGCGGTATTGATATGGTGATTGTCCGCGAAAATGTTGAAGACGTGTATGCTGGCATTGAGCATATGCAGACGCCCGATGTGGCGCAGTGCTTGAAACTGATGACGCGTCCGGGCTGTGAGCGGATTATTCGCGCGGCTTTTGGCTTGGCGCTCGCGGAAGACCGCAAGAAAGTGACCTGTGCGACCAAGGCCAACATCATGAAACTCACCGAGGGCATGATGAAGCGGGTGTTCGAGCAGGTGGGGCCGGATTATCCGGGGATCAGCCGGGACCATATTATTATCGATAATTGCGCCCATCAGCTGGTGATTGCGCCGGAGCAATTCGATGTGATCGTCACCTCCAACATGAATGGTGATATTATTTCAGATCTCGCTGCGGGTTTGGTGGGTGGTTTGGGCATCGCCCCGTCGGCCAATCTCGGGGATCATGTGGCAATTTTCGAGGCGGTGCATGGCTCCGCACCGACCATTGCCGGCAAAGGCCTGGCCAACCCGACGGCTTTGCTCTCGGCGGGGATTATGCTGCTGCGCCATATCGGCGCGTTTGATGCGGCGGCGACCATTGAACAGGCTTTGTTCATTACTTTGGCTGAAGGCAAGAATTTGACCGGCGACTTATCGCCGCGCGGTCATGGGGTGGGCACCGACAAATTCGTGGGGCAGGTGATTGATAATCTGGGCCGCTCCAGCAATTTGCCCTCACGCGCCTATAGCCCGTTGACGCTGACGCCTTGGCCGGACTTGACCGCGCATACCGAGCCGAAATCCCGCGAATTGATTGGGGTTGATATTTTTATCGAATCTGATTTGTCAGCGGCGGAGTTGGGGGCGTCATTGACCCAGATTGCCGAAGGCAGCCAGCTCCGGCTTGATAGTATTTCCAACCGGGGTGTGCAGGTGTGGCCAGCGACGGGCGGGCAGACATTCCTGGTTGATCATTTCGATTGCCGGTTCATGTTGAAAGCCCCGGCACAGGGCAACCCGCCGCAGGGGATTGCCGATCTGGTCAAGGCGATTGGTAGCCGTCATTCCTGGATGCATGTGGAAAAATTGCAGCGGTTTGATGATAAAGATGCGTTCGAGCGGCCACAGGGTGAGGGTTGATCTCGCGCATACTCTGGTTGGGTTGAGGCCTGCCGTTCGGGCGCGAAAATTATGAGAAAATGCGTTGGCGCCCGAAGCGGCGGGCGAAGATCAAGCCAATCAGCGAGACCAACCCGGACACCACCGCACCCCAGCTCATGTCGATCAGGGTGAGCGGCAAAGTCCAGTGGCGCAGCGTGGCGTCGTTGGTCAGGTCGTAGAGGCCGTAGGTGAACAGGCCGAAGGCGGCACCGTAGAACAAGGCGGTGATGCCGCGCCCGGAGGCGATGGCGCGCGGCATGACGAACACCACCAGGCCGAGAACTTGCAAAAAATAGACAGCGATGGCGGGGGCCAGATGAAATCCGGGCAGCAAAATATCGTTGAGGGTGGCGCGATAGAGAGCGTTCGAGGTGAAGGTCAGCCAGACGGAATCAATCACCAGATAGGCGATGAGCATCACGAGATAGAGCAGAACCGGGCGGCGCATGGTGTTTCCTCGATCGTGAGCAAGCGGAACGCTCCCACCGCTGACATAGCTGAGCTTGGCTGACAACCCGGTTGAGCGCTTCGTTACTCAATATTATGACGATGAACCGTAAATTTGCACAAATATTTGGTGCAAATCGGTCAATGACGGGGCATCGTGCCCCAGAGCTGCGTCAGCGATGGGCTTCGATGCGATCCCAAATCGATGCCTCGAGGTGCACGCCATCGAACCGGGCGACTTGTTGCAGGCCGGTGGGCGAGGTGACGTTGATCTCGGTCAGGTAATCGCCGATCACATCGATGCCGGTGAATAGCAGGCCACGCTCGCGCAATAGCGGGCCGATGGCGGCGCAAATTTCACGGTCGCGGCTGGTGAGAACCGTGGGTTCGGCGCGGCCACCCGCATGCATGTTTGAGCGGACATCGCCTTGCATCGGCACCCGATTGATCGCCCCCATCGCTTCGCCATCGATCAGGATGATGCGCTTATCGCCGGCGCGCACCGCGGGCTCATAGCGCTGGATCATCACCGGCTCACGCGAGGCGCCAAGGAACATATCGAGCAAGGAGCCGAGATTTTCATCATCGGGGCGGATGCGAAACACGCCCGCGCCGCCATTGCCGAACAGCGGCTTGACGATAATGTCCTGATGCTGCGCGCGGAAGGCGGCGATTGCGGCACGGTCGCGTGCGATCATGGTGGGGGGCATCAAAGTGGGGAATTCGGTGACCAGCAATTTTTCGGGGGCGTTGCGCACCGAGGCCGGGTTGTTCACCACCAGGGTCTTCGGATGGATTTGCTCAAGCAGGTGGGTCGCGGTGATATAGCCCATGTCGAAGGGCGGGTCTTGGCGCATCAGCACCACATCCATGCGCGCGAGATCGACGATTTCGGGTGCGCCGAGGGTGAAATGATCGCCCTTGACCCGTCGCACGGTTACCGGGCGCACGCGGGCGCGCACGGTGCCGCAATCGAGCCAGAGATCACTGACGCCGTAATGCCACAGGCGATGACCGCGCTTTTGGGCTTCCAGCATCAGCACAAAGGTGGAATCGCCCTCGATATCGATCTCTGCCAGCGGGTCCATTTGCACCGCCACGCGCAACATGCTCATTGCCGCCCTCTTATTGGATTGACCGTGTCACGACTGACTGCGTTACGATTGACCGCATCACGATGTACCGTTTCGCTGTAGGCTGGCCATGCAGGTGGAAAGCTGCACGGTACGCGGCATGGGTTGGGCCAGCGAGACGAGCTTGCCACCGCCAGCGCCGGGGTACAGCACGATTTCGAGGCGGCAGGTTTGGGAATTATAGACCAGCACTTCAGCCGAGCCATCCTTGCGGCGCAAGACCGGTGGGATCAGCGAAGCGCGCAGCAACGCCGGGGTGGCGCCGATCAGATGCACCGGCGATGGTGCGGCTGGGCTGGTTTTGGTGTCGCTGAGCCGAGGCGATTGAGTCGCACAGCCGGCGAGCCATCCGGCGGCCAAGGGCATGAGCGCGAGGCGCATCCACCCGCGCCAATGCGCGACATTGACGTGGGCGGTAGGCACGCGACGCGGTTGCTGCATCGCCAGCTTCATTATCGGCCCGCTGGATGTGCGCGAGTCAAAGCTCAGTCGACCACCGGATCGTGCTGGCTGGGCGTATCCGAGAGCATTTCGATGCGGCCGGTGATTTGGCCGCCATCTTCGACTTGCAAGCGGCGGCAGCGGGCGGTGCCGAGCACGCGGCCGGTGCCGCGCACGATCAGCGCGTGGCGGGCGGTCAAAGTACCATCGATGGTGCCGGCGATTTCGGCCTCTTCGACTTCGACCTCCCCTTTGAACACGCCGCCTTGGGTGATGGCGAGTTCGGTTGCGGTGATCATGGTGGCTTCGACATGGCCTTCGACCACCAGCCGCTCGGCATCCTGCACCAACCCTTGGACGCTGATGCCGCGACCGACGACCAGGGTGCGCCGCTCAGTGGTTTCGTGGGTTGGGGTGCGGAACCCCATCGGTGCGCCGGTGGCCATCGGCGAGGCGGCTGGATTTAGCGGGGCGCTCGGGGCAGGCGCGAAGGGTGAACGAGCCATCGGACTCTCCTTATTGGACAGATCATGAGGACCGGGGGAACCGGGGGAAATCGGGTCGGCGGCGTGGCGCGCCGGTGCGGGTTCGGCGGCGCGGAATGGCGGCACGGTGAGACCATCATCGATCTCCGGCGATGCCGGGTTGGCGGAGTCTGGCGCAGGGCGCGCCATGGCGCCAGTTGGTGTGCTGGTTGGTGCGTTGCTCGGTGGATCGTCACGTTTGAAAAATCCGATCACCCCATTTTCCTCCCTCATCGGTGCCAGACGGATTGCTGACACAGCCGCGCTCGCGATCTGCCGAACCAAGCCGGAACGGCGAGAAATCAAGCCTTAACGGCGGTTGATTGCGCAAAAATGGCTAGCATGCACCGGCCTGCCGGACAACCGGCAGAACGCAACCATTCAAAATTTTTAGATTTGACGACGCATTATGTCGGCAAGTGGCGCTGGACGGCGCGCGGCTGGTTTGCGGTTGGCGGGCGCGGATGATAGCACGCGCGGGAAGAGGATGATGCATGACCCAACCCCGGTTTGATTTGCTTGGTATCGGCAACGCGATTGTTGATGTGATTGCCCATACCGATGATGGATTTTTGGATCGTCACGATATGCGCAAGGGCGCGATGACGCTGATCGATGGGGCGCAGGCTCTGCATTTATATGCGCAGATGCCCGCCGGGTTGGAATCGGCGGGTGGGTCGGTCGCGAATAGCTGTGCGGTTGCGGCGGGACTGGGCGCGCGGACGGCTTTTACCGGCAAGGTGGCGCCGGATGCGTTGGGCGCGGTGTTTGCCGCCTCGATGCGGGCGATTGGCGTGCATTATCCGATGCTGCCAGCACCTGCGATCATGACGGGCGATGAGGCGCCGACGGCGCGATGCTTGATTTTGGTGACGCCGGACGGCCAGCGCACGATGAATACCTGTTTGGGCATTAGCGCTGATTTTGGCCGGGCGGATCTGGATGAGGCGTTGATTGCCGACTCGGCGATTTTGTATTTGGAGGGCTATTTGTTCGACCCGCCGGCGGCGCAGGAGGCGTTTTTGCATGCGGCCCGGTTGGCGCGGGCGGCGGGGCGGCGGGTGGCGATTTCGTTGTCCGATCAGTTTTGCGTTGATCGGCATCGGGCGGCGTTTCGGCGCTTGATTGGCGAGGCGGCAGATATCGTGTTTGCCAATGAGGCTGAGATTTGCGCGCTGTATCAGAGCAATGATTTTGCGACCGCCGAACGCGAGGCGGCGGCGGATATTCCGCTCGCGGTGCTGACCCGCAGCGAAGCCGGCAGCGTGATTTGCGCGGGTCAGGCCCGCTATCAGGTGCCGGCGGTGCCGACCCGCGTGGTTGATACGACGGGTGCGGGCGATGCGTATGCGGCGGGATTTCTCGCCGGGCTGACCAAAGGGGCTGATTTGGCCGCGTGCGGCGGCTTGGCGAGTGAGGCGGCGGCTCTGGCGATTGCGCGCACCGGGGCGCGCCCGGCGGCGGCGGATTTGGCAGCGCTGGGCCTGTCATTTTCGTAAACCGCTTCACGATTCAGCAAGCCTCTTCGGTCTGAAGGCAGCGTCCCGCGATCAGGGCGATGGGTGCATGCTCCTGTGGCGCTGTGATGGGGAGCGGCCTGGTTTTTGATCCGCGCGCGGTGCGGATGCCGAGTTTGCTGGAAATGATTGATGTGGTTGGTAACGATTTGATAAGTATTTGGTGTCAGAGATTGGAAATCAGCAAAGGGTTTTCCGATCATGATCGTCAGACTAACGCTCCTTGCATTTCTGGCCCTGGGTCTTGCCGGTTTTGGGACGGTCGCATGGCTTGATCTGCATCCGGCCCGGCCGCGCCCCGCCGCGATCCGACCGGTGCAGCTGCTCGGTGTGGCGCACGCTTTGCATGCGGGGAGCCTGATTCAGCCCGCTGATCTGACGGCGGTGATCGATACCGGCAAAATTCCGCCAGGTGCGGTGATTGATAGTGCCGCCGCACGCTCGGCTTATACCGGGGCGATGGTGCGCAGCGCACTGGCGCCGGGCGCGCTGATTACGGCGGGAATTGTGATCCGACCTGGCGATCATGGGTTTCTGGCGGCGGTGCTGCATCCGGGCATGCGCGCCGTGTCGGTTGGCGTTGATGCGATTTCGGGCACGGCAGGGCTGATTTGGCCGGGCGACCGGGTTGATTTGATTTTGACGCAAAGCCTTGATGGGCCGGGGATTAATCCGGGGCATCGTGTTGCGGCGGAAACGGTGCTGGCCGATGTGCGGGTGATTGCGATCGATCAGCGGCTGGTGCAGGGCGCCGATGCCAGTGGTCAGGCCCCTGCCCCGGCGCGCACGGTCACGCTTGAAGTAAGCCCCGATCAGGCTGAGCGGGTTGAGGTGGCGGCGCATTTGGGCCCGCTATCGCTGGTGGTGCGCTCATCGAGCATGGCGGCGCAGCCGCGGCCGGCGATTCCGGCGCCGGTTTATGGCAGTCAGGTTTCGCCGGTGCTGGCCAATCTGCGCCCCAGCCCGCATCGCGGTGGCGAAATCACGATCTATCAGGGATCCGCGAAGCAGATTGTGTTCCGGCCATGATCGCTGGGGGCATCGCGAGCGGGGAGTATGCCAATTATGAATGAGCTGTCCGAGCGGTTTACGGCGACGGCGAAGGGTTCGGCCCCGAAAATTGAGCGAGAGACGTTTCTCGGCTTTGTCAACGATCCGAATTCACTGGCCTGTCTGCGCAGCGTGCTCAGCCATCCGGCGATTGGGCCGATGCGGGTGCGATTGAGCTCGTTCGAGGAAATGCTCGCGGCCCTCGGCGCCATGCGGTCGCCGAAGACGGTGCTGGTTGATATTTCCGGCGAAGATCAGCCATTGAGTGCCTTGATGCGGCTCGAACACGTGATTGAACCCGGCACGCGCGTGCTGGTGACGGGCGATGTTCACAGTGTTGGGTTTTACCGGACTTTGACGCGCAATTTAGGCATTCGGGAATATCTACCCAAGCCACTCGATCCGGTGCAGTTGGCGCGCGATCTGGTGCCTTGGGCGATGGGCGATGAGCCCCGGGTTGATATCCATCGGGGTGGCTCGCTGATTGCGGTGCGCGGCCTCGCGGGCGGGGTTGGCGCGTCTACTGTGGCGGCTAATCTCGCTTGGTTGCTTGGTGTGGAAACGCGGCGCCATACAGTTTTGTTGGACGGCGATTTGCTGGCTGGCACAGCAGCGCTTGCCGCGAATGTCGCGCCGAGTTCGGGGTTGCGCAGCGCCTTGGAAACGCCGGATCGGATCGACCCGCTGTTAATTGAACGATCAGCGCAGATGGCCTCTGACCGGCTGCATGTTCTGGCCGCAGAAGAGCCTTATACCGAAAAATGGAGCTATCATCACGGGGCTGGGCACGCGTTAGTCGATGCTTTGCGCCAGCGTTATAATTTTATTGTCGCCGATCTGCCCTGTCGGTTGTTTGGCTTTGCTGGGGAATTGCTTGGTCTTGCGAACCAAAACCTGTTTGTGACCGATCTTTCGCCGCGCGGGGTGAGCGCTGTGCAAGCGATATTGGCGCAAGATCAAGGGCGCAGTGCGGCTTCCCATGTCGCTTTTATTCGGCGCCCGCATCAGCGCGTGAGCCGCGCCAGTATTGAGAGCGCGCTGCCCGATCATCTCGGTCGTGCCGTGATCGATTGGGATAAGTCGGTGCGTGTTGCCAGTGATTTAGGGCGCTTCGCCAGCGCCAAAAAAGGTCCGTTTCGCACGGCCATGCTTGATTTGGTAAAAAATATCAGCGCCACCATGGAGACCAGCCCGTTATGAGCAGCAGCGCGCATGTGTTTGGCCGTCGCACCGAGTTAGAGGCTCCGCCGATCATCGAACCGCAGGGCGATCTTGGCCGGGTGCAGCGAGATAGCAATACTAGCCATCTGCGCGCGCTCTGTTTGACCAAGATCGATGCAGCGAGCTTGGCGCACTTGCCGAGTGCGCGCATCGAGGCGATGGTCGAGCAGATTTTGACCGAGCTTGCGACCGAGCATCGGATTCAGCTCAATGCGCGCGAGCAGCGCCAGCTCGCGATTGAACTTGTCGATGACATGATTGGGCTGGGGCCGCTGGAATCGCTCCTGGCGGATGACAGTATTACCGACATTATGGTCAATGGCCATGATCGGATTTTCATCGAGCGCAGCGGCAGACTTGAGCAGGTGGATATTCGGTTTCGCGATAATGTTCATGCCACCAATATTGCCCAGCGCATCGCCTCCACGGTCGGGCGGCGCGTTGATGAGGCGAGCCCGATGGTGGATGCGCGGCTGAAAGATGGATCGCGCGTCAATATTGTGCTGCCGCCGCTCGCCATTGATGGTCCTTGTCTTTCAATTCGGAAATTTGCCAAGAAATCAATTGATTTTAAGAAATTAGTGCAGTTTGGCACGATGACCACGCCGATTTCCCGATTGCTGGAAATCGCGGCCCGCTGCCGGTTGAATGTGATTATTTCCGGTGGCACCGGATCGGGCAAGACCACACTGATGAATGCGATGAGCCGGTTTATCGAAACGAGCGAACGCATTGTGACCGTTGAGGATGCCGCCGAATTGCAACTGCAACAGCCGCATGTCGTTCGCCTGGAGACCAGGCCGCAAAATCTTGAAGGGCGAGGTGAGGTTAATCAGCGCGATCTGGTGCGCAATGCGCTGCGCATGCGTCCTGACCGCATCATCATCGGCGAAGTGCGCGGCACCGAGGCCTTCGACATGTTACAGGCGATGAATACGGGTCATGATGGTTCGATGTCCACGATCCATGCGAACAACACGCGTGATGCGCTGGCCCGTATCGAAAATATGGTGCAGATGGCCAGTATGGGACTCACGCTGCGGGCGATCCGCCAACAAGTGGTCTCGGCGGTTGATTTGTTCGTGCAGGTGGAACGCCAGCGTGATGGGGTGCGCCGCCTGGTGCAGATTACCGAAGTTGCTGGGATTGAGGGCGAAACGGTCCTGCTCAATGACATTGTAAAACTGGAGATACTGGGCGAGGATTCCTCAGGAAAGCTCACGTCGCGCTATGTTATCGGTGTCGGTCGTCCGTGTTTTCAGGAACAACTCACCTATTTTGGGCTGCTGCGTAGCTGGAATGCCGCCATCGAAGAGGCGCAAGGGGGATCGTCATGATTTCGCTCTTGCTTGCGGGTGGCGCTCTATTTTTTGGCATTTTTATTGTTGCGTTCAAGCAAACGCTTAGCTTTAATCAGCAGCAAATGCGGTATGCACAACGGGTTGCGCGCATCAATTTCGATGGCCAAAGCCGGGCGATCGAGCCGAAACTTGGCAAGAAATCGCTTGATGATTGGCTTCAGACCGGTGTTGTGGGCTGGGTGCTCGGGTTAAAATCCGGTGGGTTGCCGGTTGCGCGTGCGCGCATGCCGATTTTACTCATCGGCGGGGGTGTTCTGGCATTGGCGATCACTGAGGTGCTGCGCCTGCTGATCGGCGGCCCGATGATGATGATCTACCCGGCGTTGGTGATTTTGGTGATCCGATTTCTGCTGGGTTATTTTCGCAAGAAGCGGACATCGCTGCTCTTGGCGCAATTTCCGGATGCGTTGGCGACGATTGTGCGATGTATTCGCTCGGGGATTCCGATCCAGGGAGCACTGCGAATTGTTGGGCGCGATTTGCCGGAACCAACAGCGGGTGAGTTCCGCGATATTGCCAATCGGCTGGCAATTGGCGTGACGCTGGAAGAGGCGTTGCGGGCAATCAGTGAGCGCAATGGCATTGCCGAGTATAAATTTTTTGCCGCCGCCCTCGGTTTGCAATCACGCACCGGTGGTGCGTTGGCCCAAACCCTCGAAACGCTGGCCACTGTTGTGCATAAGCGGATTGCGGCGAAGGCGCGGGCTTATGCGTTGGCGGCGGAAGCGCGCACCAGCGCGTTGATCCTTGGCTGTTTGCCGGTTTTTACCGGGATTGCGATTGGGTTGTTGGACCCGAAATATATGGCGCCGTTCGTCACCACGCTCGCCGGGAAACATTTATTATTGCTGGCGATTGGTTTGCTATGCTTTGGCTTTTTGGTGATGAAGACGATCATCGCGCGGAGCCTGTCGTGATCAAATTGCTGGCGTTGGCGGGGCTATTTATTGGTGTGATCGCGATGGCATTTGCATTTTATGCGCAGTTTGAACTGGATCAGGCGTTGCGGGGGCGGGTTCTGCGCGCTTTGCAACCGGAAACGGCCCGGATTGAAGGGCGGCGGCATAATATTTTTGTCTCATTGCTGATTTTTATTGGGTTTTTTATTGTTCGGAGTGGATTGCTGAGTTTTCGCTCGCTCGATGAGACCCGTCATACATTACGCAGCGCGGGGTTGCGCAACGACGTGACGTTGGGGATCTTTATTGGCATTAAGACAGTGTCGTGGGGGGGCTTGGCTCTGCTGGGGCTGGGGGTTGCCCGAATTGCCGGGTTCGGTGTTGCGGCGACCATTGGCGTGCCGATGGCAACCGGGATTGTTGGTTTGCTGCTGCCCGATTTGGTGCTGAAATTCCGCCGAAGCCGGTTTTTGAAGCGGCTGGAGGCGGGGCTTGCCGAAGCGTTGGATATGTTAGTGATTTGTTCGGATGCCGGGCTGAGCCTGGATGCCGGCCTGACGCGGGTGGCGACCGATATTGCCGCGACCCATCCTGCGGTGGCTGAGGAATTCAAGATCACCAATGGTGAATTGCGCATGACTGATAATGCCAGTGAAGCCTTGCTCAATTTGGGCCGACGAACCGGGCTTGATAGTCTCAAGCGCTTGGGGTCCACCTTGGTGCAGACTATTCAATATGGCACGCCGATTACCCAGGCGCTGCGGGTGCTGAGCAGCGAGTTACGCGAAGAGCAATTGACGCGCTTTGAGGAGCGGGCAGCACGAATGCCGGTGTTGCTCACCGTGCCGATGATCCTGTTTATTTTGCCGTGCGTGTTTATTATTGTTGGCGGGCCAGCCGGGCTTACGCTGATGGCGACGATCCATCAGCATTAGCTGCAGCGGCGAGAGCGGCGCGCTCGCGCTTTTGCTGCACCAGCGGGCCATCTTCGGCATAGGCAAAGCAGGTATTGACCAAAAATGTTGGTACTTTCCAATCGATCCGCTCCGCCGTGCCTTCGCGCGCGTCTTTGTGGGCGCGCACGCTGAACATGGTTTGGATGGCGACGGTGGCCACTTGCTGCAACAGCTCGCGCAGATGGGTGCAACCGGCGGGACCGCCGAGCCGTTCGGTGGCGCCCTTCAAAAAGCCTTTGCCAATGGTTAATCCGGCAAGCCGGGCAAAATTTGGCGCAACACCGGGGCAAACATTATGCGGCGTATAATCCATCGCGGCCTCAGCACTGATCACACAGAGCGATTGATCGATAGTGACGCGCAGGCCCATGCCGTGCAGCGCTTCGCCGGCCCCAATCCGGCCGCGATCATGATTGCCAAAACTATAGGTTTTGGTGTCGGTCAGCCGGGCCTCGATATCGATCAATCCATCCGCCCGCAGAAAGCCGCGAATGGCGATATCCCGCAAATGCAAAAGGTCTCGTTGGGCAGGCGGGCTCAAGGGCATCGGCAACATCTTTCAAAGGATGGGTTTAACCATTAGGTGAAGGTTCGACACTTAAGCCATGCTCGCGCGTGCAGTGCAACGCCGGAGCGCATAGCAGATGCGGCAAAGCGTCGTTGGGTGCGCAATTGCCTCTGGCCGCCGTTATCTGTCACATTGCCTGTCCTTTCAACAATAGGCTGATCCATGGAGTATACCCACGCGCAGCGGCGCACCGTCATTATCGCAATTCTGCTGTGCATTTTGCTCGCGGCCCTCGATCAGACGGTGGTGGTGCCTGCTGTTCCAGCGATTGCCGCCGATTTGCATAGTTTTGGCGATTTATCCTGGGTGGTCACCGCTTATTTGCTGACCTCGACCGCAACCACGCCGCTTTATGGCCGCCTATCTGACCAGTTTGGCCGGCGCCGCACGCTGGTGCCGGCGATTGTGGTGTTCGTGATTGCAGCCTTGCTGTGCGCGCTGGCGCAGAATTTGGGTGAATTGATCGCCGCACGGGCGTTGCAGGGGATTGGCGGCGGGGGATTGCTCGCGATTTCGCAGGCGGCGGTGGCGGATGTGGTCTCGCCGCGCGAGCGTGGCAAATATCAGGGATGGCTTGCCGGGACTTGGGGCGTTGCCTCCACGGCCGGGCCGGTGATTGGCGGTTATGTGACCGATCATTTGTCCTGGCGCTGGATTTTTTGGTTCAATCTGCCGCTGGGGATCGGTGCGCTGATCCTGAGCCAGCGCGGGCTGCGCTTGCTGCGCGACCAGACGCGGGGCGGGCGGATTGATTTTGCCGGTGCGGGTTTGCTGACCGGCGCGGTCGCTTGCTGGCTGGTTGGCCTGTCATGGGGTGGTCATCGCTTTGCTTGGCTGTCCTGGCCGATATTGTTGATGTTTGGTTTGGGTGTGGTGGCGGTGGCGGGGTTATGGCGCTGGGAGCAGCGCGCGACCAACCCGTTGCTGCCGATGCGCCTCTTCGCGGATCCATCGTTCAACCGTCTGGTCGCCATTGGATTTTTAACGGCCTTGGTGATGTTTACCGCCATTTTTACCTTGCCGTTGTTTTTCCAACTGATCCGCCACGCCAATGCGGCGCAATCGGGCTGGGACATCATGCCGTTCTTGGTTGCGACGACGCTGGGGGCCTATGCGGCGGGCCAATGGGCGCGGCGCAGCGGGCGCACGCGGTTTTTGCTGATTGGTGGGTTGGCGACCACGTCCCTTGGTTATGCTGTGCTGGCGCTGTTGCCTGGCTCCACGCCGACATTGTTGATTGTGACAATTTGTTTCGCGTTCGGCATGGGGATTGGCTTTGTGTTGCCCTCCTCGCTGGTGGCCGTGCAAAACGCCGCTTCGCGCGCCGATGTTGGGGCGGCGACGGCGACCTTGCTGCTCTTGCGCGCCATGGGCGGGGCCTTTGGTGCGACCATGGCCGGCACGGTGATGGCCTCGCGGCTGAGCCATCGCGCCGCTGCGCCGAGCGCGATCCTAAGCGGGTTTCATCTGACCTTTGGCTTGGCAAGCGGGTTTTCGCTGTTGGCGTTGCTGCTTTGCTTGGGTGTTGCGGATGTGACGCTGCGTGATCAGATCGAGGCGGACGGCGAGCCGATTGGCCATTAAAAATCGGACGATCATTGGCAGTGCCGATGAAACGATTGTTATTTTAATGTAATGTTGCGCTCGCTTGGTTTGGTTTTGCTGGTCCAAGCAGGCCGATCATGGCGCGAAGGGCGGCCTCGTGATGGGCATATTCCGGCGCGGTTATGGCTAACCTTTGCGAATCACCAGGACGGCGCTGCCATCATCTAAATCGATCCGGTCTAACACGTCATGCCCCTGATCGGTCGCGGCGCGCGGGACATTAGACAGCGGTTCTGCCCCAAGTAATCGAACCAGCAATATTTGGCCGGTTTGCATCACATCCAATGCAAGTCTGGTGCGCACATAAGTCATTGGGCAGGTTTCGGCGGTAATATCGATCGCGCGGTCATGGGCGGGCAGGCCAGAACGGGTTTCCGTTTCGGAAGACTCAATTAATATACTGGAACGAACCGAATTCATCATCAACCTACTTCCTGTCCGCGTGACGGGCACATATCTCAACAGCCAAAACATTGACATAATTTACACTGACTTTAGCGCTTGCACGGATACAATGTTTGTGCCTAAGCACCTTGGCTATTCATATTCCAATTATCAATATCGAAGGATCGTCTATGTCGCAAGAACCCGAGAACGCGCAGCTTCTACATCTGACTGCGCAAATCATCTCTGCCCATGTGTCGCACAACTCGGTGCCGTCCGAAGCGCTGGGCGGATTGATCCGTGAAGTCTATCGCAGTCTGGCGGGTGAGCCGACGGCGGAAACCAAGGCCGCGCAACGGCCGGAACCGGCGGTTAATCCGGCGAAATCCGTGTTCCCTGACTATATTATTTGCCTGGAAGACGGCAAGAAACTGAAAATGCTGCGCCGTCACTTGAAGTCGTCTTACGGGATGACGCCGGAGCAATATCGTGAACGTTGGAATTTGCGCACCGATTATCCGATGGTGGCACCCAATTATGCGCAACAACGCTCGAACCTGGCCAAGAAAATCGGCCTTGGCACGAAGCCGGCAGCCCCGGCGGCGCCGGCCAAGTCACGCCGGAAATAAGTATTAACCGGGTTTAGCATCCTTCGCACGCGCTTCCATCGGCGCGTTGCGGAGGGTGATGACCATGACCAGGGCCGCGAAGGCTAACGCGACGAAGGCGAAAACACTGCCTTCCGGCCCGGTAGGGCCGCCGCTCCAATAAATATTGCCGCGCGGGGCTGTTGCGAGCAAACGCCCTTGCGAAATCATCCCACTATCCGACGTGCCGTAGAAATAAGACTCCGCCCAGTCCCAGGCGGCATGAAATCCGATTGCCCACCAGAGTGAACGCGTGTAGGCAATGCTGATACAAATCACCAATCCATAAAGCCCTGCGAAAATTTCGCCGAGATGGGTTTCGCCCGCGTTGCCGCCATGGGCCAGACCGAACAGGAGCGCGAGTAAGACCGCAGCGGGCCAGAAGCCGATGCCGGTTTTCAACCGGAATAACAAATAACCGCGAAATAGATTTTCTTCCGCCAGCGCGATGACGCCACAGCCGATCAGCCAAAACACGCCACTGCGCAATACTGCCCCGGGCTGCACCGGATGGGCGAGAAATACGAGGTGACCGGTGCTCCAGAGCAGGAAAATCAGCAGGCTCAACGCGGTGAACCCCCAGAAAAACCCAGCGCCGAGCCGTTGCCACCGCCTGATCCCGCCCAAGCCGAAGGCGGTAAACGATTGACGCTCGATCAAGGTCATGACGGCCAAAGCACCAGCATAGGCGAGTAATAATGGCCCTTCATTGGTCAGCACGAACCCAACCGGGGCATGGGCGGCGCCATGCATGACCTTCAGGATTAGCTTGCCGAAAGCCGGATCGAGATGATTGATGGCGATACGCACGAGAAAGCCAATGAGGGCAACGATGGCTGCGGCGAGAACTAAGAAAATCGCGAGCGCCCAGCCTGCGCGCAACCCGGCCGGGCCGATGAACATGCGGCGGATGATGCTGCCCATACTGGGATTCCTGTGGATATTATCGCTCATGCCGCGACCCCTTTGGATGTTGAATATTCGAAATGCAGGGCCTCGCCTGGCTTGACAATAGCGAACATGGCGTGCGCGGCCATTGCGGCTTCGGAAAATCCTTGCAAAATCAGCTTTAATTTGCCGGGATAGGTCGCGACGTCGCCGATGGCGAACACGCCGCGCAGGCTGGTTTCGCAGCTTGCCGGATTGACGGTGATCCGGTGCAACGCCAAATCCACGCCCCAGGTGCTGATTGGCCCCAGATCGTTCGACAGGCCGAAAAACGGGAGCAAAATATCGGCTTGTAGCAGGCGTTTGCCGCCTTCCAGATCGGCCACTTCGACGCCGCTCAACAGCCCGTTGGCCCCGTGCAGCGCGTGCAGCTGGTAGGGCGTGACCAGCTCGATGGCACCGCTGGCGGCATGCGCGTCGAGCTGAGCGGCCATTTCCGGGGCGGCGCGGAATTTGGCGCGGCGATGCACCACAGCGACCGAGGCGGCGACGTCTTTGAGCGCCAAGGCCCAATCGACCGCCGAATCACCGCCGCCGGCAATCACCACCCGCTTGCCACGCAGGGCTTCGCGCTTGCGCACGTAATATTGCACCGCACCGCTCGTTTCGAACGCGGCCAGACCGTCTAAGGGCGGCCTATTGGGGCCGAACGCACCGGCACCGGCGGCGATGACCACGGCTTTGACGTGAATCTCGGCGCCGCCATCGGTGCCCAGCGTGAAGGCGCCGGGCTGGCCGGATAGGCGCTCCACCCGCTGGCCGAGCACGCGCTGGGGCTTGAACGGGGCGATTTGCGCCTCCAGCCGCTCGATCAGCACCGAGGCCTCGATCGCGGGATAGGCGGGGATGTCGTAAATTGGTTTTTCGGGATAGAGGGCGGCGCATTGGCCGCCGACTTCGCCCAGCGCATCGATCAGCACGCAGGACATTTTCAGCATGCCGCACTCGAAAACCGCGAATAGCCCGGCTGGTCCCGCACCGATGATCGCGACATCGGCTTCGATTCGTTCGCTCATTGCATCACCTCGCTCTTGCGCTGATACCGGTAAGCATCCGACGGCAATCGTCAATGGCTTGATGTCGAAAGATAACGGCTCTCGCCGAAATGGCGATGATCGGGTAACCGAGGGGCATGGAGCAACGCGTTCTGACCCTTGCTGACCAAGACGCGACGGAGTCGTTCGCCCGCAGCGTCGCCGCCGCCAGCCGCCCTGGCGATATTATTCTGCTCGCCGGCCCGTTGGGGGCTGGAAAATCCTGCTTTGCCCGTGCGTTCATTCGCGCCATGGCGGCGGACCCAACGCTTGATGTGCCGAGTCCGAGTTTCACCTTGGTGCAGACCTACCCGACCGATCCGCCAATTACCCATGCGGATTTATGGCGGTTGAATGGCGATGCGGATTTGATTGAGCTGGGGCTCGATTTTTCCGAGCGGGCGATTTTCCTGATTGAGTGGCCGGACCGGCTTGGCGCGGCGGCGCCGGCGATGGCGCTCCGCATTGCGCTGGCCTGGCAGGGTGCTGATGAACGCACAGCGCTGGCGAGCGGGCCGGCATCGTTGCTTGATCGCTTGCTGCCCAAGCGGATGTTTTCTGACCGATGAACGACACCGGGAGGCGCGACACGGGGATGAGCGACACCGGGATGAGCGACACGGGGATCAGCGTCCCGCGCATTGCGGCGATACCGATTGGCACGCCGTTTCTGCCCGCTCTGGCCCGCGCCTGGCTGGATCAGGCGCGGGCGGCGGGGCGCGATGCTGCCGATGGGATGTTGATCCTGCCGACGCGCCGGGCTGCGCGCGCGACGGCGGCGGCATTTTTGGCGGCGCATGGCAAGCCGCTGATTTTGCCCCGGATTATCGCAGTTGGGGGGGCTGACGAGGCGGCGCTGGGTTTGCTCGCCGGCGAGGAATTGCCACCCGCGATTCCGGCGGAGCAGCGGCGGAGCATTCTGGCGCGGCTGATTTTGCGATTGCGCGGGCAGGATGGCGCGCCGACCCGGCTGGCCGATGCGCTGGCCTTGGCCGATGAGTTGGCGCGGCTGATCGATGATGCGGAGCAGGCCGAGATTGACCTTGCGGCTACGCTGCCCGGCATTGTTGCGCCTGATCTTGCCGAGCATTGGCAACGCACGCTCGATTTTTTGGCTTTGGTGACACGGCATTGGCCGGCGATTCTGGCCGAGCGCGGGGCGGTTGATCCGGCGCGCCGACATCGGCTCAGCTTGGATGCGCAAGCAGAATTTTGGCGGTGCAACCCGCCCGTGCAGCCGATTTGGCTGGCGGGGCTGGCGGTTGCCACCCCCGCAATCGCACGATTGGCGCGGGTGGTCGCGAACCTTGCGCAGGGCTCCGTGGTGCTGGCGGGGTTCGATCCGGATTTGTCGGATGAGGGCTGGGCGGCGCTGGATGAGACACCGGCGCATCCGCAAGCCGGGTTGCGCCGATTGATCAACGCGATGGGCGCGGATCGGGCGGAAATCCGGCTCTGGAGCCCGCCCGACCCGCCCGACGCGGATCAGGTTGCGTTGCGAGGCCGGGCTGCGCTGCTCGGGCGGGCGGCGTTGCTGCGGCGGGCGTTTTTGCCGCCGTCGGCGCTGGCGGCGTGGCAGCAGCGCCAGCCGGCTGATCTGGGCGCGCTGTTTAGGCTTAGCCCCGCCGATGAGCAGGATGAGGCGCGCGCCATTGCGCTCGCTTTGCGCGATGCGCTGGATGATCCGGCCCGTGATGCGGCGTTGGTCACGCCGGATCGGGGATTGGCGCTGCGGGTCACCGCCGAATTGGCGCGGCTTGGGATTCGCGCTGAGGATAGTGCGGGCGAGATGTTGGCCGACACACCGCCTGCGGTGCTGTTGCGCTTGCTTGCCGCGGCACAGCAGGCCGACTACGGCGCCGTTCCGCTGCTGGCGCTGTTGCAGCATCCGCTGACCGGCGCAGGGTTGGCGCGCGGGCAGGCCCGGCATTGGGGCCGGGCGCTCGATGTGATGCTGCGTGCGCGTCTGCCCGGCCCTGGTTTTGCGGCGCTGCGCTTCGCGGCTGAGCAGACAAGCCCCGATTTGGCGGCGTTCGTCGCGGCGTTGCAGAATTGTTTGCGCCCGCTGCTCGATGCGTCGGCGCGGCAGGCGATCAGCCCGGCGGATATGGTGGATGCGCTGATCGAGGCGGCTGAGGCTTTGGCGGCGTGCGATGGGCAGGCAGGGGCCGACCGGCTGTGGGCTGGGCCTGCGGGAGCGGCTTTGTCAGAATGGCTCGCGCAGCAATTTGAGGCGATGCAGGGCTTGCCTGATGTCAGCCCGAGCGAGCTGCCGGGTCTGCTCGATGCGGTACTGGGCGATGCCAGGCTGCGCCGCCCGCGCACGCAAGACGCCAATCCACGGGTGGCGATTTGGGGCTTGCTCGAAGCGCGGTTGCAAACCGTGGATACGCTGATCCTTGGCGGTATGGTTGAGGGCGTGTTTCCCGCCGAGCCTGATCCGGGGCCGTGGCTTTCGCGCCCGATGCGCCGGGCGGTTGGCTTGCCGGACGGGGCGCGTTTGATTGGCGAGACGGCGCATGATGTGACCAGCCTGATGGCGAGTTGCCGCACCGTCATTCTCTCGGCCCCCGCGCGGCGTGGGCGCGCCCCTGCCGTGCCATCGCGGTTTCTGGCGCGGATCGAAACGGTGCTGCGCGGTGCGGGGCAGTCATTGCCGGGGCATCCAGCTGCTTTATGGTCGGTGCAGCTTGATCAGCCGGTGACGCGGATTATGCGGCCACCACCGGAGCCACGGCCCGCTTCGTCCTACCGGCCCCGGCGCTATTCGATTTCCGAAATCACCACCTTGCTGGCCGATCCCTATGCGATCTATGCCAAGCGCGTGCTGCGGCTGGAGCCGCTCGGCGCGCTGGATGCCGAGACCGATGCGGCGTTGTTTGGCACCTTGGTTCACGAAGGGCTGCGGGCGGTTGGCGATCAGCCGGGTTGGGCGGGCGCGCCGGAGGCGGCGACGCTATTATTCACGGCATTTGAGCAGCAGCTCCGCGCTCAGCGTTTACGCGGCGGGTTGGAAGCGTTTTGGCGGGTGCGTTTGCGGCGGATTGCCGATTGGATTGTTGATTTGGAGCGCGGCCGGCTGGTGAGCCATGGGGCGGCGGATTTGGTTGCCACCGAGCAGCCGGGGGAATGGGTGATCGATGGGTTTGTGGTGCGGGGCCGGGCGGATCGGATTGAGCGGCGCCGCGCGGGGGTGACGCTGATCGATTTCAAAACCGGCACACCGCCTGCGGACAAAGAAGTGCTATCGGGCAGCGCGCCACAATTGCCGCTGGAAGCGGTGATTGCGCAGACCGGTGGCTTTGGCGCGTCATTCGCGCGCGATGTGTGCGAGCTGGCCTATTGGAAACTCTCGGGCGGTGCGACTGAGGGGGCGACGCGCAGCTTGTTTGCCAATGATCCAGAGCAGTTACGCGCGATTATCGATCAGGCGCGGCGTGAAATTCCGGTGATCCTTCAGCATTTCGCTGATCCAGCCACGCCGTATCGTGATCGACCGCATCCGGGACGCAGCCCGTTCGACCAGCCTTATGCCGGGATTTCGCGGCGGGCTGAATGGGATGAGAGCGAATGAGCGACGCCATCGACGCCATTGGTCAAGACGCCATCGCTCAAGCAGAGGCGGCGCAGCGCGCGGCATCGAACCCCGCAGTGTCCGCGTTCGTGGCGGCTTCGGCGGGATCGGGGAAAACCAAGCTGCTGACGGATCGGCTGCTGCGCTTGATGCTGGAGGGTGCTAATCCGGCGCGGATTTTATGCCTGACGTTCACCCGCGCGGCGGCGGCTGAAATGGCGATCCGGCTGCGCGATCGGCTCGGGCTATGGGCGACCCTGGATGATGACCAGCTTGATGACGAACTCGGCAAACTCGATGTCGCCATGAGCCCGGCGAACCGGGCGCGGGCGCGGGGCTTGTTTGGTCAGGTGCTTGATCTGCCTGGTGGCATGCGCATCGATACGATCCATGCTTTTTGCCAGTCTTTGCTGCGCCGCTTTCCGCTCGAAGCCGGGATCACGCCGCATTTCAGCGTGGCGGATGATGCGCAAACCAGCCTGCGCCGCCGGGCCGCGCGCGAGGCGGTGCTGGGCGATAAGGCGAGCGAGCCAACCGAGGCGCTGCTGCGGCTCGCGGGGGAGATATCCGAAACCCAATTCGGCGCGCTAATCGATCAATTGCTCACCGATCAGCGCACGCAACTGGCACAGCTACTGGCCAAGCATGATGCGGCGCCCGCGATCAAGGCGGAGCAGCGTGCGGCGCTGAACGCGCCGGATGAGGATGCGCCGACGCTGCTGCGCGATGCGATTGCGGGCACCGAAAATCCGGCGTTGCGGGCGGCCTTGCAGCGCATTGCGGAGGCATCCTCACCCAAGGCGCAGGAACGCGCTCTGCTGGCGCTGGATTGTCTGGCCAAGCCCTTGGCGCAGCGTGAAGCTGATTGGGCAACATGGTGCGATTTGTTTCTTACCGCCAAGGGCGAGAAGCGCGCTCTATCGGCCTTTATCAACCGGGCGCTCAATGCGTCGGACCCTGATTTGGCGGGGATGATCGAGGCTGAACAGGCGCGGATTGGGCGTTATCACGATCGCTGCGCAGCGCTACTCTTGGCCGATTTGTCGGGCGCGGTGATCGATTTGCTGTTGCCGATCCGTGATGCCGATATGGGGACGAAAAATCAGGAATCACGCTTTGATTATGCTGATTTGATCGCGCGGGCGGCGCAGCTTTTGCGCGATCCTGGCGCGGCCTGGGTGCTTTATAAGCTCGATGGCGGGCTGGATCATATTTTGCTGGATGAGGTGCAGGATATTGCGCCTGCGCAATGGCAGGTGATTAATCAGATCGCCGCTGAATTTTTTTCAGGGCTGGGCACCCGCGCCGATGAGCGGCTGGCGCGTTCGATTTTCGCGGTGGGTGATCGCAAGCAGTCAATCTATTCATTCCAAGGCGCTAATCTTGAGGTGTTCGATCAATGGCGCCGCCAGATTGGCCGCCGGGTGACCGAGGCGCAGGCACGCTGGCATGATGGCACGCTGGATACCTCGTTTCGCTCGACCGCACCGATCCTGGCCTTGGTTGATCAGGTATTTGCCGATGATCAGGCACGCCGGGGCGTGGTGGCGCCGGGTGAGGCGCTGACCCATGGCATTAGCCGGGTTGGCCAGGCCGGGTCGGCCACGCTCTGGCCGCTGGTGCCCGCCGAACCGGAGCCGGATTTGGCGGCGTGGCAAGTAGCGGATCGTTATTTCAGCCAAAGCTCGGCGCGGCGGCGGTTGGCGGCGGGTATTGCCGCTTGGATTGCCGCCCAAATTGGGGTGATGGCGCTACCGTCACGCGGGCGGTTGCTGCAGGCCGGCGATATTTTGATCCTGGTGCGTTCGCGCAATGAGTTTGGCCCGGCGCTGACCCGCGCGCTGAAGGATCATGGCGTGCCGGTTGCGGGGCTGGACCGGATGGTGCTGACCGAGACGCGGGCGGTTGCGGATTTGATCGCGCTGATGCAGGCCTTGTTGCTGCCCGATGATGACGTTTCGTTTGCGACGTTTTTGACCAGCCCGCTCGGCGAACTTACCGATCAGGACTTGATGCAGCTTGCGATCGGGCGGACGGGGCGGTTGCGCGAGGCGCTGGCGCAGCGGGCGGAGGATAATGCTGCGTATCAGGCGGCGGAGGAATTGTTTGCGCGCTTGCAAAAGCGGGTGGATTTCGTATCGCCCTATCAGCTTCTGGCGGAAATTTTGGGGCCGCTGGGTGGCCGCGCCCGGCTGCTCGCGCGGCTCGGCCCGGAGGCGGCGGAGCCGATTGATGAATTACTCGCCGCGGCGATTGATTTTTCTCGCAGCAATCCGCCGAGCTTGCAGGCGTTTTTGGCGGAACTCGATGCCTCCGCCGCCGAAATCAAGCGCGAAGCCGAGGCGGCGGGCAATTCGGTACGGCTGATGACGGTGCATGGCGCCAAAGGGCTGCAAGCGCCGGTGGTGATCCTGCCGGATACCACCAGCGTGCCGAAAAGCCGCGACACGCTGCATTGGCTGCGCGCGCCGCAATCCGCGCTCGATGTGCCGATTTTCAGCCCGCGTGCCGATCAGCGCAGCCGTGCCGTGATCGCCGCCGTGGAGACCACCAAGATTGCGATGGTGGAGGAGTATAATCGCTTGCTCTATGTCGCGCTCACCCGGGCTGAGGATCATTTGATTGTGTGCGGTGCCGCGCCGAAACAAGCACCGCCTACCGATTGCTGGTATCAATCGGTGCAGCGCGCCTTCGCCCGCCTTGGCGAGACCGCCCCGCCTGCGCCCGTGATGCCCGCGCCCGTGATGCCCGCGCCTGTGAGACCCGCGCCCGTGATGCTGCCATGGGCGAGCGAGGCATTGACGCTGCGCTGTGCGCAAACCGCGCCACCCGATCGCCCGGCACCCAGCGGCGTCGCGCACCACGCGACATTGCCAGATTGGGTGGGGGCTGCACAGAATTGGCACGCCAGCCCGCCGCCACCGCCATCCGACCCGATTGATCGGCTGGTGCCCAGCCGGAGCGCCGAAGGTGCCGACACCGGCCTGGCGGCGGCCTCGCCGCGTCGCCCTGGCCGGCTGCGCGCGCGCGATTATGCCCTTGCCCGAGGGCGGCTGGTGCATGCGCTGTTGCAATATTTGCCGGATCTGCCCGCCGAAGGCCGCACCGAGGCGGCGCGCCGCTATCTGGCGCAGCCTGGTCATGGGCTGGATCAGGCCGATCAATCGCGTGTGCTCGCCGATGTGATGCGGATTCTCGATCATCCGGCGATGGCGCCGCTATTCGCCGCAGGCTCCCGCGCCGAAGCGCCGATTGCCGGAATTGTTGGGCGCACCGAAATTGGTGGCATGATCGACCGGCTGATGATTACTGATGAGCGGATTTTATTCGCCGATTACAAGACCGACCGCGCCCCGCCGACGGCGGAAAGCGCTGTGCCCCTGCCCTATCGTGCGCAGCTCAGCGCGTATGCCGAGGTGCTACGGGCGATCCATCCGCACCTTCCCGTGACCGCGATTTTGGTTTGGACCAGCACCGGCACGGTGATGCCGATTTCGCTGGGAGGGCAGCACGGATGAAGCCGCCTTCGCTGGAGCGCGGGCGCGCCGAGCGATTTTGCGCGCCGATTTTGCAGATTGCGAATTTATCTCTATTTCGCTGGTCCCCATGACTGATCTTGATCCCGCATCCTCTGATCCCGGCCTTACCTTGGTCACCGGGGCTACCGGTTTTGTTGGCGCTGCCGTGGCGCGCGCTTTGGTGCGCGCGGGGCGGCGGATTCGCCTGATCCATCGGCCGCAGAGCGATTTGAGCAATCTACGCGACGTGCCGGGCGAACGGGTGATTGCGGATTTGACCGATCCGGCCTCGCTCGCGGCGGCGGTGGCGGGATGCAGCCGATTGTTTCACGTCGCTGCTGATTACCGGCTGTGGGTGCCCGATATTGAGGTGATGCGCCGCACCAATATCGACGGCAGCGTGGCACTCCTCAGAGCCGCTCATGCGGCGGGGGTGAGACGCATGGTTTATACCAGCAGCGTGGCGGCGTTGGGGTTGGCACAGGGGCGTGAGGCGGCGGATGAGGGCACAGCGAACCGGCCAGAAGATCATATCGGCCCGTATAAACGCTCAAAATATGACGCGGAAATTGCGGTTCGTGCGCTGGCTCAGGCTGGGTTGGATATTGTCATTGTAAACCCCTCAGCGCCGGTGGGGCCGGGTGATATTAAACCGACGCCGACGGGCCGCATGGTGCTCGATGCGGCGCGGGGGCTGATGCCCGCTTATGTGGAGACGGGCATGAATATCGTGCATGTCGATGATGTGGCGGCGGGCCATTTGCTCGCCGAGCAGCGCGGGCGCGCGGGAGAATCGTATATTCTGGGGGGTGAGAATCTGATGCTCTCAGAGATTGGCCGGATGATTGCCAAGCTCGCGGGCCGGTCACCGCCGCGCATCAAGCTGCCGATTGCCCCGTTAGTGCCGATTGCGAGCGCGATGGAGGGGTGGGCGCGGCTGACCGGCCATCCGCCGATGATGACGCGCGATATGTTGGCGATGGCACGGCATTTGATGTGGTATAGTTCGGCGAAGGCGGTTCGTGAGCTGGGCTATGCGCCACGCCCGGCGCAGCGCGCGTTCGAGGATGCGCTGGTTGATTTTTGCAAGCGCGGGCTGCTGGCCGACATCGCGTTTCACCCGCAGGCGGCGTAACCGGATATGCTCTCCTCTCTTGCCATTATGGCCGCGATCATTTGGCTCTATCTGGTCTTTGGGCATGGTGAACGCGGTGCACCGTTCTGGCATAGCACGCCGGAATTGCTGCCGGCATGGCCGGTTGAGGCACCGCCGGTTGATATTATCGTGCCGGCCCGCGATGAGGCCGAGACGATTGCGCCGGTGATTGCGTCGCTCTTGGCGCAGGACTATCCGGGGTCATACCGGGTGATTTTGGTTGATGATGGGAGTGCCGATGACACCAAAGCGCGCGCCCGGTTGATGGCGCGGCATGATCCACGGTTTTTGCTGGTTGAAGGGGCGGAAAAGCCTGCCGGTTGGGCGGGGAAATTATTTGCCCTTGAGCAAGGTGTGGCGCAAAGCAGCGCGCCGCTGATTTTATTCACCGATGCGGACATCACCCATGATCCGCGCCATCTGGCGACGTTGGTGGCGCGGCTGCACGCGCCGGTGGGACATTATCGGCTGGATATGGTTTCGGAAATGGTGCGGCTGAATTGCACGAGCCTTGCCGAGCGGTTGCTGATCCCGGCTTTCGTGTATTTTTTTCAGATGCTGTACCCGTTTGCGCAGGTGAATAACCCGCTTTCCGCCGTGGCAGCGGCGGCGGGGGGCACGGTGCTGATCCGCCGGACGGCGCTCACGCGCATCGGCGGGATTAGAGCGATGCGCGGCGCGTTGATCGATGATGTAACGCTGGCGCGGGCGGTGAAGCCGGGCGGGGCGATTTTCCTCGGCCATTCCGGCCTTGCCCAATCGATCCGGCTTTATCCGCAGCTTGCCGATATTCGCGCGATGATCGCCCGGTCGGCCTTTACCCAATTGCGCCATTCATCGCTATTGCTCGCGTTGACGGTTTTGGGGCTGGGGCTGGTTTGGTTGGTGCCGCCGCTCGCGGTGTTAGCCGGTCATGGGCTTGGGTTTGTTGCGGGGCTGGTGGCCAGTGGCCTTGCGATTTGGTCCTATCTGCCGACCTTGCGCCGCTATCGGGTCAGCCGGTTATGGGCGCTCGCGCTGCCGCTGATTGCCGTGCTGTATTTGGAAGCCACGATCGCCTCGGCCCGCCGCTATTGGCGCGGCGCCGGCGCGCAATGGAAACGCCGCGATTACGGAGCCGCTTGATGAGCACGACGATGCCGTCGGATAACGTTGAATTATGGTCTGGCAAGGATCGGGGAGATGAGAATTTCCCTGTGGGTGTGCTGATCCATCCAAAATTGCGCCCGCATGTTCATGCCTATTACAGCTTTGCCCGCAATGCCGATGATATTGCCGATAACCCCTCACTCACACCTGAGCAAAAAATCAGCCGCCTTGACCGGATGGATATGGTGCTGAGCGGTGCGGTGGCGTCTGGCTCGCCGAGTGCCAGCCGCCTGCGTCAGAGCTTGACGGAGATGTGCATGCCAGCGACCCATGCGCGCGAATTGCTGATTGCGTTTCGCCAGGATGCCACCAAGGCGCGCTATGCGAGCTGGGCGGAGTTGATGGAATATTGCCGGTTTTCCGCAGCACCCGTTGGCCGTTTCGTGCTCGATTTGCACCGCGAAGATCGGGCGAGTTGGCCGGCATCAGACGCGCTTTGCGCGGCGTTGCAGGTGCTGAACCATTTGCAAGATTGCGCGGATGATTGGCGCAATCTGCAACGATGCTATTTGCCGACAGACATGCTCACGGACGCGGGGATCGACGTCGAGGCGCTGACGGCACCCAAAACATCGCCGGAATTGCGCCGCGTGTTTGATGCGATGCTGGATAAAACTGCCGCGTTGAACCAGGCTGCGACCGAACTGCCGCATCAGTTGCGTTCGCGCCGGATGCGCTTGGAGACGGGGATGATTACCCATTTAGCCCAGCGATTGCATCGGCATTTGCGGCGTGGCGACCCGTTGGCGGGGCGGGTGAAATTGCGCAAATCTGATTTTGTGGCGGCACTGATTGTTGGCGTGGCGCAGCTCGTATGAGTGCGGCGTCTTATCAGCCGGAGGATATTGCGGCTGTGACCGCATTGACCCGTGCGGCGGGCACCTCGTTTTATCGCGGCATGACGGTGCTTTCGGCACCAAGGCGGGTGGCGATGTATGGGGTTTATGCGTTTTGCCGGGTTGTTGATGATATCGCCGATGATGACGGCCTGCCCGCCGAGGCGCGCATCGCGGGGCTTGATCAGTGGCGCCAGCGGATCGCGGCACTCTATCAGGGCGCGGCGGAGGAACCGACCACCCGCGTGCTGCGAACGGCGATTGCGCGGCATGGGTTGGCGCAGGACGATTTTATCGCGATCATCGATGGTATGGCGATGGATATTGCCGCGCCGATCATGGCGCCGGACGAGGCGACGCTTGATTTATATTGCGATCGTGTGGCTTCTGCCGTGGGTCGTTTATCGATCCGCATTTTTGGCGAACCGACCGAGGCCGGGCGCCATGTTGCGCATCATCTTGGCCGCGCGCTGCAATTGACCAATATTTTGCGTGATCTTGGCGAAGATGCGCAGCGCCACCGCCTCTATTTGCCACGTGAATTGCTCAACGCCCATCAAGTGCCGTTAGAGCCGCACGCCGCCTTGGCGCATCCTCACTTGCCGCTGGTGCTCGGCACTCTGGGCGATCGCGCGACCCGGCATTTCGATCAGGCGGCGCAGGCGATGGAGAGGTGCGATGAACGCGCCATGCGCCCGGCGCGGCTGATGGCGGCTTCGTATCGGCCCTTGCTCGATATTATGCGTGCGCGCGGCTTTAGCGCTCCCACGGCGCGGCCAAGCCTGCCGCTATGGCGCAAATTGGGTCTGGCCGCACAGCTATGGCTGCTGGCCGACCGGCGGGCTGAGCCGCTATGAGCCGCCGCATCCATGTTATTGGCGCGGGCATGGCCGGGCTGGCCGCCGCCACAGCGTTGGCTGAGCGCGGCGAGCGGGTTGTGCTGTATGAGGCTGCGCGGTTCGCGGGCGGACGCTGCCGCTCTTATCATGACGCGACACTCGATTGCCGGATTGATAATGGCAATCATTTGCTGGCAGCCGGCAATCATGCGGCCATGGCGTATTTGGCGCGGATTGGTGCGAGCGATACACTCACCGGCCCAAGCCGGGCGATTTTTCCGTTTATTGACCTTGTATCCGGCGCTGCGTGGAATTTACGGCTGAATAACAGCCGGCTTCCGGTATGGATTTTTCGGCGCGCCGCACGGGTGCCGGATTCGCGGGCGCGTGATTATCTCGCGCTGCGTCGGCTGGATCGGGCGGGGCCGGATGATTTGGTGCAGGCGCTGATGGGCGATCTTGATCCGCTCTATGAGCGGTTAATTGAGCCACTGGCCATTGCGGCGTTGAATACCAAGCCGGCTGAGGGCTCGGCGGCGCTGCTGGGCGCGGTGTTGCGCGAAACGATTGGGCGCGGCGGGGCGGCGGCGATACCGCGCTATCCGAAGCTTGGGTTGTCAGAAAGTCTGGTTGATCCTGCCTTGGCTTTTTTGCGCGCGCACGGCGCCGAATTGCGTTTTGGCGCGCGTATCCAGGCGCTGGGCGTAGAGAATAACACGATCACCCGGCTGACCGGCTCGGCCACCGATGAGCCGGTGCGCACTGGCGATCAGGTGATACTCGCCACACCGCCCTGGATTGCGGCGGAATTACTGCCGGGGTTGATTGTGCCGGATCAGCATGAGGCGATTTTGAACGTGCATTTTCGGGCAGGCATCCCGCCAGGGCCATCCGGATTTTATGGGTTGTTGGGCGGGGCTGCCGAATGGGTGTTTGAAAAAAACGATGTGGTATCCATCACGATCAGCGCGGCGAATGATAAGGTTGATCGTGATGCCGATGCGTTAGCGCTCGAAGTTTGGTCAGATTTGCGGCGCGCCTTTGGGTTACCCCGCACCATGCCTGCCTATCGGGTGGTTAAGGAAAAGCGGGCGACGTTTGCAGCGACGCCGGCGCAATTGAGCCGCCGACCGGCGACAACACCGGTGATCAATGGTGCGATGATCCATAATCTTGGCTTGGCGGGGGATTATACCGCGACGGGGCTGCCTGCGACGATTGAAGGGGCAATCCGCTCGGGCGAGGCGGCGGCGCGCCGGGTGGTGTGATTTATTCGGCGCGCGCGCCGTTATCGAGCCGCACATCGCGCTCGTTTTGATCGCGCGGCAAGGCTTGATTGGGGATCGCCATTTGCACGCGGCGGAGGGCTGCGTTCGCTAAGCGCGTGTTTGGGGGCGGGGGTTTTTGGTGCGCCAAAATATAGGCGTAGCGGTTAGCGCCGGGTGGTAGCGGATTGTTCGGCCCCAGAGCGATCTGCCCCGGTGGCACGCTGGGTTTGAGAGGAATTTGCCAGTGCGCGCTGACCTGTTTGAGGGTTGCCCCCGCGAGCGGGCGCACACCCACCATCGGCCCGATCCGTGCGATGATGCGACCCACGGCGGGGGCTGCGACATAGCCGCCGGTGGTGAACCCATAAGAAAAATAGGCCATTTTTTTGGTTGGGTGCGGATGGATCACCACCACATACACCACAAAGCGTGGCCGGTTTGCCGGAAAAATTGCCATGAACGAGGCATTGTTCAAATGATTGCGGTAGCGGCCATTGGTACCGACGACCTGTGCGGTGCCGGTTTTGCCGCCGACCAGATAGCCCGGCACGCGGGCATAAATGCCAGTGCCTGAGAGCACCACGCCGCGCATCAATTTGCGCATAATGACCGATACGGATCGTCGCATCACCCGCACACCCCGGCGCGGCGGGGCGCCTTGGTGCCGCGCGAGCAAGGTGGGGCGGTACAGGATGCCGCCATTTACATCGGCGACCACGGCGTTGGCCATGGTGAGTGGTGCCATCGCAATGCCGTTACCGAAACTAACCGTCATGGTGGTGAGCAATTTCCAGGTCGCTTTGGGATGCCAGATTGGCGGTTGGACGCCGGGCATTTGCACCGGCGATGGCTGAAAGAAACCCATTTTCCGTAGCCAAGCGCGCTGGATTTTTGGCCCCAGAATGGTCGCAATCCGTGAAGCGCCGATATTCGAGGACATGGCTAAAATCGCCGGCATCGCCAGCCAATGATGCACCGGCTCATAATCGGTGACGGCGAAGCCATCAACGACCAGCGGGTGGGTGGTGTTGAAACGGTCCCAATACTGCACCAGCCTTGATTGCAAAGCGGCAGGCAGGGTCATTAATTTCATCACGCTGCCTGGCTCGTAATCGCCGGAAATGCAGCGATCAAACAGCGTGTCACTTGGCGCTTGATGGAATTGATTGGCGTTGTAATCGGGCAGGCTGACCATGGCTACCACGCGGCCATGCATGTTCTCGACGATGCCGCAGGCACCGCGTGCGTGATAATCGCGCATGGCGCGGGCCACTTCGTGATGGACAATCGCCTGAATCCGCAAATCAATCGATAATTGCAACGGTTTATTGGGCTGTGCCACGAGCCGATGATCGAAATAGGCTTCGATGCCGGCGATCCCGCGTTGATCGGGCGTGACGCCACCGAGAATATGTGCTGCGATATTGCCCTGCGGATAATGCCGTTCCCAGATCGGCTGGAAATAGAGGCCGGGTATGCCCAGCCGATTGATCGCCAATTCTTGGGTGGCGGTGAGATGCCGGTCCAGATACACAAAACCGTAAGGGCGCAGCGCCAACCGATGGACGAGCATTTGGCGCGATAAAAATGGCAGTACGTGGCGGATCAAAATGGCGTCATGATCGGGATGGCTGATTTGCTGCGGATCGGCGAACAGGGCGGCACCGGGCAGCGACACCGCCAAAATTCGGCCATGACGATCAATGATCGGCGCGCGATCCGGCTCCTCGCGCTTGACCCGGTCATCGGGCCGCCAGGCGGCGAGCACCGCCTCGCTCGGTTTGATCGGTTGCCACAATGTCGCATCGATGAGTTTCAGCGTTAGCAAAACAAATAACGCGACAAAGGTCACTGTAGCGACCCCGAGCCAACTAACAAAAACACGGCGCCAGGACGACTGACCATTGGTCATGGTTTAGCGCCTCGCAAAAAAATCACAGCTTCCATCGGCGCGAATATTGCCGCGCACCAATTGGCACTGTGCGGGACCGTCCCGCCCTGGCTGGAAAAATTCGCAGGCGGCGCATTCGATCCCGCCCGGCCCTGGGTGTCCGACATAGCCAGCCTCTTGCGGCGAGGCGCGATGATCAGCCCAGAGTGCGCGGGTGGGTGCCATCCAGACAAAGCCACCCAACCCTAACGCGACGCGCCGCCGCCCGATCATAGCCGCGCCTCACAAATTAGCGACCGCATGTTGCTTGGCAATAAACCAGGCGTCCACAGCATTTTTCATCGACTGGGCGATACGCTCGCGAAACGCGTTGGTGCGCAACGCCGCTTCATCTTCGGGGTTCGACAAGAACGCCGTCTCGACCAAGATGCTGGGAATCGCGGATGATTGCAGCACGGCGAATGTGGCGTGGCGGGCGGGGTTTTGCAGCATATCGACCGAACGCGCTAACGCACCAACGGCGTGTTTTTGGAGCAGCAATGATTCAACCTTGGTGCTATGCGACATCAAGCTGAACAGAATTTCGCCCACCTGCGGTGACACGCCCTTGAAGGTGGGGTTGGATAGGCGCTCGACACTATTTTCCAGACTGGCGATTTTCTGGGCCAGCGGATCCGATGCGTGTTCAGCGAAGGTATAGACACTGGCGCCGCGCACCACGGTGTTGGGGGCAACCGAATTCGCATGGATCGAGAGAAATACAGCAGCGTGATGTTTTTCGGCAAAATCGACCCGGCCTTGCAGCGGGACAAAAAAATCACGCTCGCGCGTCATCATGACGTGATAACCACCGCGTTCTAACGTGCGCCGTAAATCCCATGCAGCTGACAGGGCAATGTCTTTTTCAAATAGCCTGCCTTTGCCGATACAGCCCGGATCACGACCGCCATGGCCAGGATCGATCACCACGAGCCGGTTTTGCTGGCCCTGCCGATAGGAAGCATTATGCAGCCGTGCCGCCTTCTCCCGGCTTGGCCAGGGCGCTGCCGCCAAAGCTGTTTGCATCCAAAGCGGCAGGCTGATCGTTGCCTTAACCCCCGCATCCAACAGAAACCGCCGTGAAAATACCATGTCACGCCCCTGGAAAAGATCGCCCTAAAGCATCAGCGTCTTAAACCCTGCTTTGCCAGCAATTTCTTAATAAAACACGTTAAAATAATGAAAACTCCCGATTAATTGATATTTTTTCGGCGACCGAAGCCGCAGCCGCCAAGGCGCCCTCCAAATAGCCGCCAAAATCCGCTGCCGCTTCCGAGCCAGCCAGCAGCACGCGATCACCCCAGGGGCGCGGCCAATCGATCGGGCGGTAGGAAGGATGTTCGCGCAGCGGCGCGTGATCCAGGCTGGTCGAGGTCCAATGATCGGTCGCCCAATCGCGGATCACCAGCGCCTCGGGCTGCGCGGCTGATGGCCCGAACAGGCGGCCAAGCTGGGCGCAAACCGCGTCGGCCAACATGTCCTGCCGGGCGGCGCGTTGAGCGGGTGACCAAGCAAAAAAGCCAAACAAGGCGGCTTCATCGGCGCCGGGCAGCGAGGCATCATGGATTTCGCCGAGCGGCCCGATTTGGCTCATGGCCGAGCCGGACAAGCCGACATCGCGCCAGAAGCCGGTGCGATAAATCGCGAGCGCCTTGGCTTGCCCGGCCATCCAGGTTGGCACCGATTGCAGGCTAGCCAGCAGAGCGGGCGGCAAAGAAGGTTCAAAGGTCAAGGCGGCGGCCAGCCGGGGCGGCATTGCCAGCGCGACGTGGCGCGCGGCGAATTCTCCCCGCTGGGTGAGCACGCGCACGTGGTCCGAAGCTAGGTGCAGGCGCTCTACCGGCGTCGATAATTTGATTTGATCGGCGGCAAGGCCCGCGCTGAGACCATCGATCAACGCGCTGATCCCGCCGACAAGGCGCAGGCTCGGCGGCTCCTGGCCAAAGCCACGGGCAAAGCGCTGGATGGTGCCGGAGGCGTCTTCGAACATCAGCCCGCCCGCCTCATGCTGCGGGTAGGTATGCAGCCCTGCCTGCGCGACCAGCGCGCGCAGCCTTGGTTGCATACCGGGCCAAATCCAGGCCGGTCCTAAATCATAGTGGCCGGCGCGCGTTTGGTGGGCCAGAACGCGACCACCCAGCCGGTCGCGTGCTTCGAGCAGCACGACATTGGCCCCCGCGCGGACTGAGCGTGCGGCCAGCGCCAATCCGGCGAGCCCGCCACCGACGATGATGAGATCATGCATCGTCCGATCAGCCGAGCGCGGCTGGCAAATGCCCGGTCTTGCGATAGATTAGCGCACCATCGGCACTGCCCACGCGCACCCTCGCGCCCGCAGGATGCCGCATCCAACTGCCGGCGGGCCGCGTGATCCCATCCAGACGCAGCGCCCCCGTCACCACGAATTGCTCGCAACCGCCTTGGTAGAGCGCGTCATGGTCCGCCGTGCCGGGCGGTAGACGGATCATTTCCACCCGCTCCCACGGCGCATCGAACAGCAAGGCCTGCGCGCGGCCTGACGGATCGGTTTGCCATAAGGCGGGATCGTTGGTGTCAACGCGCAAGGAGGCGGCTTCCTGCGGGGGCATTTGCCGCAATTTCACGAAAATGATCGCACCCGGCGCGCTGGAAGGCCGATGCCGCGATCCGGGTGGATTGCGGACATAAAAGCCGCGTGGAAAATCACCGCTTTCATCGGAAAACACCCCGTCCAGCACCAGAAATTCCTCCCCCTCAGCATGGCTGTGTGGCGAGAAGGAAGAGCCGGGCGCATAGCGCACCAACGAGGTCGCGCGGGCCACTTCCTCGCCATCACGCTCAAGCATGCGTCGCTCCACGCCCGCGATGGGCGAGGCGACCCAGGGCATCGCGGCGGTTTCAACCACCGCCGCGATGCTGAGATCCGCATTGATTAACATCAAACGCGCCTATTCAACCAACACATTACTTGCCCAGGGCTTGAGCAATCTCTTCGGTCATTTTTTTCGCATCACCAAACAGCATCATGGTGTTGGGACGGAAAAACAACTCGTTATCGACGCCGGCATAGCCTGAGGCCATTGAGCGCTTCACGAACAGCACGGTTTTGGCTTTATCGACTTCCAAAATCGGCATGCCATAGATTGGGCTGGCGGAATTGGTTTTCGCCGCCGGGTTGGTCACGTCGTTCGCACCAATCACATAGACCACATCCGCCGTGGAGAACTCGTTATTGATGGTCTCAAGCTCAAACACTTCGTCATAGGGCACGTTGGCTTCGGCGAGCAGCACGTTCATATGCCCCGGCATCCGCCCGGCGACCGGATGGATCGCATATTTGACGTCAACGCCCTCTTCCTTGAGCAAATCGGCCATTTCGCGTACCGCATGCTGCGCTTGCGCCACCGCCATGCCGTACCCCGGCACGATGATGACTTTCGAGGCGTTGCTCATGATGAATGCCGCGTCCTCGGCGGAGCCGGATTTCACCGTTTTATCGCCCATCGCTGCCGCCGGACCCGCAGCACCCCCATCCGTGCCGAAGCCGCCGAGCAACACATTGATGATCGAGCGGTTCATGCCTTTACACATGATGTAGGAGAGAATGGCGCCGGACGAGCCGACCAAGGCGCCGGTGATGATCAGCGCGACGTTGCCGATGGTAAAACCAATGCCGGCAGCCGCCCAACCGGAGTAAGAATTCAGCATCGACACCACGACCGGCATGTCCGCGCCGCCAATCGGGATGATCAGCAACAAACCAAGGGCCAGAGCGACCAGCGCGATCAACCAGAACAGCACCTGCGAGCCGCCCGACACCACGAACATGATGATCAGGACAAAAATCAAAATCCCAAGGCCGAGATTGAGCTTATGCTGTCCGGGGAAGGTGATTGGCGTGCCTTTCATCAAGGCTTGCAGCTTGGCAAAGGCGATGATCGACCCGGTAAAGGTGATGGCGCCGATGGCAAGGCCAATCGACATTTCGATCAGGCTCTCCAGCCGCAAATGCCCCGGTGTGCCAATGCCGAAGCTGGTCGGCGCATTCAGCGCCGAAGCCGCGACGAACACAGCCGCCAAGCCCACCAGCGAGTGGAACGCCGCAACCAATTGCGGCAAGGCGGTCATTTGGATCCGCTTGGCAACAACGGCACCCACCGTGCCGCCGATGGCAATGCCCAGGAAAATCAGCCCGGCACCGCCAAGCAACATGCCCGGATGATCGAGGGTGGCCAGAATGGCGATCACCATGCCAGCAATGCCCATCATATTGCCACGGCGTGATGATTCTGGGTGCGACAGGCCGCGCAGGGCCAGGATGAACAATACCGCGGCTACCAGATAGGCGAGCGTAATGCCCGGATCGGATGCGTTACTCATGATCGGGTCGCTCCCTTACTTCGCTTTTCGTTTGAACATCGACAACATGCGCTGCGTGACCATGAAGCCGCCGAAAATATTGACCGATACCAGCGTCACCGCCAGGAACCCGAAAATATGGGCAGCCGCATCGCCATGCAGGCCCACCGCCAGCATCGCGCCGACAATGATCACCGAGGAAATCGCGTTGGTCACCGCCATCAGCGGCGAATGCAGAGCGGGGGTGACGCTCCAGATCACGTAATAGCCAACGAACACCGCCATCACGAAAATGGCAAACAGGTAAATCAGCGGCGGGTGATGCGGGTGATGGGCAGCCGCTTCGGCGGCAAAGCCCGCCGCATTCTGCGCCAGCACCGCAGCTTTATGGGCCAGGCTCGCAGCCTGGCCGGCCAATTCAGCGGGGGTCATGATTTCGCTCCTTTATGCAGCCGCTTGGGGCTGAAAATTCGGGTGGATAACGGCGCCGCCACGGGTCAGTAGCACGCCTTTGACGATGTCATCGTCCGCCGGCAGCTTCGGCGCACCGGCTTCCTTGTCCCAGAAACTGGTGACGAAGGTCATCAGATTGCGCGCATAAAGGCCACTGGCCGCGACGCCGATCCGTGCTGGCCAGTTGCGATAGCCAAGCACGGTAACGCCGTTTGGCGTCACGATGCGTTCACCCGGCACGGTTGCGGCACAATTGCCGCCTGCATCGGCGGCGATGTCCACCACCACGCTGCCCATGCGCATGGCCGCCACCGCCTCAGCGGTGATGATGACCGGCGCTTTGCGGCCCATGACCAGGGCGGTGCAAATCACGATGTCATTTTTCGCCACGGTTTCAGCAATCAAGGCCGCTTGCTTGGCACGGAACTCTGCGCTCATCTCGCGCGCATAGGCGCCGGTTTGCTTCGAGCTTTCCTCATCCTCAACGCCGATAAAGCTGGCGCCGAGCGATTTGATTTCTTCCTTGGCCGCCGGGCGCACATCGGTTGCCGAAACAATCGCCCCGAGCCGCCGGGCGGTGGCAATCGCTTGCAAACCAGCGACGCCTGCGCCGACCACGAAGACGCGCGCGGGCGGCACTGTTCCAGCCGCCGTCATCATCATCGAGAAACCACGCGGGAACGCCTCGGCACCCTCGATCACCGCCCGATAGCCGGCGAGATTGGCTTGGCTGGACAACACGTCCATCGATTGTGCGCGGGTAATCCGCGGCAGTAATTCCATCGAACAGGCATCGATCCCGGCGGTGGCGAATTGTTGCACCATTGCCTCATTGCCCATCGCCCCTAGCGTGCCGATCAGCAGCGCGCCACGTGGCACCAGTGCGAGTTGCTCGGACGCCGGAGATTGCACGCACAGCACGATGCCCGCACCGGCCAAGCAGGCGGCGGCATCGGGGGCGATTTCGGCGCCAGCATCGCGATATTGCGCATCGCTGATCGAGGCGAGCGCACCGGCCCCGGCCTCAACGGCGATACTCAGCCCCAAGGCTGCCAATTTTTTCACCGTCTCCGGCGTCGCCGCTACGCGGGTCTCTCCCGACGCGCGTTCCTTCAACACGGCAAGACGCATAATCATCTCTCCCCTTATTCCTGTTCACTGGCGGTCGCATCAATGGCGATCACATAGATGGCATCTGATCGGTAACGCGCAATATCACAAAATCCCGATGCCATGCTAGCGCAACAACCCACTCATACCAAACCCCCCATCGCCCCCGCCATCGGCCCCGCCATCGCCATGCCTCAGTCGACCGGCGTGGGGTGACATGTTCGCCCCCCACCCCATCTCGACATTGGCGGGCGCATCCGCCACATTACGATGATGAGATCGAGGAGTTTCACTATGGCAGACATCACCCGCAACCGCATCGTCGCCGAGGATGATGACGATGCGCCCGAACCCACCCCTGAGCAAGTGGAGAAGCTTGCGGACGCCGCCGAAAAAGCCCTCTCCGGTGGCTTGGAAGCGCGTTTGTTCAAACAGCGCAAAGTGCTGATTTTTGGTGAAATCAACGATAAAATTGCCCGTGCCGTGACCGCGCAATTGCTGGCACTCGCCGGTGCCGAAGACGCGCCGATTGATGTGTTCGTCAATTCGCCGGGCGGCCATGTTGAGAGCGGTGACACCATCCATGACGTGATTCGCTTTGTCAGCGCCACGGCGCCGGTGCGGATGATTGGCACGGGTTGGGTGGCCAGTGCGGGCGCGTTAATCTTTTTGGCGGGTGCCAAAAATCATCGTTATTGCCTGCCCAATACCCGCTTTCTGCTGCATCAGCCGATGGGCGGTGTGCGCGGCCCGGCGACCGATATCGATATCGAAGCCAAGGAAATCATCAAGATGCGCGAACGCATTAATCGCATCATCGCACGCGAAACCGGCCAGGAGCTTGCGCGCGTCGAGCGGGATACGGATCGCAATTATTGGATGGGGGCTGAAGAGGCTATCACCTACGGCATGGTTGCGAAAATCGTGCATAGCGCCACTGAAATTGGGTGAACGCTGTCCCCCTGAAACGCTGAGCTCGCGTTTCAGGGGGGTGCTGTGTTGCGTAATTCGGACAGCAAAGCGGTGACGGCACGCGAACGAAACCGCTCGGCGTGCTGAACCGCGAAATACCAACGCTCTGGCAGTGCGACTCGCACGGGTGCCAAGCGTCCGGCGGCGATGGCGTTGGCGCAGACCAATTCCGAGAGGATCGTCGCCCCTGCCCCGCCCTGCACGGCCGTTAATACTGAGCCGTTGGCTGGCAGTTCGATCACGATATCCAACGCCTCATAGGCCACGCCGAGCGCGGTCATCGCCTCGATGAACACGGCTCGCGTGCCGGACCCGTCCTCGCGCAGCACCCAGCTTCCCGCTGCCAGCTCGGCGGGTCCGAGATCATCGCGGCCAGCCCATGGGTGATCGGCGGCGACCACCATCATCAGACGATCCTTGGCGATCGGTTCGGCGATGATCGGGCCTTGCTGGACCGAGCCGGCGGGGCCTTCGACAAAGCCGAGCTCGGCCCGCCCCTCGATAATGGCGCGCACCACATCAGCGGAATTACCAATCGAGACCGCCAGCCGCACGCCCGGATAATGTCGCCGGAACGCGACGAGTTTCAGCGGCAGGACATGGTTGGCGATGGTTTGGCTGGCCATGATCGAGAGCCGCCCGCGCACCAACCCGGCCAGCTCACGCATTGCGACACCAGCCGCATCGGCCCGGCCCAATATTGCGCGCGCTTCGCTCAGAAACAACGCGCCAGCCTCGGTCAGCGCGATGCCCCGCCCAACCCGGTGAAACAGCCGCAGGCCGAATTCACGCTCTAATGACGCGATGGCGGCGGAGGCAACCGATTGGGTCAGGCCCAGCGCCTCCGCCGCGCGCGTCATATGTTCACGCTCGGCAACCGCAACGAAAATCCGCAGTTGCTCGAACGTCATGCGATGCTAACTTAGATAACGCGCAGTCAGATGCGCTTCAAAATCGCCCGGATCGAGTGGCTTGCCGGTGGCGCGTTGCAGTAATTCATTGAAGCCGAACATCGATCCTTGACGATGCACATGGGCGCGCAACCAGCCGAGCAAGGGTGAAAAATCACCCTGCTCCAGCGCGGCATCCAGCCCCGGCGTGGCGCGGCGCGCTGCCGCCATTAGTTGGGCCGCCGCCATCGCTCCCAGCGTGTAGGATGGGAAATAGCCGAATAATTCGGCATACCAATGAATATCCTGCAAACAGCCTTGGGCATCATCGGGTGGCACAATGCCGAGCAAATCGCGCATCCCCTCATTCCAGGCGCCGGGTAAATCGGTGACCGTGAGATCACCCGAGATCAAGGCAGATTCTAGCCGGAACCGCAAAATGACGTGCGCCGGGTAGGTCATTTCATCAGCCTCGACCCGGATGAAGCTGCGCTGGACTCGCCGCAACCGCGCCGACAGCCGCTCTGGGCTGAAATCGCGGACATCTTGGCCAAATCCGTTCGCCAGAACCGGGCCGAGATAACGCAGGAACGCATCCGAGCGCACCGCCTGCATCTCGATGATCAATGATTGGCTTTCATGCACCGCCATACCGGCGGCGTAGCCCACTTTCTGGCGCGCCTGTGCGCGTGGCAGACCAGCCTCATAGAGCGCGTGACCGGTTTCATGCAGCACGCCCATCAGGGCAGAGCAAAAATCCGACTCGTCATAGCGCGTGGTGATCCGGATATCGGTTGGCGTGCCGCCGCAAAACGGGTGCATCGAACGATCAAGCCGCGCCCCGGTGAAATCAAGCCCGGCCTGTGCTGCCAATTTGCGACACAGCGCCTCCTGCGCCGCCACCGCGAACGGCGCAGTGCCCGGGCCACGCTGCTCGCGCCGCGCCTGCACCGCCTCGGCCTGCGGCAGGGCTTGCCGCAAAAATTGCTCATAGCGCGCGAAAACCGGGGTGATTTCTGCGGCGCGAATACCGGGCTGATAGCTGTCAATCAGCGCGTCATAGGGCGATAAGCCGGTGGCCGCACTCAGCGCCTGAGCTTTTTGCCGGCTGAGTGCCAATAATTCGCCAAGCGGGCCAGCGACCATCGAAAAATCCGACGCCGCGCGTGCGGCACGCCAGATTTTCTCACAGGAGGAGGATTGCCGCGCCAAGGCTTCCACCAAATCGCCCGGCAGCGCCACAGCCTGACGATGAGCGCGCCGCATCAGCGCCAAATTGCGCGCAGCGACCGCATCGCCCGGTGGGGGTTCCGCTGCCGCCAGATCATCGGCCACGGCCGGTTCCACCAGCATATTATGGGCGACACCGGACAGCATTGCCAACTGATCCGCCCGCGCGGCGGCACCGCCATCGGGCATCACCGCCGCTTCATCCCACCCCAGCATCGACAAGGCCTCTTCCACCACCGCCATCCGGGCAAAACGCGTTGTGAGGCGTTGATAGGCGCCAGCAGAATTCGACATGTCGTTCATCGGTTTTCCCTTAAGATTTTTCGCGCATAGAAGAAAAACTCGAACGGCACCACCAACGCAAGGCCGAACCAGGTTAGAAAATATTGTTTCGAATTATTTGGCGGATGCGGCAGCGAGCTTGCGGGAATCGGCCCACCGGCAAGCGGTTTTGGCCCGAGCGCGATGAGGGTGAATTTGGCGACTCGGTGCAGACCCAGCGCATGGCCGATGGTGCGGGCATCCAAGCTGTAGAAAATCCGGTGTGCCGGATCATTTTTAGCACGAAAGATGCCCAGTAATTCCTGGGTTTGCACATAGCCGGAGACCGATGTGAGCCCGCTGGGCAGCGGCACATCATGCGGCGTGCGGCCAGGAATCCAGCCGAGATCGACCATCACAATCGAGCCGTCTTGACGCTGAAACGGCATGATTAATTGTGCGCCCTGCTCGGGCCCTTGCGGAAAATTACGGATTTGATCGCCATACAAAGCGGGATGGCCAAAAATCCAATGCCCGGTCGCGGCGACTTTTTGATAGGGCGAGGGGTGCGCCCCCATTGGCACGGGTGGGAGCAATTGCGCGCGCAGAATTTGCGCTTGCACCTTGTCCTTGTGTTTGTAGCGATGAATTTGCCAAACACCGAGCGCGATAAAGCCTACGAAGGCGACCACACTGATCACCCCCATCCCGATCAGCCGGCGCCATCGCGCCGGCGGCGCGACGGCCCCGCTCATGCGTTAAGCTGCGGTGATCGCGCTGCGACCGAAATAATAGATGCACACGAACAGAAACAGCCAGACCACATCGACGAAATGCCAATACCAGGCGGCGGCTTCGAAGCCAAAATGCCGTTTAACCGAGAATTGGCCTTTGATGGCGCGCACGAGATTGACGATGAGGAAGGTGGTGCCCACGATCACGTGGAACCCATGAAACCCGGTCGCGATGAAGAACACCGAGGGGAAAATGCCGCCATGATAAAAATTGAACGGCGAATGGGTATATTCGTAGGCCTGACCGCACAGAAACGACAAGCCAAGAAACACGGTGGCCGCGAGACCTTGGATCATTCCGCGCCGATCGCCCTCGAGTAGGGCGTGATGCGCCCAGGTGATCGTGGTGCCGGAGAGCAGCAACACCATGGTGTTGAACAGCGGCACCGCGAACGGATCGATGGTGGTGACATGCTGCGGCGGCCAGACTGGCGCGAACATGTAGCCCATATGCGAGGGGAAGAAGAAGAAGTTGAAATAGGCCCAGAAGAAAGAGACAAAAAACATCACTTCCGAGGAAATAAATAGAGCCATGCCGTAGCGCAGGCCAATCTGGGTGACGAGCTTATGCAAATCGGGGGTGCGCGCCTCGCGCACCACATCGCGCCACCAGACATACATGGTTGAGATAGCACCGAGGAAACCGGCGATCAAAAACCAGTAATTTTGATAATGCGCGACGAAAATAATGCCCGTTGCGATCAAAATCGCGGAAATCGCCCCAAAGAGCGGCCAGAGGCTCGGCTCGACCATGTGATAAGGATGCGGAACATGTCCAACCACTTGATCTTCTGCTGTGTGTACGTCGCCGCTCATCTCTAGCCCCCCAGAATTAGCAAAATCTATCCGAAACGATTACCACATGTGCCCGGTGTAGTACAGTTTTGCCACCGCAATTGCATAGATCAACAGGCACAAACCAACCAGAAACGCCAACAAAGCCCAATTCCTGCTGCGCCGCCGACGGCTGAATTCGGCTTGCATTTCCGGGCTCCAATCCTTGCTCGTTTCCATCTTGCCGTTCATCTCAACCGATCCAATGGTCAATGACCATCGCGCCCAACAAAGCGAACAGATAGATGAGCGAATATTTGAACGCGGCTTTCGCTGGCGCATCACGGGTCAAGCTGACACCGAACGAATCTTGCTTGTCGCGCAGTACCGCCACCGCATACCATAGGAACGCAAGGCTCAGCCCCAAAGCAGCGACCAGATAAAGCGGCCCTGCCAATCCTAAATACCATGGGGCCACCGAAATCGGCAGTAGCATAGCGGTGTAGACCAGAATTTCCCACCGAGTCCGCCGCGCACCCTTGGCCACCGGCATCATCGGCACACCGGCGCGCTGGTAATCTTCCGAAGCAAATAGGGCCAGCGACCAGAAATGCGGGGGCGTCCAGAAAAAGATCAAGGCAAACATCAAAAGCGGCAAGGCCGAGATCGATCCGGTTGCCGCCGCCCAACCGATGATCGGCGGAAAAGCGCCAGCAGCCCCGCCAATGACGATATTTTGCGGTGTGCGGCGCTTCAGCCAGATCGTATAGATAAACACGTAAAACAAGATCGAGAGCGCCAAAATGCTGGCAGCCAGCAGGTTGCTGGCAAACCACATCATCAGCACGCTGAGCAGCGCCAGCCCGACACCGAAGGTCAAGGCCCCCTCAGGCGAAATTCGCCCTGACGGGATTGGCCGCCGCGCCGTCCGGCGCATGACCAGGTCGATATCGCGATCATACCACATATTGATCGCACCGGACGCGCCGGAGCCGGAAGCGATGCTGATAATCACCGCCACCGCCAAAATCGGGTTCAGCGGGACCGGCGCAACCAGCAAGCCGGCAGCGCCAGAGAACACGACGAGGGACATGACCCGCGGCTTGAGCAGAGCAACCCAATCGCGCGCCGTGCCGCCGAGCAAGGCTTGATCAAGCAAAGCGTCACCTGACGGCGCGCCAACCGTATCCACGGCTGATGGCCGCATTGCTTCACTCATCACAGCCCTCACGCGACATTCTGAACCTCTTCACTCAGCGAATAACAGGCACGTCTTCAAACGTATGGTGCGGCGCGGGTGACGGCACCGTCCATTCGAGAGTCGTCGCACCCTGACCCCAATAATTATCCGCCAAAACTTGCTTGGAGGTAAAAATCCGGAACAGGATGTAAAGGAACACGACCGAGGACGCGCCAGAAATCATCGCCCCAACCGAAGACACATAATTCCAGCCGGCAAAAGCGGTCGGGTAGTCCGGATAACGGCGTGGCATGCCGGCCAGACCCAAGAAATGCTGCGGGAAGAAGGTCAGATTAACGCCGATGAAGAAGCTCCAGAAATGCACCTTGGCCCAGAATTCGGGATAAGGGCGACCATACATTTTGCCGATCCAGTAGTAAAAACCAGCAAAGATCGCAAACACCGACCCCATCGACAGCACATAATGGAAATGCGCGATGATGAAGTAGCTATTGTGCAATTCAGTATCGAGCCCGGCATTGGCGAGCACCACACCGGTTGCGCCACCGACCACGAACATAAAAATGAACCCGATGGCCCACAGCATCGGCGTCTTCAACTCAATCGAGCCGCCCCACATCGTTGCCAACCAGGAGAACACTTTCACACCGGTCGGCACCGCAATCACCAAGGTTGCCGCTTCGAAATAGACTTTGGAATCGACCGAAATGCCCGAGACGAACATATGGTGCGCCCAAACCACGAAGCCGACGAAGCCGATGGCCACCATCGCGTAGACCATGCCAAGATAGCCGAAAATCGGCTTTTTCGAGAAAGTCGAGACCACATGGCTGATAATGCCGAACGCCGGCAAAATCATGATGTACACCTCAGGATGGCCGAAGAACCAGAATAGATGCTGGAACAAGACCGGATCACCGCCGCCGCCCGGCTCGAAGAACGACGTGCCGAAATTGCGGTCCATGATCAACATGGTGATCGCGCCGGCCAGCACCGGAATGGCGAGCAGCAGCAGGAACGCCGTGACCAAAATCGACCACACGAACAACGGCATTTTATGCATTGTCATGCCCGGTGCGCGCATGTTCAGGATGGTCGCGATGAAATTGATCGCGCCGAGCAGCGAGGAAATACCGGCCAAATGCAGCGAGAACAGGGTGAAATCGACCGCCGGGCCTGGTTGATAGGTGCTATCGGTCAACGGCGGATACAGCGTCCAGCCCACGCCCGATCCATGGCCGACTAACAAGCCAAGATTGACGAAAATAAAGCCCATGAACAGGAACCAGAAGCTCATATTATTGAGCCGCGGAAACGCCATGTCCGGCGCGCCGATCATCATCGGCACGAACCAGTTGCCGAAACCGCCAATCAAAGCCGGCATCACGAAAAAGAAAATCATCAGCAGACCATGCGCGGTGACAATCGCGTTCCAGGTCTGACCGTTGGTGATGATCGTGTTGTTCGGGTGCATCAATTGCGCACGCATGATCATTGAGAGCACACCGCCCTCGAGGGCGGCAATAATCGCCCAGGTGATATAGAGCGTGCCAATATCTTTATGATTGGTGCTCATCAGCCAACGGCGCACGAAACTCGGCTTGTGCGCCCCGTGATCATGGGCGCTGTGCACATCATGGCCAGGTAGAACGGACGACGACATCGATTACTCTCCTAAAAAACCCGCGAGACGGATTTAATCGTTATTTCACTGCGTTGTCGGCTAAAACTTCATACGGATGAACCTTCGGCACGTTGCCTTGCGCCGCATCCGCTTTCGCCTTTGCCAGCCAAGCTTGGAACTGCTTCATCGGCAGCGCCACGATCTCGATCGGCATGTTATCATGGTTCATGCCACAGATCTGGTTGCATTCCCCATAATAAACACCCGGCGCGTCGATTTTTGTCCATTGATGCCAGATTTGCCCAGGGATCGCGTAACGCTGCACGCCGAGCGAGGGGATGAAGAAGCTATGTAACACATCGCCACTGGTGATTTGGAATACGATTTTCTTGCCCGCCGGCACCACCAGCGGATGATCGACCGATAATTGCCGGATTTGGCCGGGTTTCAACTTATCCGGCGGGATTGCGTAGGAGGTGAAATCGACGCCCTTGGCGCCATTATAGGAATATTCCCAATACCATTGATGGCCGGTAACCCGCACCGTCATATACGGATGTTTATAATCCGATTGCTGATAAATCAGGTTCAGTGACGGCACCACCACCGCCACCAACAAGATTGCCGGCGCCAGCGTCCAGATCACTTCGATCAAGGTGTTATGCGTCGTCGTCGATGCCACCGGGTTTCGCTTTGCGTTGAACCGGAACACGATGTAGGCAATCAGCAGACCCACCAGCGCGACCACGCCGAACATCATCCACAGCACATATTGCATCATCCAATCGATGCTTTTCTCAACCGGGCTGGCGGAGGGCTGCAGCCACCATTCCCAAGGCTGTGGCGCGTGTACCGGCAAGCCTGCCGAATTGGTCGGCAAGCCAGCAGCTTGGGCGGAGTGCACCAACGCGGCACCAGCGATGCCCGCCAGAGCTACCCCCGCCAGAGCCACCAAAGCCCACCGCGTCATCATCGAGGCCGATTTGGCCGGTCGCATCGTTATTTGCCGGGACAATTCCGAGTTTCCTTCGTTCGATATTCAATCCATTGCCGAGACACGATCACCAAGACATCATCGCGCCCGCATTGTTCCAGAGCCAACCACCACCAACAACCGCTGTCGTATAACGTATTATGGCATATATCACTGCACTTCAAGCGCGCTCGATACGTCCATGGCAACAGAAGATTTTCAGCGATTAATCAACGAAACAAGTTGAAAAATCCCTAATGGTGGCATTTCTGTCACGGAAGTTTCGAGCCGCGCAGTCCCCGCATCCTCTACCGGAAACAGCCGGTCAAGGGTAAAATCGGGATGCCAGCCCAGACTACGCGAGGCGGGCGTCATCAGCCGCTCGATCCATCCGCGCAGCCCATGATCGATCGCAAAGTGATTGACGAACAAAATCAGCCCGTCCGGGCGCACCACGCGGCGCAATTCGCGGGCCAATGCGCGCGGATCCGGCACCACCGAGGCCACGAACATCGCCACCGCGACGTCAAACTGGCCGGTTTCAAAACCGGTATCCTGGGCGTCCAATTCCAACAAGGCGGCCACATGATCGAGCCGCTCGCGCTGCACGCGCATCCGGGCGCGTTGCAGCATCTCGGTTGATAAATCAATGCCGATAATGCGTTTGTCACGCCGATAGAGGGGCAAAGCGAGCCCGGTGCCAACCCCTACCTCAAGCACATGCGCGCCCGGTGCGGCATTCACCGCAGCCACCGCAGCCGCCCGTGCGCGCCGCGACACAGCACCAAACGCGGCATCGTAGATGCCAGCCCACCGCCGATAGGCCTGCCTCACATCATCGGCATCCATCGCGTGGCGCGATAATTGCCGATCCCGCGCCCCTATGCTCTCGCCCATTCATCCCCTAATCGGCGCATCCGCGCTGCGCCTCTAGAACAACGGCCGCTTAGTCCGATCATCCCGATTGATCAGACATCGTTGCATTGACCGCCTCATTGATCCCCTGTGTGCAAGACAGGGCCGATCAGCGCAAGTCTAATGATTAGGCTGCGTCGCTTCGGCGATCACGCACCCGGACATAGGCGATTTCCGCGTGGGTGGCGCAATAGGGCTTTCCCGTCATCGCCGCGTCATCACAGAATCGGAAAGATGCCGTGCCCGGCTCGCCAATGGGCCAACAGCAGGCCGCGACGCGCGGGGTTGACGCAGCGCGCGAGACCAAAGCGGGGGCCATGGTCACCCGGCGCACCGGGGAAGGTGCCTTTTCTGGAACGACCTGATCGTCATCAGTCTCCACCAGCGCCGACTCGACGGCCGGTTCGTGCTCGGCCACCGGGTGCGTGGTGATCGGCGCCACCGGGGTCAATGGCGGCAATGTTGGCCCATGCACCCGGCGCGGGGCTGCTGCACGGCGCGGACCCGACTGAGCGCCATCGCGACGAATGGGCGAGGGACGGCCCTGCAAATCCAAACGATGCGCCTTTCCCACCACTGCATTTTTCGATATGCCCAGACGACGGCCGATTTCGGCAGTGGTCAGCCCCTCGGCCCATAATGCCCGCAACCGGGTGACCAGATCCTCAGACCATTCCATGCTCAGCCTCCATTGATATACCAAATACGGTATAGCAGAGGCCAGCTATCCTCAATATATAGTTGGGCGGCGCAGCGAAGATTTCTGTGGAAAACTACCGCGACGGGTCACTTAATCGCTTCATTGGCAAAATCGCCCCAAAAATCGCGCCGCCGCAGCCATCCGGTGCGATGATCGACCAGAACCCGGCACCAAGCCGATCCGGCATCGCAGCGGCGGATCACCCCGACCACGCCCTTATCCACGTACGCGACCGGCTCACCATCCGCCGTGGGTTGTGCGCGCACCGTATGGCGCCCGCCAATCACGATGAAGCCACGTGTGCCATGGAGCAGCGCCTCATGGATCCAGCCCGTCGCGCCATCGGGGAGCAGCACTTTGCGCCACACATTGAACTCACCGATCACCTCAACGGGCATATCGCGCCAATGATAATCCCATAAAATCGGGTAGCGGAAACCGGGCCCCGCGCGCACATAGGCTTTGTCGGTTGCCAAGCTTTCAAAGCGCGGCACCGGCCAGCCGGTTGATTTACCCACGGCAGGGCCAGGGCCAGCCCCCACTTGGGGTGCGTGCCAGCCGGCCAAAAACAGCGGGAGCAGGGCCAATCCGAGCGCACGTTTGACCGATTTTGGCTTGTTGATGGACTTAATCATCGAGTCGCTCCCCGCCACACACGGCGCAGTCAGGATTTCGCGGGATGCCAATACGCCGGAACTGCATATCCAGCGCGTCCCACAGCAGCAAAACGCCGGCGAGCGAGGTGCCAATGCCCAGAATTTCCTTCATCGCCTCGGTCGCTTGCAATACGCCCATCACCCCGGTCACCGGCCCGAGCACCCCGGCCTCCGAGCAGCGCGGCACCAGCCCCGCCGGCGGTGGTTCGGGATATAAACACCGATAGCAGGGGCAATGCGCCCCTTCATGCGGCTTGAAGGTTGATAATTGCCCCTCGAAGCGCAACACCGCCGCCGAGATTAAGGTTCGCTTGGCGCGCACGCAGGCATCTGCGACCAAAAATCGCGTCTCAAAATTATCGGTGCCATCCAACACCAGATCATAACCGGCCACGAATTGATTAACATTGCTGGCATCGATCCGCGCCGGGTGGGCCTCAATTGTCACCAGTCTATTGACCGCGGCCATCGCCACCGCCGCTGACGCCGTTTTCGCCATACCAATCCGCGCCTCGCTATGGGCAATCTGACGCTGCAAATTCGATAGCTCGACCTGGTCGTGATCGATCAAGCCGATCCGTCCGATGCCCGCCGCCGCCAGATACAGCGCCGCCGGCGAGCCTAACCCGCCAGCCCCGATAATGAGCACTGAGGCCGCCCGCAGCCGTGCCTGCCCGATGCCGCCCACTTCCTTCAACAAGATATGGCGTGAATAGCGGGTAATCTCGGCTTCAGAGAAATCTAAAATCATCGGTTGGGAATCGCACCCTCAGCGCGGTTTATCAAGAGCAACCCGGCCCTTGATCGAAGCGCCAACACCGGGCAGGGTCACGACATGCCCGCGCCCCATCCGTCAAACCCAGCCCATGCCGCCCTTGTGCTATTCTCCGGCGGCCAGGACAGTGCTACCTGCCTCGCTGACGCGCTGGCGCGGTATCAGCGCGTTGAAACAATTGGATTTTTCTATGGGCAGCGCCACGCAATCGAAATTGAGTGTCGCGAACCGCTGCGCAGTGCCATTGCCGCCGCCTCACCGTTCGGCGACCGGCTCGGCCCAGATCATATGCTGAATATCGAACCGGCGCTGACCGCACTCGGCGCAACCGCGATGACCAGCGCGATGGAAATTACCTTCACCGCGTCGGGCCTGCCCAGCACCTTTGTGCCTGGCCGCAACTTGTTGTTTCTCACCTACGCGGCAGCCCTCGCCTATCGGCGTGATGTGCAGGCGGTGGTCGGCGGGATGTGCGAGACCGATTATTCAGGGTACCCCGATTGCCGCGCGAGCACGATGGCCGCGATGCAGTCGGCGCTGACCCTGGGGCTTGATCGGCCAATCCTGATCGATACCCCTCTGATGTATCTCGACAAAGCGGCCACTTGGCGCTTGGCCGAGCGCCTGGGCGGGGCGGGCTTGGTTGAGGCTATTCGCGTGCTCTCGCATAGTTGCTACCGAGGTGATCGACGCCATCTACATGAATGGGGCTATGGCTGCGATGATTGTCCGGCTTGCGCATTGCGCAAATCAGGGTGGATGCGCTACCGGCACTTGCCGAATGACGGAGCGAGCCGATAGATATTGGATCAGGCCTGTGGTATAATTCATGGGTTTATATCGCAGTGGCATGCGTCGGCTGTCTGCCCGCTTTTGGGTTAATGACGCGTTGAGAGAATGGGTCTAGCGAATTATGAAGGCGATTAACTCCATCCGCATGGGCGGCGTCGATGTCCTGCCCCTGGTGGAGGGTGGCAAAGGCGTTGCAGTTTCAAATGGACTGTCGGCCGGCCATTGGGCCGCCGCCGGTGGGGTTGGCACGATCAGTGCGGTCAATGCTGATAGCTATGATGCCAGCGGCCAGCCGATCCCGCAAATCTATCATGGCCGCACCCGGCGCGATCGCCACGAAGAACTTATCGCTTACGCCATTCAAGGCGGTATTACGCAGGCCCGACGCGCTTATGAATCCTCGAACGGCCAGGGCCGGATCAATGCCAATATCCTGTGGGAAATGGGCGGCGCGGAGCGGGTGATCACCGGCATTCTCGAAGGCGCTAAAGGCCTGATCAACGGCATCACCTGTGGGGCTGGCATGCCGTATCGCCTCTCAGAAATCGCCGCCAAATTCAACGTGCATTATTACCCGATCATTTCCTCGGCCCGCGCCTTCAACGCGCTCTGGCGCCGGGCTTACCATCGGGTTTCAGATCTGCTCGGCGGCGTGGTGTATGAAGACCCGTGGCTGGCTGGTGGCCATAACGGCCTGTCGAATGGCGAAGACCCGACCAAGCCGGAAAGCCCACTGCCGCGGGTCATTGCATTGCGCAAGCAGATGCGCGAATTCGGCCTCGGCGAAACGCCGATTATTATGGCCGGTGGCGTGTGGTGGCTCGAAGAATGGGAAGATTGGATCGATAATCCCGAACTCGGCCCGATCGCTTTTCAATTTGGCACCCGCCCGCTGCTTACCCAGGAAAGCCCGATTAGCGATGCATGGAAACAGCGCCTGCTGACGCTGCAAGAGGGCGATATTTTCCTTAATCGCTTCTCACCGACCGGATTTTATTCGAGTGCGGTGAATAATGATTTCATCGGTGATTTGCGCGCGCGCTCAGAACGCCAAATTCCATACACCACCGAGGCTGTCGGCGAGCACACCGCCGAATTGCCGATTGGGCCACGCCAGCGCATCATTTACGTGACGCCGGGCGATCTCAACCGCGCCCAGGCCTGGATGGCACAGGGATATTCAGAAGCGTTACGCACCCCGGATCAAACCATGGTGTTCGTGACGCCGGAAGCCTCCGAAGCGATCCGGCACGATCAGGTCAATTGCATGGGCTGTCTCTCGCATTGCCGGTTCTCCAACTGGTCGCAGGAGGGCCCGGATTACGATAATGGCAAAAAGGCTGACCCGCGCAGCTTTTGCATCCAAAAGACCCTGCAGGACATTATTCACGATCATGATGATCCGGCCTCGGTCGATCACAATTTGATGTTTAGCGGCCATAATGGCTACCGCTTCGCGCGCGATCCGTTCTATTCTAATGGCTTCATTCCTTCGGTGAAGGAATTGGTTGAACGGATTATGACGGGACGTTGAATGATCACCTGGTCTTGCCGGACCCAAAGCGCGGTTGCGCGACTTTATCGGTCATCGTGGTAAAGCTTGCGCCGCGCATGACCGGTCGATCACGTCAGGCCGCCGCATGACCTACCGATCACGTCAGGCGCCGCAGTTTTTTTATACCACGGCCTCCCTGCCCTGCCCCTATGTCGAGGGCCGAACTGAGCGCAAAGTGGTCACGGATCTGGCCGGGCTTAACGCCGATACGCTGCATGATCGGCTCTCACGAGGCGGCTTTCGGCGCAGTCACAACATCGCTTACGCGCCGGTTTGCCCGGGTTGTCGTTCCTGCATTCCGATACGAATTCGCGCCGCTGAGTTCGTGCCGAGCCGCACCCAGCGCCGCATCGCTGCTGCCAATGCTGATCTGCACGCCTATGAGATGCCGCCCCGCGCGACGGGTGAGCAATTTTTGCTGTTCCAGCGCTATCAGCGCACCCGCCACGGCGATGGCGATATGGCGTCGATGAGTTTCTATGATTACCGCGCCATGGTCGAAGACACGCCAATTGAAACATGGCTGGTTGAGTTTCGCGACAAGGAAGACCGGTTGATCGGCGGTTGCCTGACCGATCGGCTGACCGATGGTCTCTCCGCCGTTTATTCTTTTTACGCCCCGGAATTGCCGCGCCGCTCACTGGGCACACAGGCCATTCTCTGGTTGGTCACCCGTGCGCAGGAATTAAAGCTACCGTATGTTTATCTGGGCTATTGGGTGCCTGAGAGCCCGAAAATGGCGTATAAGGCGCGGTTCAGCCAGTCCGAAGTGCTGATCGGCAATAGCTGGATCGACCTCGCATCCCAATCACAATTCCCTGCCGTCAGCATTCCCCATCAACCCATCGTGGTGCCCAGCGCCCCGATGTCCACCGGCTGATCCATCAGCCGCATCAGCAGGAGTTTCCAATGCTGCATACGCCACCCGCTTTACATCGCCCTGCTGCACAGCGCAGCGCCGCTATCCAGCCGGCTGCCATGTCGGTCCAAGCTGCCGGCAAGCCGATCTATGTCCATATGAACGGCGCCAACATGTTTTTGGAGCGCACCGTGTTCGCAGCCCCCGGCCAGACGGTGATTTTCGTGAATGAGGATACCGGTGGCCATACGATCATTGGCTATAATCCGGTGACCGGTGCCACCAGCAAACGGTTTGACGGCGCTGTTGCAGGCACCAAAGGGCCTGGCCACAAGGTCGCGACCTACAGCATCAGCTTCAAGCATCAGGGCGTTCATGATTATTATTGCTCGGTTCACGCCATCATCGCCAAAGAGCCGGGCAATCGCTTCGTTGCCAAAGTACGACCGGGTGTGCATGGCTTTGGTGATCCAATGGCCGGGCGGATTATCGTGACCACCGATCCAAGATTGCTGGCCGAGAACCCGGCGACCGCGCATACCAAAATTCTGCCCGGCTATTTCGGCGGCTGAGCGCGATATCGCCCGCCGACTTAGCGCAGGGCAAAACGGCCCAGCACCAGCCCGCGCAAGCGGGCCGAGTCGCGGATTAAAATCCGCCCCGGCGCGAGCGTGATCAGGCCGGCGGCCTCGATCTCTTGGAGCTTACGGTTCACCGTCTCGCGCGCGGCGCCGACCACGCGGGCCAGCTCATTCTGGGTGATATCGACCCGATCAATCCCGCGCTGCTCGACCAGCTGTGCCAAATGACCGAGAATTCGGCTCTGCACGTCCTGAAACAACAAAGCATCCAATTGGGATAAAGTCGCACGCAGCCGTAGACAAATAATCTCGATCACCCGGCGGGCAAATTCACCGTCCCGCTCCAGAACCTGCAGCATCGCCGATCGCTCGATGACCAGCAACCGTCCATTGGTCGCAGCAACAGCATCGGCACTGCGCGGCTTGCCGTCGAACAACGCGATCTCGCCAAACACCGCCCCTGCCGATAACCGGTTCAAAACCTGATCATCACGCTGCTCGCCAGGTAGTATGATCCGCACCTCGCCCGCCAAGATCACCATCATCGAGACGCCCGGATCACCGCGCTGGAACAAAACCTCATCACGGCGCATTGCCCGCTCGCGCGCGCAGGACAGCAACACATCGAAATCGTGGTCACTGAAAGAACTAAACAAATCGGTTCGGGCCAAAAACTGCCGTGCGTCGCGCACCGTTGTGCTCATTTGCTGATTCTCATCATGCACCCCCCATTTGGCGAATAATTTTAGTTTATGATCAAAAAAAAACCGGTCCGCAATGCGAACCGGTTTTCGAGCCTCTAAAATCACAGCGCTTGAGAACACGTTGAGTCGAATTCTCAGTCCTATTATCGCGGGAGCCCTGACCAAACAGTGCTTGGCCCGGTTAAATATCGTCGTCGCGTCATCGACCCGCCCAAGCCTTCGACGCGACTTAACCCAGATTATCCGTGCAGAGCACCTCCAGAGAGGCAAAACCCAATAATGAGCAGAACAGCCAACAAAAACGGCCAAAGCTCGGCGAGCGTCCAGTAGGGCTTAATCATGCTTTGCTGAACCGCCTGATTTTCAAAAGAATTTTTCATCATCGCCCTCCGTTCAACCGTCTTGGTGTTTCACTCGGTGCTCAAGAATTAGGGCATGAAGTGCGCCAAATCTGTGATCTGCATCACACTACAACGCCGTCCGCCAAAAATCTCAGCGCGGGCAAATTATGGATCGTCCGATCAGATCCCCAGATCAGGCTTCAGGCGCCACGGCCAATATCGAATGAATATCGCCAAGCTACGCAAGTGTATGTGAATTTTTGCAAATTATGAGCCGCGCGCGCTTATACTCTTTATAAAGACACGACTAGGTTGGAAATGATCCGATCAAATTTTTGTCAACGCGTCATATCGCTGCAGCTGCGCCAATAAAGCAGGCATATCGCGCAGCGCGATCATGTTTGGCCCATCTGAAGGGGCGTGATCCGGATCGTCATGGCATTCGATGAACAAGCCGGCACACCCAACCGCGAGCGCCGCCCGTGCCAAGGCCGGCACGAATTCGCGCTGCCCGCCGGAGGCGTGGCCCTGCCCGCCGGGCTGCTGCACGGAATGGGTCGCATCGAACACCACCGGATAGCCGGTCTGCGCCATAATCGGCAGGGCGCGAAAATCGCTCACCAACGTATTATAGCCGAAACTCGCCCCGCGTTCGGTGAGCAGAATCCGCTGATTGCCGGTGCTGGCCAACTTCGCCGCTACCTGGCGCATATCCCAGGGCGCCAGAAACTGGCCCTTTTTCACATTCACCGCCCGCCCGCTTGCGCCGGCCGCGAGCAATAAATCGGTCTGGCGCGACAAAAAGGCCGGAATTTGCAGCACATCAACCGCCTCGGCGACCGGGGCGACTTGCGCCACATCATGCACATCGGTCAGCACCGGGACGCCGAATTTGGCACGAATATCGGCGAGAACCTGTAGCCCAGCCGTCAGACCAACGCCGCGCCCCGCGGATACTGACGTTCGGTTCGCTTTGTCATAGCTCGATTTGAAAATCAGCCCGATACCGAGGGTCGTGGTCATCGCCACTAAGGCGGAGGCGATTTCCATCGCATGCGCCGCACTTTCAATCTGGCACGGGCCGGCAATCAGGGTGAAGGGCCGATCATTGGCCACCAGCAGCGTGCCAATTGAAACAATGCGCGGTGCCACCGGCGAAATTGCCGCCGCTTCCTGACTCATACCAACCGCGCCTGCTTTACTGCCGCCTCGATAAACCCGGCAAATAGTGGATGCGGCTCAAACGGTTTGGATTTGAGTTCGGGGTGATATTGCACCCCGATGAACCAGGGATGATCGGGATATTCAACAACTTCAGGTAAAATACCGTCTGGCGAGAGGCCGGAAAACCGCAAGCCTGCCGCCTCCAAAGCTGCCCGGAAATGAATATTGACCTCGTATCGATGCCGGTGCCGCTCTTCAACACTGACCGCCCCGCCATAAACGGCGGAGACCAGACTATCTTCAGCGAGGCTCGCCGCGTAAGCGCCCAACCGCATCGTGCCGCCCAAATCGCCTTGGGCGGCACGCCGTTCAATCTCGTTGCCGCGCGCCCACTCGGTCAGCAAGCCAACCACCGGCGTCTCGCACGGGCCAAATTCGGTGGAGGATGCGGCGGTCAGCCCGGCCAGATTGCGTGCCGCCTCGATCACCGCCATCTGCATGCCAAAACAAATCCCTAAAAACGGCACGCTGCGCTCACGGGCAAACCGCACCGCCTCGATTTTTCCCTCGGTGCCACGCTCACCAAAGCCGCCGGGCACCAGAATACCATGCACGCCATCAAGCCGCGCTACCGCGCCGGGTTGTTCGAACACTTCCGAATCGACCCATTCGAGCACCACTTTCACGCGATTCGCGATCCCGCCATGCGCCAGGGCTTCCGCCAGCGATTTATAACTATCGAGCAGATTGGTGTATTTGCCGACCACAGCGATTTTCACTTCGCCTTCCGGCGCGCGCACCACATCGACAATTTGCCGCCACCGGCTCAAATCCGGCATCTGGTCATGCGGCAAAGAGAAATGCCGTAATACTTCGCGATCCATGCCCGCTTCGTGATAGGAAATCGGCACCTGATAAATCGTGGAGACGTCCAAGGCCGGCACCACCGCTTCGGGGCGCACATTGCAAAACAACGCGATTTTGCGCCGCTCGCCATCCGGGATCGGTCGATCACAGCGGCAAATCAGCATTTGCGGCTGGATGCCGACATTCAGTAATTCCTTGACCGAATGCTGCGTCGGTTTGGTTTTCAGCTCACCGGCACTCGGAATATAGGGCACCAACGTTAGGTGGACAAACATCGCGGCGTCCGGTCCCAACTCATTGCCCAATTGTCGGATCGCTTCGAGGAACGGCAAACTCTCAATGTCACCGACCGTGCCGCCAATCTCGACCAGCACGAAATCCAACCCCTCAGTATCGCGCACAACCACCTGTTTGATCGCATCGGTAATATGCGGGATCACCTGCACCGTCGCGCCCAAATAATCGCCGCGCCGCTCGCGGGCGATCACTTCGGAATAAATTCGCCCCGTCGTTGCATTGTCGGATTTCGTTGCGTGAACGCCGGTGAACCGCTCATAATGGCCAAGATCAAGATCGGTCTCGGCGCCATCATCGGTGACGAACACTTCGCCATGCTGATACGGGCTCATCGTTCCCGGATCGACATTCAAATACGGATCAAGCTTCCGCAGCCGAACCCGATAACCCCGCGCTTGCAACAAGGCGCCAAGCGACGCCGATGCAATGCCTTTCCCGAGCGAAGAGACCACGCCGCCGGTGATAAATACAAACCGCGTCATGGACGATTGGCGTAGCACAGCACGACCCGTTCAGGCCAGAACCCCCGGCATCCCCAGACCATCATTTTTGCTCCGATTACGGCGATTTCGTCGCGGGGGCAGCGGGCGCTTTCGGCGCGGCGGGGGCGGTTGGCAACGGCACGGCCATGCCGCTTGGTGCGGGTGCTGCGGGGATCACCGGTTTGGCCCCTGGCAAGGTGAGCGGTGCCTGCGCCGCTGGCGGATGATCGAGTATCGATTCGGCGCCGCTGCCACCGCTATGCTTATAGAGCATGGCGAGTGCGATCGAGAGAATGAAAAACAAGGCCGCCAAAACCGCCGTGGTGCGCGTCAATAATGTCGCGGTGCCGCGCCCGGTCATGAAACTGCCCATGCCCTGGCTGGTCCCCAACCCCAATCCGCCACCCTCGCTGCGCTGGATCAGCACGACGCCGATCAACGCCAAGGTGACAAACACTTGCAGCACAAGCAAAACAGTAATCATCGCAGCCTTCCGAATGACAGGGCGCGCGCACCAAAATGGCCAATTCGGCTTACGCCGTGCGGCCTAGTTCGGTCAACGCACGCCGCTCTTACCCCCCTGCCGCCGCCGCCGCAATGGCCAGAAAATCCTCGGCCTTCAAGCTGGCGCCACCCACCAACGCCCCGCCGACTTCCGGCAGCGCCAGAATCGCCTGCGCATTATCTGGCTTGACCGATCCGCCATAGAGAATGCGCATCCCCGCACCCGCATCACCCAATTGGCGCACCAGCGCCGTCCGGATCGCCTCGTGAATTTGCACAATTTCGTCGTCGGTTGGCACTTTCCCCGTGCCGATCGCCCAGATTGGTTCATAGGCAATCACCCCGGCGAAGCCCTCCGGCACGCTGCCGGCCAATTGCGCGCGCACCACGGTTACCGCCTCGCCCTGGCTGCGCTCCGCGCTCGATTCGCCAACGCAGATGATCGGGGTCAGCCCCGCGCCAATCGCTGCTTCGGCCTTGGCGCGCACCTGTGCGTTGGTTTCATGATGATCGAGGCGCCGCTCGGAATGGCCCAAAATCACGTGGCTTGCACCCAATTCCGCCAGTAAATCAGCCGAAACATCGCCGGTATGGGCACCTGCGCGCTTCTCGCCACAATTCTGTGCCCCCACCGCGACCCTTTCGCTCCCCAGCATTTCGATCAGTGGGCGCACCAGCGGATCGGGCGGGCAGACCAGCAAATCAACCGCACCCAAGCGCGCGAGGCCCGCCTTCAACCCGCCCGCATACGCCGCCAACGCGCCGAACGTGCCATTCATTTTCCAATTGCCCGCAATCAACTGACGCATTTTTGCCCCCGCTGCGATGATCCCACCGATAAACCACTCATCCCCCAAACTGGCAATCGGGAGGCTCGCAATTGGACCGAAGGCTGGCAATCGGACCGGAGGCTGGCAATCGGGCGCGCTCGTGGTAAACGGAGCGCCTTCAGCCGATCAGGAACAACGCATGCTCTCCACGATACGCCAATTGCTCGATAACTGGATTGTCCGGATTTTCTTCGGAATCCTCATCATCGTGTTCGTGTTCTGGGGGATCGCCAATGTGGTGACCTTGATTGGCTCCAGCACGGCAGTCGCAACCGTCGCGGGCAATGCCGTGCCGCTCGCGCCCATACAGACCGCCTATCAGAACGCCATCAACCGCTACGCCGCCCAATCGGGTGGCAAAGCGCCGTCAGCCACGCTGCGGCGGATTTTTGCCGGTCAAGCGGTGGGCCAAGCGATTGACCGCGCCACCATGGCGCGCGAAGTCAATCGCCTCGGCGTTGCCGCCGCGCCGAATGCGCTGCGCAAAGAGATTTTTGCCATCGCCGCCTTCCAAGGCACCGATGGCAAATTCAGCAAAACCACCTTCAATCAGGTGCTCGCGCAAAACCATATCACGCCCGATCAATTCATGACCGAGCTCGCCAGCAGCATCGATGCCGATCAAGTGGTGCAAGCGGTTGCTGCCGGTGCGGTTGCGCCCCAGCCGCTGGTCAATCAACTCTCGAATTTCCTCGGTCAATCGCGCAGTGCGGCTTATGTCGAGCTGCCCTTTGCCGCCGCGACCGCGCCGAACCCCCCTTCATTGGCGGTGCTGCGCCGATTCTGGCGCAACCATCCGGACCGTTTTTCGACGCCCGAACAGCGCACCATTCAGGTCGCCGTGCTGGCCCCGAGCCTGCTGGCGCCGACCCTCACGATCAGCCAATCCGCGATTGCTGCTCAATATCAATCCGACATTGCCCGCTATCAGACGCCAGCCAAGCGTAACGTCGAGATTATCACCGCCGAATCGGCCGAGAGCGCCAAGGCCCTTGCCAGTGCTTGGCGCGGTGGCAAAAACTGGGCCGCAATGAAAGCAGCCGCAAACGCGGCCACGGCAACCGCCGTCACGTTTAAGGATGCGCAGCCTGACTCCCTGCCCTCCGGGCGTTTGTCCAAAGCGGTTTTCGCGGCCAGCCCCGATATTGTCACCGGCCCGATCAAAGGCGCGATTGGCACGTATATTTTTAAAGTCACCGACGCGACGCAAGCCGGTGCCATCCCGCTCGCCCAGGTTGCGGATCAGATCAAAGCCGCGCTGCAATTGCGCGCCGCCCGCGCGAAGATCGACGCGATCATGCCGAAATTGCAAGACGCACTGGCTGGCAACACCCCGCTCGATAAAATGCCGGCTGATCTGCACCTGAGCCTAACGACCCTCACGCTTGATGCCCAAGGCCGGCAGCCGGATGGCAGCCCGGTCAACATCCCCGGTCCGCCCCCCTTACGCCAGGCCGTGATCAACGCCGCCTTCACCACCCCGCAAGGGGCGGCTCCGTCGTTCCATAAAACGCCCGGCCACAATGATTTCATTCTCAGCGTGAATAAAATCACGCCGCCGCAGCTCAAGCCCTATGACAGCGTAAAGGCCACTGTGCTTGCCGACTGGACCGCGCATCAGCTTGAACATGCGCAAAATATCGCGGCGACCCAATTGGTCACAGCAGTTAAATCGGGCCAAACGCTCGCCCAAGCCGCCAGTGCGGCTGGCTTGCCGATGACGGTGGTGGGGCCGTTTGGCCGCAGCAAACTGCCCAAACCTCTGCCCAAGCGCCTATTGCCAATTTTGTTTGCGCTCAAGCAAGGCCAGCCAACCATGATCGAGACCCGCATTGGCTTTGTGGTCGCCACGGTCACGGCGATCACGCCGCCCACTGGGCAAGCTGCCAAAAATTTACACACCCAACTCGCCAAAGTGCTTGATAACAGCATGCAAACGGCCATTCTGCAGAGCTTCGCCACCGGCCTGCGTCAACGCGATCACGTCAAAATTAACGATAAAATCGTTCATCAGATCAGCTCTTAACCCCGTTACCCGATGCAACACCCTCCGGAGCCACAATGGACGCCGCCACCGCCGATCAACAAAGCGCCTTCGTCACGACCTACACCGTCGGCCCTGGCGCGTTGGTCTGGCGGGTTCTGGCCGCCGATCTGATCACCCCGGTCGCGGCGTTTCTGCGCCTCGCTCACGGCAAACCCTTTTCGCTCTTGCTTGAAAGCGTCGAAGGCGGTGCGGTGCGCGGGCGCTACTCGGTCATCGCCTTCGCACCCGATTTGGTCTGGCGCTGCGAGGCAGGAGCGGTCAGCATTAATCGCGATGCGGCGAGCGATCCCGGCGCGTTCGTGGCTGACCCGCGCGATGCGTTCACCAGTCTGCGCGCTTTGATCGCGGAGACCCGGCTGACCTTGCCTGAACATCTTCCGCCAATGACCGGCGGGCTGGTCGGGTATCTTGGCTATGACATGGTCCGGCTGATGGAAGAGCTTCCGGCCACCAACCCCGATACGCTGGGCATTCCCGATGCGGTGCTGATGCGCCCAGGGCTGTTTGCGATTTTCGATTCGGTGAAGGATGAAATCACCCTCGCCGCACCCGCCTGGCAGCGCCCCGGCCTATCCGCCCAACACGCTTATCAGTCAGCCCTCGCCCGGATCGATGCTGCCCAAGCGGCGCTCGATCAACCAACCCCGCATTTGCTCGGCTCGACAGAAGCCGCAGGCCCGCCACGCTCGAACATGACCGAGCAAGAATTTAAATCGATGGTGCAGCGCGGGCGTGACTATATCGCGGCGGGCGATATTTTTCAGGTGGTGGCCAGCCAGCGTTTCGCCCTGGACTATACCGCGCCACCCTTTGCTTTTTACCGCAGTTTGCGGCGGATCAACCCGGCGCCCTTTCTGTTTTTCCTTGATTTCGGCCATTATCAAGCGGTTGGCTCCAGTCCAGAAATCCTAGTGCGGCTGCGCGATGGCACCATCACCATCCGCCCGCTCGCGGGCACCCGCAAACGCGGTGCTGACCGCGCCGAAGACGAAGCCTTGGAAACCGAGTTGCTCGAAGACCCCAAAGAGCGCGCCGAGCATTTGATGTTGCTTGATCTCGCGCGCAACGATGTTGGCCGGGTTGCTAAAATCGGCTCGGTCACCGTGACGGAGAGCTTCGCGATTGAGCGGTTTTCCCATGTGATGCATATTTCCTCGACCGTCGAGGGCAAAATCCGCGACGATGCCGATGCGCTCGATGCGCTAATCGCGGGTTTTCCCGCCGGCACGCTCTCCGGCGCGCCCAAAGTTCGGGCCATGGAGATCATCGAGGAGTTTGAACCTTCGCGCCGGGGCTTATATGGCGGCTGCATCGGCTATTTCGCCGCCAATGGCACAATGGACACGTGCATTGCCTTGCGCACCGCCCTGATCAAAGATCAAACGCTCTATGTGCAATCGGGCGTCGGCATCGTTGCCGATTCTGACCCTGACGCCGAATATGCCGAAAGCCTGCAAAAAGCCCGCGCTTTGTTCCGCGCCGCTGAAGACGTGTCCCAATATATCAGCGCGAACCGGAGCACGCCATGATCCTGATTATTGATAATTATGACAGTTTTACCTTCAATCTCGTGCATTTTTTCGGCGATCTCGGTGTTGATTGCCTGGTTCGGCGCAATGATAAAATCACGCCTGACGAAGTCCTTGCGCTCCGCCCGGAAGCCATTGTGCTCTCGCCTGGCCCCTGCACGCCCAATGAGGCCGGTATTTGTCTTGACCTGATCGGCGCTGCCGCCGGCAAAATCCCGATCCTTGGTGTCTGTCTGGGTCATCAAGCGATCGGCCAGGCGTTCGGCGGCAAGGTGATCCGCGCGCCGCAACCGATGCACGGCAAAATGGCGGCCATCCGCCATCAAGGCAGCGATCTGTTCGCCGGCGTGCCGGATGGGTTCGAGGCGACCCGCTATCATTCACTGATCGTTGAGCGCGAGACCTTACCGGCTGCGCTGATCCCCACCGCCTTTACCGAAGACGGCCTAATTATGGGGCTACGCCATCGCGATTTGCCGATTTTCGGTGTGCAATTTCACCCCGAAAGCATCGCTACCGCCCATGGCCACACGCTGCTGCGCAACTTCCTGGCCCTCGTGCGGGGCCGCAATCAGGGCAATATCGAAATCTTGGCCGATTTGAAGCCAGTGCTGGATCGCCTGGCGCGCGGCGACAAGCTGAGTGAAGAACTCGCCGAAGCGGCGTTCGGCGCGATCATCGATGGTAAATCCAATGATGCGCAAATTGCCGGCATGCTGCTCGCGATGCGCGTGCGCGGCGAAACCACCGCCGAACTTACCGGCGCGGTGCGGGCCATGCGCGAGCGCATGCGCGCTATCGCGGCGCCGCCCGATGCCATCGATGTTTGTGGCACTGGCGGCGATGGGGTTGGCACTCTCAACATCTCCACCGCCGTCACCTTCGTGCTGGCGGGCCTTGATGTGCCGGTTGCCAAACATGGCAATCGGGCTTTGTCCTCGCGCGCCGGTGCAGCGGATGTGCTCACCGCCTTAGGCGTCGTGGTTGAACCCCCGTTTGAACGCCTCTCGGCGATTCTCGCCGAGGCAGGTTGCGTTTTCCTCTACGCGCCGCGCCATCATGCCGGGTTGCGCCACGCCGCCGCCGCCCGCATCGCGCTGGGCACCCGCACGATTTTCAATTTGCTCGGCCCGCTTGCCAATCCTGCCTCGGTGCGCCGACAATTGATAGGCGTTTACGATCCGAGCTGGGCCCGCCCGATGGCCGAAACCCTTGCCCAAACCGGCACGCTGCGCGCCATGATCGTGCATGGCCAAGGGCTGGACGAACTCACTTTGGCCGGGCCGAGCGAGATCACCGCCCTCGATAACGGTGCCATTACCAGCTTCACCATCACCCCCGAGCAAGCTGGTCTCACCCGCGCCCCGCTCACCGCGCTGATTGGCGGCGATGCCACCCATAACGCCGGCAAACTCAGCGCGTTGCTCGATGGTGAACACAGCGCCTATCGCGACGCCGTGATCCTCAACGCCGCTGCAGCGCTGATCGTTGCCGGGCGCACCGAGGATTTCCGCGATGCCGCGCGTATGGCCGCGAGCAGCATCGATCAAGGCGCCGCCCGCGCCGCCCTTGATCGGCTGCGCCGCGCCAGTGCCAGCGCGCTGACCAAACCCAATTTTTCGGAACCCGCCCGATGAGCGCATCGACCGACATCCTCGCCCGCATCTGCGCCAATACCCGCGCCGAAATCGCCCAGCGCAGCGCGAGCCAACCGCTTGAGGAGCTGAAAGCCCGCGTTGCCGATGCCCCGCGCCCGCGCGGCTTCGCCCGCGCCTTGATGGATGCCGCAGCGGCGGGACGCACCGGCCTGATCGCCGAAATCAAAAAAGCCTCACCCTCGGCGGGGCTGATCCGCGCTGATTTCGATCCTGCCGCCATTGCCCGCGCGTATCGCGACGCCGGCGCGGCCTGCCTCTCGGTGCTGACCGACACCAGTTATTTCCAAGGTACCAACACCCATCTGCAAGATGCGCGCGATGCAGTCGATCTGCCAATTTTGCGCAAGGATTTTATCCTCACCGAGTGGCAAATCTACGAAAGTCGCGCCATCGGCGCTGACTGCATCCTGCTGATCATGGCCGCCCTGACCGATGACGAGGCCCGCCGCTTCGAGGAACTCGCGACCGGGCTTGATATGAATGTGCTGGTCGAAATCCACGATCAATCCGAGCTTGACCGCGCATTGGGCCTGCAAGCGCGATTAATCGGGATTAATAATCGCGATCTGAAAACTATGGTCACCGATATCGGCCTGTCCGAACGCCTGGCCCCGCAAATTCCGCCCGAACGCTTTGTGGTGGGCGAAAGCGGTATCCGCTCCTATGCCGATATCCAACGGCTGCAAGCCGCCGGTGTGCAAGGGGTGCTGGTCGGTGAAAGCCTGATGCGCCAGCCCGATATCAAGGAAGCGACGCAAGCCCTGCTTGGCCTCGCTCCATGAGAGAAACACCCAGCCTCACCCATCCAAACCTCACCCATATCGATGAAACGGGTGCCGCCCGCATGGTCGATGTCGGCGCGAAACCCGCGACCATGCGCGAGGCGCGTGCCGCCTGCCGCATCATCATGCAACCTGCCACGCTGGCGCTGATTCTCGCCGGCACCGCGAAAAAAGGCGATGTGCTGGCGACAGCCCGCATCGCCGGGATCATGGCGGCCAAACGCACCGCCGACTTGATCCCGCTTTGCCACCCGCTCGCTCTCTCCGCCGTCACCGTCGATCTGATGCCCGATCCTGCCCTGCCGGGCGTGCAGATCACCGCCATGGTCCGCACCACCGGCCCGACAGGCGTAGAGATGGAAGCCCTCACCGCCGCCTCGGTTGCCGCCCTCACGCTCTATGACATGGTCAAGGCGGTGGATCGCGCGATGCGGATCGATGATCTGCGCGTCACCCATAAATCCGGCGGCAAGTCCGGCGAGTTTTCCGCGCCATGATCTCCATTGAGGAAGCCCGCGCGCGCATCCTCGCTGCGCTGGGACCCACCCATCCCGAAATCGTGCCGCTCAGTGCGGCGTCAGGCCGGGTGCTCGCCGCCCCAATCCGCGCCCGTCTCAACCAACCACCGCATGATCTCTCCGCGATGGATGGGTTCGCGCTCCGCGCCGCCGATGTCGGCAAAACGCTCGAAATCATTGGCGAGGCGCCGGCGGGGCACCCGTTCGCAGGCGCGCTCCGGTCCGGCGAGACGATCAGGCTCTATACCGGTAGCGTTCTGCCCGCAGGGGCTGATTGTGTGATCATCCAGGAAAATGCCCAGATCACCGGCAATCAAGTCCGCTTTCACGCGGATGCCAAACCGGGTCAGAATATCCGCCGCCAGGGCCAGGATTTTGCCCTGGATGATGATTTGCTGGCACCCGGCATCCGCCTCACCCCGCGCGCCATCGGCCTCGCCGCCGCTGCCAATCACCCTTGGCTCAGCGTGCATCGCAAGCCCATCATCGCCATCCTCGCCACCGGCGATGAAATTGCACTCCCCGGCACCCCAATCCCACCCGGCGGCATCATCAGCTCCAACGCCCATGCCCTCGCTGCCTTCATCCACAACCATGGTGCCACACCGCTGATCCTGCCGATCGCCGCCGATAACCGCGAAGCCATCGCGCAAGCCGCCGCCAGCGCTGGCCATGCGGACCTCCTGCTCACCACCGGCGGTGCCAGCGTCGGCGCCCATGACTTGGTGCGCGATGCCCTGGCCGATGAAGGGCTGGTACAAAATTTCTGGACCATTGCAATGCGCCCCGGCAAACCCTTGATGTTCGGCCAGCTCGGCACCCTGCCCGTGCTCGGGCTGCCCGGCAACCCGGTCTCCGCCCTGGTTTGCGCCCTGCTGTTCGCAGGCCCCGCCATCCAATATCTCTCCGGCCTACCCGGTGATCCGCCCGTGCGCGAACTGGCACGCTGCACCGTTTCGCTCCCCGCCAATGACCGCCGTGCCGATCATCTGCGCGCCACCCTCGCCCACGACGCGGATGGGACCTGGCAAGTCACCCCATTCGCCGCCCAAGATTCCGCCATGCTGCGCCGCCTCACCAACGCCGACGCCCTTTTGCTGCGCGCGCCCCACGCCCCCGCCAGCGAGGCCGGGGCACTGGTCGATATCATCAATTTGCGCCATAACGGCCTATAACGTCCCTTAATCGGAACCTGATCGCCATGCGCCTGCTCCTCGCCCTGCTGCTCCCCTGGCTGCAATTTTTCACCATTGGCCGCCCAATCGCCGGGATCATCTGCCTGATCCTGCAAATCACCCTGATTGGCTGGATCCCCGCCGCCATCTGGTCGGTCTATGCACTCAGCCAATACAAAACCGACCAAAAAATCAGCCGCGCCCTCGGCCAGTAACGCCTCGCTGGCGTTCCGGCGCGAGAACTCATGGCCCATCCACGGTAAAACCTGACCAATCGCGGAAATGCCGCGCAGGCATTATCGCGCAAGGGTGACGAGGTGATGCCTCGCCGTCGTCACAATCGGCGGCTATAATCGGCGTGAGACGGGTTCGCCGATTGCGGTCCCGTCACCGTATGGTGTAACGATACCACAATATATAGGGGTCCACATGCTGATTTCGCGCCGTAACACACTAGCTCTAGTCGGTGCTGCTGCACTCGCGCCAACACTTGGCCGCGCCGCCGACACGATTAATCCGTTCGGTATCCGAGCCGTCGGCAATCCGCATGCCAAATTGAAAATCATTGAATATTTTTCGATGGGTTGTCCGCATTGCGCGGAATTTGCCACCCATGCTTTGCCGAAAATCATTGCCGCGTATGTAAAAACCGGAAAACTATATTATGTTTTTAGAGATTTTCCGCTCGATAGTGTATCGGTTATGGCCGCTGCCGTGGCTCGGTCGCTCCCCGAGAGCCGCTATGTGGCGTTCAATGAGATGTTGTTTTCCCACCAATATGAGTGGGCCTATGATCCCAAACTAAAGACACTGCCGGAGTATCAGGACGCCTTGTTCAAATTCGCGGCCCTCGCCGGCATGGATCGGGCTAGCTTCAATGCAGCGGTGTCTAGCATGCCGTTGCAAAAATTCATCATCGGTGAACGCAAACATGCTGAGAAAATCTATAAGGTCGATGCGACACCGACTTTCATATTTAACGGCAAAAAACATCCTGGCGCCGTTGATTTCCAACAATTTTCTTCGATGATCGGGGAGGCATAGGGCTGCATTGACCGCGCGCCTATCGCATCTGCGGATCGCTGGTTTCAAAAGCTTCGCCGAACCGGCGATGCTGGAGATTCTGCCCGGTCTGACCGGAATTATCGGGCCGAATGGCTGCGGTAAATCCAATATCGTGGATGCGTTACGCTGGGCGATGGGCGAGGCGAGTGCGAAATCGCTGCGGGGCGGCGAGATGGATGACGTGATTTTCGCGGGCACGGCCACACGCCCAGCGCGTAATCTCGCGGAGGTGACGCTCGGTTTGGCCGATGCGGCGGGCACCGCACCGGCGCCGTTTCAGGATGCGGATTCGATCGAGGTCTCCCGGCGGATCGAGCGTGGATCGGGCAGCACATACCGGCTGAACGGGCGGGAATTGCGGGCGCGCGACGTGGCGACGATGTTCGCCGATTTAGGGTCCGGGGCGCGCAGTGCCGGCATTATCAGTCAGAGCCGGGTGAGCGCGTTGATTGAGGCCCGACCTGAGGATCGGCGCGGGATTTTGGAAGAGGCGGCTGGCGTCGCCGGTTTGCACGCACGCCGGCACGAGGCGGAGCTGAAACTACGCGCCGCCGAGCAAAATTTGGCGCGGGCCGAGGAATTACGCGGCGAATCAGAAATTCGGCTGGAGGCGCTGCGCAAGCAGGCACGGCAGGCGGCGCGCTATCGCACCCTATCGGGCGCCATTCGCGATGCCGAACTGGAATCCACCGCCATTGAACGGGCTTTGGCGGAAGCCAACCGTGCCAAGGCGCATGAGGCGGTGCAGCAGGCCCGGACCGATGACGCCGCGTTGCGCCAGCAGGCGCGCGAAGCGGCGCAGGCGGCGGAGGGTGCAGATGCGGCCCTAGCCCCGCTGCGTGCGCGTGAAGCCGAACGTCGAACCGCCCTCGAACGGGCACGGATTGGCGCCGAGCAGGCCGAGGCAAGCATGCGGGCGGCGGCGGCGGCCCAGGTTGAGATTGGCCAACGGATGACCCAAATCGAGCGCGATTTGGAGCATGCCCAGCGGATTGGTCAGGATGCTGATGCCGCGATCCAGCGGCTGCGCAGTGAGATCGCGCTGTTAGATCAGCGTTTGCACGACGCACCGGCGGCGATTGCTGCGGCTGAGGCGGCGTTGGCGGCGTCACTGCCCGCGTTGGCGGATGCGGAATCGAGCGTGGAGGCGGCGGCCGCCAATCTGGCCGGGCATAAGGCGGCGGCGGATGCTGCACAGCTTGCGTTCAATGCCGCACAGGAGCGGGCGAACCGCGCTGCCAGCCGCGCCCGTGACGCGGTCCGGGCGCATGAACAAGCGCTCGCCACGCTGATCCCGGCTGAACAATTGCAAGCGGCACGCGATCACGCCGTTGCTGCCGAGGCGACGCGGGACGCCGCCGAAGTAGCGCTGGACGCCGCGCGCCAACGCGCCGAGGCCAGTGAAGCGGCACGCGAAGCGGCCTCGCAGCAATTCGATGCGGCGCGCCGCGCCGCGACCGAGGCCGAGGCCGCACTCTCGCGCATCACCGCCGAGCGTGATGGGTTGGTCGCGATGTTGGCGCAAAAATTTGGCCGAGACAGCGCGCCGGTGCTCGACCAAATCAACGTCGCCGAAGGGTTGGAGACGGCATTGGGCGCAGCCTTGCCCGCAGAATTATCAGCCGGGCTTGATACGCAGGCGCCGCGTTTTTGGCGGGCTTTGCCGCTCCATAAACCGCGTGAGGGTGGGCTCGAGACGCTAAGCCGGTATGTATCCGCGCCCCCTGCCCTTGCCCGCGCATTCGATCATATTTTGCTGCTCCCTGAGGGGGGTGACGGTGCTTCGCTCCAAGAGATGCTGCAGCCGGGCGAGATTTTGGTGGGGCGCGATGGTGCCTTGTGGCGCTGGGATGGCTACACGATGCGCGCCGGCGCGCCGAGCGACGTCGCGACCCGGCTGGCGCAACGGAACCGGCTGGCGAAACTCAAGCGCGACCATGCCGCCTGCACCCAAGCCGCAGAATCGGCTAAGGCCGCGCGCGAGGCCGCCAGCGTGCAAGAGCGAACGGCGCGTGATGAGGAAGCCGCTGCCCGTATGGCGCGCCGGGAGGCAGAGCAGCGCGTGGATCGGGTGCGCAGTGATGCCACCACCAAACTCGCCCAGGCCAATCGGATCGAGGCGGAAGCCGAACGTTTGGCGGCCCGCGTTGCGCCGTTGAGCGAGACGCGGGAGCGTTTTTCCCAAGAGAGCGCCGAAGCTGAGGCAGCCTTGCAGGCGGCCCAAGTGGCGCTGAGCGCGACGGGGGCGAGCGAGCCATTGCGTGCGGCCCTTGATCAGACGCGCGCGGCGGCCAGTGCGGCGCGCGTTGCAGAACAATCAGCGCGCAACGCGTTGACGCAGGCCCGTGATGAGGCGGAACGCGCTCGGTTGCGTCATGCGCAACTCACCAATGAGGCACCGCAATGGGCCGAGCGCGCCCGCGATGCGGCGGCACGCATGGTCGATTTGCAGGCGCGCCTGCGAGAAGCCATGCAGCAGCGCGATCATTTGGCCCAAGCCCAGTCCGGCACCGAAGCGCGCGCGGATGCCGAGGCCGCTCTTACCCAAGCACGCGCCGCGCACGCAGAGGCTGCATCAGACCTAGCCGCGGCGGAGCGGACCGCGCGCGATCGGCAAGCGCAGGCGGCAGCGGCGGCAGCGGCGGAAGCTGCCGGTGCCGAGCGGCTGAATGCGGCGTTGGCCCGTGCCACCGAAGCGGATCACGCGTGGGGCAGCGTTGAGGAGCGGATTATCGGTCGGCTTGGGGCTAACCCTGCTTTGCCGGTGGTGATCGACCCGAGCCCCGAATCGGCTGAGCGCGCCCGGCGGCGTTTTGAGCGGCTGAGCCGTGAGCGCGAGGATATGGGGCCGGTGAATTTGCGCGCCGAGCAAGATGCTTTGGAAATCGAGACCGAAATTGACCGGATTGATCGGGAACGGGGCGAAATCGCTGAGGCGATTGCCAAGCTGCGCGGCTCGATTGGGCATTTGAACCGCGAAGGGCGCGAGCGCCTGCGCGAAAAATTCCTGGAAATCGATCGGCATTTTCAGGCCTTGTTCCAGCGGATGTTTGGTGGCGGGCGCGCGCATCTGGCGCTGGTTGGCTCGGAAGACGCGCTCGAGGCGGGCCTTGAGATTTTCGCCGAACCGCCGGGCAAACGGCCAGCCACCTTGTCGTTGCTGTCGGGCGGCGAGCAGGCGCTGACCGCTTTATCGCTGATTTTTGCCGCGTTTCGCTGCAACCCGGCGCCGGTTGCGGTGCTTGATGAGGTGGACGCGCCGTTGGACGACGCCAATGTCGAACGGTTTTGCTTGTTGCTGCGTGATGTGGAACGCGAAACCGGCACCCGGTTTTTGGTGGTCACCCATCATCATTTGACCATGGCGCGGATGGATCGGCTCTATGGCGTGACGATGCAGGAACGCGGCATTTCGCGCTTGCTCTCGGTTGACCTAACGGCGGCGATTGAGCTGGCAGACGCGCCACGAGCATCGATTGCGGCGGAATAGGGCGCTTTTTGATCGAATCATATTGATTTCGGCGCATATAATTTCATCGCGAGTGCGTGAGCGCATTGACTTCGCACGCGGCGCTCGGTAGCAAACGGCCGCAGCGGTTGTGCAGCAATTGAGGGCGCATGGATCAGGACCATCGGAAGCGTGATGATCGCGCGGGCGATTCCTTTGACCAGCGACTAGAGGCTGCGCGGCTTCGTGCCGGCGTTAAGCAGGATGATGATCCGCAAGGGCATCAAGGGTCTGGCCAGAATACAGGGCCTAATCCGTTCAGCTTGGCGATGCGGATGGGGTCTGAGATGGTTGCGGCTATGGCGATTGCGGTGGCAATTGGCTACGGGCTGGACCGGCTATTTGGAACCAAGCCGTTGCTGATGATTATTTTCGTGCCGATTGGCGCGGCGGCAGGGATCGTGAATGTGATCAGATCGGCGGGAACGTCGCGTCAAGATCAGTCTGGAAAAGAGTAAAGGGAAGGATTGCAGGTGGCGGGATCGGCTAAAATTGACGCGCTAGGGCAGTTTCATTTGATGCCAGGTATGGGCGCGATGGGACATATGACCGGCTTTGCCAATTCGAACCAAATGATGGTGGTTGCGGTCCTGTTGATTCTGTTCACCTTCGCAATGGCTTTGCGGCAAGCGGCGGTAGTGCCGGGCCGGATGCAGAACATCGCTGAAATGACCTATGAATTTGTGCATCACATGGTGATCGACACGGCAGGTCCGGAAGGCAAGAAATTCTTCCCCTTTGTGTTCACCCTGTTTTCCTTTATTTTGGTCGGTAATTTGCTGGGGTTGTTTCCCTATTTCTATGCGTTTACCAGCCAAATTGCGGTCACCGCCTCGCTCGCGCTGTTCGTGTTCGTGCTCACCACGGCGGTCGGTTTTTGGTATCACGGTTTGAAGTTTTTCAAACTTTTCGCGCCGCCCGGCATGCCGGTTTGGTTGCTGCCGCTGCTGATCCCGATTGAGGTAATCTCGTATTTGTCTCGCCCGATTTCACATTCGGTCCGACTATTCGCCAATATTACGGCGGGCCATGTGATTTGGGAGGTTTTTGCCGGGTTCATGCTGATGCTGGCCGGCAGCTTCGGCGCGGCCGGGATTGTCGCCGCGATTGTGCCGCTTGGGTTCAATATTGCCATCACCGGGTTGGAATTATTGGTGGCAGCCTTGCAGGCCTACGTGTTTGCGATCCTGACATGCTTGTATCTCCACGACGCGATTTACTTGCACTGAGGTTTTGGCGCGTTTTTTCGTTATCTTGCTCTGTTTTCTCTTGAAAGGAACTCTCCATGGTTATCGATACTGCCCTGCTTGCGCGTGACATTGGTGCTGGCCTTGCGACCATTGGCGTTGCCGGTTCGGGCGTGGGTATTGGCAATTTGTTTGGTGCCTTCGTCTCGGCCTCGGGCCGCAACCCGGCGGCGCGTGATCGGCTGTTCCGCGATGTGTTGCTGGGCTTTGCCTTGACCGAGGCGATTGCGTTGTTCGCACTGATCATCGCGTTCTTGATCTTGTTCGCCTAAGTCGTTGCGGATGAAAGTGCGCCTCCTTTCCAGCCCGACAACGCTGGGGCTTTTGCTCCTGACTTTGCCGGTGCGCGGCTACGCGGCCAATAAAATGCCGCAGCTCGATTTCGCCAATCCGCTCACCACCTCGCAGTTGGTGTGGATGGCGGTGATTTTGGTCATCCTCTATTTGGCCTTGTCACGCTGGGCGTTGCCGCGCGTTGGTCAAGTTCTAGAAGATCGGGCCAAGCGAATCGAGACGGATTTGGCGGTTGCAAAGCAAGCGCGTGACGCTGCTGAACAAGCGGTGGAAGCGTTGAACCGGGCGATCAAGGCCGCACGCGATGCGAGCCAAGCAACAATTGCCGAGGCCGTCGCCAAGGCGAAAGCCGAGGCGCGGGCGCATGCCGACGCGCAGAATGCACGATTAATGGCTCAAATCGCGCAATCGGAAGCCGCCATCGAGCAATCGCGGGCGGCGGCGATGGCAAGCTTACCTTCTGTTGCCGAGGATGTTGCCAACGCGCTGGTGCAACGGCTGACCGGTGCGCCTGCGGATCGCGCATTGCTGGGTCGCGCACTCGCGCAGGCGCAGGGATAAAGGGACAGCGCAATGGAATATGCTGATTTTCACGGCGTTTTTTGGGAAAAGGGCGCGTTCTGGGTCACCGTCGCGGTGGTCATTTTCGCGGTCGTTTTCGGGCGCAAAATTACCGGTGCCATTGTCAGCATGCTCGATCAACGTAGCGCTGCGATCGCGGCTGCGTTGCAGGAGGCGGCCAATTTGCGCGCTGAGGCGGAGGCTATGCTGAAGGACGCGGAGCGCCGCCGCGCCGAGGCCGAGGCCCGTGCGCAGGCCATGATCGCTGCCGCTGCGCATGAGGCCGAACATATGGCCGCCGAATTTATGAAAGACGCTGAATTGCAAGCCAAACGGCGCGAACGCATGGCGCTTGATCGGATTGCGGCGGCGGAAGCCTCGGCGGTGGCTGAATTGCGGGCGCGGGCGACCGATTTGGCGGTGCGGGCCACCGAGATCTCGCTCCGCGAAACGGTCGACGCGGAGCATGATCGCGCCATGATTGATCAAGCAATTTCGGGCCTGCCCACCGCGTTTCGCCGCAGCGCCTGAGGCGCGGGCGAGCAGCGCCGATGCGCGGATGGCATGGCGCATCCCGCACCAAACCGGTATAGCCGAACTATGAATAAGCGCGGCACCCCTGCCCCGCTTTCATTAATCCACGAGGTCACCATGGCACGGCGCCGTCAACTCTATGAAGGTAAAGCGAAAATTCTGTTCGAGGGTCCGGAGCCGGGCACACTTGTGCAGTATTTCAAAGATGACGCGACCGCATTTAATGCGCAAAAGAAGGGGACCATCACCGGCAAGGGGGTGCTCAATAACCGGATTAGCGAGTTTTTGATGCAACGCATCGCCGAAATCGGGGTTCCGACCCATTTCGTGCGCCGGCTGAATATGCGCGAGCAACTGATCCGCGAAGTGGAAATCATTCCCATTGAGGTGGTGGTGCGCAATATCGCGGCGGGTAGCCTCGCAACCCGGCTTGGCATTGCCGAGGGCACTCGATTACCGCGCAGCATCGTTGAATATTACTACAAGAATGACGCGCTGAATGATCCGATGGTCTCAGAAGAGCATATCAGCGCCTTTGGCTGGGCCAGCGCGCAAGACATGGATGATATCGTCCATATGACGCTGCGGATTAATGATTTTCTGACCGGATTATTTCTGGGTGTGGGTATCAGCCTGGTTGATTTCAAAGTCGAGTTTGGTCGGCTTTGGGAAGGCGAGGACATGCGGATTGTCCTCGCAGACGAGATTAGCCCCGATAATTGCCGGTTATGGGACACGAAAACCAACGAAAAAATGGATAAGGATCGGTTCCGGCGCGATTTGGGTAAGGTTGAAGAGGCCTATCAGGAAGTCGCCAAGCGGCTGGGAATTCTGCCCGAGGCCGGCGTGCGCGACTTAAAGGGGCCGGAGATGATGCAGTGAGGAAGGCGCGATGAAGCTGATTGTCACGGTAATGCTCAAAGACGGCGTGCTGGACCCACAGGGCAAAGCGATTGGGCATGCGCTTGAAGGGCTTGGATTTGCCGGTCTTGGCGAGGTGCGGGTCGGCAAGGTGATTACGCTCGATATCGCCGAGACCGACCCTGAGCGCGCCCGTGCGCAAGGCGAGGCAATGGCGCGCAAACTCCTGGCCAACACCGTGATCGAACGGTTTGAAATCGCGCTTGGCTAGGCGATAGACAGCGGTTGCAGCCGCGGGCCCCATTGCCCATGTTTTCTGACATGAGCCAGGACATGTTCGTCGGTATCGTTTGGTGATCACGCGTTTGTCAGCCAATGTGCGTGATGGGCGCATGCGCGTCATACGTCTGCGCAATCGGTTGTACCGACAAGTGCGGATGGATATTTGGTTTCCGCAGGTGCCGCTCGCGCTGGCCGTGGGTGGCGCCGGGGCGTTCGCCCTGCTGCCGACGATCCGGCATTTTGCGGCCCAGTATCTGCATCTGCATCTGGCAAAATTATTTGACGCGCTACACCCTATTTCTGGGGCCATCCCCGCACTGATCCTGTCCGGCGTACCGAGTGCGGTTGTTGGGCTTCTGCAGGTGTTGATCGCGCTCGGATTGCTGGGCCGCTCGCGCATCGCCTGGCTCTCGGCGATCGGCATGACCCTGTCGCAGTTGGTGCTGGCCGTGCATAATGGTGGCGCGATCATCACCAACCAATCGCTCTATGTGATTGTGTTGCTGTGTTTTTTGGTGGTGTTTCGCCGCAGCTTTCAGCGATCATCGCTCGCCGCCAGCACCTTATTCGCTCTTGCCTCGGTTATTGTGCTGCTGATTTATGGGGTGCTGGGCGCATTTTTGCTGGGCGCTGGGTTTTCACCGCCGATCACGACCTTGCCCGAAGCACTCTATTTCGAAATAGAAACGATGTCGACGGTGGGATACGGCGATATCGTGCCGCATAGCTTGGATGCACGATTTTTTGTGATTTCGCTGATCGTCCTGGGTCTGACCGTTTTCGCAACGGCGTTAACGGCGGTGCTCGGGCCGGTGCTGCAAAATCAGATTACCCGCACTCTTGGTGAACGGAAACGAAAAATGCCCCATGTCAATCATTTCATCATCGCGGGCGATGGCGTGCTCGCGCGCAATACCGCGCGCGAACTGCGCAATCGCGGTGAGCCGGTGGTCGCGATTATTGAGGTTGAGAGCAGCCTCTATGGCGATGCCGAGATTATTCTCGGCGATGCCACTGATCTTGAGACGTTGCGCGCCGCAGGGGCAACGGTCGCGAAGGCAATTCTGGCCTTGTCCGATGATGATTCGGAAAACGCGTTTGTCATTCTCGCTGCGCGCGAGCTTGGCACCGAGGCGAAGCTGGTGGCCGCCGTCAGTTCGCGCAAAAATATCGACCGCGTGCGCCGGGTGCATCCGGACATGATCTTTGCGGCACCTGTGTTTGGCAGCGAATTCCTGGCCATGGCGCTGACCGAGCAAAAAATCGACGGCGAGTGGCTGATCAGCCGGATGCTCGATGCCAATCAAGCCACGAGCTAAAAATTTAACGTGGGGAAGCGATATGCGTGGGCGCGATCAACTCAGCCACATTACGGATTGTTGCGAGTCGCACTTTTCGCCGCCGTATTGACCAAGGTTGCGCCAACCGTGATGCCGTGGTCATCGAGCATTTGATCGAGGGCCGAATTCAGGGCGGTGGCGAAATGGTGCACCGGTTCCTCGGCGGGCCGGGCGAAGGGAAAAATCTGCTGCGCGCTGGCGATCACCAGCACCATATCGGTGCCATAGGGGGGGCCGACATGGCCGAGGGGTAGCGTGCTGGTGTTGGGCGCTATGAACGGCGTGAGCGTCTTTGGTGGCGGCAGATGATAGACCGTGCCATTACTCGAGACGTAATCGATTTCCAGAAATTTGGTGTAGGCAGGCAATGACAGGCGGAGCGTGATCGCCTGCCCCTTGGTGAGCAGAGCGGCACCGCTCGCCAGCGCGACATGGGCTTGCTCATTCGGCGGCAAGATCGTGCCTTTGTATAAATTCAGGGCGGTCAATAACGCGCAGTAAGGTCCATCGAAGCGCGCGACATTGTCCTGCGCGGGCATCGGGATTGTAGGAAGCCCCGCATAAATCGCGGCGGCTTGCCGGGTCGAGGCGATGCCGTTCAGTGTCACTCGATCATCGGCAATGGTGGCATGAACCACCGAGCACGTGGCTGGCGCCACTAATTCCTCGATCTTCGCCTTGGTCATCGTTTTTAACATCATGGCTTTACCGGCGGGCGAGATTGCAGGAGCCTGAGTAGGGGAAGACGCTTGAGAAACGGGCGGCGGCGCCTGTGGATGCGCGGGCGCGGGCACGGGCGGGGGCGATGGTTGGAGCAAGAAGAAAGCCGCGACGCCGAGCGCCAGCACAGCAGCAGCAGCAGCACCGCCGCCGATCAAAACCATCCGCTTACCGGAGGGGCTTGGCGCCGAGGAAGCTGGCGGGTCTGGCGGGCGCACCGCGCTGGCGGAGGAGGTGGTGGCCGCCGATGCCCGGCGCGTCAGATTACTGGCGATCATCGTCGCGTCAGAATAGTCCTCAAACCCACTAACCGGCGCAAGCGGCGCTTGGGGTCGTGCGGCAACTGGTTCCATCGCCTGCTTGATCGCGTCACTGAACGCGCTAGCGGAATCAAATCGATCTTCAGGCCGTTTCGCCATGGCTTTCGCAACAACCGCATCCAGCGCCGCCGGCACCGCAATGGACAAGGCCGATGGAGCTGGCGGCTCGGTGTTCAGCACCTTATGCATCACCGAGGTCACGCTGCCTTCGAATGGTTTTTCCCCGGTCAATAATTGGTACATTAACACGCCGCACGAATATAAATCGGTGCGCGCATCGACCGTTTGCCCCATAAATTGCTCGGGCGACATGTAGGACGGGGTGCCGATCATGGTGCCAGCCTGGGTCATGCTCGAGCTCTCGATGCGCGCAACCCCAAAATCGGCAAGTTTGATCTGACCATTATCGGTCATCATCACATTGGCGGGCTTGATATCGCGATGAATCACGCCGTTCGCATGGCTGTATGCGAGACCGTTGAGCAGTTCGGTCATGATCCGCGCGACATCAGGCACGGTGAACCGATCACCGCGATCCAGAAACGATTTCAGCGTCGCGCCAGAGACAAATTCCATCACGATGTAAGCGACGCCATCAGCCTCGCCAGTATCGAAAACCCCCACGATGTTTGGGTGGCTCAGCCGTCCCGCCGCCTGCGCTTCGCGCTGAAACCGCGCAAGATCCTCATGGGCCTCAACATCGTCTGGATCGGGAACGCGCACCGTCTTGATCGCGACGCGGCGGGCAATGATCGGGTCATACCCCTCATAGACAACGCCCATGGCCCCGCGTCCGAGCGTGCGCTTGATCTCGTATTTGCCCAGCCGTTCCAGATCCATCGCCACAGGTTACGACTTGCCGCTGAAGCTGCCAACCGGGGGTGATGACGCTGCCGTTCGATCCGCCTTCCCGCCATCGCCGATTACCACAAAGGGCGCCCAGTAGAACGGATCGGCAATCCCGGCGGGCAAGCCATGCCCTGCCCCATTAATCAAGGCGAGCTGCACCTCGCGTAAGCTGGCGGACGCCCCCTGCCCTTGCTGCACATGGGCCAAGTCAGTCGCGACCAAATAGGCCGACACTTGATCGCTCACCGACCACTGGGTCACCATCAAAGCGCGCGCGCCGGCGAAGAAAAAGCTGCGGGCAAGACCCGAGAGCGCTTCACCGCCTGACCGCCCATTGCCGCCGCCGGTATTACAGGCGGAGAGAATGACCAAATTAGCGTTCAGATGAAGATTGGCCACGTCCGCGCTGGTGAGCATCGCCTGGGCGGCTGAGGGCGCGCCGGGCGGTGCTGAGGTGATAATCGCGGGCTCCGTGGTGCAGGGCAATTCTGACGGCAAAATTGCATGCGTGGCAAAATGCAAAATACGAAACGGTGCCAGATCCTCATGCTCAACCGCAGGAACGGTGAAATGCGCCCCCAGCAGCTCATCCTGCGGCGAGGCCTTGAACAGGGCGCTGGCCGCTGCCAGCTCAAGTTTGGCCGATGGTAAGTTCGGCAAGCCTGCAAATAGCCGCGCGCTGTCTCCGCACGTGGCTGGCGGGAAACTCGCTGCGGCTTGGGCGTCGGTCACTTGATGGAAATCGCCAAAGCCAAACCAAGGTTGCGTCGCCGTCGATGTGCCGGCGATCTTGCGAAGGCTGACGAAATTGGCGGCGGCAGGCACGTAATCGAGTGTCGCGTCACGCACCAGCCAAGGGGCCGTTGCCAAGGCGTCGGGGGTAACGTCGCGGGTTGGCAGGAGTGCGAATGGCAGCGAGAGCAACGAGCCGGACGGCGCGATCACCAGAGCATCGGTGTGTTTGAGCGGCGCGGCAAAAGGTGCGAGCGTCGCCTGATAAATCTGATAGGCGGCGTGCATGGCAAAGGGCGGTAAACCGGCTTGGGTCGGCTCGACCGATTTCCGCACGGTTTGCACCAGCTTGGTCATTGTCGCATCGCCCGTGCCGGTGCGCGCCACGCGCACTTGGTCGTCGCTCAAATAAAACAGCCAAGCATGATGCCGCGATACCATGATATCCAAGAACGCTTCCTGCGGGCGCAACCGCTTGAGCACGGCGCTCGCGGGTACCACCGCCTGCACCAACTGGCCGAAATTGGGCGCCGCTGCCTGCACTGCAAGATCGGCGGCATTCAGCCCATCGGTCGCTTCCCGAATTTGACCATCAATCGCCTTGATGGCTTCGGGCGTTACTTGCTTGCCGGATTTTTGCGCCCGCGCCAGTTGGTCGCGCTGGCGATAGAGCCGGTTCAACCGCGTAACCGCATCCTGATGCGCCCTGATGGCGGCAGCAACTTTCGGGTTTTTCGCCCCTGCCGCGAGCCGCGCCGCCGCCTCGGCAATTTCAGCACTGGTTGTGGTGCCTTGCGCAAGCTCGGCCATGGCGAACATCTCGGCATGGATCGCCTCCGCCTTGGCTGGGTTTTGTTTCGCCCGTTGGTCCAGCGCTCTTAGACAAGGCGAAATAAGCTGCGCGGAGGTGCCTAGCCGCAGCCCGGTCAATAACGCGACCGATTTTCGACAAATCGGCACCGCCTCGGATTCGTGGTGCTGGCGCACCAGCACGTCAGCGCGCAACAATCCAGTATCCGCAACCGGCCTTGACCCCGGCAAGGCCCTGGCAAACCCGGCGCCCGCCTCGCTTAATTTCGCATCCGCATTGGCATCTTGCCCGTTCGCGACATCAATAGCGGCCTCAGTCCGATCAAGTCGGGCATTCAGCACCACCGGAGCAATCCCATTGCCGATGGCAATTTGATTGGCGCGCCGAATCAACGCAGCAGCGCGGCTCGCTTGATGCAATTCCAAAGCAGCAATCGCTTGATAACGCAGTGATTCAATCAATCCGAGCAACCGCAGCTGGGTCACCGGGTCCAGCACGATCGATTGCGACGTCAGCAATTGCGCCGTGCTGCTGGCACCTTGCGCCAAGCCGAACAAACCAGCGTTCGAGGCTTGGTCACCGTGCGGATGCAGCAAGTCGGGCGGCAACGTCCCCGCATATTCGAGCGCTGCTTGGCGCAGCAATGTCAAAGCACGGTGCGGGTGATGTTGGTTCAACGCATCAAGCCCCCGCGCATGCTCAAGGGCGGGCAGCGCTGTCGGGTCCGCTGATTGGGGTGCCAGGGTTTCGGCGGTTGCAAATAAGGAGGCCGCCTGATGATATCGCTGGGCATCAGATAAATTCAACGCCAAATCGGTTAGCGCGGTCACGGTATTGGGGTTGTCGATGCCGAGGGTTTTTTGCTGCAAGGCCAGCGCCGCGCGATACGCCGTGATCGCAGCCGGAAAATCTTCCTGCTGGTTGGCCTCGGCGCCCACGCGCATCAGTTTGTCATAAGTGCCAATATCACCCGAGCTAAACGCTTCAGCCGCCAACCGATTGGCCAATAGCCGATCCGACGTTGTCACCGGCAACGCCCGCGCCTTCCGGGCCGGCAATACCCCCGCCGCGATCCCAATTGCCCGTTGCATCACCGGGAAAGCAGGCTGCACCCCATCGGCATAAAAAGCTCTCCCGCGCACCAATGCCACTAACGCCACATGCGGCCAGCCTCCGAGGCGCTGCGTGCATGTCAGCAGCTCCGCCGGATCGCCGTTCAAAATCGATGTCGCGGTTGGTGCGGCGCAAGCATATTGCTGCTCAATGCCGGCCCGCCAATCGCTCAATGTGGCCAGTGTCAAAATCCCAGCCCGATTGCTTGATGGCCCATCAACCACCGTTGCACTGGGCTGCGACCAATTTCCGCAATAAATCAGCGCCCCGTGGGCATCACGCGTCGCTGCGCATTGCTCACCAGCTTGGTTGGCGCCGAGAGCAATCCGCGCTGTCGAAACTTTTGCCCCGCCGCCGCTCACATAAGCGGACGGCGGTGGCGCCGTGCAGCTCACCAACATGGCAGCCAACCCAAACGCTAGAAGCGAAAATTTGAACATTAGTAATCCCTTGCCGCAATGCCTGGCAGCCGCACATTTCGATCAAGCTTGCGGCGGCGCGGCGGCGTCAGATCAAAATTAAGCAACGGGCTGGATTCCGGTACGGTTTCGATGGGCAAAATGGTACAATCCACCGAGCCAATCGGGCACGCATTAAATTGATAATTACTGCTCGGAAATGGAAACACAGTGCCATTATGCGCAGCGCCTGTGCCCGCCACGCCGCCAAGCGTGCCAATAAAATTGATCCGCCCGCCAGCATTGCCCACCACCAAAAGCCGATTGAGAAAGAGCTGCCCACTCGCGGTGCCGCTATTGAGTTCTAAAATCAACTCTGTTGTGTTCGCCTGCAAATTCTGGAACGTCGCGTTCGATCCCGAATTTGATTTGCCCGGGTCAAACAACACAAACACCGTATTGTCGGAATTCGGATAAACACCAGTTCCTGCCAACGGCGGACCATCAATGGTGAATATGCCGGTCTGCACCAATTGCGGCGTGGGGCCATTGATCGTCAATACCGTGTCAATGCTGGTGGGTATTGGTGCAACAGTTGCACCGGGTGGCGTTTCATAAACACCGGAAATATACAACCCACCACCGGCCACGCCATCCAGCGTTAATAATCCCTGCACGGTAAGACTGACCGCTTTCGCCGCGACCGGGCCAATCACCGTCAGCGCTTGATTGTCGATCAGCGAGAAAGGCTGATTGAGGAGCAAGAACTGGCCAATCGAGCCAATTTGATTGGCCTGGCTATCCAGCTGCACAGCCCCATCCAGCGTGCCATAGCTTTCCAATAGCGGTGTGCTAATCGTCGCACCCGCCACCTCGGTGACGGGGCCAGAGCTGCCTAACAGTAGCTTTGTTGCCGCCTGCAGATCGCCGACCAGATTAATCCCTGATGCATCAAGCGTGATCGCTTGCGCCGATGACACCGGGTCCCCCGCCGTCAGCACCGAAGCATCATGCAAGAACAAATTGCCCTGCACCGCAAAGCTATCCAGGTTCAAAATCGCATTGCCAGCGCCAAGATCAACCGAACCTCCAATGACCCCGTCGGATACCAGGGTCGGCACGGCGATTGTGCCTCCGGTTTGCACCACCGATCCCGTGGATTGCACAGCAAGCACAGTGTTGGCGGTGACCGGACCGGCAAAATCAATCGATGGCGCTTGCAAATGCGCCGACACAGCATCAAACGGGCCAGCGACGATCAAACTTTGAACATCTGCCAAAGCGAAGCTGCCAGAATTATTCCACGCCCCAAGCGTGCCGATCAGATTTGCATTGGTTAGAGACGCATCTCCTGCACTGACGCCAGCGCTTTCCAGGCTATTGGCATCGATAGTTCCGGTTTCGCTAATGCCGCCTGACGCAGAAGAATCGCTCAGCGCCAATGCGCCGCTGACCGACACAAGACCCGCAATCGCGAGCGAGCTCGCCGTCAATGTCGCTGTTGGTGCAAAAACCGGCCCCGCAACCGTTAGGCCCGCACTGTCTGCAAGATCCAATAATCCTTGATCGTTGAAGTTTCCCAGCACCGCAATGGAGTTGGACCCCGTCAGGATGGCATTGCCAATAATCGGGCCTGCACTGGTCAAAACCCCCGCCGCAATTGACCCGTCCTCTGCAACGCCCCCTGAGCTTGCCAACGCCAAGGTGCCCGGCATCGAAACCGCACCCGTAAAGTTCAGCCCTGCGGCCGATAAGGTCGCAGAGCCGCCGGTCACGGCGCCATTGATTGTCAGGGCGCTTGCATCGATCAGATCAAGCGTCGCGGTCGGAGCCTGGCTAAAGCTTCCCAACGCGCCGATCCGATTCTGGCCGGTGAGCGAAACATTGCCACCAATCACACCCAGTCCAACAAGCGTCGGCGCAATCACCGACCCGCCTTCGCTCACCGAACTCGAAGCGCCGATTGCCAGACTATTCGCCACCGATATCGCGCCCGCCAAATCAAGCGTCCCGGCCACCAACGACGCCACCGCACCATCGATCGAACCATCAACCATCAACAGCCCATTATCCCGCACCGCCAGTGTGCCAGCACCGGGCGCCCCAAAATTGCTGAGGATGGCAATCGTGTTTGTCCCCGTCAGCAGCGCATTCTGCCCAGCGGCACCTGACCATGTGAGCAAGCCGGCATCGATTGCGCCTGCTTCGCTCACACCCGAACTGCTTGCCAGCGCCAATGTCGATGTCGCGGAGACCAATCCATTAATCGCCATTGATGGCGCGGTGAGGAACGCCGACTGCGCATCCAAAGTGCCCGCAATCGTTAAGGGCGCGCTGTCTGTCAAATAAATCGTGGCATTATCGGTCAGCGCGCCAATAGAAGCGATGTTGTTGGTGCCCGTCAGTGATAAATCACCGCCAATCGATCCGTTCAAACTGGTCCCGACCGTCAGGCTGCCAGGCTCGCTCACCAAACCTGAGCTGTCAATCGTGGCACCTTGATTGACACTGAGCAGCCCCCCAATCGTGAGCGAGGGCACCACAAAAGCCGCGTTCAAGGCTGATACCGTGCCGCCCAGCAACAGATCAGCGCCATCATGCACAACCAATGCGCCATTATCGAAAAAGTCAGCGATCTGCGCGATCGAATTTATCCCAACCAGTGACACATTGCCTGAAATCGAATTCACCGATTGCAACAGATTAGTATCAACCGAGCCGGTCGACGCCTCGGTGACCTGACTACCGCCCACCGCCAGCGTGCTCACCGCGACTGTACCAATGATGCTCACACCGGGACCGGCATTGAGCGACACCACCCCGCCAGAAACCGATCCACTCACCGTCAAATTCTGGTTATCATCCAACACCAATGTGCCTGCACTCGATTGCGAGAATGATCCCAGATCGGCAATCTTATTGGCCCCGTACAATTCGACCGCGCTACTATTCGGCGCGCTATTGATCAAACTTCCCGCATCAATCGAGCCAGTCTCTTTGATCAATCCAGCGCTATTGAGCGCCAACACGCCGGTGACCGATATCAAGCTCGGAATGGAAATACCAGCCGCCGTCAATGTCGCGGCAGCAGCATATACGGGTGCGGCCACTGTCAGTGAACTCAAATCATTCAAAGTAAGGCCGCCAGAAACCGTCAGATACCCAATATTATCAATATTGTTCGTGCCCAACAGCGTAACATTCCCGCTAACAGCACCCGACGAACTGACTGAGGTTGCGTTGATCGAACCTGTCTCGGTAATCGCGCCAGAGCTGCCGAATGCTAGCGTACCAGGCGTCGTGATTGCACCTGAAATGCTCATCCCGGCGGCGCTCAAAGTCACATCGCCCGCTGCGACCGAACCCGATACCAGGAGAGATGAACGATTACTCAGATCGAAAGGAGCCACGCCTGAAACGCTAAAATTCGCCAAATCGGTAATCGAATTGCTACCCGTCAGGAATACCGCCCCGGAACCGCTACCAATCAGCACCCCGCCCGTAATCGATCCCGGCTCGTCAATGCCGTGGGTGCCCGATAGCGATAATGTGCCCGGCACATTGATGAAGCCGGTCAAATCAAGCGAGGGCGCCGAGATCGAAGCTGTACTGGCCAACAGCACTCCCGCTATTGTTAGATTTTCATTATCTAAAAGTGAAAAATATTGCGATGTGGCAGTGAAGTTGCCGAGCGCACCGATTTGGTTCGTCAGATCATTCAACACCACACCCCCCGACGCGGTGCCGATCAAATAGCCAACATTCAACGCTGCCGATTGGCTAATTCCCCCTGCGCCGGCCAGCAAATCAAGCGTCCCTGGAACAACCAAACTACCGCCAATATCAATCGTCTTAGCCACGAAAGAGACATTATTGATCCCGAGCGACACGCCCTGATTGACCGTCAATACCGGAGTATAATGATCGCCAATCACCAAAGCCGCCACATCGGGACTAATAGCGCCGAGAAGATTGATGCCAAGACCCAACGTTCCCGTGCTCGCACCAGTCCCAATCACCGCGCCATAGGTGCTGCCCAACGGCGCGAACGACACAGTTCCGCCCGGGTCCGAAATCGACGCACCAATCGTTGCCTGCACTGTGTTGACCAGAAATGATATCGGCGCCGCGGGGCCCGCCACAATCGGTCCATCAAGCGTCAAACCCGCACTATCATCAATTAAAATACCCGCCGTGCCCGCAGTGAGTCCGCCGATATTATCAATCGAATTCTGACGATCACTTAAGCTGATACCCGCACCCGCCGAACCCGCCATCATGACCGCATCAATAAGGCCGCCGCTGATGAACGGGCCGCCGGCAACGACATTGAGCGTTTCTGCCTGCAATGTTCCGACGCTAAAAACGCTGCCCGCAACATCGATCAGCAACGAAGAACTAGCACCGCCGGTGAGCGTTCCCTGATTGGTGAACGCACCATCGCTCAATAAATCGAGCGTATTCGTCACCGTACCAATCACCCCAGCGCCAATAATCGAGGATGCAGCGAATGACGTGCCACTTGCCGTCGCTGATCCCAACACAACCAATTGCGCCGAACCCAGCAACGCATTTGCCAGGGAATTCGAAATGTTGAGCGCTTGCGGGGAATTCCCCGGCGATCCTAAATACAAAGCCGTGTTGTTATAAGGCGCCACCGCGATCGTGCCGCTCGGCGCCAGAAAAACCCCGGCAGGATCGCTCAGCGCATCACTAATCAGGGCAATGGAACCACCCGTGCTCACTGAGATCGTGCTACCAAACGTCAATCCAGCCGGATCAATCAGCTTAACATTCGGCGCTAAAAGCAAATTGCTCAAACTGAGCGGATTATTGTCGTGCAGGATAAAATTGCCGGACAAGACATCAAAGCTGCCAAGATTGGTGATGCTATTGGCACCACTCAAATCAACCGCGTTGGCGAAGCTGGATATCTCAACTAAGCTGTTCGTATCAATCGCGCCGCCCGAATTTTCGGTCAACCCTATTGCGCTAAGCGCAAGCGTGCCCGCGGTGCTGACACCACCGATAATGGCCAGCGATCCTGATGTGCTGAGTGAAATATTGCCGCTCGCGGTTATCGCACCCAAAGAACCAATCGCATTCACGACCGTTCCAACAGGAACTAAATTAATGGCACCGAACGTGCCCGTGCCTTCTAGTGTGCCCGCTGTTACAGCGCCATTTGTGCCCTCGGTTATCACGCCGGGGCCAATAAAACTTACAACGCCAGTACCCACCGAAATCGGCGCCAAGATATCAACGCCCTGATTGCCGAGCGTCACGCCAGTCGCGGTCAGCGATCCGGCAATCGTCAACATTGTAGCGTCGGCCAAGTCGAAGCTGCCCGACGTGCCCAGGCTCATCACATCCAGTGTGTTGATGGAATTATGCGTATCACCCAACCCAATAGGGCCAATCAGAGTCCCGTCAGTCGTCAGCACCGAAGCTATAATTGCCCCCGCTGTTCCTTGCGTGACGCCGTAGCGGCTACCCAGCGCCACCGTGCCAGCACCGGCATTCAGCGTACCGTCCAAATTTAACCCAGCCGCAGACAGCGTGATCCCACTTGCATCAAACGACTCGCTGGACACGGTCAAACGCGCGCCCGGATCGTTCAAATCAATCCCGTTGATGCCGGCATTAAACGCCGCCAGTGATGTGATGGTATTTGCGCCCGCTAATGTAAGCCCGGTCAAGGTTGCGGTATCGGAGAATAGCCCCGTGCTGATCGTTCCCCCATTTTCACTCAAACCACCTTGCGCGCCCAGGCTGATCGAACTCGCCTTGACCAACCCGGCAATGGTGAGCGACCCGGCTTCATCAAGTATCAATGCGCCAGTCGTCGAAAACGCAGCCAGAGTATTAATGGCATTCGCTGGTGCAGACAAATCCACAGCGCCTAGAAACGAGTCAGTACCGGTGGTCAGCGTTGTTGCAATGATCGATCCAGCGCCACTTTGCGAGACATATGATCCGTTCGTGCCAACACTGGCGAGCGTCAATTCATTTCCGACGCTGACCAAAGCCGCTAGATCCAAACTCGTTGCACCCAGCAATACCGAGGGCGCCTCGATGGACCCCGTTACGGTCAATTTGCCAGAGTCACGTAATGAAAACCCACCATTGCTCAGTGAAACACCTGCGAAATTATCAACCGCATTCAGCGTACTTGCCAAATCAATGGCGGCACTGGCATTTGCCAACGATAGGCTGTTCGCAACGATACCACCCGTCGATGATTCGGTTATCCCAGCAGAATCAATTAGATAAACAGAATTACCACCCGCGTCGACAAGCCCGTTCAGCGCCAAAGCCGAGCGGTCACCGATTACCACAGAACCGTTGGAAACGCTCAGGGCGCCGATTGTGTCAATTTGATTAGTCGCATTCCCCAACAAAACGCCGCCAGCAATCGTCCCACCACCCGATGACAATGTGCCAATTGTCAAAACGCCCGAATAAGTCGGGTTCTGCACTCCGCCCTTCTGGTCAACCAAGCCGCCCGACGTGATCGTTGCCGAGAACAATGATCCAACCTGGATCGGTCCAGAGAAGGTTACTCCATACCCATTGTTATTACTATCAGTCACGTAAAGATCGACGGCATCAATCGTACCCGCAAGACTGACGCCTGCACTGCTTTGGATCGAGATCGTCCCCGAGGCGCTGATTGTGCTACCTGCTTGCGCCGCGACGCCACCGGCATTTGCCCCCGCGCTCGTCAAACTGATCTCGGCAGCGTCGAGCGTGCCTGATACCCCTATCGTTGTGGCATCGAAACTTACATTACCAGCAGCGTTGACAGGCCCGTTGATCGCCAATGATCCATGATCAACCAGCGAAAATGAAGCACCTTCTGCAGTTGAAGTCGCAATACTGAAAGCACCGACGGCACCAACGGAATTATATCCCTGTGTGAGATTGACAGTGCCCTGCAATCCAGAACCCGACTCAATCGTCGCCGCTGTAATCGAGGCACCCGACAATTCGTTGAATGAACCGCTGCCGCCGAAAATTAGGGCGTTCGCGGCGTAAAGGCTGGAGTTTATCGCAACACTTTTCCCATACAGCGCAATATTTCTCGCCGCCAGATAATTATTCAGGATAAGCGTTGCTTCATCGGCCAGAGTAATATCGGCACCTGATACACTAATTCCTGAGATAGAACCAAATTGGTTCAAGCTATTGCCAAGGACAATACCATATTTCGACGAGGGGTTGATTATAGCCAGATAACCGCTTGCACCGAGGTCAATGACCCCGCCCGCGCTCTCCGTTATGCCTTGATTACCATTCAGAGTAATCGCCCGCCCGATATCCGCGAGCGTTCCAGCAAGCACCAATGATCCACTTGTCGCAATATTGCCAGTCCCCCCGCTGATCGTTAGCCCTCCCAAAGTGCCGATCGTGTTCGCAGTATTTCCCAGGGTCACGCCACCACCAATCGTTCCCCCATCGGACGACAGGTTCGCTGCGGTGAGCGTTCCCAAATAACCACCGTGGCTACCGATCTGCTCGATTAATCCACCACCCACGACCGACGCAGCGAACAAAGTTCCCACTGATATTGGCGCAGCGAGTGTAATGCCTTCAGTTGAACTCGTATCGACCAGCGATAAATTGTTAGCCGTGATGCCACCATTCCGTCCGATTTGGTCGATCAAAATGCCAGCGCCAGCGTTAATCTCCAGATTTCCGTTGAGCGAAATAATTTTATTGACGTCAATCGAACCGCCGCTCGACAGGGTCATTGCCGTAACGTTACTGTTTAAGTGGATTGCCTGATTCACCCCGATATAAGAGGCCGCTTGCAGAATAATCGTTCCAAACGTGATGCCATTAAGTATAGACGCGTCGACGTAACTGGCTGAAGGCGATGCAGAATTATTACCATAAGTAAACACAGACCCGCTAGTGGAACCGCTAATCGTCGTATATGTCGATCCATGCTTCAGCGTTCCAACAATCAACGTCGCCGGATCAAGCAGCACCGATCCCGCATAGCCAGATGGAGCGCCAACATTCTCAGTGCCCGAGAGCAAAATAACCCCATCGCTCGAAATCTCAGCGGTGCCCCCATATCCGCTCCCCGCCCCTTGCGCGGAAATAGTTCCCGCTTGCGTTGTTTTATGATGCGAGAGCAGCACAATCTGACCACCATTGCCCGATTGTGTCGCATCGGCGCTAATCTCCGCTCCCTGCGCCACACTGACCGAGGCAGCGCGCGGCGCCGCCTTATCACTCGGGCCTTGCTGCGCACGCTGCACGCTGGTGCCAAGCGCCACCACCCCGCCCCCAGCGGCACCTGAAGCATCAATCCGCGCCGCACTGCTCACACTAACAGCACCGGTCGCATCAATCCCGATCGTCCCGCCGGAGGACCCTGGCGTGGCGCCTCGCGCCAAGACATTGCCCGCAATCTGAATGTCACCGCCAACACCCTGAATCAGGATACTGCCTTTCGACTGCCCCACACTATCGGCGCGCAACACCCCCCCAACATTGAGCACCGATTGCACTAATTGATCCGCCTGCGCCGCCGTAATTTGGATCGTGCCACCATCCGCAATCACCACGCCATCATTGGTGACAAGCGCATTGACGGATTTACCGCCGAGGTCAACCTTGGTCACAGCCTTGGTAACATCAAGCGAAATCAAATGATCGCCGTATAAATCAAGGGTGAATGTCTCGGCGCCAGCGAGAATAACATGCCCCAGCTTCGCCGTGATCAACCCATGATTAATCACTTGCGGCGCTACCAGAGCAGCCAGCCCGGCTTGCTTCACCGTAATCGTGCCGTCATTGACAATCGAGGCCCCCGGATGCGGGGCCTGGTTGAAATCGGTCGAACCGGCCATGAATTTCTTGGTCGAAATACCCGCAGTCGAGACCACAATCGCCTCGGCATTGACTTGCGCGCCTTTGGCAAAAACCACTCCCGCCTGGTTCATCAGCACAATTTGGCCATTGGCGTTGATATGCCCGGCAATCACGGATGGATTATTCGCCATGACCCGGTTTAACGCGACGGCCTGCGCGTTCGGCTGATTAAACGTGACTTGCGCATTTGAGCCAACATTGAAGCTTTGCCAATTAATCGCCGTCCGCTCGCTCGCCTGATTGATCGTGGTGCTCGCGTTTCCTTGCACAATCGTGGCTGATCCACCCACGACTTGCCCACCTTGTGGCGTCGTATTCGCCGGCGGCAGCGGTGGTGTTTGCGCGCGGCCCACCGCAGTCGAGAGCAAAATTGCCGCCGATAGAGCCGTGCTGGCCAATAACAGCCGATGGGCGCGCCGCACCCGCCACTTTCTGCCGATCTCACCATGCCGCCCAGCGTTTTGCTCAACCATCTGCATCACCCCTTACGCTGCTCGCACCGAGCAGACATTCAATAACGCGCCGTCACCGCCCAATAGATCGCCGTTTCCGACAAAGGCTGACCCGCCCCAACCGGCACAAGCTGCGTCACCAACCGATGAACACCCTCGACATCAAGCTCTAAATAGCGCGTCAATCCCAACCGCACCCCACCACCGAAGCTGGCAAGGCGATGATTGGCGGAAACTTGGCCTTTAATCTGATCATTTTGGAAGTTTTCACCGTAATCATAAAAGCCATAGAATTGCGCCCCTGTTTCAACCCGCCGGCCAAAGACGCGGAAATTGAGGCCAGTGTTCAAATCCAATTCCGCCGTGGCATAAATCGCCTTATCGCCCGTCACTTGGCCAGAATAATACCCACGGGTGAATTGGCTGCCGCCCAAATAAAATTCCTCGGAGGTCGGCAATATGTCGGTCGTGAACTGCCCGCCGGCTGCAGCACGAAGATCAACGCTGGCGCCGGCCCAAGGCGAGAATAATGTTTGCATGCGTGACAATGACGCATCAATTTTCCAGAAATCGATCCGCTCGCCCAACCGCCCCGATGGCGGGGCTGAGCGCCGATTGGCCGATGCCCCCAAAAATGGCAGACCCTTGGAAAACGTCACCTGCATCGAGGTCAACGCTGATCGATTAGCCAGCGCGTTGTCAGAAATATCATAGTCAAACTCCGCGCGAACCGCCCGCACCGCATCATCACTCGCCAAACTGCCCTGGGTGTCGATAACATTGTTGGAGGCATCGAATTTAACCACCCCGGTGAGCGCCTCACCCCGGCGCAGCAGCAGCGGATATGACGCACTGGCACCAAACAACGTGATAAAACTATGATAGCCGATCAGCGCGAGCGGCCCCGTCGGCTGCGCGCGGCCCGTGCCGCCATAGGTCGAAACGCGCACCCCATCCGTGCCAACAAAAAAGCTCTCAGTGAATTGGCCGAAATTATCGGTGCCATGCGAGGTATGAAACAATGATAATTGGGTCTGATCGCCAAAGCGGGTGAGGCTGTTTAAATCAAACACTCCTAACGCTTCAATCGGCCCGGTATCGCGATAGGCGCGATTATCCACAGTCAGCAGCCCGCCAACCACTTTATGACTGACCTCCGCCACCAATGTCAGCGCCCCCGGTGCCGCCGCGTTAGGCTCCAAAACCGCATGCACATCAACGCCCGGCGTCTGTTCGGCCAATAACAGCCAATGCTCGAGGGATGCTTCACGCACCGGCCGCTCATGGGTCAGGTGATCGAGAAACCCCAGAATCAAAGCGCCCGCCGGGCCGATATTGCGCGAAAGCTTGACCGAGACGATCCGACCTTCGGTCACAATGAAACGCAAATCACCAGCCTTGTTGATTTCTGCTGACACTGCCGTCAGCACGTAACCATGATCGCGATATAAATTCAGCAACCCGCGCCGCGCCGCATCGATGCGCGCTAAACTCACCGCCGGCCCAGTCAAACCCGCCGTGATCGGTGCCAATTTGGCCGCCGGAAACGCGGTAACGCCGATGGTGGTCACCGCGTTAATCGATACCGTCTCGTTGGGCATCGCCGCCGCCGGTCCCACCGGCTGGAAGCTCGGCAAGCCCGCGCCCAATTTCGGCTTGGACGGCGGCAAAATATGCTCCAACGGCGAAACTTGCGGCACCGCCGCACCCGGCGACTGCAACGGTGATTGCGCGGCAGCCTGGCCGGTCAGTGCCGCGCCAACAGCCGCGCAAGTAAGGCCATAGGCAAGCGTTTTCCGCCGTGAGCGCCATCCCGTGTCATGCCTAGCCTGACCGTCCATTCCCGCAATCCTCAAAATTATTGCCGTCGTAAAATATCATTTCGCCCACGGCTCAGGTGCCCAATAACAACCGGGTCCACCCTTCGCGAGGCGCTGACGTTAGCACTATGTCGGATTATTCATCAATTTGAAAGTCGCGTTTGATCTTTTGGCCGAAACGCGAATCGACCAGAGCCGATAGCGGACGACAAACACAGATTGTTAAAAACAACCTAGGCGGGTATCCGGCCCGTCAATCACGCTGCGCCGTAACAGAAAAAATGTGGATTTTCGAACCCGGATTTGCCATAGGTCAAGGGCGAACCATCCGCGACAACAACGCGCCCGCCAGCGGCTTCGAGCAGCGCCTGCGGGGCCGCCGTGTCCCATTCCATGGTACGTCCCAAGCGCGGGTAGAAATCCGCCACCCCCTCCGCGATCCGACAAAATTTTAGCGCGGACCCGATATTGGTCAAATGCGCAACTTTATAGCGAGCCAAACAAGATTCTAATGCCGGATCATCCGCATAATGGCGCGAAGCAAACACCGTCATGCCCTCGGTCGGCACCGCGCGCACGTGAATGGCCTGGCGCCGATCATCCTGCTGACAGAAAGCGCCACGCCCCACGAGGCCGCCATAAATCACCCCTTGCGCGGGCGCGGCCACCGCACCCAAAACCGCCCGACCGTCGATAACCAAGCCGATATTCACCACAAACTCATCGCGCCCGGCGGCAAATTCGCGCGTGCCATCCAGCGGATCGACCAGCCAAAAGCAACGCCCCGGCTTTGTCATCCGTCCGGCCGCCACCTCCTCCTCTGCAATCACCGGGATATCGGGCGTCGCATCGCGCAACCCCGCCACAATCAACCGCTCCGCACGCATATCGGCGATGGTGACCGGCGATTGATCCTCTTTATGATCCACCGCAAAACCAGCCCGGCGCACCGCGAGAATCTCGGCGGAAGCCGCGCCAACTAGGCGCACCGCCTGTTCCAGCAAAGACGGCAAATCAATAGATCGATCAGGTAAGGACTGCATCGCGGTCTGATACAGGCTAGGCCGCGAAACGCCAAGTCACGCGCCACGAACCCTTGCACCCTGCGCGACTTGTTTTGCAGCTTCGCGTAATCGCGGATAGAAGCATGACAGACATCGTCACAACCATTCAGCTATGGGGAACCGCTTCATGATCGATATCACCTTTGCCAAGCCCGTTTTGCCGCAATCGGGCGCCGTCGCCCTCCTGCTCGCGCCCCATGACAAGCTTGATGGGCTGGCGGCCGCTCTCGATCAGGCGCTGGATGGCGGACTGACCCGCGCCCTGAGCGTCGCTTCGTTCACCGGCAAGCATGAACAAACCGCGACGCTGCTGGCACCGGGTGCCGGGCTTGATCGGGTCGTGGTCGTCGGCTTGGGCGAGCGCGATGAATTAACGCCGCATCGCGCAGAACAAGCCGGTGCCGCCGCCGCCGCCGCCTTGAATAAAGACGCGCACGGCACCCTCATCGCCGAAGCGCTCAGCCCCGCCCTGCTCGCCCATGCCGCCCTCGGCGCGCGGCTGCGTAGCTACCGATTCGATCATTACCACACGCAAAAAAAACCGGATCAGAAGGCCAAACTCCGCCATGTCACGCTGCTGACCCCTGATTTGGCCCGCGCACGCTCGGCCTTCGCACCGCTCGCAGCCCTCGCCGCCGGCGTTGAGCGCACGCGCGACTTGGTCAGCGAACCGGCCAATATTCTGACCCCCGCCGAGTTCGCCGACCGCGCCGAAACGCTGGAAGCGCTCGGTGTCAAAGTCGAGGTATTTGATCGTCATGATATGGAGAAACTCGGCTTCGGCGCCCTACTCGGCGTCGCGCAAGGCAGCGCCAATGAACCGCGCATGGTGGTCATGCAGTGGCTCGGGGCTTCGCGCACCGAAACCAGCGCCAAATCTGGCAAAAAAACCGGCAAAGCCAAGCCGCATGATCCGCTGGTGTTCATCGGCAAGGGCGTCACCTTTGATACGGGCGGTATTTCGATCAAGCCAGCCGCTGGCATGGAAGACATGAAATGGGACATGGCCGGCGCGGGCACCGTTGTCGGTCTGATGGCTGCCCTGGCCGGCCGTAAGGCGCGCGTCGATGCGGTCGGGCTAATCGGGTTGGTCGAAAACATGCCCTCCGGCACCGCCCAGCGCCCTGGCGATGTGGTCAAATCCTATTCCGGCAAAACCATCGAAGTGCTGAATACCGATGCTGAAGGCCGCTTGGTGCTCGCCGATGTGCTGGCCTACGCCCAAAAACGCTTCGCCCCACGCTTCATGATCGATCTCGCGACCCTGACCGGCGCCATCATCATCGCCCTCGGCCATGAGCATGCCGGCCTGTTCTGCAATGACGAAAACCTGGCCGAACAATTGGTCGCCGCAGGCACCGCAACCGGCGAGGAAATTTGGCCCATGCCGCTCAGCCCGGCCTATGACAAATTGCTCGATAGCGATATCGCCGATGTAAAAAATATCAGCGGCTCGCGGGGTGCGGGTGCGGTAACAGCCGCGCAATTCTTGCAACGTTTCGTCGATACATCCTCGGCAAAAATGCCCTGGGCGCATCTGGACATCGCGGGCATGGCCTGGGCCACCAAGGCTGGCGGCGTCACCCCGAAAGGTGCAACGGCATTCGGCGTGCGCTTGTTGGATCGTCTGGTCTCCGAGCATTACGAGCACTAATCTGCCCGGTCCGAACGCCAGGATGGGTCAAGCTGTTTGACAGCGCTGCCGGTTCCCACGGTGGCGCTGCCTCCAATGCCGGGCTGGGTGCGGGTCAATCGCACCTATGCCCAGCGGCTGCGGATCGCGGCGGTGGCCAAGCCTGCGAGCGTGCCAGCGCTTGCGGTAACCGATCCTGATTTGGTTGATGAAGCCTGGGTCAATCTGCATCGCGGCGGGCTTGACGGTCCAGCGTTCGACCTCGCTGTCACCGGCCCAATCGCGCTGACCCTGAGCGCTCATGGCCTAATCTGGCAGGATGGGCATTTGCTCACCGGCCCAGAAATTCTACCCGCCTATGTGATCGAGCAGCTACACGCCGCGCCCGCGCATTTTCTCACCGCGCCACGCGCCCTACCCCGCCGCCATGAATCCAGGCCAGCCTATATTTTTCTCGGCTGGGGGATCCAGGTTTTCGGCCATTTCCTGATCGAAATGCTACCAAAACTGCTCTTGGCACAGGCGCACAGCCCATTGCTGCACAGGGCAATGCCGGTGCTTGACCGTGCCATGCCCGATTGGTTTTTGACCATCTTGCGCACACAATTCGGCATCACCGAAGAGCGCGCCATCTGGTTTGATTCGCGCCAGGAACAACTCAGCCTCGATCAAGCCATCCTGATCCCGAACCTGCTTCGCCCCGGCGGCTATCATCCGCACACCGCAACGCTGTTCAACGCTTTCACCAACCGCCTGACGGATCACCGCGACGGCGAAACTGGCCGTGCAAAAATTTTTATCGCGCGCGGCACCTATCGCAATCCCGCCTCGGTGCAACGCGTTTTGCTCAACGAGCCGGATATTGCCCGCATTGCTGAGGTCGAATTTGGCTGCACCGTGCTGCACCCGGAAACCTTGGCGTTTGCCGAGCAGGTCCGGAGAATTTCCAATGCCGACTTGATTTTGGGCCAAGCTGGCTCCGCGATGCATCTCGCCCTTTTCGCGCCCGCCCAGGCACGGATCGGCGTGTTGCGCTTCATGGCGCCGGATCAATCCTTCATCGCCGCCCTGCGCGGTCAACCCATAGCCTATCTGACCCAAGGGATTACCGAAGCCGCCCCCAATCAATTCATCGCCGATCCGGAGCGATTTCGCCGCTTTGTGCATGCTTTGATGGCCGATTAAATCTAACCCCAGCGCGGCATCCGAAATGGCAACATGGCTTGCACAATCGGCTGGCGCAACCGATCCAAATCCAAGCTCTCATGCACGCAATCGCCCCGTTCGCCGCCAATCACCGTGTCGATCTGGGCGCGCGCATAGAACGGCGCATCCTCAAAACGCCGCCGCACCACGGGCCGCACCCCCGGATCGGCCCGCGCCTCGCGCTCCAGCCGCCAGGCGGTGCGATCAAGCGCTGCCAAGGGCGGTGGCGTAAACGGACTCGCCCCACCAGAGGCCGAAAATCGCAGCGCCAATTCCAACGCGCTGCCATCGCGCCTTCGCGCATCGTAACAAACCACCGCCCCCGCGCCGCTGGCCATGCGTGACCAGCTCCAGGCGCGAAACGCTGCCGCAACCGGTTCGGACCCGGCATTGTGATCCAGATAAGCATGGCCGCTCCAGCGCAGCGCCGGGCGCTCAAACATCACCTCGATCCGCGCACAGGGCGCAATCGGCTGCCAATAATGGTTTTGCGCGGCATCAAGAAAATAACGCGTTGCCTCCACCGCCTGCGGCAACACCCGGATGCGCCCGCGCAGACGGTGCGGCACCGGCACGCTCACCTCGCAAATCTCCGCCTCCAAGGCCGATCCGGTCCAACGCAGCGCACTCGGGCCAATCGATAATGTCTGGGCATCACGCTGCACGCTGCTCCGCTCGGTCATTGCCCAGCGCCCCGCGCGCGGGCGGTACAGCGCCAAATTGATCGCGCAAAATCGCTCGGCCACCCCGCGCCCTTGCTTGATCGCTCGGGCATAATAGGGCGAAAAAACCGAGCCAACGAAACCAATCAGGGTCAACGCCTCGGTGCCATCGTCGCTGATCGCATCGATATACCACCACGCATAGCCATTGTCGGGCACCGCCTGATCAAAGCGGATCAAGGCGCGTCATCCAGCACCGCACTCGCCGCGAACCGGCCCGATAAGGCCGCCATCGGTAATCCTGGCCCCGGATGGGCCGATCCCCCAGCCAAATATAATCCAGGTAGCGCGGTCCGCGCGGGTGGCCGGGCAAAGGGGTCACGCCAGCCATCGAGCGAGCGGCCATATAACGCGCCGCCCGCGCCGGGAAATGACGCCGCAAACCCGGTCGGATCGGTTCGGCCCCGATGCTCAACCTCCAGCGTCAAACCAGCCCGATCAAGCCGCTCAATGACCCGCCGCCAGCACCCCTCCAACGCCAACTCCGAAAGCGGCGCCGTATCGCCCAAGGCTGGCGCATTAATCAGCACCAACATCCGCTCCACGCCACTCATCTCATCGCCGGTCGCGCTGCCTTGGCGATCCTGCGCACAGAGATAAATCGTTGGATCATCCGGCAGCGCGCCGCGCGTAATCTGCGCAAATTCTGCCGGATAATCGGCGCTGAAAAAGACATTATGATGGCTCAACGCAAATCCGCGCGTGCGCGCCACCACCTGCCATGTTACCGCCGAGAGCGAGCGTTTCGCGCCGCGCGCCGCCGGTGCCACCGCCGTTTGCACCGCCGCGCCGAACTGCCCCGCCGCCAGGGCACCTAATTCAACATTGGCAATCACCCGATCGGTGCGAATCGTTGCCCCGCCGCGCAGACGCACCCCATCCACCCGCCCGTGATCGATCAAAATTTCCTCAACCGCACTATCGTAGCGCAATTGCGCCCCATGCGCTGTCGCGAGGTCAGCCAGCGCGGTGGCCAGCCGGGTCAACCCCCCCTCAATCCGCCAGACCCCGCTTTGTTCGACATGCGCAATCAGCATCAACGTCGCCGGTGCCAAAAAGGGTGACGCACCGCTATAGGTCGCATACCGGGCGAAAAGCTGGCGCAGGCGCGGATCGCGGAAATTCTTGCCCAAGGCCGTCCACAGACTCGCGAACGGTGAGACGCTGCGCAGCGCCGCCAGCCCACTAATCCCGGTGCGCGCAATCAGTGCCGGCAGACTCGGCACCGGCATCCGCATGAAGCTCGCGTCGAGCGCGTCATAAATCCGCGCACTCAGGCCACAAAATCGCCTATACCCCGCCGCCGAAGCCGCACCGAAATAGGCTTCGATCGCTGTTGTACTAATTTCTGGATTAGCATTTAAATCAAATGCTTGTGAGCCGCTCCACACATGGCGCGCCAATACCTCAAGCGGGCGCAGCGGGAGTAAAGCCGACAAATCGGCACCGGCATTAGCGAAAATCTGCTCGAAAACGGGCCGCATGGTCAGCACCGTCGGCCCGGCATCGATCATCGCGTCACCCAGTCGTACTTGGCGCAATTTACCGCCCGGCTGTGCCGCCCTTTCACATAAAATGACATCGCGCCCGGCCACGGCCAGCTCCAGCGCCGCCACCAGCCCACCCATGCCAGCGCCGATCACCACAATCGGCAGACTTGACGCCAGCGATGCTGCGCCCTGTCCCTCCGCAGCACTCTCTTGATCGGGCCGGGCACGACGGACGCGCACTGGCGCACTCCTTAACGTGAGTAATTTGAGGCGTTTATCGCATAATTTTCTCAGTCGAATCGAACTTTGAGCGCATCCGATCCGGTTGCGCGTTGCAGTATGCGAAATCGCTTGACCATCTGTCAATCTCGTATCACAGTATTAAATGACAAGTTAAGTTGACAGTTGCCGGGAGGCTCGCATGGACGCACTCGCCCTCATCGAAGCCGAATTAACAGGTGCGATGCTCCGCGCCGAAGCCAATGGCGCACCGCCCAAGCTGGCAGGCGCCATGCGCCACGCACTGTTTCCGCGGGGTGCGCGCGTGCGACCACGACTCGCCATTGCGGTTGCAGCGGCTTGTGGCGCGACCGCCTTTGCCCCGGCCATCGCGGCCGGAGCCGCGCTCGAACTGCTCCATTGTGCGTCCTTGGTGCATGATGATTTGCCTTGTTTCGATGATGCCAGCTTGCGGCGCGGCAAACCATCCGTCCATGCCGCTTTCGGCGAGGCCATCGCCGTGCTCGCCGGTGATGCGCTGATCGTGCTGGCCTTTCAAACATTGGCTCATGGCTGCATGGCCGATCAGACGCGTCTCGCCCCGTTGACCTTAATCATCGCTCAAGCCGTGGGCATGCCGAGCGGCATCGTCGCCGGACAAGCCTGGGAAAGTGAGGCGCAAATCGATGTCGCCCGCTATCAACGCGCGAAAACCGGCGCCTTATTCGCCGGTGCCGCGATGGCCGGGGCGACGGCGGCGGGCCAACCCGCCGATCCGTGGCGCGGATTAGGCGAAGCCTTGGGCGATGCGTATCAAGTGGCCGATGACCTATGCGACGCCGCCGGTTCGCTTGCCGAATCCGGCAAATTACCGGGACGCGACGCCGCCAAAGCCCGCCCGAGCATGGTGCGCGAGCGCGGCATTGAAGGCGCGCTCGATTATCTCGACCAACTCGCCGATGCCGCCGCCGCCTCAATCCCACCCTGCCCTGGCCGCGCCGGTCTGCAAGCCCTGATGATCCAGGAGGCGAAACGCTTGGTGCCGAAATCGCTGGCCCGGGTCGCCGCCTGATCATAATATGGGCGCCACCCTGCCCGCGCTGCCAATGAGTTGGGTCGCCGCCGCCCGTGAGCGTTGGCGCAGCCTGCGCGACCGGCTGCTGGCCGATACCCGGTTTCAGCAGCGAGCGGCACGCTTTCCCCTCACCCGCCCGATGGCGCGGCGCGAGGCCAACGCGCTGTTCGATCTCTGCGCCGGCTTTGTCTACACTCAAATTCTCACCGCCTGCGTCGAGCTTGATCTGTTCGAAACGCTCGCCAGCGGCCCCCATACGATTGCGCTGCTCGCCGACGCCCATCAGCTCGATCAATCGGCGATGCTCTGCCTGCTGCGCGGTGCCGACTCGCTGCGCCTGCTGCAACTCGAGGGCGAGACAGTCAGGCTCGGCCCCCTCGGTGCCGCGCTGCGCGGCAATCCCGGCGCAGTCGCGATGATCAGGCACCATAAAATCCTCTATCGCGACCTCGCGGATCCGCTCGCTTTGTTGCGGCGTGAAGAGCCCGGCGATCTGGCCCAGTTCTGGCCGTATGACGGCGCAGATGCGCAGCAAGCGCGCACCTATTCGCAGTTGATGGCCGATTCTCAGCCGATGGTCACCGCCGAAATCCTCGCCTCCTATCCGTTTCGCCAGCATCGGCTGGTGCTCGATATCGGGGGGGGCGATGGCAGTTTCCTGACCGCACTCGCCGCGCACGCACCGCATTTGGCGCTTCGCTTGTTCGACTTGCCGCCGGTTGCCGCCCTGGCCGAACAGCGTTTCGCCGCTCATGGCTTGGCCGCGCGCGCTCACGTGTTCGGCGGCGATATGCATCAAGGCGGATTCCCGATGGGTGCCGACTTAATCACGCTGGTGCGGGTTCTGCACGACCATAACGACGCCGAAGCCCAAACCCTGCTCGCCAACGTCCGCGCCGCCTTGGCACCCGGCGGCACCATCCTGATCGCCGAACCGATGGCGGGTGCGAAGGGTGCCGCCGCGATGGGCGACGCCTATTTTGGCTTTTATCTCCGGGCCATGGGGCGCGGCCGCCCCCGTCGCGCCGCCGAAATCGCCGCGATGCTGCGCCAAGCCGGATTCGCGCACCCGCGCTCAATCGAGACCAGCCAGCCTTTGCTGACCTCAATCATGGTCGCAACGGCGGCAGACCGCCAATCATGAAAAGAAATTGGGTCAATTCACTTCCATATGTAAGTTTTGATTGACAAGTTTACGTGTCGGTTTAATCTGACAGTCAAGCCATCGTCGATGGCACCGCGCCGCCGATAAAAATTAACCGGAGAAACAATTGCCCCAGTCACCCATCCTCGATAGCCTCGCCGTTGTCATCGACGCGCCCAAGCAGGTCGCCTTGCGCCGCCTGACGTTGGACCCGATGGCCGATGGCGATGTGTTGGTCGAGATCGACTGGAGCAGCATCAGCGCTGGCACCGAAAAGCTGCTTTGGTCCGGCACCATGCCGCCCTTCCCCGGCATGGGCTACCCGCTGGTGCCGGGCTATGAGGCGGTCGGACGCATTACCGATGCTCTCGGCACTGCCAAAGCCCGCATCGGCCAAACCGTGTTCGTGCCCGGCGCACGTTGCTTTGGCGATGTGCGCGGCCTGTTCGGCGGCAATGCCGCGCGGGTGGTGCTGCCTGCCGCCCGTGCGATCACCATCGATGCCGATCTCGGCGATCGCGGTGTGCTGCTCGCCCTCGCCGCCACCGCCCAACATGCCCTCGCCATCGCTGGCCAAGCGCCGGACCTAATTATCGGCCATGGCGTGCTTGGGCGCCTGATGGCGCGCCTCGCCGTCGCCGCCGGTCATGCACCGATCGTGTGGGAGACCAATCCGGCACGCCAGGAGAGCGAGGCTGGCTACCACGTCCTCCACCCCGAGGCGGATCAGCGCCGCGATTATCGCTGCGTGATCGATGCCAGTGGCGATGCCAAAATCATCGATCTCGTGGTTGCGCGCCTCACCCGGGGCGGGCGGATCGTTCTCTCCGGCTTTTACCCTGGCCGGCTCGATTTCGCCTTCGCGCCGGCTTTCATGCGTGAAGCCAGCATCGCCATCGCCGCCGAATGGCAGCCCGCCGACCTCGATCATGTGCTGGCCTGCCTGCAACACCAAAAACTCTCGCTCGACGGGCTGATCACCCATCACGCCCCGGCCCACGCTGCGGCCGACGCTTACCATACCGCTTTCGGCGCCGCCGATTGTTTGAAGCTGCTCATCGACTGGAGACATAGCGCATGAACGCCAACCCTGGCCGCATCGCCCCGGATACTGACATCGCCGCTAGCCTCAGCGCAGCGTCGCCCAAAAAAACCCAGATCATCGCAATCTATGGCAAGGGCGGCATCGGTAAAAGCTTCACCCTCGCCAATCTCTCTTACATGATGTCACAGCTCGGCAAGCGCGTGCTGCTGATCGGCTGCGATCCCAAAAGCGATACCACCTCGCTGCTGTTTGGTGGCCGCTCCTGCCCCACCATCATCGAAACCTCCTCGCGCAAAAAAGCCGCAGGCGAAGCCGTGAAAATCGGCGATGTGTGCTTCAAGCGTGATGGCGTCTTTGCCATGGAATTAGGCGGGCCGGAAGTTGGTCGCGGTTGCGGCGGGCGCGGCATCATTCACGGGTTCGAACTGCTCGATAAGCTCGGTTTTCACCAATGGGATTTCGATTACGTGCTGCTCGATTTCCTTGGTGACGTGGTGTGCGGCGGCTTTGGTCTGCCGATCGCCCGCGATTTATGCCAGAAAGTCATCGTGGTCGGCTCGAACGATTTACAATCGCTCTATGTCGCGAACAATGTCTGCTCGGCGGTTGATTATTTCCGCAATCTCGGCGGCAATGTGGGCGTCGCTGGCCTCGTGATCAATAAGGATGATGGCACCGGCGAAGCCCAGGCCTTTGCCGAAGCCGTCGGCATCCCCGTGCTCGCGGCGATCCCTGCCGATGAAGATATTCGCCGTAAATCCGCCAATTACGAAATCGTCGGCCAGCTCGGCGGGCGTTGGGCGCCATTATTCGAGGCGCTCGGCGTGCAAGTGGCCGATGCCCCACCGATCCGGCCAAAGCCGCTGAGCCATGAGGGGCTGCTCGGTCTGTTCAAAGGCGATGCCGTTGGCCGGGGCGTGACCCTCAATCCGGCAACATTGGAGGATATGTGTGGATCGGACGTGCTGAACAAGCCCTCGCTCGAAGTGGTTTACGAGGGGGCCTGAGCCATGACCCCGCCTGATGGTCTTGCCCCCACCCCCGCGCCGCCCGCCCCCGCGTCGCCCGTCGCTGCATCCTGTCATGGCGGCAAGGAAACCATGCAGCAGGCCGCCCGCGCCGCCGGCAAATCCGCAACCCTGGCCAAGCTGGCCGCCGATTACCCGCAAGGCCCGCACGATCAACCGCAATCCATGTGCCCCGCTTTCGGCTCGCTGCGCGTCGGTTTGCGGATGCGCCGGGTCGCGACCATTCTCTCTGGCTCGGCCTGCTGCGTCTATGGCCTGACCTTCACCTCGCATTTCTATGGCGCCCGCCGCAGCGTGGGGTATGTGCCGTTCGACTCCGAAACCCTGGTCACCGGCCAGCTCTTCGAAGACATCCGCAAAGCGGTGCGTGAAACCGCGCGGCCCGCCGATTATGATGCCGTCGTCATTATCAATCTTTGCGTCCCCACCGCCTCCGGCGTGCCGCTCGATTTGCTGCCCAAAGAAATCAATGGGGTGCGGATCATCGGGATCGACGTGCCAGGCTTTGGCGTGCCCACCCATGCTGAAGCCAAAGACGTGCTGACCGGCGCCATGCTGCGCTACGCCAGGCTCGAGGCCGAAGCGGGTGCGGTGGCACGGCCCCGTGGCCCGCTCGCCGCAGGACCGAAAGTAACCCTGATCGGCGAATTATTCCCCGCCGACCCGCCCGGAATCGCCGCCCTGCTCGCGCCGATGGGCCTATCGCTCAGCCCAGCGGTTCCCGCGCGCGAATGGCGCGATTTATATGGCGCGCTCGATTGCGCAATCGCCGCTGCGGTGCATCCGTTCTACACCGCAAGTATCCGCGAATTTCGCGAAGCGGGCCGTGCCGTCGTCGGATCAGCCCCGGTTGGCGAGGCCGCCACCGCCGATTGGCTCGATGCCATTGGCCGCGCCGTGAATATCGATGCCAAAACCATCGATCTTGCCAAAGCCAAAGCCCTAGCACCCATCCGTGCTGTTATGGCCGCCAACCCGGTCGATGCGCGCATGATCGTCTCGGGCTATGAAGGCTCCGAACTCTTGATCGCCCGGCTGCTGATCGAAGCGGGTGCCACCATTCCCTATGTCGGCACCGCTTTGCCGCGCACCGAATGGAGCGATCCTGATCGCGAATGGCTCGAAGCCCAAGGCACCCATGTGCAATATCGCGCCTCGCTGGAACAAGACATCGCAGCGATGCGCGAGGTTAACCCTGACCTCGCCTTAGGCACCACCCCGCTCGTCCAAGCCGCCAAAGAGCAAGGCACACCGGCGGTCTATTTCACCAACATCGTCTCCGCCCGCCCGGTGTTCGGCGCTGCCGGCGCTGCCGCGTTGCCCGCCATTGTCAACACCCAAAGCAAAGGGCGCGAGCGCTTCTCGCGCATGATCAGCTTTTTCGATCCACCCAAAGCCACCGCCCAAGCCGCGCACAAGGAGCCCGCATCATGTTAGTGCAGGATCATGATCGCGCTGGCGGCTATTGGGGGGCGGTCTATGCGTTCAGCGCGGTGAAAGGCCTGCGCGTGGTGATTGATGGGCCGGTCGGGTGCGAAAACCTGCCCGTCACCGCCGTGCTACATTATACCGACGCACTGCCCCCGCATGAATTACCCATCGTGGTCACCGGGTTGGATGAAGATTCGCTCTCAATGACCGGCACCGAAGGGCCAATGAAGCGCGCCGCCGCCGCAGGCGATCAAAAACTACCCGCCGTGGTGGTCACCGGCAGCATCGCTGAGATGATCGGCGGTGGCGTCACCCCCGAAGGCTCCAACCTCAAGCGGTTCCTGCCGCGCACCATCGATGAAGATCAATGGCAAAGTGCGGACCGGGCCTTGGTTTGGCTGTGGCACGAATTTGGCAACGCCAAAGCCAAGCGTCCGGAGCGCAAAACCGAAAAACCGCTGATCAATCTGATCGGCCCGATGTATGGCACCTTCAACATGCCCTCGGATCTCGCGGAAATCCGCCGTCTGGTCGAGGGGATCGGCGCTGAAATCAACATGGTGTTCCCGCTCGGTGCGCCAATCAAGGATATTCCGAAACTGGCCGATGCCAGCGTCAATATCTGTCTCTATCATGAATTTGGTCGCAAACTCTGCGAGGAATTGGGCAAGCCCTATTTGATGGCGCCGATGGGGTTCTTCGCGACCACCAATTTCCTGCGCAAGCTCGGCGAATTGACCGGCCTTGACCCCGAACCCTTCATCGCCCGCGAAAAAACCGAAACCATCAAGCCGATCTGGGATCTCTGGCGCAGCGTCACCCAGGATTTCTTCGCCACCGCCAGCTTCGGCGTGGTCGCCACCCAAACCTATGCCCGGGGCATTCATCGCCTGCTGCATGAGGAGCTGGGCATCCCCTGCAGTTTCACGGTCGAGCGCAAACCAGGCGTTAAACCTGACAATGACGCCGTGCGCCGGAAAATCGCCGAAAACCCGCCATTGGTGTTATTTGGCTCCTATAATGAGCGCATGTACGCCGCTGAGCGCGGTGGCCGCTCAATGTATATCCCGGCCTCATTTCCCGGCGCGATCATTCGCCGCGCCACGGGCACGCCGTTCATGGGATATGCAGGCGCAACCTACATTGTTCAAGAATATTGCAACGCTTTGTTCGATGCCTTGTTCTTCATCCTGCCGCTCGGCACCGAGCTTGATAAAATCGATCCGACACCCGCGAAATCCGATGCGGTTCTGCTCTGGGATGACACCGCGTTGCGCGCGCTTGATCAAGCCGTGGCGAGTGAGCCGTTCCTGATCCGCATTTCCGCCGCCAAACGCTTGCGCGATCGTGCCGAAACGGCGGCCCGCGCCGCCGGCAGCGATCGCGTAACCCTCAGCCATCTCGCCAGCGCCGCCCCTGATCGGGTGCCGGCATGATGGCGCGGCACAGCATGCACCGGCCCCGGCCGGGCAACCCCATGGACGCCATCCTCACCGGTGGTTCCATCTCCCCGCGCGGAGTGCGCACGGAAACGGCATGGTGCCGCAAGGCATTATGTTCTTTGGTAACGGAGTAATTATGTCAACCTCAACTCAGGAACGGGAAGGCTCGCTTAGCGGGCTCACCGAACGGGAAGCGAAAGAGTTTCATGGAATTTTCATGATGAGCTTTGTCGCTTTTGTCGTGATCGCCGCGATCGCGCATTTCCTGGTCTGGCAATGGCGCCCCTGGATTCCGGGACCCCATGGCTACGCCATGCTGATGCTTGATCATGCACGGGTCGGGGTCAGTCATCTGACCACGCTCATTGGTTAAGGAGGATAGATCATGTGGCGCATGTGGCTGCTGTTCGATCCGCGCAGAGTTCTCACCGCACTCGGGGTATTCCTGTTTGTGTTGGCTCTGCTGATTCACTTCATCCTGCTCAGCACCCCCCGGTTCGATTGGCTGGGTGGCGCACCGGCCGTGACGGCGGCACAAATGTCGTCAATGCCGGCGAGCAAATAGCCTTCACGCTCAGCGTGATCGGAACCCCGAGGCTCGCTTTGCGAGGCTCGGGGACCACCGACACTAACAGGTTAGGGCACGGAAAGGACCAACCCGATGGCGATGCTCAGTTTTGAACAAAAATACCGCGTCCGCGGCGGTACGTTAATTGGCGGCGATTTATTCGACTTCTGGGTTGGCCCCTTCTATGTCGGCTTCTTTGGGGTCACCACTGCATTTTTCTCACTCCTCGGCACGCTGCTGATCGTCTGGGGGGCCGCAATCGGGCCGACCTGGAATATCTGGCGCATCAACATAGCCCCCCCTGCCCTGCATTACGGGCTCGGCCTCGCTCCGCTCGCCCATGGCGGCCTTTGGCAAATCATCACGGTCTGCGCTCTCGGCGCATTCTTCTCATGGGCCCTGCGCGAAGTGGAAATCTCCCGCAAACTTGGCATCGGCCTGCATGTGCCCGCCGCCTTCAGCGTCGCGATTTTCGCTTATGTCTCGCTCGAAGTGATCCGGCCGGTATTAATGGGCGCCTGGGGTGTGGCATTTCCTTATGGCATCATGAGCCATCTCGATTGGGTCTCGAACACCGGCTACGCCTACGTCAATTTCGAATATAACCCGATGCACATGGTCGCGGTAACCTTGTTCTTCACCACCACCCTCGCTTTGTCGCTGCATGGCTCCCTGGTGCTGGGGGCGATCAACCCGGCCAAAGGCGAGGTCGTGAAATTCGCTGAACATGAAGATACGTTCTTCCGCGACATCATCGGCTACTCAATCGGCACATTGGGCATCCATCGTCTTGGCCTGTTCCTCGCGCTGGGCGCGGTGTTCGCGTCAGCCGCCTGTATTCTGATTTCGGGCCCGTTCTGGACCCAAGGATGGCCCTCCTGGTGGGGCTGGTGGCTGCATCTGCCGATCTGGACTGCGGCAGGCCATTAGACAGGAGCATGAACATGACGACAATCATAACAACCCGTCAGTTAGAGGTCTATCATGCCTGAATATCAAAACCTGTTCACCCGCGTGCAAGTGCGCGGTCCGGCAAGTCACGGCATTCCCGTGGCACCGGGCGGAATCTGGAACCGGCAAGGCAAGCCGATATTCAGCCATCTGCTCGGCCAAATCGGCAACGCTCAGGTCGGCCCGGTCTATCTCGGCACGTTGGGAATGGCCTCGCTGATCTGCGGCTTCATCGCCTTTGAAATCATCGGGCTGAATATGTGGGCCTCGGTCCATTGGAACCCGATCCTGTTTGTGCGCGATCTGCCCTGGCTCGCGCTCGAACCACCGCCGCCCTCCTATGGCCTGCATCTGCCGCCATTAGCGCAAGGCGGCTGGTGGCTGTTGGCTGGTTTCTTCCTCACCACCTCGCTCATTCTCTGGTGTGCGCGCATCTATCGCCGCTCGCGCCAACTCGGCATCGGCACCCATACCGCCTGGGCCTTTGCCTCGGCCATCTGGCTCTATCTGGTGCTCGGCTTCATCCGCCCGATCCTAATGGGCAGCTGGGGCGAAGCACCACCCTTTGGCATCTTCCCGCATCTGGACTGGACGGTTGCATTCTCGCTCCGTTACGGCAATCTCTATTACGATCCGTTCCACATGCTCTCCATCGTGTTCCTTTATGGCTCGGTGTTGCTGTTTGCGATGCATGCCGCCACCATCCTGGCCGTCGGGCGCTTTGGCGGCGAGCGCGAAGTGGAACAAACGGTTGATCGTGGCACCGCCTCGGAGCGCGCTGGCTTGTTCTGGCGCTGGACCATGGGCTTTAACGCCACCATGGAGTCAATCCATCGCTGGGCGTGGTGGTTCGCGGTGCTCTGCCCACTCACCGGCGGCATCGGCATTCTGCTCACCGGCACGGTGGTCGATGATTGGTTCCTCTGGGCCGTGAAACATCATATCACCGCCCCCTACCCCCATATTTATGGCAGCGTGACCGATCCGGCTGCTATGGGAGCAAAACAATGAGAGTCTCCATCCCGCTCCTCGGTATGGTCGGCGCCCTCGCACTCGGTGTGGTCGCCGTCCTCACGCTCAGCCGTCCGCCGGTCGTCTCGATCCAACGCGGCTATCGTGGCACCGGCATGCAGCTTGAATATACGCCGCATCAAATCGAAACGACGTTCAAGACCAACCAAGCACCCGCCGTCATCCCTCTCACCAATGCCGGCCCCGCTGCCGGCACCATCTACAAGAACGTGCAAGTGCTGAAAAACGTGCCGGTCAGCGCCTTCGCCGGCATCATGGTGTCGATGACCCAATGGGTCGCGCCAAAACAAGGCTGCGGCTATTGCCATGTCGCTGGTAATTTCGCCTCCGATGCGAAATATACCAAACGCGTCGCCCGCCGCATGATCCAAATGACGCTCTACATCAATTCGAATTGGAAACAACACGTCAAGAATGTCGGCGTCACGTGCGAGACGTGCCATCGCGGCAATAACGCACCGAGCCAGGTTTGGTTTAAAGGCGTGCCCAGCATCGCAGCCGGCGGGCTGACCCAAGGCTTCACCGGCGAAGCCTTGCCCTCCGCCGCCGCCGATGGCTCGGCTCTCGCCTCAGACCCCTTCACCCCCTTCCTGCTCGGGCATGATAAAATCCGGGTGAGCGGCACCACCGCCCTGCCGAACGGCAATCGGATGTCGGTGCAGCAAACCGAATGGACCTACGCGCTGATGATGAGCTATTCGAGCGCGCTCGGCGTTAATTGCGATTATTGCCACAATACCCGCGCCTTCAACAAATGGAGCGAAAGCACACCGCAACGGGTGATCGCCTATTACGGCCTGCACATGGTTCGCGCCCTTAACAATGACTATATGGTGCCCCTCACCGGCACCTTCCCGCACGCCATGCTCGGACCGAGCGGCGATGTCGCAAAAATCAATTGCGCCACCTGCCACCAGGGTGCCTACAAGCCTCTGCTCGGGGCCAAAATGGCTGCAAAATTCCCGTATCTGGAAGGGCCTGCCAACCTTGCTGATCCAAACCCGAAATCACCAGCCGCCAGCGGCGAAGCCGATCCGGCGATGATCACGATGACTGCCGCCACCGCTACACCGGCCGCCGCATCGCCATCATCCAGCCCGGCTTCAACTGGCACCAACGCGGCACCTGCATCGTCGGCACCCACCTCGCCGGCCCAATAACCCCCCTGCGTCGCTTTATGACGCATCAGGGCGCGGGGTTACTCCCGCGCCCTCTTTTTTGCCTGTCACGCCGTTGCTAAATGAGTTTCGCTCAGCCGCGTAGCCGCTGCACCGTTGCCGTCGTCGAATGGCCGGGCAGTAAATCCGCCAACATGACTTTGCCGCCCCAGGATTCCACCTCGCGCGCGCCCACCACCGTGTCGCGAGTATAATCTGACCCTTTGATCAACACATCAGGCCGGATCATCGAGAGCAAATCGAGCGGCGTATCTTCCTCGAAAATCACCACCAAATCGACACTGGCGAGCGAGGCCAAAACCGCCGCCCGCGCGGCCTCCGATTGCACGGGCCGGCTCGCCCCCTTCAGCCGCCGCACCGAGGCATCGGCGTTGATCCCCACAATCAGCCGGTCACACGCCGCCCGGCATTGCTCCAGCAAATGCACATGCCCCGGATGCAGCAAATCAAAACACCCATTGGTAAAGCCCACCCGCCAGCCGCGCTGGCGCCAACGCTCAGCCGCCTCCGCCGCCGTGGCCCGGGTCACCACCTTGCGCAACGCCCCCGATGCCGGCTTGATCGCGTCAATTAAATCATGGGGCCGCGCCGTCGCGGTGCCCACCTTGCCCACCACCAGACCCGCCGCGATATTGGCCAACCGGCAAGCCACCGGCAGCTCCAACCCGGCTGCCAGCCCCGCCGCCACCACGGCCACAACGGTATCCCCCGCGCCGGACACGTCATAAACCTCCGCCGCCTCCGCCGGGTAGTGGCGCACTGTTCCGTCATTGGTCACCAAACTCATCCCATCTTCCGATCGGGTGACCAAAATCGCTCCAAAGCCCAGCCGCTCGATCAGGCTGCGCGCCGCGGCCACAATCTGCGCCTCATCCTCCACCGGCAATCCGCTCGCCTCCGCCAATTCGCGCCGGTTTGGCGTCAGCAAATCCGCCCCCGCATAATGCGACCAATCGGCCCCTTTCGGATCAACAATCAACGTGCGCCCCAAGCCACGGGCCTGACTGATCAAGCTGCGGGCAATCCCCGGCGCCAGCACGCCTTTGCGATAATCCGAGAGGATCGTCACCGACGTCGCCGCCATCGCATCCGAGGCGATGCGCACCAGCCGATCCGCCAATTTATCGGGCAATTGCCGCACCTGCTCACGATCCGAGCGCAGCAAATGCTGCCCCGCCGCGATAAACCGGGTCTTGACCGTCGTGGCCCGGCCATTCTCCACCAGCAACCATGGCTCGACCTGATTTTGCCCGCCAATCAGCGCGGTCAAATCCGAGCCTTCCTGATCATCGCCGACCACCGAGACAAAAGCCGTCGCCGCATCCAGCGCCGTCAGGTTGCGCACCACATTGCCCGCCCCACCCGGCATCGCAATCTCACGGGTCACCGTGAAAATCGGCACCGGCGCTTCGGGGCTGATCCGCTCCACCCGACCATAAACATACCGATCCAGCATCAGATCGCCGACCACGAGCACATTCGCCCGTGCCAACTGCCCGACCGCCCCGATCAGATCGCCATCGCCCAACTCGCTCATCGGTTTTCACCCATAGGTGATGGCTAGCTTGCCAAACGCATTCCGGCAAGCACCATGATGGCAAATCCGCGTCAAACCCCCTATCTAGGGATCACGATGACCCAGACCCCCGATTTTCTCGATGTTTCCCGCCCTGACGTCCCTGACCTGTCCGTGCCACGCGGCGTCACCCCGTTCTTTTTGCCCAAGCTGCCCGTGCGCGGCCGTCTGGTGCGCCTTGGCCCGCTCGCCGATGCGCTATTGACCCGCCATGATCATCCCGCCCCGGTGCGCGCCCTGCTCGGCCAGGCCTTGGCCCTGGTCGCCGGTCTTGCCACCGCCCTGAAATTCTCCGGCTCCTTCTCGCTGCAAGCCAAAGGCGATGGCGCGGTGCCGCTGCTGCTCGCCGATTGCACCGATACCGGCGCCCTGCGCGGCTATGCCCGCATCGCCAATGATCTGCCGCTCCCCGAAACGCACCAGGCCCGCGCGCTGATGGGTGATGGCTATCTCGCCCTCACCGTCGATCAAGGGCCAGACTCAGAACGCCACCAAGGCATCGTCACGCTCGAAGGCGAAACCCTCGCCGATATGGCGCTGCATTATTTCTCGACCAGCGAGCAGCTCCCCTGCGCCATCCACCTCGCCTGCGCCGAGACCCCGCATGGCTGGCGCGCCGCCGCCCTGATCGTCGAGCGGATCGCCGGCGCCGGCGGCGTTGATCCTGCCCTCTCCGAAGCCGAGCAAGACGAAGCCTGGCGCACCGCCAAAATCCTCGCCGCCACCATCACCGATGCCGAATTGCTCGATGACACCCTGCCCGCCGAGCGCGTGCTGTACCGGCTGTTCCACGGCGAAGGCGTCGCCGCCGATCGCCCACGCCCGCTGGCCTATGGCTGCCGCTGCTCGCGCGCGCGCCTCGCGGACCTGCTGAACGGCTTCGCGCCCGATGATCTCGATCACATGGCCATCGAGGGCACCATCACCATGACCTGCGAGTTCTGCAATGTCGATTTCCGCTTCCCGCGCGCCCCGATCGGCCAACCAGACGCTGCCGAGCCAGACGCTGCCGAGCCAGACGCGCAAACCGCCCATCCACGCCCGAATGCCTAACCCGACACCGGAAGGAGCCTCCATGACCCTCAATCGCCGCCTGCTCTTCAGCACCGCCCTTCTGCTCCCGCTCAGCCTCGCTGCCTGCACATCAACGCCGGTGCCAACCCGTTTCGCGCCGCTCAGCTATAGCTACTTGCCGCCAATCACGCTGAAAGTGGCCAGTATTCGGGTGCGGGATCGCTATGTGCCCAGCCCCGGCGCCGCCACCATGATTGCCCAAGCGCCCGAAGCGCCCGCCACCGCCCTCACCACCATGGCGCAGCAACGACTGGTCGCCGATGGCGCGCCCGGCGCGGCCACCTTCATCATCAAACGCGCCTCGCTCGATCAAATCGGCGGCCAACTCACCGGCACCCTCGCCGTCGAACTTCTGATCCGCACCAGCAACGGCCAGCAAGTCGGCTATGCCGAAGCCTCGGTCTCGCGCAGCGAACCCGCACCCAGCGTCGGTGCCAGCCAAGCGCGGATCCGGGCGGCGCTCTACCAAATGACCGAGCACATGATGAACGACATGAATGTTCAATTCCAATACCAGGTCCAGCGCAGCCTGCCCGACTGGTTGGCCTATGGCGCGGCGATGCCCTCAGCCACCCCACCCAGCAATCCCGGCATGAGCGGCATCGCCGCCCAACCGCTCAACGCACCCCCACTTTCCACCCCGTCACTTTCCACCCCGTCACTTCCCGCATCACCGAACCAGTAACCCAGTCACGCACGCGGATGCGCCGCGCGCCAAACCTTGAGCAACGCCGCCTCATCGAGCGCCGTATAGCGCTGGGTGGTCGAGAGGCTGGCATGCCCCAGCAATTCCTGGATCGCGCGCAAATCCGCCCCCGCCCGCAGCAAATGTGTCGCAAAAGAATGGCGCAGCGCGTGCGGCGTGGTGTGCTCAGGCAAACCCTGCGCCCGCCGGAAATTGCGCAGCAAGCGCTGCACCACCCCCGGATTGAGCCTGTTGCTCCGCACGCCCGGAAACATCGGCTGATCCGCAGCACCGCCAATCTCCCGCCGCCACGCCTCAACCGCATCACGCACCACCGCCAAAACCGGCACCAGCCTTTGCTTGCCGCCTTTGCCGCGCACCAAGAGCGGCGCCGCCGCACTTGGCCAATCGCGCCAATCGAGCGCCAAAGCCTCACTGATCCGCAAGCCCGCGCCGTATAACAGCGCCATCAGCGCCGTATCCCGCGCCGCCATCGCGCCATCGCCAATCGCCGCCACCACAATGCGCGCCTGCCCCTCCTCCAGCGCCCGCGCCAAAGGCCGCTTGGCGCGCGGCGTGCCGATCAAGCGCGGCGCCTGATTGGCAATCGCGTAGCGCCGCTCCAAAAACCGAAAAAACCCACGGATCGCCGCCAATTTCTTCGCCCGCGTCGCCCCATCAATCCCCGCCTGCGCCCGGTCCGCCAAATAGGCCCGCAAATCGCCGAGACTAACCGCCGCCAGCGCCGCCCCATCCGGCTCCGCGCCAAAATGCCGACTCAAAAACCCCAAAAACTCGGCAATATCGCGCCCATACGTCGCAACCGTCAGCGCCGCCGCCCGCCGCTCACCAGCCAGATGCGCCAAATACGCGGCGCGGAAATCCACCGCCGAGCCGGGCGCGGCCACGCTAAAACCCTGTCTTATCCGCGACCGCGACAGCCCCGCTCACCGCCCCCGCCTGATTGATCGCGCGGAAATGCGGCGAGGCCGCGACCAGCTCCTGGGTATAGGAACTTTGCGGCGCACCAAGCACCGATGCCGCATCGCCCATTTCCATCAACTGCCCGCCCCGCAACACCGCAATCGTATCGGCCATATAACTGACCGCCGCGATGTCATGACTGATCAAAATATAGCTCAACCCGTCACTTTCGGCCAAATCCTTCAACAAATTCAACAACATCGCTTGCGTCGAGACATCCAAACTCGATGTCGGCTCATCAAGCACGATAATCGCCGGCTTGGTCGCCAGCGCCCGCGCAATCGCAATGCGCTGCGCCTGCCCACCGGACACGGCCATCGGAAACTGCGCCATCATCCGCTCATTCAACCCAACCCGGTCCAGCAGCGCCGCCGCCGCATCCCGGCGCGCCCGCGCACCGACCATGCCGGCCAATTTCAGCGGCTCGGCCACAATCTCGCCAATGCGCATGCGCGGATTGAGCGATTCCCGCGGGTCTTGAAACACCACCTGCACACCGCGCCGCGCCGCGCGCCGCTCGCGCCCGTGCATCACCGAGAAATCATGCCCATCCAAAATCACCCGCCCATGATACGGAATCATTTGCAACACAGCGCGCCCCAGCGTCGATTTTCCCGATCCGCTTTCGCCCACCACCCCCAAACACTGGCCGCGCCGGAGCGAAAACGAAATATCGCTCAGCGCCCGCAGCCGATCACGCCCGCCAAACAAGCCGCGCACAAAGCTCGTCGCACTGCGCGCATAATCAACGCCCACCGCCTCGGCCTGCAACACCACCGGGCCGCTATTGTGCGCCTGCGCCACTGCCTGCTCGCTCACGCCCAACGGCTCCGGCGTGATCGTCCGCCCCCGGCGGCACGCAAACATCGTGCCTCCCATGCTGTCCGCTGCCGGATAGGCTTCGTCGCACGCATCCTCCCGATAGGCACAGCGCGGCGCAAACCGGCAGCCGGGCGGGCGGGTCTCCGGATCAGGCAAATTCCCCGGGATCGAGACCAGCCGCGCCTGCCCCAGCCGTGGCACCGCGCCCAACAAGGCCTGACTATAAGGATGGCGGGGCTGCTCAAAAAACGACCGCGCACGGCCCCACTCTACGGACCGTCCCGCATACAGCACATGCACCTGATCGGCATGCTCCTCCACCACCGATAAATCATGGGTGATGAACAACACGCCCATCTGCCGCTCGCGCCGCAGCCGGGTCAGCAACGCCATAATTTGCCGCGCCACCAGCAAATCCAGCCCCGTCGTCGGCTCATCGGCAATCAGCAATTTGGGCGAACAGGCCAGCGCCATCGCAATCATCACCCGCTGGCGCATCCCGCCGGAAAATTGATGCGGATAATCATCAAGCCGGTCCGCCGGGTTGGGAATCCCCACCTCGCCGAACAATTCCAACGCCCGCGCCCGCGCCGCCCGGTCGCTCTCACCGGTATGCAGCCGATAAACCTCGGTAATCTGCGCCCCCACCCGCGTCGAAGGGTTCAGCGCCGAAAGTGGATTTTGAAACACCATGCCAATGTCGCGCCCGCGCACCTTACGCATCGCGGCATCCGACAATGTGGTCAAATCCTGCGCGCCCAGCATCACCCGGCCCGACGTGCTCGCCCCGCGCGGCAGCAGCCGGATCACCCCCAACGACGCAATCGTCTTGCCCGAGCCGCTTTCGCCCACCAAAGCCGTCATCTCCCCCGCCGCGACGGTGAGATTAATATCATCCAAAATCGGCACATTCTTGCCGCGCCCGCGCTTGAGCGCCACCGAGAATTGATCCAGCGTCAATACCGCACTCATCTCAGCGCCCCTCGCCCAAACGCGCCAGGATGCCCTGGCCAATCAAATTCGTCGCCACGATCGACGCGAAAATCATGATCGCCGATGGAAAAATCATCCACCACGGATTGAGCGCGATCAAATTCAGCCCGGTTTGCAACAACCCACCCCAACTGGTCATCGGCGGCTTCACCCCCAGCCCCAGAAAGCTCAAGCCCGACAGCGCCAGCACCGAATCACCGAGCAAAAAGGTGAAATTCACCACCAGAATCGGCGCCATCACCCGCAGCAAATGCACCCGCGCCACATACCAGGTGCCGCCGCCAAATTGCCGCGTCGCCAGCACAAAATCCCGCCCACGCTGAGAAATCGCCTCATTGCGCACCAACCGCGCCAGCCCCGGCCACGAAGTCAGCCCGAGCAGCAAAATCAGCTCGGAATTACTCGGCGCCAAGAGCGACGCGAAAAAAATCAACACCACCAAACCAGGGAGCGCCAGAAACGCATCAAGCACCCGCATCAACACCTTATCCACCCAGGCCGGCAGCAAGGCCGCCGCCAAACCATAAATCAGCCCGATGGCAAAGGTGAGCAACGCCGCCGGGATCGCCACGACCATGGTGGTAAACCCGCCTTGGATCAGCCTTGCCAGTTCGTCGCGCCCAATCTGGTCCGTGCCCAGCGGGAACGCCCCGCTCGGCGGCTGAAACGCGTGATGCCCATGAATCGCGAACGGGCTCGCCGGGTAAACCAGCCCGCCCAGAAAGCAAAACAGCAAAATCAGCGCCATCAGCACCAAACCGCTGACCAACATGGTCCGATCGCCCATCCAACCGAGCAGCCGCGCCGTCGCACCCCGGCGCAATGCGCCCCCCGGAGCCGCCATATTTTCCGCCAATGAGAGACTCATCGCGCCCTCCTCAATCGTAAATTTCGCGTGGATCAAGCAAACCATTCACCAAATCAGCCAGCAAATTGCCAACCACGGTGATCACCCCGAGCAACAGCACAATCCCCGAAACCACCGGATAATCCTGCGACAACGCCGAGCGCCACAATAAATACCCAAGCCCCGGATAGTTAAACACCGATTCCACCAACACCGAGCCGACAAAAATCCCCGGAAACGACAGCCCCAAAATCGTCACCAAAGGCCGCAGCGCATTGCGCAGCACATGGCCAAACAGCACCGCCCGGAAGGTCAGCCCCTTGGCCAAGGCCGTGCGCACATAATCCTTGTTCAACTCCTCATGCACCGAGGCGCCGAAATAGCGCGACAACCCCGACACACCGAGCAAACCCACAGTCAAAATCGGCAAAATCAAATGCCGCGCATAATCAAGCGCACCCGGATGCGCGATCCGCAAATCCGTAATCCCGCCGGTCGGCAATACCTGCCATTCCACCCCGAAATACAAAATGAACATGGTGCCAACAAAAAAGGTCGGCAGCGCATAGGCCGCCAACTGAAACGCCCCGATCAACCGCGCCGGCCAGCGCCCCCACGTCACGCCCTGCACCAGCCCAATGCCAATCGATAACAGCACGGAGAGCACAATCGCGCCAATATACAGCAACAGCGTATTGCCCAAATATTCCGCAATCAGCTCCGTCACTGGCCGATTGAGCAAATAGGAAAAACCCAACCGCCCCTGCAACAAATGCCACCACCAGATGAAATACTGGTCCCACCAGGGCACATTCAGCCCCAGCCGCGCATTCAGCGCCTTCACCGCCGCCGGCGTCGCCTTCTGCCCCAAAATCGAAAAAGCCGGCCCGCCCGGCGTCGCATGGGTCATCGCGAACACCACGCTGACCAGAATAATCAGCGTCAATATCGAGGTCAGTAATCGCTTGGTGATCATCCTGATCATTTTTTCGCTCCTTGTTCCGCCACGATCGCAGGCGGCAACGGCTTCACCTTGGCAGCCCGGCAATCGGGCCGGGTAAAATAGAGATATTGCGGCGACCAGCTTCCCGTCGGGCTCAAAAACATATTCACCCCCCGAATGCCTTTCCGGGCCAACACAATCGAGCCGGTCACCCCCGAAAAAATCTCCGGCTGCTGCTCTTCAGCATAATCCTCATAGCGATAAAATGCCTTCATGCCCGGCGCGGTATCGACCTTTGCCAGCAGCCGATCCATCTTTTTATCGCTATATCCCTCAACATTGATCGGTGCGCCGGTGCGAAAAAACGGCCCGCCACTCGGAAAATTACCGTCACCAATACTCAGGATCGTCGCTTCCCATTCATCCGGATTACCGAGCATGGCAATCGCTTGATTAAGCGTCACCACCCGGATTTTCATCTCCACGCCAATCGCCCGCCACTCTTGCTGGATAAACTCGGTGCCCAGCATCGATGTTGCCCCCCCGGAGGGCAGCTTCACCACAAAGGACAGGCGCTTTCCGTCTTTCACCCGGATGCCATCCGGCCCGCGCAGCCAACCCGCCGCCCGCAACAGCGCCCGCGCCTTCGCCGGATCAAACCCCACCGGATACTGCCCCGCTCGCGCCGAAGGCGAGAGAAATGTCGGCGGGACGGTCGGCACCGGGCCGTACTGGGTCGGGGCCAGCCCATGCTCCAGTAACTTACTAATCTCCGCCTGATCAATCGCATCAGCCAGCGCTTGGCGCACCCGCACATCACGAAAAAACGCCACTTTCGAATTGCGAAAATTCAGGAGCGTAAATCCGGTGCGAAATGACGGCGCCATCTTGATCCGCCGCACCCCGCTCAACCGATATTGCTCCGGCCATAACGAGAACGGCAAATTACTCATATCCAACGTGCCGGTGCGCAACCCCTCAATTTCCGAGCCAGCCGAATGCAAAAACTTCACAATAAACCGCTTAATCTGCGATTTATGCCCCCTATAGCTGGGGTTCGGCACAAAAATCATATGCCGCCCCATCGCATAGCTCTCAATTTGATAAGGCCCGTCCACCACCTTGAAAAACGCCGGATCGGATTGCCGCCGCCACATCTGATTGATGCTATAGCGCCCCCAAACATGCGCGGGCAGCGGCTCCAATGTCGATAACCCGGTCAGTTCGAACCATTCCGGATTAACCGGATGCACCATCGTCACCTGAAATTTTTCCGGCCCCAGCAACGTAAAATGCTTGACCAGCGTGGGAATCCCGCCATCGCCATAACTGCGATAGGTCGGCCCCATCTTCTTGATCATATCGAACATATATTTGACGTCCGAACTGGTCACCGGAACCCCGTCCGACCACACCCACGGCTTCATCGTCACCGTGAACACCCTGTCATCCTTCGAAACATCAATCGAGGTCGCCATGCTGCGCGACCATTCGATTTTGTGCGCCCGATTAACCCAAATCAACCCGTAAAACAGCAGCCCAATCGCCTCATCATCATCGCCCGAAGCGGCAAACAGCGGATTGAGCGAGGTCACTGACCCCGGCGGCACACCAGTTCCCAAAGCCGTCGGCACAATCACCGTGCCACACACCCGCGCCGCCGCGTCAGCCCGCGGCATTGCCACCCAAAATCCAGACAGCCCCGCCAACAGCGCCGCCACCGGCACCATCGCCAACAAGCGTCGGAGCCGAGCGAAAACCCGATTTATGCTCCTGCTCCTTTCGGCGTCACCTTCGCGCCTCGGCAATCCGGCGTGGTGTAATGCAAATATTGCGGCGACCACGCCCCCGTCGGGCTCAGAAACTTATTCACCCCACGAATGCCGCGCCGCACCAACAAAATCGATCCGGGCGAGCCCTCAAAAATCTCCGGCTGCTGCTCCGCTGCATAATCCTGATATGCATATAAAGCCTGCATTCCCGGCTGGGTATCAACATCATTCAGCAGCCGGTCCATCTTTTTGTCG
>JBMFWT010000003.1:0-134010 GCA_049964975.1 Acidiphilium sp.
CTCATGTTCATCAATAACCTAGCCCTCTCAGACTAAATTACCACGAACCAGACCCAGCTCACTCAGTCATCGTTTACCCCACAAGAAATAAACGACATTCGAAACATCTCGTCATCTATCAAAAAGATACATCACCAACGTTCGAATGGTTATATAACCAACCCAGTAAACCAGACCTAAACCCAGCAAACCAGCCAATCATACAATAATCACGCACCAATCAACCCAGAACTCTCGCCCCAAGCTACCAGCACGCCCCAACCACCACAGACATCAACGCAATACCCGCTCTCGCAAGCATCACACCAATACCCAGGCAGCCAAACGCCACCAACGTATCCCTTCCTAGCCTATTCACAAACCTCAAAGAACAAAATTGACGTTGCGGTTTGACCCGCTCCGTCGGTCGCCGCCTCATCAGCGGTGGGCGGCTTCTACGCCCGGCATCCGACCCTGTCAACGCCCACCTTGCCAGCCGGCGAAACGCCCGATTACCTTTGTTTTTCCTCAGTTTTCGCCGATCAGAGCGGGAAGCTCACGCGGTTCCCACTCTGATCGGCAACGCAGTCCGGCCATGAGACAAGCGCATGCGACCAGGGCTAGACATCAGCGCCTGTTGCGCGGTTAGGCCGCTTTATCCAGCTCACCCACGATATCCAGCCCATCAAGACCGACGCTCACGCGAACAGTTTGGTCGTCATGGATGCTGCCATCGAGGATTTTGGTCGCCAACGCGTTTTGCAGGCTGCGCTGGATCACGCGTTTGAGTGGCCGCGCCCCATAAACCGGATCATAGCCTTCATTGGCCAGCCAATCGCGCGCCGATTGATCGAGCGACAATTTGATGTTTCGATCCGCCAGCAAGGCTTCCAGATGCCGCAATTGGATATCGACAATCGTTGCCATATCCGCCCGTTGCAGGCGCCGGAACAAGATTACCTCGTCCAGCCGGTTGAGAAATTCAGGCCGGAAATGACCCCGCACCACCCGCATCACTTGCGCTTCGGCCAGCATCACATCCTCACCATCCGGCTGCGCCGCTAGGATTTCGCTGCCGAGATTCGAGGTGAGCACGATGATGGTGTTTTTGAAATCGACGGTGCGGCCCTGCCCATCGGTCAGGCGGCCATCATCCAGCACTTGCAGCAGGATATTGAACACATCCTCATGGGCCTTTTCGACCTCATCGAACAAAATCACCTGATAAGGCCGCCGACGCACCGCCTCGGTCAGCACGCCGCCTTCCTCATAGCCAACATAGCCCGGTGGCGCGCCGACCAGCCGAGAGACTGCGTGCTTCTCCATGAATTCGCTCATGTCGATACGCACCATCGCCCGCTCGTCATCAAACAAAAATTCGGCCAGGGCTTTACAGGTTTCGGTTTTGCCCACCCCGGTCGGGCCGAGAAACAGGAACGAGCCGATGGGCCGATTCGGGTCTTGCAAGCCGGCCCGCGCCCGGCGCACCGCATCCGAGACTGCCCGCAGCGCCGCCTCTTGGCCAACCACGCGCTTGCGCAGCAAATCTTCCATCTTGGTCAGCTTGGCGCGCTCGCCCTCTAGCATTTTATCCACCGGAATCCCGGTCCAGCGCGCCACCACATGGGCGATCTGTTGTTCGGTGACCGCCTCATTGACCAGTTGATCATCGCCCGCGCCCTCGGCTAGCTTGCGCTCCAAATCCGGGATCACGCCATACATCAGCTCCGAGGCCCGTGCGAGATTGCCCGCGCGCTGCGCCATTTCCATGTCGCTACGCGCCTGATCCAATTTCTCCTTTAGCCGCTGGGTTTCGTTCATCCGATCCTTTTCGGCTTTCCAGGACGCCGAGAGCGAATCCGATTTTTCCTCAAGGGCCGCAATCTCGCCCTCGAGCCGGGCCAGCCGCTCTTTGGAGGCCGCATCATCCTCGCGCCGCAACGCCTCGCGCTCGATTTTGAGCTGCATCAGGCGGCGGTCCAGCTCGTCCAGCGCTTCGGGTTTACTATCGACCTGCATCCGCAGGCGCGACGCTGCCTCATCGATCAGGTCGATCGCCTTATCGGGCAAAAACCGATCGGTGATGTAGCGATTGGACAAGGTTGCTGCGGCCACCAGGGCCGAATCGAGGATGCGCACGCCATGGTGCAATTCGTATTTTTCCTTGATCCCGCGCAAAATCGAAATCGTGTCCTCAACGCTCGGCTCATCCACAAAGACCGGCTGAAACCGCCGCGCCAGTGCGGCATCTTTCTCGATATATTTCCGATATTCATCGAGCGTGGTTGCGCCGATGCAATGCAGCGCGCCGCGCGCCAGCTCCGGCTTGATGAGGTTGGAGGCATCCATCGCGCCATCCGCCCTGCCCGCCCCGACCAGCGTGTGCATTTCATCGATGAACAAAATGATCTCGCCATTGGCGGTTTCGATGTCTTTGAGCACCGCTTTTAGCCGCTCTTCGAACTCACCGCGAAATTTCGCGCCGGCCACCAACGCGCCTAAATCGAGCGACATCAAACGCTTATTCTTAAGTGCCTCCGGCACATCGCCATTGACGATCCGCAGTGCCAGCCCCTCGACAATTGCGGTCTTGCCCACGCCTGGCTCGCCGATCAGCACCGGATTATTCTTGGTGCGCCGCGCTAGCACCTGGATTGCCCGGCGAATTTCTTCATCACGCCCAATCACCGGATCGAGCTTTTGCGCCCGCGCCGCCTCGGTGACATCGCGCGCATATTTTTTCAGCGCATCGAAATTTTGCTCGGCGCTCGCGCTATCCACGGTGCGACCTTTGCGAATATCGGCGACCGCTTTCTCCAACGCCTGCGCCGAAGCGCCTGCGGCCTTCAGGGCCTTGCCCGCCGACGTGTCGCTGGCCGCAAGCGCCACCAAAATGCGATCTTGCGCGGTATATTCATCGCCCGCCTTCTGCGCCATGGTCTGCGCCGCATCGAGCACGCGCACCAGATCCGGGGTGATTTGCGGCTGCCCCGCGCCCGAGCCCTGCACTTTCGGCAGCTTGGCCACCGCCGCATCGACCGCGAATTTCACCGCAGCCGGATCACCGCCGGCAGCACGGATCAGGCCGGATGCAGCGCCTTCATCATCATCGAGAAACGCTTTGAGCAAATGCTCGGGCGTGACGAGCTGGTGGAATTCGCGCACCGCGATTGTCTGCGCCGCTTGCACAAAACCGCGTGACCGTTCGGTAAATTTGTCAAAATTCATTGTTTGATCCCTTTCATGAGGCGACCGGACTGCGCCACCCCTCAATAGGCGATGGCGCAACCTTGCCGATCATAGATGGTTGTAGCATTGATCTGGCTCAAGAGGGGGATGTGATGCAGGTTGAGACGATCTATCGCTACCCGGTCAAAACCCTAACCGGCGAAGGCCTGGCCAACACCCTGTTGCGCCCTGATGGCGCCATTGCTGGCGACCGCATTTTTGCAATCGCCCAAGCCGATTGCGGTTTTGACGAGGCCACGCCGTCCTGGCGCTCCAAGCGCGAGCTTGTATGCTTGGCGCGCAACCCTGACGCCATATCTCTTGATGCGCGCTATGACGAGGGTGCCGATACGCTCACGCTGCGCGCCGCCGATGGCGGGGTGATTGAGGCGTCGCCCGCATCGCCCGATGGTCGGGCGATGCTGGAAAGCTTTATCGCCCAAGCCATCCCCGGCGCGCTGCGCGGCACCCCACGGTTGATCCGAGCGCCAGAGATCCATTTCACCGATCAGTCGCGCAAATTCATCAGCCTGATCGGCCTGCCCAGCCTGCGCGCGCTGGAGCAGAAAGTGGGGGCTGCGCGCGATCCGCTGCGGTTTCGCGCCAATATCTATCTTGAGGGCCTTGAACCTTGGGCGGAATTTGACTGGGTTGGCCGGAGGCTGCGCCTTGGCGCGGCGGTCATCGAAGTGGTCGAGCGCATTGATCGCTGCGCGGCGACGGGGCTGAACCCGGTCACGCGCCAGCGCGATGCCAACCCGGTGCAGGAATTAATGCGGCATTTCGGCCATGCCGATTGCGGCGTGTTCGCCCGAGTTGTCATCGGCGGGGCCGTTGCGCCCGGCGATGCCGTCATCGTGCAATAATGCCCTTAACGCCCAAAATACTGATACCCGGCGAAACATGCTGGCAGATCGCCCATGCCAAGCAGGTCACGGTCATTAGCAACGGCGCGGCGTATTTTTTGGCGCTGAAGCAGACGATTTTATCGGCGCGACATTCGGTGCTCATGATCGGGTGGGATTTTCATACCGGCATCGACCTCGAACGCGGCGATATCACGATTAATGGCGTGCCCAATCAGCTCGGCGCATTTTTGACCGCTGCCGTACGGCGCAACAAAAATCTGCAAATCAATGTGCTGCGCTGGGATCTTGCTTTCATGAAAATGCCGATGCGCGGCACCACGCCACTGGTGCTCCTCAACTGGTTAACCTCGCGGCGGATTCATTTTCGCCTGGATAGTAACCATCCACCTGGCGGCTGCCATCACCAGAAAATCGTTGTGATCGACGATCAACTCGCTTTTTGCGGCGGGATCGATACCACCGTTGGCCGATGGGACACCAAACATCATCATGACGATGATCCAAGGCGCGATGAACCGGACGGTAAACGCTACGGTCCCTGGCATGACGTCACAACGGCAGTGAGCGGCGATGCCGCCCGCGCTTTGGGTGATCTTGCGCGTCTGCGCTGGCATGCTGCCACCGGGCATCAACTCGAACCCGCGCCGTCGACCCGTGAGGAGATTCCCTGGCCGCGCAATCTTGAGCCGCATATGCGTGATGTGATGATCGGCATTGCCCGCACGTGGCCGAAGACCGACCAAATGCCCGAAACCCGTGAGATTGAGGCGCTGTATATCGCCGCTATCCGGTCCGCGCAGCGATCAATCTATCTTGAAAGTCAATATTTCGCGTCACCCAAAATCGCACGTGCAATCGCAGCACGGCTGGCCGAGTCCGATGGGCCAGAGGTGATTATCATCAACCCGATTCGCGCCGATGGCTGGCTCGAAGAGGAGGTCATGGGCTCGGCACGAGCCTTGTTGCTGCAAGATTTACGGCGCATCGACCACCAGCACCGGCTTAGATTCGCAACACCCGTGACCGCGCGGGGCGCCGATATTTACGTGCATGCCAAGGTGCTGATCATCGATGATTGTCTGTTGCGGGTTGGTTCGTCCAACGTCAATAATCGCTCGATGGGCGTTGACACTGAGTGCGATCTGATCATCGAGGCCGCGAGCGATGACAACGACCGACCCGATCAGCGGGTGGCGATCAGGCATGTGCGCGACATGCTGATCGCCGAACTGGTTGGTGTTGTGCAATCGGATTGGCAACAGGCGGTGGATGCCTGCGACGGATCATTGATTGCCGCCTTGGACCGATTTACCCAGCAGCCGGGCAGCCGTCTTGTTCCATTCGAGCCGATAAAAATTAACGATCTGGAGGCCAATTTGGCGATCAGCGGGGCGTTGGACCCGGCCAGGGTTGAAGCCATGGCACCAAATTTCCTGCGCGGTTTGCGCTTGATCGGATCGCCGCGACCGACGCAATGGATCAACCGGCTTACGCGCCGCCGCAAAACGGCTTAATCTGATCCCATGTTGACCGACCTGCCCAATCTATTGACCCTCTCGCGCATCGCCGCCATCCCGGTATTGGTGCTGCTGGTCGCGATCAACGCCCCGGTCGCGGACCTGCTGGCGGCGTGCTTGTTCGCTTTGGCCGGTGTTACCGACTGGCTGGATGGCCAGCTTGCCCGCTCGCGGAAACAATTATCCAATCTGGGCCGGATGCTGGACCCGATTGCCGATAAGCTGCTGGTGGGTGCCACGCTGATGCTGCTGGTTGGGTTTCGGCGGCTGCCCGCTTTTGGCATTTATCCGGCGATTGTCATCATGCTGCGTGAAATCCTAGTCTCGGGGCTGCGCGAATATCTGGCCGGTATTCGCATTGGCCTGCCGGTTACCAAGCTTGCCAAATGGAAGACGGCCTCGCAAATGCTCGCGCTCGGCGTGTTGCTGCTCGGCGATCCGGGTGCGCGCGCGCTTGGCATTGGCTGGTTGCCCGCATCGGGTTTGGGCGGCGGATTGCTCTGGATTGCCGCAGGCCTGACATTGCTGACCGGCTGGGATTATCTCACCGCCGGCCTGCGCCATGTGACCCAGCCTAATTCCGCCGGCTGACCCCCGCCGCCGCCAGAAGGATTTTCGGATTGACCCCCTCGCCTGAGCCTGATTCAGCCCAGAATCCTGCGCCGGTGCTCGCCCTCATCGGCTGGTCCGGCAGTGGCAAGACCACGTTGCTGACCACGCTGCTGCCTATTCTTACCGGCTGGGGCATGATTGTCTCTACCCTGAAACACGCCCATCACGCGGTGGACCCGGATCAACCGGGCAAGGATAGCCACCGGCACCGCCAAGCCGGTGCGCAGGAAACCATGCTCGCGACCACCGCCCGGTTCGTGCTGTTCGCTGAACATCGCGGCGAGAGCGAGCCGGATTTGGCGGCTTTGCTCACCCGGATGGCACCTGCTGACCTGTATTTGGCCGAGGGGTTCAAATCAGCGCCGGTGGCCAAAATCGAAATCCACCGCCCGTCCCTCGGCAAAAAGCCGCTTTGGCCCGATCTGCCCGGCATCATCGCGGTCGCTAGCGATCAGCCTTTGCCCAACGGCACGATAACCCAGCTTGATCTGGGCGATCCTATGGCAATCGCGCGGTTCATCGCCAATTTTATCGATTGGTCGATGGAACGCGGCGCGGCGCCTGTCGCACCCCCCTCTTGAGATCAACCGGTAAACTGGTCGATAAGAGATTTCGCTTGATGGAGAAAGCTGCCATGCCGAGACGCGGATTCCCAACTGCCGCAATCATGCCGTGCCTGCTGCTCACGCTGCTCTCGGGCTGCGCCGGGGTTGGCAATTATTTGCACAGCAGCATCGACCCGTTCGGCGACCCGAACGCCCCGCCCTCGGAGACGCTCAATATGCAGCGCGCCCGTGGCCAGCAAGTGGCGGTGCAGCCGGTGCTCTCGCAGCCCGGCGATATTTGGCCCGGAAAAGTAAAACCAATCCCAACCTTGGCGCAAATCCAACAAGATATGAATGTGCCGCTCGGCCAGGCCTATCAGAACGAATACGGCCCGGTGCCCGGTCATACCGGCGCGGCTTTCTCGGTCCGCCCGACCGGCAACGCCGCTGCCGCGCCGGCGGGTGTGCCGGTTGGCAAAACCTTGGTCGGCCCGGCGGGTCCGGTGGGCATTGTCAGCACCCCCAGCAATGGCCGCTATCAGCAAGTCTCGCCGATCAATGGCCAGGGGGGGGGCATTCTGATCCCCAGCGGCACCGGCACCGCGACCTTGGTTGAGCCGAACGGCCAATCGATCACCGTTCAAGTCCCGGCGCAATGACCGTCACGATCCGCTATTTCGCTTGGCTGCGCGAACGTATCGGCCATGCCGAAGAGCGGGTCGATCCGCCTGCCGAGGTGACCACCATTGGTGCCTTGACCGATTGGCTGGCGGCGCGCAGCCCCGCCCACGCCAACGCCTTCGCCCAGCGCGCCGTGATTAAAACGGCGATGGACCAACAATTCGTCAGCGCCGATGCACCGATTGCCGGCGCCCATGAAATTGCGTTTTTCCCGCCTTTTACCGGCGGCTGACGCCATGCCGATCATTCGGGTGCAGGCTGAGGATTTCGATGTGGGTGCCGAGCTGGCCCGCTTGGAATCCGGGGCCGGGGCGGTGGCCAGCTTCGTGGGCATTGTGCGCGCCGATGCGCATGGCAAGCGCCTGACCGCGCTGACGCTTGAACATTATCCCGGCATGACCGAGCACGCCGCCGGGGCGATTGCCGCACAAGCCATGGCGCGTTGGCCGCTCAGTGATTGCACGATCATTCACCGCATTGGCCGTCTGGAGCCGGGGGCGCGCATCGTGCTGGCGGCGGCGGCCAGCGCCCATCGCGCGGCGGCTTTGGAGGCGACGGAATTTTTGATCGATTGGCTGAAGACCGACGCGCCGTTTTGGAAGCACGAAAAATTCACCGATGGCGATGCGCAATGGGTCGCGCCGCGCGCCGAGGATGATCAGGCCCGATCACGCTGGGGCTAGCCAGTTTGGCGCGCGTTAACGCATCGCGGCGCCGATGATCGCGCCATCGCGGGTCTGCACGATCACCGCGACATGCTGGCCCGGCGCTAGCTTCACGGTTTTCGACAACGCCGAACCAGTCCAAACGCCGAGCATCTCAATGCGGCGCACCACGTTGATCTCGGTGAGATCGGCGCCGTCATTCTCGCCGCCACCGACCTTGGTATGTTCGATCGGGTCGATTGCGAAGGCAATCACGTGCGCGTCCGCTGGCGCTTGACCCGCCGCGACCTGCACCATCGCCGCGCTGGCCTGCTGGGTGATGGTGATGGGCACGCGCGGCCCCGGGTTGGCGCGGGACGCTGCGATGGCAGCGTTCAGCCGGGCTTTATCGGAGCCGACCATGCCGACGCGACCATCAACGACGGCTTCGGGCGTGTATAGCTCATGTGTTAACCCGCGATCGACATAAAATTGCTGACGCGCGGTGGCCGCACGGGATGAGAAACGATCCCGCCAGGCGGGGCTGTTCCAATAGGTCACGTGCAAATCGAGCGCGATCAGGCCGGGCTGCGAGGCCTGCTCACGGCGCAGCAACCGATCTGCCGGTGGGCAATCCGAACAGGCTTGCGAGGTGAATAATTCCACCACGACGGGCACGGGCACGGGTGCCGATTGCGCCCGCGCATAGCCCGTGCCGATACTCACCAAAGCGGCGAAGCCCAGCCCGCAACGCACACTGAAATACACGCCCCAACGCCGGATCATGATCCACCAAACCAATTATAGCCCTGATTTTCCCAATACCCGCCGGGGAAGCGATTGGTGACTTCCATCGCGACAATCGATTTCGGGTTTTTGTAGCCCAGTTTGGTGGGAATCCGGAGCCGCATCGGCGCGCCGAACGGGGCGGTGAGCGGGCCGCCATTGAAATCAAGCGCGAAAATTGTCTGCGGCTGCAACGCCGAGGCCATATCGATACTGGTGAAGTAGCCATCCGCACAATGAAACAAAATATAGCGCGCTTGCGTATCCGCGTTGATCGCTTTGAGCACATGGGCGAGCGGCACGCCACTCCACTGACCCACCACGCGCCAGCCTTCCACGCAGATAAAGCGGGTGATTTGGCTCTCCTGCTTCATGGCGCGCAAATCGGCCAGTGTCAGCGGGGTTTTATTGGCGATCCGCCCGGTCAGGGCGAGTTGCCAGATTGCTGGATTGACCTGCGGTGCCTGCGAAATATCGTAAAACGCATTGAAGCGTGCGGGCCGGGTGATGGCCGAGGCTGGATAGGTCGGTGCGAGCGTGTGACGATCAAACAAGGCCGCTTGGGCTTCGTCATTCCAGCGCGACATGGCCGAGAGCACCCGGTCTGTAAGGTCGGGATGGTTGGGGTGATCGAAATCGCAGCCGGGCAGCAGGCCCACGGCCCCGAAGCCTAAAGCACGGGTGAATAATTGACGACGATTGAGCGGGAGGGATTTCATCGGCGTCACTCCGCTAGGGGGGTTGTGGGGGTTGCGCTCTCCGGCAAGCGGCCACCGGTGATCATCGGCGGCAATACTTTGGGCACCAGCGCGACCAGGATGAGATGCACGGCGAGGAACAAGGCAATGCCGGTCATGGCGATGAAATGCACCACTCTTGAGATGAAAAACCCGCCAAACAGGTCGGAGAGAAACCAAAGCTGCACCGGCTTCCAGACCGCGAGCCCGGACAGCACCACGACAATCCCCAGAAAAATCACGCCGAAATAAAGCAGGCGCTGCACCGCGTTATAGACGCCGGTTTCATGCGGCAGATGCAGGCGCAGGGCCTGGGTGATGTCCTGGATCACCATGCGTGGGGTTAGCGGCAGAAATTTCCGGCGGAAATGGCCGGAGACTACCCCCCATGTCAGATAACTCAGCCCATTGATCACCAGCAACCAGATGGCGGCGAGATGCCAGGCGATGGCGGCGCCGAGCCATTGGCCGATGGTCATCCATTGCGGGAAGCTGAAGGGCAGAAACGGGGCCGCGTCATAGATTTCCCAGCCACTGCCGATCAGCACGATAATGGCGAAGGCATTCAGCCAATGCATCACGCGCAATGGCCAGGGATGGATCACGCGGGGTGGGTTTTGCGGGTTCATCGCTCACTCCTTGAGGTCGCGCCACTGGTTAGGGTGACGCAGTCCTGTCAGATCGGCGCCGCCTCGTCGAGGTATCGAAACCATAACCAAACGGTATTGGATTATGCCGGCTGTTGGCGCGCATATCACAGAGGCCGGAGCGACCGGCGCCGGACCATCCGGCTCAGAAAACCGATCCGCGCTGGCGGATCCACAAGGAGCAGTAAAATGAAACGCACTCTTCTCGCTTGCACGATCATCCTGGGAAGCCTGGCACCGATGCTCGCCCATGCGGCGCCCCACACCACCATGACACCCCAGCAAATGACCGCGATGAAGGCCAAGCTGTCCAACGCGGAAAAGCTGGTTGCTGAGATCAATCAATCCTACGGCACTCAATTCGCTATCGGGCCGAAAAATGAAATGATGGCGATGCACCATATGGCGATGGCCAATATGGAAATGTCGAAGGCGTTGATGGAAATGCAGGCCTTCTGGACGGCCAATCCTTCGGCTATGCTGTTCCCGGCCCCCAAGGGCCAATAATCACAGTATCGTCACAATCGAAAGAAGGAATGTTCCATGTTGCGCTTTGCCACCGTCGCTGCCGTCCTGTCACTCGCTCTCGTGGGTGTCGCGTCGGCACAAACCACCAACACAATGAGCCATCATACGATGAGCCATAGCACCAAGAAGAAAAGTGCGATGGCTCATGGTGCCATGACCCATGGTGCGATGAAGAGGGGTGCGATGAAGAAGGGTGCGATGAGCCACGGCACGACGGGTCATAGCGCAATGAGCCACAAAACGATGAGCCATAATACGATGAGCCATAACACGATGAAAAAGGCCGTCATGGCTCATCAAAAGACCGCCCCAACGATCAGCAAGAAAACCCAGTAGGTCTTGCTGCGCGGGGAGAAACCGAAAATGATCGGCAGGAGCGAAAGAGCAGGATCAGTATGAGCCTTCGGGACCAACTCAGCCAGCGCATTGAAGCCGCGCTGCAGAATGACGCCTATAAGGCCGCCTATGATCAGGTGATTACGACCCTGCGCGACAATGGTTTCTTGCCGAACATTATCGCGGTTGGAGATCGGTTTCCCGATTTCATGCTGCCCGACGCCAGCGGCGGGCTGGTCGATCTGACCAGCCTGCTTGCCCGGGCGCCGGTGATTATTCAATTTTTTCGCGGCGATTGGTGCCCCTATTGCCGGATGATGCTCGATTGCCTCTCGGAATCCCTGCCCGCGCTGATCGAGGCCGGCGGTACGCTGGTTGCGCTGACGCCCGATACGCATGGGCTAGCGCTGGACGCCAAGATCGCGCACAATGCCGACTTCATTGTGTTGTCCGATGTCGATTACGGTGTTGGTCTAGCGGCGGGGGTGATTTTTCGTCTACCCCCTTTGTATCGAAACCGTTTGAACCTCGCCGGTATTGACCTTGCTGAGCGCCATGGTAATGCCGCATGGTTCCTGCCGGTTCCGGCAACGTTCGTTCTCGATGGGGAGGGTATCGTGCGTTGGCGATTTGCTGATCCTGATTTCACGAAACGGGCTGAGCCCTCCGAGGTGATCGAGGTGGTGCGCGCTCTGAAAACCGGTTCGCTCGGGTAACTGATGGAACTGACTCAGGTTCGTTACTTTGTAACGCTCAGCCGGACGCTGAATTTTACCCGTGCGGCGGAATTGCATCATGTCAGCCAGCCGGCATTGACCCGCGCGGTGCAGCGGCTGGAAGAAGAGTTGGGCGGTGTTTTGCTATTTCGCGAGCGGTCTTTGACGCGCTTGACCGAACTGGGCCGCTCGATGCTGCCGCATTTGCAAGCGATGCTGGATGCCGCCGATAACGCGATTAATTTGGCTGCGGCCCGGCGCTCGCAACCGAGTTGCAGCCTGAAAATCGGGCTGGGGCCGGGGATCAGCGCTAGCGTGATTGCGCCGTTAATTCGCGATGTTGCGGCGGCCCTGCCCAAGCTGACGGTCCGTTTCGAGGAAACCGATGCCGGGCGGATTACTGAGTTGATGCTGACGGATGATTTGGATTGCGCGCTACTGCCGGGGGATTGCGCGATGCCGGAACGGCTCAACCGATGGCCGCTTTATCAGGATCGCGCCGCCGTGGTGTTGGCCGTCACCCATATGCTCAGCAAGGAACATAGTCTGGAGGCTAGCCAGTTGGCGGCCGAGACGATTTTGATCGGTGACCGCTGCGGCGGGTTCGGGGTCCGGTTGATTGAAGAGACCGGCCAGGATTTTCGGCAGTTCCGCTGCGGCGGGGCGGCGGCGCACGTGGTCGAGCTGGTTGGCGCGGGGTTGGGGATCGCTATTCTCTCCGAGCGGATCAATCTGCCCGATGCCTTGGCCAAATGCACGCTGAGCAAGCCGGTCTTGGAGCGCCCTATTCATCTGGCCTCGGTGGCCGGGCGACCGCAGGGGCCAGCGGTTTCCGGTTTTATCAAGCTTTGCCGGGCGCAACGCTTGTAATCAAAACAACCGCCTGGCTGAGAAGCTGGGCGAGAGCCTCGCGCTGGGCGCGCACCAAATCGGGCGCGGTGCCGCCGCTGAGCGGTGCGATGGCGCGCAGGCGCTTTTGGACCAGCGGAATTTCGCCCAGTCCGTGCGGCTTGGCCACCACCAGCGTCATCGCCGCGCGCGCCTGATGGGATGATGGATCAGCGAGCAAGGTTTCCAATGTCGCCTCGACCAAAATAGTGGGGCTGAGCGAAGAGCCTTCGCCGATCACGGCGGCGAAACGGCCGGAGGCTTGCAGCCAGGTGATCAGCGCGGCGGTGACGGCTTGGGCGGGCGGCACTGCCCAGCGATTATAATAGCCGCGATGCAAGCTGCCATCTGGCTCCAAGGTGAGCAGCCCGCGATCAGCGAGGCCCGGCCCGGCCAACACTGAGCGTACCAGCACCACGCCAGCGCGTGGGCCGAGGCGCGCGCCGGCTTCGGTGCTGCGCGGCTTGGGTGGGGCCAGTGGCCAATCGCTGCGCGGTTGATATTTTTCACGATCCAGCACGGTGCCGCAGCCAGTGAGCAGCAAGGGCGTGGCGAGTAGCAGAAATCGGCGGGATGGATGCGGCATGGTCGTTCCTATCGTGGGGTCATGCGCGGCGGCGGCGCGCCCCGCAGGATGGTCGCGGGGTTTTGTTTTAACTGTTCTGACAATTCGGCCAAATTGCGCGAGGCGATGCTGAGATTTTGCAAAATCGGCTGCATTTGGCGATCGAGATTGGCCGTGGTGGCGTTGGCGTTCTGCACCGTCGCGTTGGTTTCGGCGAGTAATTTGGGCATCGCCGCACTGGCTTTGGCCAATGCAGCCGAGCTTTGCGCGAGCGAGGCCAGCAAGGCGCGGGTGTTGGGGCCATTGGCCGCATCGCGCACGGCGCGGGTGGTGGCCGGAAGATCGGCCTGGTTCACTTGGGTTTGCAGGGTGCCGAGCAGGTGATTGACGCGCACCAACGCTTCATGGGCGGTGCCGGTGGTCATTTCGCTCCCCAGCGACTGGATCAGCCGATTGAACGCCTTGATGGTTTTATCGAAATTGATTTTGCGGGCATTGGCGAGGAAGCCCTGCACCGCGTCCTGCACTTGGGTGAGTGTGCTGGGGACTGAGGGGATCACGGTGCTGCGCGGCGTCCAGGGCACAGTCGCGATCGGGTGGTCCGCCGGTTTGACGAAGCTTAATTCCAGATAAGCGAGGCCGGTGATGCCTTGCGGGGCGACTTGCACGCGCAGCCCATGCGCGATGGCTTGCTGGATATTGGCGTGTTCGCCCAATTTATGCGGGTCCACCCGGAACCGGACGATGACTTGCTGATAGACCGGCGAGAGCGTTTCAACACCTTGCGCCGGGGGATATTCGGCAGCGACCAGGCCGATATCGGTGACTTTGCCGATGGTCACGCCGCGAAATTTCACCGGCGAGCCGACATCGAGCCCTTGGACGGATTCGGTGAAATAGGTTTCATAGGGGATGCCGGGGCGGAACGCGTTGCCGGACAGGAGAAAAATCAGCCCGATCAGGGCGAGCACCGCCCCTAACGCGAACAGACCGGTTCGCAGCGCTGCACTGCGCGGTTCCATCAGGCACCTCTTGGTTGAACGGTCGATTGACGATTAAAGAACGCTTGCACGGTCGCATTATCGCTTGAGCGGCGCAATTCGGCGGGGACGCCCAGCGCGATCATGCCTTTGGCCTCGCGATCGAGCATCACGCAGCGATCGGCGATGGCGAAGATCGATTGCAATTCATGGGTGATGACGACGAAGGTGCAATCAAGGGCGGCGCGCAGATCCAGGATCAGGCGATCCAGCCCGGCGCCGGTGATCGGGTCGAGCCCGGCGGAGGGTTCATCGAGAAAGAGGAGGGGCGGGTCGAGCGCCAAGGCCCGGGCGATGGCGGCGCGTTTGGCCATGCCGCCGGAAATTTCGCTCGGCAGCAGGTTTTCGGCTTCAGCGAGGCCGACCAGAGCGAGTTTCAGCCTGGCAATGTCTTGGCGGGCCGCGAGTGGCAAATCGGTGAATAAAGCGAGCGGGAGCATGATGTTGTCGATCAGCGTCATCGAGCCGAACAGCGCGCCGGATTGAAACATCACGCCGATAGCGCGGCGCACCGCATCGGTTTCGCGTGCGACATCGTGACCCAGCACGGTGATTTGCCCGGCGGTGGGGCTGAGCAGGCCGATCATTTGTTTGAGCAGGGTTGATTTCCCGCAACCCGAGCCGCCGAGCACGACGAAGATTTCGCCCACCGCGATGTCAAAGCTGACATTTTGGAAAATCACCCGCTTGCCGAAGGTCTGGCCGACGCCATCGACGCTGACAGCGGGCGCGCTCATAGGCCCAACCGGTAGAAAATGACGGCGAACAGGCCATCAAGCAGGATGATTGCGACGATGCCGCCGACCACTGCCGAGGTTGCCGCCTCGCCCACGGCGCGCGGGCCGCCGCCGGCGGTGAGGCCGGCGCGGCAGCCGATCAGCCCGATGGCGGCGCCGAATACCAGAGATTTGAACAGGCCCAGCAGCAAATCATGCGGGCTGGTCGCCATTTGCACCTGACCAATCACGGCGTCGGGCGGGAAGCCAAGGATCATCATCACGAAGCCCATGCCGAGCAGACCGGCAATATCGATGCCGAGGGTGAGTGCTGGCATCACCAGCATGGCAGCGGCCATGCGCGGGATGACCAGCATGGTTTCCGGATCGACCCCCATGGTGACCAGCGCATCAACCTCTTCATTGACCCGCATGGTGCCGAGTTCGGCGGCGAAGGCCGAGCCGGTGCGTCCGGCGAGGATGACGGCGGCGAGCAGCGGGCCGAGTTCGCGAAACAGCGAGATGGCGACCAGGGCGGCGACATAGATTTCGGCGCCGAATTGGCGCATCGGGATGGCGGATTGAAAGGCGAGGATCATGCCGATCAGAAAACCCATCATCGCGACCAGCGGCACGGCTTGGGTGCCGGCGCGATCCGCGAGGCGGAAAAATTCGGCCCCGCGGAGAAAGCGCAGCTTGCGCGGCAAAGCGAGGGTGGCGAGGATGGTTTCACCGAAAAAACCGACCCGGATCAGCAAGGTGCGCCAGAGGCTACGCCGCGCGATGGTGGCGGGGGCGGGCATGATCGGCGCCCCTTGGGGCAGGGCTGCGCGTAGTTGGGTGAGCAGCTTGGTTTGCGCTGCGGTCAGGCCGTGCCAAGTGATCGCTTGCTGATGCGCGCGCTCAATGGCCAGCAGCAAGGCGGCACCGGACGTATCGATCATCTCGGCCTGGGCGACATCAAGCGTTAGCGTATCGGGGGTGTTGGCGGCTGTCATCGCGCGCGACCAGAGGGGCGCGATGGCGCGAGCGGTTAGCGGGCCGGTGAAACACAGGATGGTGCCGCCGCCCTCGGTGCGAATTTCCAACTGGGCGGCGTTCATCCGGCAAGGCCGGAGAGAGATTTGAAAATCACGGGACCGACTTGCACCCAACCATCCCAAATCATGTTCAGCGCTACATATAGCACAATGGCTAAGCCCGCCCAGACCAATCCGCGATAGCGGGCGAGCAGGCGGGCGACGAACTGAGCGGCGACCCCCATCATGGCGATGGAGATGATCAACCCGCCGGCGAGCAGCCAGGGGTGATGGCGCGCGGCGCCGGCGACGGCGAGCACGTTATCGAGGCTCATGGAGAGATCCGCGAGCAAGATTCGCAGCACGGCAGCGCCGAGCCGTTGCGGCGCGGCACCCGCAAGAGGGGCCGGAGCGTGAGAAAATTCGCGCCAGGATTTCCAGGCGACATACAGGAGCAAAATGCCGCCGGCGAGGGTGAGGCCGATGATCGCGATCAGGCGCAGCGCGACCAGGGCCAGGGCGATGCGCAACAAGGTTGCCGCACCGATGCCGATCAGGATGGCGTGCCGCCGCTGGGCGGGGGCGAGCCTGCCGACCGCGAGGCCGATGACGACGGCATTGTCCCCGGCGAGGACCAGATCGATCATCAGCACCTGGGCGAGGATAAGCAGGTCGGCGATGATGACATGCATTGTGCTTCGGTTCGCTGCTCTGGCTGCGTTTGTCAACCGGCGGTGTGGTTTTTGTTGTTTTTACGGAATTATTAAGGTGCGTGCGCGGGCGGGAGGGCAAGAGGGTTGGGGGCGGACGGCTTGCCAAGTTCGGGGGGGAGAATAAAAGGAGCGAAATATCGAGGAGCAAAAACATGGTGCCGCGTTATGCGCGTCCGGCGATGGTGGCGATCTGGCAGGATTTGAACCGGTATCGGATTTGGTTTGACATTGAGGCCCATGCGGCGGAGGCGATGGCGGAACTCGGCGAAATTCCGGCTGAGGCGGCGCGGATGATTCGCACCCAGGGTGGGGCCAAAGTGGCGGCGATGACGGAGGCGGATGTTGAGCGGATTGCGGCGATTGAGCGCGAGACGCGCCATGATGTGATTGCGTTTCTGACCTGGCTGGCTGAGGGGATTGGCCCCGACTCGCGCTATGTGCATTTGGGCATGACCTCGTCGGATGTGCTGGATACGTGTTTGGCGGTGCAACTGACGCAGGCGAGCGATTTGTTGCTCGCCGGGGTTGATGCGGTGATGGCGGCGCTCAAGCGCCGGGCACTTGAGCATAAGCACACGCCGACGATTGGCCGCAGCCACGGGATTCATGCCGAGCCGACCAGTTTTGGCTTGAAGCTGGCCGGGCATTATGCGGAATTTGCCCGCAACCGGGCGCGGTTGGAGGCAGCGCGGCGCGAGATTGCGGTTTGTGCGATTTCTGGGGCGGTGGGGACGTTTGCGCATCTTGATCCGGCGATTGAGGCGCATGTGGCGGCCCAGTTGGGCTTGGCGGTTGAGCCGGTTTCCACCCAAGTGATCCCCCGCGACCGGCATGCGGCGTATTTTACCACGCTGGCGGTGATGGCGACCGCGATTGAGCGGCTGGCGACCGAGATTAGGCATTTGCAGCGCAGCGAGGTGCGCGAGGCGGAGGAGTTTTTCCATAAGGGGCAGAAAGGCTCATCGGCGATGCCGCATAAGCGCAATCCGGTTTTGTCAGAAAATTTAACCGGCTTGGCGCGGGTGGTGCGCGGTTATGCGGTGCCGGCGCTGGAGAATGTGGCGCTGTGGCATGAGCGCGATATCAGCCATTCGTCGGTCGAGCGGTTTATCGGACCGGATGCGACGATTACGCTGGATTTCGCGCTGCACCGGCTGGCTGGGATGATTGAGCAATTGACGATTTATCCTGAGCGGATGGCGGAGAATTTGGAAAGCCTGGGCGGGGTTGTGCATTCGGGCGAGGTTTTGTTGTTGTTAGCACGCGCGGGCATCAGCCGCGAGGATGCGTATAAAATTATCCAGCGTAATGCGATGGCGACATGGAGCGGGTTGGGACAGAAGGGGGCAAAAAGTTTCCGCGCGCATTTACTCGCTGATCCCGAGGTTGCGGGGCGGATTGGTGAAGCGCAGCTTGATGCGGCGATGGATGCACGGCTGCATTTGGCACGGGTGGAGACGATTTTTGCGCGGGTGTTTGGCCCCGGCTGATTGCGGCGCGATGTGTTCGATTATTCTCTCCTGGATACCGGGCGCGCGCTGGCCGTTGCTGGTGGCCGCTAATCGCGATGAGATGCTGGATCGGCCTTGGGATGCGCCGGGGCGATATTGGCCGGATCAGGCAGTGATGGCGGGGCACGACCGGCTGGCTGGGGGCACGTGGCTGGGGTTGAATGATCATGGCGTGATGGCGGCGTTGCTGAACCGGGCGGGGAGTTTGGGGCCGCTTGCCGGGCGGCGCAGCCGGGGCGACTTGCCGTTGTTAGCGCTGGGGGCGCGCAGCGCGGAGGCGGCTTGCACGCGCATATCGGCGCTTAATGCTGCGGATTATCGAAGTTTCAATATGGTGATTGCTGATGCCGCCGGTGGTTTTGTGCTGCGCGGGTTAGAAGCGGGTGCGCCGGATGTGACGGCGCTGGCGGCTGGGGTGACGATGCTCACCGCCTATGAGCCAAACGAACCACGCTGTCCGCGTATTGCGCGGTATCGGCCCCAATTTGAGCGTGCTGCACGGCCCCTGCCGGGGCTATTGGCACGGGCGGATGATTGGGCGGCGTGGGCCGGGTTGCTCGCGGATGCGGCACCACCGCAGGAATCGGCGATAAATATCGCGCCGCGCGGCGGGTTCGGGACGGTTTGTTCGAGCCTGATCGCCCTGGCGCCGGGGGAGCGGCAATTTTTGTTCGGCGCGGGGACGCCCTTGATCTACTATGACGTATATGGCAAGGTTTCGCTCAAATCGTCATAAGGGAGGCTAACCATGCAACGTTGGACCCATCGCTCACTCATGGCTGCTGCACTTGGCGCGGCGCTGGTTGGCGGCTGTGCGACCGCCCTCGCCGCCCCCGAGACGTTGCAGCTAACAGCCGGCAACATGCTGGCGCAGACACGGTCTTCAGCGATTTTATTTGATGTCACCGGCACCTATCGGCAATTAAGCGGAACGCTGAATTTCGACCCGACGGCGAAGACGTGCGACATCGACGTGACGTTTCAGACCCGCAGCCTAGCGCTGCCAAATGCGATTGTGCGGGCGCGGGTGATGTCCAAAGGCTTTTTGGATCCAGACAAATATCCGACGACGCGGTTTAAGGGCGCTTGTGCGGATAACGGCACCAAGCTGGTGGGGCAGTTGACCATGCATGGGCAAACCCATCCCTTTACCATGGCCATAACCGACCAAATGCAGGGCACGACGCTGGTGGGGTTTTACACCAAGGGCAAGCTTGACCGCTATCATTGGGGGTTGGACGGGCAGCAAATGACCGTTGGCAAAACCATAACGGTGCTCAATGATATTTCGCTGAATGGTCAGACGCCGAAAATGCCGCGCTAACGCTCGGCATAGAGCTGATTGATCGCGCTGGCGCAGCGTTCGGTGGCCACGCTGCGGCGGAGTTTGAGTGTGGGTGTTAGTTCGCCGGTTTCGACGGAGAAATTTTGGTTCAGAATCGCGAAGCGGCGGATTTGCGCGACGCGGGCTTGGTTTTCGTTGATCCGATCAATGCCGCGTTGAATTTCCGCGCGCACAAGCGGGCTATGCGCCGCATCCTCGGGCACCAGATTATGGGTCGTAGCAAAATTGGTTAGCGCTTCGCGCGAGAGCGTAACCACGGCGACGAGAAAGGGTCGCCGGTCACCAACGACAATCCCATGTTCGACCAAGGGTAAGGCTTCAAGTTCGGCTTCGATGCCGGAGGGTGCGATGTTTTTGCCGCCGGCGGTGATGATCAGGTCTTTTTTGCGGCCGGTGATGAACAGGTAGCCGTCTTGATCGATCCGGCCGAGATCACCCGACAGAAGCCAGCCATCGACCAGCGCCTCCGCTGTGGCATCGGGCCGACCGATATAGCCGGTGAATAATTTGCGATCGCGGACCAGCACTTCGCCATCATCGGCGATTTTGATCTCGGTGCCAGGAATCGCCCGGCCGACCGAGCCAAGGCGGTTAGCACCAGGCAAATTGCTCGTGGTGGGGCCGCATGTCTCTGATTGGCCATAGAGCTCATAGACCACCAGATCGAGGCCGGTGAGAAATTCCAAAGTTTCCGCGGCGATCGGGGCGGCACCGGAGATGAGCATGCGGGCGGCATCAAAGCCGATGGCGGCTTTGACTTTGTGATATACGAGGCGCGCCGCCAACTGATATTGCAACCGCAACAATGCGGTGGGCGGGATGGATTGGCGCTCCCGGCGATGCCATTCGCGACCGATTTTTTGCGCCCAAGCGGCGATGCTGCGGGTGAACCCGGTTGATTGGCTCAGCTTTTGTTGCAGGCCGGCGGCGAGCTTTTCCCAAACGCGTGGGACACCGAAAAATACCGTGGGGCGCACTTCGGGCAGATGGGATGCTAAATCCTGCACTGATTGAGCAAAATAAAGCGTAAAGCCGTTGGCGGCAAAGCTATGGACCGACAGCATCCGCTCGGCAATATGCGCAAGCGGCAGATAAGAGATTGAACGGTCGGCGCGGGTTTGGTGAAATATTTCGTCTAACACGCCGAGACATTCGGAGAGTGCGCCGTGCGAGAGGCCGACGGCTTTGGGCTGGCCGGTGGTGCCCGAGGTGTAGATGAGGGTGCCGAGATCTTCCGCTATGATGCTTGCTAAGCGCGATTGCCGTTCGTCATCGGGCAAATTTCGCCCTTGATCGAGCATTTGGGACCAGCTTGTGGCGGTTGTTGGCGCTTGCTCGAAGGTGATGATGCGGGTGAGTGTTGGGGTGGTTTGTAGAATGGGACTGAGTTTATCAAGCTGTTCGGCATTTTCGACAAAGAGGATGACCGATTGGCTATCATTGAGAATGAACGCGACTTCGCTGGGTGCTGCGGTGAAGTAAATCCCGACGCTCACAGCGCCGATCATCATGATCGCTAGATCAGCAATGACCCATTCGCGACGATTATAGGCGAGGATCGCTACACGGTTTTGAGGTTTCACACCGGCGACGATCAAGCTGCGCGCTAACGCATTGACGTCGTTGGCAAGATCACCCCAATGCGTTGGCACCCAAATTTGAGCGCTGCGGTGATAGCAAGCTGGTTCTGATTCGTGGCCGCGCGCGGTTGCGATGAGGCGTTTTGGTGTGGGGATGAAGGGATGATTAGCCATGAGACACCACCTCATCGACCATCGGTAGCCCTAACAGCGCGCGAGCTTCGCTGGGAGAGGCGATGGCGCGCCCTGCGTGCTGGGCGCAGCGGGCGAGGGCTGCGATCAAGTCACCGTTGCCGCGCGCCCGGCGACCATCGGGCAGGAAAAAACTATCTTCAAGGCCGGTGCGCAACATGCCGCCTTGCTCAGCCACATGCTGGTGTACGGGCCAGATTTCGGCGCGCCCGATCAGGGTTGCTTGCCAATGGCATGAAGCGGGCATGAAACGGCGGCAGAGATCCAGCACGTCGTTATCAACGGGCATGCCGGATGCGACACCCATCACCAGATTATATAATCCGGCGCGCATCATGCCGGCGCGGCGGTATAAGTCGACGGATCGGACGATGCCGAGATCGAAGCATTCGAACTCCGGCAGGATGCCGAATTTGGCGCCCGCCTCTAACATTTTATTAATTTTGGCGACGGGATTATCAAACAACATTGGCGGCCAGGCCCATGTTCCATCCTCCCGCAATTTCAGATAATTGAGGCTCCCCGCATTGCAGGCGGCGATTTCGGGGCGGCTACGCTCCATGCAGGCAATGGGACCACTCACATCGCTGCCGACCACGCCGGTTGTTTGATTAATGATTACGCCGGGGCAGGCTGCACGGATTGCTGCGGTGATTGCGGCGGCGTTATCGGGCTCCCAGCTTGGTAAATGGCCGCAATGGGGGCGTTGATCGCGAAAATGGATATGCATGATCGCGGCCCCTTGCTCGAACGCCTCGCGCGCAGAGCTGGCCATTTCGGCTGGTGTTACCGGGACCGGATGGGTGCGTGGATCGGTCAGGACGCCGTTCAACGCACACGTCAAAATGATTTTATCCATGTTGTGCCTCAGACTCGTTGCGATAGGCCACGGTGACGAGCACAGTGCCGCCGGTGATTTGGGCGTTCAATGCGTGCGCGCGATGGATGATCCGGCACGGGGCCGGGGCGGTGATGGCGGTTTCCATTTTCATCGCCTCGATGATGGCGAGTTTATCGCCCGCTTGTAGATCATCGCCCTCGCTCGCGCACATGATCAGACGACCGGAGAGCGGTGCGCGGATTTCTGGACTGCGCGCTGCTTTGCTACGCTCTTGTGCGATGCTGCAGGCACGGAAATTATGCGTATGACCATCGATGCAGAGTGTAAGGGACTCGTCATGATCCAGGGCAATGGCCGCTCCGCCGACGCCATTGGCGATGTAGCGGAGGGTGGTGTTGTCGCGTGTTAGTTCGGTGAGGATAAAATCATGATCATCGAGCGTGATGCGCCAATCTTGGTTGATTTTGGCAATGTGACACGTGCGTTGTTGATCCGCTGAGGATAAGGTGAGTTCAACGGGGGCGGGTGGGCGGTTAAATAGGCCGTGCCGATCAATCCCCGCGTATAGGGCGGCGGCGAGTGCCCAGGCCAGTGTGGTTTGGCTGTCGGTATCGTTGCGGTGGGGGGGACGCCAATGATCGAGCGTATTGACCCGCACCGCATGGGTTTGAAATTCTGTGCTTGATAGCAGATCGATCAGGAAATCGATGTTGGTGGTCAGGCCGATGATCGGTGATTGGATGAGGGCGGCTTGTAGACGGCGAATGGCTTGCGGACGATCGCGCCCATGGGCGATGATTTTGGCTAACATGGAATCATAATAGGGGGTAATGATTGCGCCTTCGGTGATGCCGGCATCAATGCGAATGCCCGGCGCATCGAGAGGCGGACGCCAATAGCGAATGGTGCCGGTTTGCGGCGCGAAATTGTGATCCGGGTCTTCTGCGCAGATGCGCGCTTCGATGGCATGGCCGGTGGTGATGATCTCGTCTTGGCAACAGGGTAAGCGTTCGCCTGCGGCGATGCGCAATTGCCAATCGACCAGATCGATGCCGGTGATGGCTTCGGTGATGGTGTGTTCGACTTGGATGCGGGTATTCATTTCGAGAAAATAGAATTGATCGGCGGGATCAAGGATGAATTCAATGGTGCCGACGCCGAGATAATTAACGCTTTGCGCGGCCGTTACCGCGGCTTGCTGCAGGGCGGTTCGCACGGACGCCGGGAGCGATGCGGCAGGGGCTTCTTCGATGATTTTTTGGCGGCGGCGTTGGGCGGTGCAATCGCGATCACTCAAATGCAGGATGGCGCCGAAATGATCACCACAGATTTGAACTTCGATGTGGCGGCCCTCATCGATGCGTTTTTCAAGCATCAGCCGATCATCGCCGAAGCTGGCAAGGGCTTCACGGCGTGCGGCGGCGAGCGCATCGTTCAGCTCATCAAGGTGATTGACCTCGCGCATGCCGCGCCCACCACCGCCGGCGACGGCTTTGATTAACAACGGAGGGCCGAGCGCCGTAGCTTCGGCAATCAGCGTGGCATCCGATTGATCCGCGCCGTCATAGCCCGGGACCACGGGGACGTTGTGCCGACGCATATGGGCTTTGGCTTGGGCTTTATCGCCCATCAGGGTGATGGTTTCCGGGCGGGGGCCGATGAAAATGAGGTTGGCTTGCGCGCAGGCCCCGGCAAAGCTCGCGCGTTCGGCGAGGAAGCCATAGCCGGGATGGATGGCATCCGCGCCAGCGGCGATGGCGGCGGCGATCAGTTTGGGTTGATCGAGATAGGTTGCGGTCGCATCGCCCGCGCCTAGGGCCACACGGCGATCGGCCATGGCGACATAGGGGGCGTCGCGATCGGCCTCGCTATAGACGGCGATGGTGCGGTAGCCTGCGCTGCGGGCGCTGCGGATGATGCGTGCGGCGATTTCACCGCGATTCGCGATCATGATGGAGCGTATTGGGCGCATTAGGCGGCGCTGCCTGACCAGCTGGGTGGGCGGCGGGCGAGGAAGGCGGCGATGCCTTCTTCGGCTTCGGCGCTGCGCGCGGCAGTGATGAACAGATCGGCGGCGCGTTCGATATAACGATCAGGGGATAGTGTTAGGCAATCTTGCGCGAGGGATTTGGTCGCGGTGATCGCAGCGGGGGCGGCGGCGCGCAGTTGGGTGATGATTTGGGCGAGGGAGATTTGCAGCGCGGCTGCGTTTTCGCAAACGATGTCGATCAAGCCGATTATTTGCGCGGCTGCGGCGGTGAGTGATTGGGCGGTGATGGCGAGGCGTTTGGCGTGCATCAGGCCGGCCCTCGCCACCACCACGGGAAGGATTTGTGCGGGAACTAACCCCAGCGTGACTTCGCTCATGCGCAGGCGGGTTTCGGCGGTTGCTAACACGATATCGGCGGCGCAGGCGAGGCCAATGCCACCACCGATCAGGCTGCCTTGCACACAGGCGATAATGGGCTTGGGGTGGGTTGCGATTTGGGCGCAGAGCTGGCCGAAACGCTGATTGGAGCTGCGCAAGGATGCCTGCGTGGTATCGGCCCGGGCGGCGGCGGATTCAGCGAGGTCGGCACCGGCGCAGAAATGATCGCCAGCGCCGCGCAGGATGATGATCCGGTCATTGGTCTGGTCAGCGGCAATGGCGAGTTCGGCTTCGAGCGCGCCGACCATGGCGGCGGTGAGGGCGTTGCGCGCCTGCGGGCGGTTCAGCGTGATGGTGAGCACGCCCGCGCTGCGCTCGATCAGAATGGGGGGCTGCATTACCCGGCCCTGCCGGGCAAGGTTCCTTCGAGTTTGGCGATGATCCCTAACATGATTTCATCCGCACCACCGCCGATGGAGACCAATCGGCCATCGCGATAGGCGCGCGAGATGGGATTGTCCCAGGTATAGCCCATGCCGCCCCAATATTGCAGGCAGGAATCGGCAACTTCACGGCTGAGACGACCACATTTCAGTTTGGCCATTGAGGCGAGGCGGGTGACATCCTGGCCGGAGACATAGCCTTCGACCGCTCGATAGGTCAGGGCGCGCAGGGCTTCGACTTCAGTGCGCAGTTCGGCGAGGCGGAAATGCACCACCTGGTTATCGAGGATCGGTTTGCCGAAGGTTTTGCGTTCGCGGGTATAGGCGATGGTTTGATCGATCAGGCGATCCAGCATCACCAGGGAATTCGCGGCGGCCCAGAGTCGTTCTTCCTGGAATTGCAACATTTGGAAGGTGAAGCCGAGGCCTTCTTGACCGATCAGGTGCCGTTGGGGCACGCGCACATCATCGAAGAAAATTTGGGCGGTATCGGACGAGTTCATGCCAATTTTATGGATTTTTTGGCGCTCAATGCCTTTGGTTGTGGTGGGGACGATGATCAGGGATTTGTTTTTGTGGGGTTTGTCATCGGAGGTGTTGGCGAGCAGGCAGATCCAGTCGGCTTGCAGGCCGTTGGTGATCCACATTTTAGAACCGTTGATGATGTAATCATCGCCATCTTTGCGGGCCGTGGTTTTCACCGCCGCGACATCTGAGCCGCCGCCGGGTTCGCTCACCGCGACGCAGCCGACCATATCGCCGGCGATGGCGGGGGCGAGAAATTCGCGGCGCAGCGCATCTGACCCAAAGCGCGCGAGGGCGGGTGTGCACATGTCGGTATGCACGCCGATGGCCATGGGCACGCCGCCGCAATCGCACGCGCCGAGGGCTTCGGCGACCACGGCGGAATAGCTGAAATCGAGCCCGAGGCCGCCATAGGCTTCGGGATATTTCACGCCAAGCAGGCCAAGATTACCCAATTTTTTGAATAGCGCGTGGGCAGGAAAAGCGCCCGCTGCCTCCCATTCATTGATATAGGGGTTGATTTCCTGGGCAACGAATTTCGCCACCGTGTCGCGCAGTTGCAGATGCTCTTGAGTAAGTTGCATGATGGCTCCTAGAACCGTTGAACGCCGAAGCTGTTGGGGCGCAATGTGCGCTGGGCGGCTTCAGCAATGGTGGCGAGGCAAAAACCGAGAACGGCGCGGGTGTCACGCGGGTCAATGATGCCGTCATCCCAGAGGCGCGCGGTGCCGAACAAGACGCTGGCTTCGGCATCAAGCCGCTGTTTGATGCCGTCTGACATTTGGGCCATGGCTTGTTCGTTGATTTGGGTGCCTGCGCGTTCGAATTTGGCGCGGCTGATGATGTTCATCACCGTGGCGGCCTGGGCGCCGCCCATAACGGCGGTGCGGGCGGTGGGCCAGGAGAAAATGAAATGCGGATCAAAGCCGCGGCCACACATGCCGTAATTACCCGCGCCGAATGAACCGCCCACCACGATGGTGAGTTTGGGAACGCTGGCATTCGCGACCGCTTGGATCATTTTCGAGCCGTGCTTGATCGCACCTTCTCGTTCGGCGGCGCTACCGACCATGTAGCCGGTGGTGTTTTGCAAAAACAGCAAAGGCAGGCCGATCTGGTCGCAAGCTTGGATGAATTGGGCGGCTTTCATCGAGCCTTGCGGCTGGATGGGTGCGTTATTGGCGATGATGCCGAGACGATGACCCTCGATGGCGGCGTGACCGCAAATGGTATCTGCGCCGAATTCGGCTTTATATTCGAGAAAATCGGCGTGATCGATAATATGGGCGATGATGGCGCGCATATCGAACGGTGTGCGGTCGTCGCCGGGGACGATGCCGAGCAAATGCGCGGGATCAAGGGGTGGGGCGATGGGTTCGCGGGCGGGCGATGCGGGCAGGCCGAGATGCTGCACGAGATCACGCACCAAAGCGAGGGCGGCGCTGTCATCATCGGCCAGATATTCACCAAGGCCGGTGATTTGCGCGTGCAACATTGCCCCGCCGAGCTGTTCTTCGTTGACCTGTTCGCCGATGGCGGCTTCGACCAAAGGCGGGCCTGCGAGAAAGATTTTTGAACGGTCGCGCACCAGCACGATGTAATCCGAGAGGCCCGGCAGATAGGCACCGCCGGCGGTTGCGGAGCCATGGACCACGGCGATTTGCGGGATGCCCATGGCGGACAGGCGGGCTTGATTGGCGAAACTTCGGCCACCTTCCACAAAGATTTCGCTTTGGTAGAGCAGGTTGGCACCGCCGCTTTCGACCAGATAAATCAGGGGCAATTTGTTAATGCGCGCGATGTCCTGGGCGCGCAGGGTTTTGCGCAAACCCATCGGGGCGACGGTGCCGCCTTTGATCGCGCTGTCATTCGCGACGACCATCACCCGCACGCCTTTGACAAAGCCGATGCCAGCGATGCCGCCGCCACCCATGATGCTGCGTTTACCATCATCATCATGCATGCCAAGGCCAGCGAGGCTGGAGAGTTCGAGGAAGGACGCCCCGCGATCCAGCAAATGGCTGAGCCGTTGCCGGGGCGTGAGCTGGCCGCGCTTGGCGAATTTGGGCCGGGCGGCAACATCCTGCTCGATAATCGCGGCTTCTAACGCCCGGAACGTTGCGATTTTTTCGAGCATCGCGGCTTCGTTGGTCTTGAAGGACGCGGCGCTGGGATTCATGCCGGGCGCGAGCGGTGGCATTACGAGGCGTCTCCGGCCAGCACGGCAACGGGTTGGGCGCGGTGAAAACCCTCAAAGGCGATGGTGCCGCCTTCTGGTGGCAGCGGAAATGCGCGATGACCCAGCGGCGCGCCACCATCGATTTGCAAAACAGCGCCGGTGATGAACGCTGCTGCGGGTGACAGCAAGAAACAAATGCCTGCACTCACTTCGGCTTCGGTGCCAAGCCGGTGCAGGGGCACGCTGCGATGCAGGGCTTTGATCATCGGTTTCATCGCCTCGCCATATTGATCGAGGCCGGAAGAGGCGATCCAGCCGGGGGCGACGGCGTTGACCCGCACGCCGAATGACGCCCATTCGAAGGCGGCGGTTTTGGTGAGATTGACCATGCCGGCGCGCGCAGCACCCGAATGACCCATGCCGGGCATGCCATTCCACATATCGGCGACAATGTTCACGATGGCGCCACCATGCTGTTTCATGCTGGCATTGAAACAGGCTTTGGCGAGCAGAAAGCCACCGGTTAGGTTGGTGGCGACCACAGCTTCGAAGCCTTTTTTCGAAATTGAGGCGAGGGGCGCGGGGAATTGCCCGCCGGCATTATTCACCAGCGCATCGATCCGACCATGGCGGGTGATGAGGGCGGCGATGGCGGCTTCAATCGCTGGTTCATCGCGAATATCGAGACTGATCGATTCACCGCTTAAGCCGTCAGAAGCGAGTTCGCTGAGCACGGCATCAAGCCGGTCTTGGCGGCGACCGAGCAGCACCACATGCGCGCCCAAGGCCGCGAGTTCGTGGGCGGCACACCGGCCAATGCCACTGCCGCCGCCGGTGATCAGGATGATTGATCCGGCAAACAAATCGTTGCGAAAAATGCTGCGATAAAAGTGATCGCTTGGCTTTGACACATGATCCTCCCAAGCCGGTTGGCCAGCGTGTTGACTTACTATGACGGCGATTGACGCGCACGTCAATTGGATTTACGATGCAAACCTCAGATCAAGAGGAGCAAAAAATGGATTTTGCGGAATGCACGCGGCGGATTACCGAGAAGGTTGGCGCCGATAGCGGGCTGGGCGCCAAGTTGAAATTCGATTGCGGCGATGCGGGGCGGATTTTTATTGATGGGACGGCGGTGCCCAATCATGTCAGCCATGATGATGCGCCAGCGGACTGCACCATCAAGATTGCGCTCGCTGATTTGGTCGCGCTGTTGGAGGGCACGTTGGAGCCGACGACGGGTTTTATGACCGGGCGCTTTACCGTTGATGGTGATATTGGCGTGGCGCTGAAATTGCAGCGGGTGATTTAGCGCGCGATGCTGGACAAGTCCGACAAGCTGGCCGACCGCTATTTGCGCGATCATCAGGCCGACCCGGCCAAGGCGGGCGGGCGCGGGCGGCGCGAGGCGCAGGAGCGGTTATTTGGGATTGCCGAGGTTGCGGCAGAGCTGGGCATCACCACCCGCACGATTCGGTTTTATGAGCAAAAGGGCCTGATTTCGCTGCAACGGATCAATCGGGCGCGCGCTTTGACCAAGCGCGACCGGGCCCGGCTGGCGTTGATTTTGCGGGCGCGGGCGATTGGTTCCTCTCTGGATGAGATTGCGCATTATCTGGAACTTTATGGCCAGCATGGCGAGGGGCGCTCACGGCAATTGCGCTATGTGATTGACCGGACGCAAGATGCAATTGCAGATTTGGAAAGCAAGCGCGCCAAGATTGACGGGTTGCTGGCGGATTTACGCGAGATCCATCAAACCAGTGTGGATAATTTAGCGTCGTTGCAGGCGCGGCAATCGTGATGTGAACCGGACAAATAACGCACCGGGCGGTGCGTAGAGGGGGAAGCGATGAATGACGCGTTGATTTTTGAGGCGGTGCGCACGCCGCGCGGCAAGGGCAAGGCCGATGGCAGCCTGCACGAGGTCAAGCCTGTGACATTGCTTGCTGATCTGCTAAATGGATTGCAACAGCGGCTCGATTTCGACACGGGCTTGATTGATGATGTGGTCATGGGGTGTGTAACACCGATTGGGGATCAGGGCTCGTGCATCGCCAAGACCGCAGCGCTGGCGGCGGGGTGGGATTGGAATGCCTCGGGCGTGCAGATTAATCGGTTTTGTGCCTCGGGGCTTGATGCAGTCAATCAGGCGGCGCAGCGCGTGCGCTCCGGCTGGGAGGATTTGATTGTTGCGGGTGGTGTTGAATCAATGTCACGCGTCACCATTGGCTCGGATGGCGGGCCATGGGCGCTTGATCCGGCAACCAGCTTGGCCACAAATTTTGTGCCGCAGGGCATTGGCGCGGATTTGATTGCGACACTGGATGGCTATAGCCGCCACGATGTCGATCAGTTTGCGCTGACTTCACAGCAACGCGCGGCGGCGGCGCGGACGGCGGGGTTGTTTGATCGGTCGGTGCTGCCGGTGCGCGATGTGAATGGTCAGACGATTTTGGCCCGCGATGAATTTATCAAGCCGCAGAGCACGTTAGAGGGATTGGCCGGGCTACCCGCCGCCTTTGAGCAAGCGGGGCGGATTGGTTTTGATCAGGTGGCGTTACGGGTTTATCCGCAGGTGGAGGCGATCAATCACGTTCATACGGCCGGCAATTCATCGGGCATTGTGGATGGGGCGGCGGCGGTGCTGATTGGTTCCGCTGCGCGGGGCCGGGAATTGGGGCTGGAGCCGCGCGGGCGGGTGGTGGCGACGGCGTTAGTGGGCACCGATCCGACGATTATGCTGACCGGGCCGGTGCCGGCCACGCGCAAGGCGCTGGCGCGGGCGGGAATGACGATTGAGCAGATTGATCTGTTTGAAGTGAATGAAGCATTTGCCGCCGTACCGCTGCGGTTCATGCGCGAATTGGCGGTGCCGCATGAAAAAATCAATGTGAATGGCGGCGCGATTGCGATGGGTCATCCGCTCGGGGCGACGGGGGCGATGCTGATTGGCACCATCCTTGACGAATTGCAGCGACGGCGGCTGCGCTTTGGATTGGTGACGCTATGCGTGGGCGGTGGCATGGGCATTGCCACGATCATTGAAGCATTTTGAGGATTTGACGATGAGTGTTGTGACTTTTTCGATTGATGATCGGGTCGGGGTGATCCGCTTTGATGATCAGCGTGCGCCGGTAAATACGATGAGTGCGGCTTGGCAGAGTGAATTTGCCTCGGTGTTAGACCAAATATCCGGCGCGTTGTCCGAACTGGATGGGGTGATTGTGACGTCAGCCAAGCCCGGGCATTTTTTTGCTGGGGCGGATGTTAAATCATTGTTGAATTTGACGCCTGCGGACGCCGGGACGGTGTTTGGGCAGGTGGAAGCGATCAAGGCGATGTTGAACCGGCTGGAGACGTTGCCGATTCCGGTGGTGGCGGCGCTGAATGGCACGGCGTTGGGCGGCGGGTTTGAAATTGCGCTCGCGTGCCATCAACGGTTTTGCATCGCGACGCCGACCGTGCAGTTGGGGTTGCCGGAGGTTTCGCTCGGGCTGCTGCCCGGTGGCGGCGGATTGACGAAAATGGTGCGGCTGTTGGGCTTGGTGGCGGCGTTGCCGATTTTGACTGAGGGCAAGATATTCACGCCGGAGCAGGCGGCTGCGTTGGGATTGGTGCAGCTCGTGGCGGATGAGACGGCGTTGATGGCGGCTGCGCGCGCCTGGATTGCCAGCAAACCGCAGCCGGTGCAGCCCTGGCGGGTTAAGGGCTATAAAATTCCAGGCGGGACGCCGAATTCGCCGAGTGTGGCGCAGGCACTGCTGGTGGCACCTGCGATGTTGCGGCAAAAGACGCAAGGTTGTTATCCGGCGCCGGAGGCGATTTTGGCCTGTGCGGTGGAGGGGGCGCAGGTGGGGTTTGACACGGCGCTGCGGCTGGAATCGCGACATTTTGCCACGCTCGCGACCGGGGCGGTGGCGCAGAATTTGATCCGGCTGTTTTTGGAGCGCACGGCAGCGAAATCATCCGCGCGACCAGCGGGCGGGCGAGCAGCGTTCAAGCCAAGCAAAGTGGGTATTTTGGGTGCGGGGATGATGGGTGGGGGCATTGCCTACGCCAATGCGGTGCGCGGCGTTGAATGCGTGCTCAAAGATGTGAGTTTGGAGGCGGCGGAGCGCGGCAAGGCTTATTCAAAAAACGTCGCGGATAAGCGGATTAAGCGCAAGCGGATGAGTGAGGCGGAGCGCGACGCGTTATTGGCGCGGATTACCCCGACGGCAGATGAGGATGCGCTGGCCGGATGTGATTTGATCATCGAGGCGGTGTTTGAAAATGCTGCCCTGAAGGCGCAGGTGATTGCAGCCCATGCAGCGCATGTGACGGCGGATGGGGTCTTCGCCTCGAACAGTTCGACCTTGCCGATGACCGAATTGGCCGCTTCGTTCCCGGACCCCGCGCGGTTTATTGGGTTGCATTTTTTCTCGCCCGTCGAGCGGATGGAGCTGCTCGAGATTATTCGCGGGGTGCAGACCAGCGATGAGACGGTGGCGAAAGCGCTCGATTACGCCAAGTTGATTGGGAAATTGCCGATTGTGGTGAATGATCGGCGCGGGTTTTACACCAGCCGGACCTTTGGCACGTTTGTGATGGAAGGGGCGACGATGCTGGCCGAGGGGATTCCCGCGCCTGCGATTGAACGGGCGGCGTTGATGGTGGGGATGCCTGTGGGACCGCTTGCGGTGCTGGATGAAACATCGCTCTCGCTGTCGGTGCATGTGCTTGAGGAGACGCGCCGTGCGGCAGAGGCGGGGGGGCATGATTATGCGCCGAGCCAAGGTGAATTGTTAGTGGAGCGGATGGTGCGCGACTTCAACCGACCAGGACGGGCGGGGGGTGGTGGCTTTTATGACTATCCGGCGGACGAGCCAAAGCATCTTTGGCCTGGATTGGCCGCGCATTTTGGCAAGATCGGGACAGCGTTTGAGGTTGCGCATTTGGGTGAGCGATTCCTCTATCGGCAGGCCTTGGAGACGCTGCGTTGTTTGCAAGAGAAAGTGCTAATTTCGGGGCGGGATGCGAATTTGGGATCGATTTTCGGGATTGGGTTTCCGGCTTGGACCGGGGGCGCGTGGCGCTTCATCGAGGCGCAGGGGTTAGCGGCGTTCACCCAGCGTTGTGCGGCGTTGGCGGCGCGTTATGGCGAGCGGTTTGCGCCGCCGGATTTGCCCGCTGATTGGCGGATTGGCGCATGATAGCGCAAGGCCCGCTCGCGGGGGTGCGGGTGATTGAGATCGAGGCGCTGGGGCCGGTACCGTTTTGTGCGATGATGCTGGCGGATTTGGGCGCGGAGATTGTGCAAATTCAGAGGCCCGGCAAGCCAGCGTTGATTGCGGTGCCGCGTGAGCGCGACGCGGTGCAGCGCGGGCGCGTGGCGGTGGCGCTGGATTTGAAAACCGAAGCCGGGCGGTCAGCGCTGCAGCCTTATTTGGCTGCGGCGGACATCGTGATTGAGGGGTTTCGACCGGGGGTGATGGAGCGGTTGGGGCTGGGGCCTGAGACGCTGCGGGCGGCGCATCCGCGATTGATTTATGGGCGGATGACCGGGTTTGGCCAGAGCGGGCCGTTGGCGGCGCGGGCGGGGCATGATTTGACCTATTTGGCCCTCACCGGGGCGTTGCATGCGATTGGGCGCGCCGGCGAGCGCCCGGTGCCGCCGCTCAATTTGGTTGCCGATTATGGCGGCGGGGCAATGCTGTTGGCCGTGGGGTTGCTGGCGGCGTTGGTGCAGCGTGGGGTGAGCGGGCAAGGCTGCGTGGTGGATGCGGCGATGATTGATGGCGCATCATTACTGATGACGCCTTGTTATGCGATGCTGGCTAATCAGGTTTGGGCCGATCAGCGGGGGGTTAATTTGCTCGATGGCGGCGCGCCATTCTACGATACGTATGAGACGGCGGATGGGCGCTATGTGGCGGTGGCGGCGTTAGAGCCGCAATTTTTTGCAGTATTGGCGAGCACGTTGGCGCTCGACCCGGATTTGGCGCGGCGGCAATATGACCGGCAGAGCTGGCCGGCGCTGCGGGCTTCGTTGAGCGCGATTTTTCGCTCGGCACCGCGCGATCATTGGGCGGCATTGTTTGAGCCATTAGATGCGTGCGTGGCGCCGGTGCTGACGATGGAGGAGGCGGTGCTGCATCCGCATAACCAGGCGCGGGGTGTGCATGTGCGTGACGCCACGGGGGTTAGGCCTGCGGCAGCGCCGCGTTTTAACAATTAGGGCGGCGCCGCGCTTTACCAATTAGGCAGCGCCGCGCTTTACCAATTAATCCTCGAAGCCTTCGAACTGAGCAAAATCTTCGAGGGGGGCGCGTTTGGAGCGCAGCGTGTTGACCGGCGCTTGCGCGTCGCGATAGCCGATGGCCATGCCGCAAAACAGCATCAGCTCGGGTGGGGTGGCGAGCGCTTGGTATATGGTGGTGGCAAACATTGCCCAGGCTTCTTGCGCGCAGGAATCCAGCCCTGCTTCGCGCAGCAAGAGCATGATGGTTTGCAGGACCATGCCGAGATCGGAGAATTGGGCGGCACCCATGCCGCGATCAATAAAGCAGAACAGGCCAACCGGAGCGCCGAATAATTGGAAATTGCGGGCAAACCAGGCGCGCCGCCCGGCGCGGTCGTCACGGGCGATGCCAAGCAAAGCGTACATATCCTCGCCAATTTCGGCGCGGCGGGCGCGATAAGGCTCGCGGATCGGGCTCGGATAGATCGGGTATTCGCTGACTTCGCCGTTGGGTTGGGCCTGGGCGCGGGCGCTGACTTGGGCGAGCAGTGATTGCAAGGGGGCGCCGGTGAGCAGCACCAAATGCCAGGGCTGCAAATTGCCGCCGGAGGGGGCGCGGGCGGCTTTTTGCAGAATGCTGCGCAATAAGGCGCCGGGCACCGGATCGGGGCGGAAGGCGCGGACAGATAAGCGCGTATCGACCGCGTGGCTGACGGAATTTGATCGCAACGGGTGGGGTTCTGCGCTAGCCTGACCGGCACGCGCCGCAGAATCGCGCAATTCATCATTATTGGGGAAGCTCATGTCCTATTATGCCTATCCGTTATTGATTAAACAAATACTGGAAACGCCGCGCCAGCAAGCGAGTGAGCGTAAAATTATTTATCGGGGCGAGGTGACGCTCGATTATCCAGGATTTATCGCCCGGGTTGGCCAGCTTGGCGCTGCGTTGCGGCGATTGGGGGTTCGCCACGGTGATGTGGTGGCGGTGATGGATTGGGACAGCCATCGATATTTAGAGTGTTTTTTTGCGATCCCGATGCTGGGTGCGACCTTGATGAAGGTTAATGTGCGGCTGGCACCCGAGCAGATCGCGTATACGCTCGCTCATGCCGGGGCGAGCACGCTACTGATCCATCCGGATTTTGTCCCGCTGGTGACCGCGCTGCGCCCGCGCCTGCCGGCGATGCGCAATTTCGTGTTTCTGGACGAGGATGACGGGGCGCGCGGCGAGCTGCCTTATGCCGGGGATTACGAGAAATTGCTGGCGGCGGAGGATGCTGAATTTGATTTTCCCGAGTTCGACGAGCACACCCGCGCGACCACGTTTTACACGACGGGCACCACGGGCATGCCGAAGGCCGTGGCGTTCAGCCATCGGGATATTGTGCTGCATAGCATGACGATTTTAGCGACGATGGCGATGAGTTCGGTCAATGCCGGGGTTAATCGCGATGACGTGTATTTGCCGTTGACGCCGATGTTTCATGCCCATGCGTGGGGCTGGCCCTATGTGGCGACGTTGCTGGGCATGACCCAGATTTATCCGGGACGGTTTGATTTGCCGCGCATTATTCGGTTGTTTCGCACCTATCAGCCGACCTATTCGCATTGCGTGCCAACAATTTTGCACATGCTGCTCTCAGCGCCGGATGCGGCGGATTTGGATTTATCGCGCTGGAAGGTTGGCATTGGCGGCTCGGCGTTGTCACGCGGGTTATGTGGGGCTGCGATGGATCGGGGGGTGGATGTGTTTACCGGCTGGGGCATGTCGGAATCCTGCCCGTTGCTGACATTTGCGGTCATTAAATCGGAAATGTTGGCCGATGTGGCGGATGACGATGTGGCCCGACGGGCGCGCGAGCTTGATATTCGCACCACCGGCGGACTTGCCGCGCCGCTGGTGCAGCTACGGGTTGTGGACGCGGCCATGAATGATTTGCCGCGCGATGGCAGCAGTGCGGGTGAGCTGGTGGCGCGCGCACCGTATTTGACCGCTGGCTATGTTGGCAATGAGGAGGCCAGTGCGGCGCTCTGGCGCGGGGGTTGGATGCATACGGGCGATATCGGCACCATTGATGCACAGGGCTATGTGCATATTCTCGATCGGGCGAAGGATGTGATCAAAACCGGCGGGGAATGGGTGTCCTCCATCGGGATTGAGGATATTTTGTCGCAGCATCCCGACGTTGGCGAGGTTGCGGTGATTGGGGTCACGGACCCGAAATGGGGCGAGCGGCCTTTGGCGCTGGTGGTGGCGCGAGCGGGTCGCCAAGCTGATCCGGCGTCGTTGCGGGATTTTGTCGCGCGACAGGCCGAGCGCGGCGTGATTTCGAAATTCGCGATCCCCGATCGGGTGGTGCTGGTCGAGGCAATTGAAAAAACCTCGGTTGGCAAGCTCGATAAAAAATTGCTGCGGCAAAAATACGCGCCGGGCTAAATTTTGTTGCCCCGCTTGGACTGGCCTCTTTGGCCGAGGCAGCAAACCGGGTAAGGGAGCAAAAATGTCGCATAATAGTTTTGGTCATTTGTTCCGGGTTACCAGTTGGGGCGAGAGCCATGGGCCGGCGATTGGGTGTGTGGTGGATGGGGTGCCGCCGCGCTTGGCGTTGAGTGAGGCAGATATTCAGCCGTTTCTGGATCGGCGCCGTCCGGGGCAATCGCGCTTTACCACCCAGCGGCGCGAGGCTGATGCGGTGCGGATCCTCTCGGGCGTGTATCAGGGGCAGACGACGGGCACGCCGATTGCGTTGCAGATTGAGAATACCGATCAGCGATCGAAGGATTATGCCAATATCGCGGAGCGGTTTCGGCCGGGCCATGCGGATATTGCCTATCATTGGAAATATGGGATTCGCGATCCGCGCGGCGGCGGGCGGTCTTCGGCGCGCGAAACCGCGATGCGGGTGGCGGCGGGGGCGATTGCGCGGAAAATTATCGGTGATGGGGTGATAATCCGCGGCGCGCTGGTACAAATGGGGCCGCATGGTATTGATCGCGCGCGGTTCGATTGGGACGAGGTGGAGCACAACCCGTTTTTCTGCCCGGATGCGCAGGCGGCGGCGCAGTGGGCCGACGCGTTGGATGCGGTGCGGCGCGACGGCTCATCGCTCGGCGCGGTGGTGGAGGTGGTGGCCGAGGGCGTGCCGCCGGGCTTGGGCGCGCCGGTTTATGGCAAGCTCGATGCCGATTTGGCGCAGGCGATGATGAGCATCAATGCGGTGAAGGCGGTGGAGATTGGCGACGGGTTTGCGGCGGCTGCGTTGCGCGGCGAACAAAATGCCGACGAGATGCGGATGAATCCGGACGGCACCGTTCGGTTTTTGGCGAACCATGCCGGCGGGATTTTGGGCGGCATTGCGACCGGGCAGCCGATTGTGGTGCGGTTTGCGGTCAAGCCGACCAGCTCGATCCTGACGCCGGTGCAGAGCGTTGATGCGGCGGGGAATGACATCATGATCGAGACCAAGGGGCGGCATGATCCGTGTGTGGGCATCCGCGCGGTGCCGGTGGGTGAAGCGATGATGGCGTGTGTGCTGGCCGATCATTGGCTGCGTCATCGCGGGCAAATTGGGGCGATGGGGACCGCGATTATCTGATAGTAATCGGTTCGGAAATCCGTTATAGACGCGGCATCATGGAATATATGCCGCCAAAGACCCGCCCTGCGTCACGCACGCTGACCGATACGCATCGGACATGTTCGATCCTGGGGATCAAACGTTGGCGCGCGCGGATGGCGGCGCTCAATGACATGATCGCGCTCGGCGCGCGGACCGGTGCGCTGATTGCGCAGCGCCATGCGGCGGAATTGGCAGCGGAGAAATGCCGCCAAGGGTTGGCGCTGACACCGAGCGAGGCGATGTGGGCGCAGCGCGTCGGGACGTTGTTCCCGCTGTATAAATCACTCTCCGAAGCCGGGCAGGCGCGTTTTGAGGCGCGGCTGGACGCGGCGCTGAGCGGCGTCGAGACGCTGGTGCCGCTGCTGCATTTGGCGCGCACGGCGTCTTTGCATACGGCGTTGGGGTTTGATGTGCGTTTGAGCGGCTTAGAGGATGGCACGCCGTTCGATATGCTGATTACCCGTGAGGGCTGCGAGGCGGAAATCGCCTGTGATACCTTGTCCGCCGAAGAGGGACGCACGGTGCATCGGGCGGCGTGGATGCGGCTGATGGATCGGATTGACCCGGATTTGCAGAGCTGGCTGGCGACCCATCCGGGGCGGTATTTGTTGAAAATGACGCTGCCGCAGGGGCTGCGCAGCGCGGATGTCGTGGGCGGAGAAACTGATGCGCTGGCGGCGCTGCATCAACGGATCAGCAGCATGCTCACCCAATCGCGCCGGGCGGATCATGATGAAGCAGCGGTGCTGCGGCTCGACCCGCTGATGTTGGCGGCGGCGCAGGCGAGCGAGAATGGGTTGATGGGGCAGTTGCGCCGGGAATTTGGCCCGGAGGCGCATTTGGCGGTAACCGGCTCTGGCCCGGCGGTTTTTGTGTTGGCAGCGCGGGCGGCGAGTGAAAATGAGGTGGCGATTGCGATGCGCCGCCGGTTGGCGGCTCTGGCACCCGCACGGCTCAGCGGCACGCGGCCCGGCATTTTGGCGATGTTTATTGAGGATACCGACCGGATTGAATGGCAGATTTTGCGCGATCATTTGACGCTGGAGGGCGAGGCGCGGCAATTTTTGACGTTCCCGGAGGCCCGGCCAGTGGTTGCGGTGACCTGTGCGTCGCGGTTGGAGTTGGGCGTGGAATTGGCCGCTGCCGGGCCGGAGCGGGCGGCGATGCGGTTTCGCAACCCCTCGCACCCGGCGGCGAAATGGCCCGCCCTCGCGCCGGCGGTGCTGTCCACGGTTTAGATCGATCGCTGCTGAGCGCGCAGCGCCGATTATTATTTGAGGGCGGAGAATCCGGTCGGCGTGAGAATGCGGTTGCTGATCGATTCGACGATTTGGCCGCTCTGTTCGGTGGCGGCGCGGCCTTGCAGCCATTCCGGGTCCGATTGGAAGGCGGTCCATTTCGCATCGCGCTCCGCAAGGGATTCCCATTCGAGCAGATAATGCAAATCTTGGTTGGACTCGCCAATCAGCGTGGTCCAGAACCCGACTTGGCGAATGCCGTGCTTTTGCCACATGGCCAGGGTGAGGGTTTCAAAGCGCTTGAGCAGGGCCGGCAGGCGGCCCGGCAGACAGCGATAGATGCGTAATTCATGGATCATGGATTGGCTCCTGAAGGGAGCGAGAGCGATAACGCCGTTATTACTGCCGGGTCAACGCTGTGATCGGGGCCGACGATCTAGTGGGCGGTGATGGCATGGATTTTGCTGGTTTGGCTGAGCGCGCATGGCTGATCGTGCGGGTCACACGGGAAAATGCACCGGTAAACGGGCGAGATAATGAGGAGTGGTCGCGATGATGCGACGGGTTGGGCTAGCGGGCGCGATGGCGCTTCCGCTGATTAGTTTCGTTTTGCCTGCAAAAGCGGCAGAAACTGGCTTAAATTCGGGCGATACTGCTTGGATGTTGGTCAGTTCGGTTTTGGTCTTATTAATGACGATTCCGGGGCTCGTGCTGTTTTATGGCGGCATGGTACGCAAGAAGAACGTGCTCTCGATCATGATGCAGAGCGTGACAATTTGTGCGCTGGTGAGCCTGCTTTGGGTGATGGTGGGGTATAGTCTCGCATTTTCCAACGGTAATGGGTTTGTCGGCGACCTTTCGGACATGATGCTGCGCGGGTTGGCGCAAAATTGGCAATCGGCGTTCGTGCTGGGGGCTGGCCTGCCGAATGCGGTGCCGATGCATGTGCCGCCGAGCGTTTTCATCATGTTTCAGATGACGTTCGCGATTATCACCCCGGCGGTGATTACCGGCAGTTTTGCCGAGCGGATCAAATTTTCGACGCTGTTGGTGCTGATGGCGGCATGGTCGGTGCTGGTTTATGCGCCGATTGCCCATTGGGTGTGGAGTCCGGGCGGTTGGCTGTATCGGTTGGGCCTTGCCGACTATGCCGGGGGCACGGTGGTGGAGATTAATTCGGGCATCGCCGGGCTGGTTTGTGCGCTGTATCTCGGCAAGCGCTTGGGATTTGGCCATGACAATATGATGCCGTGGAATCTGTCTTATGCGGTGATGGGCGCTTCGCTGCTCTGGGTGGGGTGGCTGGGGTTCAATTCGGGGGGTGCGGGCGGCGCCAATCCGAACGCCGGCATGGCGGTGTTGGTGACCCAGATTGCGGCGGCGGCGGCAACACTGGCTTGGACCGGCATTGAGTGGTTGAGCCATGGCAAGCCGACGGTGCTGGGGGCGATTTCCGGTGCGGTTGCCGGGCTGGTGGCGATTACGCCTGCGGCGGGCTTTGTGTTGCCCGGGGCCGCGATGCTGATTGGCGTGGCGGCGGGGCTGCTCTCATACTGGGTGGTGACCATAGTCAAGCCGAAACTCGGTTTCGATGACACGCTGGATGCCTTTGGCGTTCACGGGGTCGCCGGAATTCTGGGAACGCTGGCGACCGGGCTGCTGGCTTTTGCGCCGCTCTCCGACGGGGCGGTACGCGGGGGTTTGCATCAATTGCTGATCCAGGCCATCGGGGTTGGCGCGACCGCGCTCTATTGCGGGGCGGTGACCGGCGCGATTTTGTTTTTTCTAGACCGGACGATGGGGCTGCGGGTCAGCCGCGACGAGGAGCGTCAGGGGTTGGACGAGGTGCTGCACGGCGAATCAATTGCGTGATGCGCGGCGGGGCGCGGGGGAGCGCGGGGTTTAACCATCAAGCCCCAGGGCGCGCAGGCGGGCGGTTTCTTCGTCCCAGCCGGGGCGGTCTTTGACGTGGAGAAATAGATGCACCCGGCGTTCTAACAGGCGTTCGAGCTCGGCGCGGGCTTTGGAGCCGATGGATTTGATCCGGGCGCCGGATTCGCCGAGGATGATCATTTTATGGCCGGTGCGCGCGACATAGATGGTGACATCGATGCGGGCCGAGCCATCGTTCAAATCCTTGAAGCTCTCGGTTTCGACCGAGGCGCCATAGGGGATTTCTTCGCGGGTTTGCAGGAAAATTTGCTCGCGCACCAATTCGGCGGCCAGCATCCGGTCGGTCTGGTCGGTCAGCTCGTCGGGCGGGTAGAGGAATGGGCCGACGGGCATGGCGCGGCCCATGGCATCGAGCATGGTGTCCACCCCGTCGCGTTTGAGGGCGCTGATCATGAAGACTTCATCGAACTGGCCCATTTTGCCGAGCGTATCGGCCAGCGGGAGCAGTTTGTCGCGGGGCAAGAGGTCGATTTTGTTGAGCACCAGCCAGCGGCGGCGGCCGGTTTTGGCCAGGGCCGCGAGCGGTTCGGCGAGATCATCCGGGCGGGCGCGGAACGCATCGACCAGCATGCAAGCGAGATCGGCGCCGGCGACGGAATCCCAGGCGGTTTGCACCATCGCGCGGTCGAGCCGACGTTTGGGCGCGAATAGGCCGGGTGTGTCGATCAGGATGATCTGGGACTGATCGGGCCCTAGCTCGCGGAGCAAAATGCCGCTGACGCGAAAGCGGGTGGTTTGCGCTTTGGGCGTGACAATCGAGACTTTGGCGCCGACCGCCTGATTGAGCAGGGTTGATTTGCCGGCATTGGGCCGGCCGAGCAGGGCGACATAGCCGCATCGTGTGTTCATTCGCCTAATCGCTCCAATAATCGCCGTGCGGCGGCTTGTTCGGCAGCGCGTTTGCTGCCCGCTTCGGCTTCCGCCGCGAGATCGCCCACCATGACCCGCACCCGGAATTTGGGCGCGTGCGCGGGGCCAGACTGCGCGATGACCTGGTAATCGGGCAAGACCGGTGCGCGGCTGAGCGCCACTTCCTGCAGGGCGGTTTTGGCATCTTTGGGGGGTTCGAACTGGTCTTGCGCCTCGATCCGGCTGGCGAAGCGGGCGCGGATGAAACGCTGCGCCGGGGCCAAACCGCCATCAAGATAGAGCGCGCCGAGCAGGGCTTCCAGCGCATCGGCCAGCACCGAGGCATTATGGCGCACGCCGCGCCTTGTTTCGCCGGGTGATACATCGAGCAGGTTGGCGAGGCCGACCTCTTCGGCGATCGCAGAGAGCGAGCTGCGCGAGACCAGATGCGCGAGGCGCGGGCCGAGCCTGCCTTCGCGCTCCTCGGGGTAGCGTTCGATCAGCCATTCGGCGATCACGAGGCCCAGCACCCGGTCACCGATAAATTCCAGCCGCTCATTCGAGGCCAAGCCCCCTGCCCCGGCGGCGGAGCGGTGGGTGAGGGCCTGGGCCAAGCGCTCGGGGGCGGCGAATTGGTAACCGAGCAGGGCAGCGGCCCGCTTGGCGCGCTCAGCGTTGCGCTCGGTTTCAGTGCTCACCAGGGGCTGCTCAATGCAGGATGGTGAACATGCGGCCCCAGCGAATATCGCTCGGCCAATCCCAGAATTTCCAGAACGGGTGATCAAGCCGCACCGATAGCAGGATCATCCGGCCCCGACCGACGACGTTGGCGAGCGGAACATAGCCGACCGCATTGAGGAAGCGAGAATCTTCGCTGAAATCGCGATTATCGCCCATCATGAACAGATGGCCGGGCGGCACGGTGTAGAGCGGGGTGTTGTTCGCGAAACCTTGATTGGTGGCTTTCAAAATAATGTGATTCACGCCATCGGGCAGGTGCTCGATATATTTGCGCACTTTGATCGGCACGGTTTCGCCGGAATCGATCGGGGTTTCGAGATAAGAGCCATCGCGGGTGCGGGGCACTTCCTTGCCGTTGATATAAAGCTGGCCATCAGTGACCTGCACTGTATCACCGGGAAGACCGATCACGCGTTTGATGTAATCGACACTCGGCTCACGCGGCAGGGCGAACACGACGATTTGACCCATTTTTGGCACGGAGCCAAAAATCCGGCCTTTGAAGGCGGGTTCACCGAACGGGAACGACCAGCGCGAATAGCCATAATTATATTTGGTCACCAGCACGAAATCACCCGCAAGCAGCGTGGGGGTGAGGCTGCCGGAGGGGATGAAGAATGGCTCGGCGACCAAGGAACGCAGACCAACCGCGATCACTACCACGTAAATAAGAGTGAGAACCGTATCCGCGAACGCGCCGCGCTGGGCTGGGGCGCTGCGCGGGCTGGGCGCGCCCGATGAATTTCCGGTTGGCGCTTTGCCCTGCGCGGATTTTGCCCTGGAAGGTTTCGGGTCGGCCATGTGCTACACCTCATCAATCAAGTCGCATCAAGCCCGCAACCATGGCGCTGTCAAGAAATGGCCCGTTGAGCATTGGCAGGCTCGGCGTTGGTTGGCTGCGCGATGGATGCGGTTGATTGCTGAGGAGCAGCGTGGGGTGGTTACAGATCCTCGACGATACGGGCGGCGTGATCGATTGCATCGGCGATTTTGCGGGCGAGCTCGGGCGGGGTGGTGTCGCTGGCGAGCTTCAGGCGCAAGGCGGTTCGCAGATTTTCCATGGCTCGGACCACGGGCAAAGCGGGTTCCTCGGCTCGGATTTGCGCTTGGACTTGGGCGATCCGCGCAAGGATTGCATCGAGGCTGGCGCGGTCTGCCGCGAGGGCAGCGGTGCCGTCCGGGGTGATGGTGAAGCTTTTGCGATTGCCCTCGGCGATGCTGGAAACGTGACCGATTTCTTCCAGCAGGGTCAGCGTGGGGTACACCACGCCGGGGCTGGGCGTGTAGGCGCCGCCGGCAAGCTCTTCGATAGCTTTGATGATTTCATAGCCATGGCGCGGACGGTCGGCGATGAGATGCAGCACCAGCAAGCGCAGATCGCCATGTTCGAGCAGCCGACGCAGGCGCCCACCGGGGCCGCCGCGACCTTGGCCACCGCCTTGGCCGCGACCTTGGCCCAGACCTTGGCCGAGACCGTGACCGGCGCCACGACCGTGACCGCCGCCATGGCCGCGACCGCGAAAGCCCGGTTCGCCCGGCTCGTTCATCGCGAAGCGCTTCGGCTCCGCGCAGCATGCGTTGTTCTGGCGCATTGAATGCATTGCGCGACTTGGTTTGAATAATGTCATATGTCGTTCTCCTGTGTTTTCGACATTATATCGATATATCTAAATACACTCTTTTTCAAGGGTTGGCTGCTATGCGTTTTTTGAGCGCCGCGCGTAAAGGTTAGGTCAAGAATTAGAGAGACATTGGGTTCGAGGATGCGGCGTTCTGGCATCGATCCGCGTTTTGGGGCAGAGAATGCGAGCGAATCGCCCGCGTTGATCGGGATTCTCGATAAGGATTAGTGCCATGATTGTTTCTGCCCGTCTTTCGCTCCTTTCGCTGATCGCCGCCGGGTTGCTGGTTGGTGCGACGCCCGGCCTGGGCCAGGCGGGCGCGATGCCGCATCATCCGATCGCGCATAAAATTGTGAAAAAATCGGGAAACAAGCCGGGCAAGGCCGCGCCGGTACCGCCGCCCGCGCCGGTGGGACCGCCGCCGGTGGCGCCGCTGGCTTTTGCCAACACGCCAGCACCGCCGGAACTGCCGAACAGCCCGAGCTATATCTTGATCGATGATCAGACCGGCGCGGTGATTGCCGAAAAATCGCCCAACACGCCCTGGCCGCCAGCGAGCCTGACCAAATTAATGACGGCGTATTTGACCTATCAGGCGATTGCCCATGGCACGATCAAGCTCGATCAGGCGGTGCCGGTGAGCGTGACGGCGTGGCATACGGGCGGTTCGCGGATGTTCATTTCGCCGAGCATGCACCCAACGGTTGATCAGCTTTTGCATGGGCTCATTATCGATTCGGGCAATGACGCGGCGGTGGCGCTCGCGCAGGCGGTTGCGGGTAATCGCTCCGCTTTTGTCGGGCTGATGAACCATGCGGCGGCGCAGCTTCAGATGACGGGCACGCATTATACCAATGTCGATGGGTTGCCGGACCCTGATTTGCACACCACGGCGACCGATTTGGGCATTTTGTCGCGCGCGATCATTGCCAAATATCCGCAATTTCTGAAAATTTCGGCGGAGAAGCATTATACGTTTGATAAAATCCGGCAGCGGAGCTGGAATCCCGTGCTGTTTCGCGACAAGACCGTGGATGGCTTGAAAACCGGGCGGACCAAGGCGGCGGGGCGTTGCATTGATGCGACGGCGTTGCGCAATGGCCGCCGGTTGATTGCGATTGTGCTGGGCGGGCCGAGCTTCAAAGCCAGCACCAATGATATCGAGGCACTGCTCGATTACGGCTATCAATTTTATGCCGATCAAACGATTGTCAGCGCGGGCAAGATATTGGCGACTGCGCAGGCGCCGACGCTCGAACCGGCCTCGTTTCCGGTGGGGGCGGCCAAATCGCTGGTGATGACGTTGCCGGTGAATGCGCAATCAGTGTTGAAAACCAACGTGGCGCTGAACGGGCCGTTCAAGGGGGCGATTGCCCAAGGGGCGGTTGTTGGCACGATTACGGTCAGCGCCAATGGCAAGACGATTGCGACGGTTCCAGCGGTGGCGCTGGCGGCGGCGAAGCCGGCGGGATTTTTCACGATGTTGATGCGGCGACTACATCATTTGTAAGGATTTGCGGGCTATGAACGGCTCTTGCGCTTGCCAATCGGGCTGGGCCGTCGCATAAGCCGTTCGACGGTTGGCATGGTGCCAGCCACTCGGGTGCGACACCGGTTATCTGCGCCGGTGAGCGCGCCTGTTCTGTTATGCCCGAGGTGAAATAGCCGAGGGTGATCCACCGCTGAGCCTGGAGTTACCCGCATGTCCAGCACGCCGCTCGACAAGATTCGCAATATTGGCATCACCGCGCATATCGACGCGGGCAAAACCACCACCACCGAGCGGATCCTGTATTATACAGGCGTGTCGCACCGGATTGGCGAGGTGCATGATGGCAACACCACAACTGACTATATGGATCAGGAGCGCGAACGCGGCATCACCATCACCTCGGCGGCGGTGACCTGCGAGTGGAAAGATTATCGGATCAATATCATTGATACGCCCGGCCATATTGACTTCAACATTGAGGTGAACCGCTCGCTGCGCGTGCTTGATGGTGCGATTTTCATTATCGAGGGCGTGGCCGGGGTGCAGCCGCAATCGGAAACCAATTGGCGCTTGGCCGACCGGTATAATGTGCCGCGGATTATTTTCATCAACAAGCTTGATCGCACCGGCGCTGATTTCTACCGGGCGTTCGATACGTTGAAGGAGAAGCTCGATATTGTCGCGCTGCCCTTGCAGCTGCCGATCGGGATTGAGGATAAATTCATCGGTGTGGTCGATCTGGTCGAGATGAAGGCGATTATCTGGGAAGGCGGCGAACTCGGCGCGAAATTCCATGATGAGCCGATTCCGGCGGATATGCTGGAGAAGGCGAAGGAGCATCGCCAGACCCTGCTCGATACCGCACTCGCCGTTGATGATGCGGGCATGGAAGAATATTTCGACAAGGGCGATGTTTCGGTGGAGACGCTGAAGCGCGCGATCAAGACCGGCACCATTTCGGGCGCGTTCCGCCCTGTTTTGTGCGGCACGGCGTTCAAGAATAAGGGCGTGCAGCCTTTGCTCGATGCGGTGCTCGATTATTTGCCGAGCCCGGTTGATGTGCCTGGCATTAAAGTTGCGGTGGATGAGGGCGAGGAAGAGGGCGATCATCAGCGCCGGATCAAAGCCGACCCGTCGGCGCCGTTTGCCGGCCTCGCGTTCAAAATCATCAATGACAAATATGGCACGCTCACCTTCGTGCGAGTTTATGCTGGTACGCTGAAATCCGGCGATACGGTGATGAACACCACCAAGGGCGAAAAAGAGCGGATTGGCCGGATGTTCCAGATGCACGCCGATAAGCGCGCGGAAATCAAGGAAGTGATCGCGGGCGATATTGCGGCGTTCGTGGGCCTGAAAGACACCGGAACCGGCGATACGCTGGCATCGGCGGAAGACCCGGTGGTGTTGGAGCGGATGGCGTTCCCGGTGCCGGTGATCGATATTTCGGTGGAGCCGAAAACTAAAGACTCGGTTGAGAAAATGACGCTGGCGTTGCAGAAGCTCGCCGGCGAAGATCCTTCGCTGCGGCTGAAGACCGACCAGGAAACGGGCCAGACGATTTTGTCAGGCATGGGCGAGCTGCATCTGGAAATCATTATTGACCGGCTGAAGCGCGAATATGGTGTGGAAGCGAATATTGGGGCGCCGCAGGTTGCTTATCGTGAAACCATTGCGCGCAGCCATACCGAAACCTACACCCACAAGAAGCAGTCGGGTGGTTCGGGCCAATATGCTGAGGTCAAGATTATTTTCGAGCCGCTGGAGCGTAACCAGGGCGTGGTGTTCGAAAATAAGGTGGTCGGCGGTGCAGTGCCGAAGGAATATATCCCGGCGGTCGAAAAGGGCATTCGGGTGCAGGCCGATACGGGCGTGCTCGCGGGCTTCCAGACGGTCGATTTCAAATATACGCTGGTTGACGGCAAATATCACGACGTCGATTCCAGCGCGCTGGCGTTTGAAATTGCCGCCAAGGCCTGTTTCCGCGAGGGGATGAAGAAGGCTAACCCGATCATTCTGGAGCCGATCATGGATGTGGAAATCACCACGCCGCAGGATCACGTGGGCGATGTGGTGGGCGATTTGAACCGCCGCCGTGGCATGATCCAGAACCAGGAAAGCTCGGGCAGCACTGTGACGGTGCGCGCTTTGGTGCCGCTGAAGGAGATGTTTGGGTATATTTCGCATCTGCGCAGCATGACCAAGGGCCGTGCGTCGTTCACCATGCAGTTCCATCATTACGAGCCGGTGCCGCGCAATATCGCTGACGAAATTATGGCGAAAAGCGCCTGATACCCCACCGCGATTTGCGGGATGAGGCGCGTGCGGCTTCGCTGATCGCGGGGCTTGGAGATCAAGAAGCGGGCCATTCGATGGCCCGCTTTTTTTATGGGGGATCAACCCGCCGTTACCGAGTGATGGGATTGGCGCGCGGTGATTGGCGGGCTAGATCAATAACATTGATCGGCAAACAAGGGTTAGAGCGTGATTGATCATAACCAATCACGCTCCAGCAATGGGGCGGGAGATATGATTTGATGACGACGAAATTTGACGCGTTGTGGGCCCGGCTGATGCCAGGGCCGACAATCATGCATATTTTAACCCATCCGCTGACGAGCTATTGGCATTTTCTGACAAGCGTGTTTCCCCTAGCCGGCAGCTTGATGTTCCATGCGCCGCTCCCCAAGCCGTATCCTGTGCCAGTTTGGCATCGCAGTGGCTTGTATATGCCGCCGATCAGCGGGCCGCAGGCCTTGCGGCTCACCGAATCGACCGATGCGCATACCCGCGATTTGGGGGAAATTTTCGTCGCGATCGAACAGGTCAGCGGCCATCGGCAGGCGATCAATTTGGCCACCGAACTCGGATTAGGGACGCTGGAGCAGCGGTGCGACCAGGACCCCGACCGATCTGCGCGGGCCTATGCCTGTTATTGGCTTGGTATTCTGCGCAGCCAGAAGGATGCGCATGATCCGACCGTACGCGATGAAGCAGCTGCGCAAATTGCTTTTGCCAAGGGTATTGCGGCGGGTTCGGCGCAAAGCGCGTATCAGGTTGGGGTGATGTTGAAATTCGACCATGATGGACCGGCGGCGCCGGCCTTGCGGGCGGCGCTGGCGCACGCGCAAGCGACGCTGGGCGAGCGGGCGCGCCCTGGCATGTCCACCGGAGAAGCGCTGATCAGGCTGTCGGCGGCGCGGGGCTATCACACGGGATGTTATCAATATGCGGAGGATTTGATTTCCGATTATTTGAAGCTGCGCCATACCCATCCGGCGGCGGCGCGCCTGTTGCACCAACGCGGGGCGCGCTGGATGGTGACGGCGGCGACGCTGCCCTACCCCTCGGAAAGTGCTGAGCGTTATTTGGGTGACGCCTGGGCGAACGGGTTTTGGCATCTGCAGGTTTCGAAAGATCAAGCAGCGCTCTGGTATACCAAGGCGCTGCATAATGGCAGCCCGCGCGCGGGTGTGGCGCTGGCGCAGCTCTATGGGGCGCGCGAGATCACCCCGCCATCACCGCCATCAGCGCCGGTGCGCGCCTATGCGGATGCGTTGATCGCCGCGGTCCTGACGCGTGCGGGCAGTGCTGAGCATGAACGCGCCGCTCAAGTGCAGAACCTTGTTAGTGCGCCACTGGATGCGGCCCAGCGTCATCAGGCGTTAGCCTATGCCCATCGGCTGGTCGCCCAATATCCGCGCCTGAGCCAAGCGATGCCTTAGCGGCTGGTTTTTGTGGGAGGCTGGGCGAGGGCGGCGCGCGCGGCGCGGGCCATCTCCAGAGCGAGCGTTTCGCTGAGGCCGGTATAGCGCGCGGGATCGAGGGCGGTGCGCACCAAATCGGCGGTGACGCTGGGCGGGAGCGATGGATCAGCCATGATGGCGTCGGTCAGCGAGAGTTGACGATGCAGGGCTTCGTGTACGGCGTGATGCACCACATCATGCGCGCGGCTGCGCCCAAGCAAGGGAGCGAGCGCCATCATGGCGTTTTCCGAGGCGAGGAACTCACCGGAGCGGGTTAGGTTTTCGTGCATTTGCGTGGGGTGCAGGCCGATGCTGCCGATCAGCTCGTCCATCATGGTGATCAGCTCATAGGCGAGGGGGCAGGCTTGATCGACCATCGCCGAGATCATCTGGTTGTGCGCGCCATCGCCCTCGAAGGTGGGTTGCATGGCCTCCAGCGCGAGGGGCACTTGCGTGCGCAGGCGGGCCGCTAACGAGAGGACATGCACGGCGATTTTGGAATTGACCTTGTGGGGCATGGTGCTGGAGCCGACCACGTCATCGCCGAGGGTTTCGGTGACTTCATCGATTTCATCGGCCATCATGCTGTACAGATCGCGGGCAATTTTTGAGCAGGTAGCGCTGAACAAGCCCAGCAGCAGGATATATTCGGCAAAATAATCAAGCCCGGCGCGCGAGGGCACGGTGAAATAGCCAAGGCCGAGGCGGGCGGCGAGATTGCGGTTCAGCTCTGGGCCGAGCGGGCCGATCGCGTGCATCGCACCGACCGCCCCACCCCATTGCGCCGAAAAGACCCGAGGGGCGGCCTGCGCGAAACGCTCGCGGTGGCGCAGCCATTCTTCGATCCAGCCCGCCACTTTGAAGCCGAAGGTGATGGGCAAAGCGTGGCGCAGATTAGTGCGCGCGACGATGACGGTTTTGGCTTCACGTTCGGCGAGATCGGCCAGTTTTGCCAAAATATCGTCAAAGCCTTGCATCAGGGCGTAATGGGCTCGCTGCATCAGCAAGGTTCGGCCTGTTTGCACGACATTTTGCGTGGTCGCCCCCCAATGCACATAGCCGCCGGCCTCGCCGGAGCAGGCGGCGGCGAGGCTGCGGGTGAGGGCGACGATGGGGGCGCGGGTGCGGGCGATATCGGCGGCCAGGGCGGCTTCATCGAGACATTCGACGCGGGCTTTGGCGCGGATTTCGTGCGCGGCCTCGGCTGGAATGATGCCAAGGTCGGCTTGGCTTTCCGCCAGAGCGGCTTCAACATCCAGCCATGATTGCCACAAAGAGCGGCGGGCGAACAAGTCGCGGATTTGCGCGACGCTGGGGCGGGATGAATTGGTCGGTCGGGTCATGGCGGGTCCAGACAATGTTAGAGAACCTGATCGAGAAATTGCTGCAGACGCGGGCTTTGTGGATGATCGAACAAGGTGGCGGGGGGCGCGGTCTCGATGATTTTGCCACGATCCATGAAGATCACTTGGCCAGCGGCTTCGCGGGCAAAGCGCATTTCATGGGTGACGACCAGCATGGTCATGCCGGAGGAAGCGAGATCGCGCATGATGGCGAGCACGCCTTTGACCAATTCGGGATCAAGGGCCGAGGTTGCTTCATCGAACAGCATGATCGCCGGTTCCATCGCTAACGCGCGGGCGATGGCGACGCGCTGTTGCTGGCCGCCTGAAAGATCAGTCGGGCGGCGACGTTCAAGGCCGCGCAAGCCAACATCGTTCAGCTTGGCTATGGCGCGCTCTTCGGCTTCGGCACGCGGCAGGCGGCGGACTTTGCGCAAGGCTAACGCGACATTATCGAGCACGCTGAGATGGCCGAACAGGTGAAAATGCTGAAACACCATGCCGACGCGGGCGCGAATCGCATCGATATTCACACCGGGATCGGTGATGGTGATGCCATCCACGATGATGCGGCCTGCTTCCGGGCGCTCGAGCAGATTGGCACAGCGCAGCAGCGTGGATTTGCCGGAGCCGGAGGGGCCGATGATGCAGGTGGTCATGGCGCGCGGAACATCGAGGGTGATATCATCAAGAACCTTCACGGTGCCGAAGGATTTGACGATATGCTCAAAGCGCACGCCGCCGGTTGAAGGGTCCATCGGGGGCATTCCTATAACGCTGTGCGCGCGCGGGGATTGGCGCCGAGGCGCAAGCGGCGCTCCCAGGCATTGACCGCGTAGGTCATCGGCACGGTGAGGGCGAGGTAGATCAGGCCGGCGGCAGTGAGCGGGGAGAGATTGGCATTATTGATGGCGGAATCCTGCGCGATTGAGAACAGATCGCGCTGGGATGCGGTTAGTCCCAACAAGAATACCAGCGCAGTGCCTTTGATGACCAGGATGAACTGGCCGGTGAGCGGCGGCAGGACGCGGCGGATGCCTTGGGGGATGATGATAAACAGCATGGTTTGGGCGCGGCTCATGCCCAGGGTCCGGGCGGCTTCGATTTGGCCCCGCTCGACCGATTGCAAGCCAGCGCGGAAAATCTCGGCCATATAGGCACCCTCGATCAGCCCGATGGCGAGGGCGGCATAAGCGTAGGTATCATCACCGAACAGGCTGAGACCGGCGAGCGGCAGGCCCTGGCCGATGAGATAGATGGTGAGAATATGCGGCAGGCCACGCAGAATATCGACATAGAAGCGGCAGAGCAGGCTGATCGAGCGGCGGCTTGAAATCAGGCCGATAGCGATGATCAGGCCAATCACGATGCCGATGAGGGTCGCTAACAACGCGAGGATAAAAGTGTTGGGCAGGCCCACACGCAGCAGGCTGGGCATGACCCGCGCGATCAGGTGCAGATCGAAAAATGTCTGTTGGATGCGGAGAAGACCTTTGAGCACGGGACTGCCTTGATCACATTCGGTTATTTTGGGGCCATATGCTCATGCGGCATGCCGGGATAGCGGGCATAGAGCGCGTTGGGGATGGTGACGTTGCTCGGGTTCCATTTCTCAAACAGCGTGGTGTACGTGCCGTTTTTCATTAAGGTGGCGATGGCAGTATTCAGGGCGGCGCGTAATTTTGGGTTGGATTTGGCCACTGGGAAGGCCGCTTCACCGCTATTGACGATTTGCGATTCGCTGAGCCCGTGATGTTGGGCAACCAAATGATCGGCGGTGGCGAGGCCGGTGAACAAGCCATCGACCTGATGGGCCAAAAGCGCGTTGGTGCTCGCGGCGATGTTAGGGAATTGCTTCACTTTGACGCCGGGCGCAATGCGTTGAAGCAGCGGGATCAGGGCGCTGCCTTGGGTGACGGCGATGGTTTTTTTCGCGGCCCCATCGATTTTGGGAATCGGCGCATCTTTGCGGCTGACCAAGCGTGCCTCGGCATAGCCAATTGGGGTGGTGAAATCGACGATTTTACGGCGCGGTGGCGTGACCAAAACCGGGAAAGCGGCGCTGTCATAGACGTGGTTTTTCACCGAGGGGAGCATGCTGGCGAAGTCGGTCGAAACAAATTCCACTTTCAGGCCAAGTTGTTGGCCGATAGCTTGTTCAAAAGCGACCAGGAAGCCGCTGGGCTTGCCGTTCGCGATGAAGGAGATCGGCTTGTCATCGGTGCGGTAGGCGATGGTAAGGCGGCCTGGATGCACCGTGGGGATCGGTTGGTTGGCCTGGGCGATGCGCGGTGTGCTGGCCAGCAGGGCGGCGAGTGCGGTGATGGGTAGGGTGAGAAATTTGATATTCATTGTGGTTTCCTCCGGATTTTGGTTTTGAGGTCGATTAGGCGCTGGGCCAGAAAACGGGTTTGGCCTGTGGATCGGCGAAAAGTTTGGCGGGTTCGTGGGCGATGTTGGGGATTTCGAGATAGTGATGGCGCAGGGTGGTGCCGTGGCGTTGGCGCAGGTTGGCCCAGAAATTGCGGCCACGCTCCAGCCGGTTGGCCCCTTGGCTCATGGCGGCGGGTGAGCGATCCAGCATCGCGTGCTGCGGATCGTTATCGCGCATGCCGAGCAGATAATGCACATCGCGGTTGATATAACGCTGTTCGAGAGCGGCATCATCGAGTGGGGCACCATAGGCGGGGCGGCCATCAAGGCCGTATTTCCAGCGCGTGGCGTGCGCGCTGGCGGGGGCCGCGTGCGGGCGGTCCGGCCCGAACCAAGCATAAGAGGATGGGTTGGCGACGACAAAGCGAACCGGGTGCGGTGTGTGCGAGAGAATGGCGAAGCGTTGCACCAATTGGCCGCCGCCGGAATGACCGGCGATGATGATCTGCTCCAGGGCAGGATAGAGGCTAGGATCGGCCAGGGTATCGATCAGGTGATCGAGGGCGGCGAAGGCGCTGATTGGCACCGCGCCCAGAGCGTGCTCGCCCTGCATCCAGGCGGTTTCGTGCCAATGCAGGCTATTGGGCGGGAGTTGGTGATGCGCGATGTCGGCGGCGGTGAGAAATTGCGGAGCGATGACCATCACATCGGCGGCGTCATCGCAAAAGGCGGTGGCGGCGAGGTCCGCGTAAAACGGCGCATCGCGGCGGCGGCCATGGATGATGATGATGGCGCGGCGGGCGGTGCTGGCGGTAGCACCGCGCCGGGCAAGCGGCATCGCGCCGATTGCGGCATCAAGCGTGCTGGCGCGCAGCGTCAGGCGGCTCTCGCCGATTTCGGCGGTGTGAGCGGTGGCGAGTTGGGTTTCGACCATGGCGCGAGCATAGCGCGTTGCCGCGAGGGGCCAAGCGTTTCTTTACGCATTATTCATAAGCTGGGCTTATGGATCAGCCGCCGCGCGAGGCGCAGGGTTTGGCGCAAGGCGGGTGCTGTGTCGCTCCGGCGATAGAGCAGGGTCAATTCGGTGGTGAAAGCCTGGGTGATGGGCCGATAGGTGACACCGGGGACGCCGAAGCGCGCCATGGTTTCCGGCACCAGGGCAACGCCGACGCCGGCACCGACCAGGCAGAGCATGGTGGCGATTTGTGGCACAGTATGGATGATTTTCGGCTCGAACCCGGCCTTGGCGCAGGCGGCATTGACCCATTCGCGCAGGCCGCCACTGGGTTGCTGCAAATATTGGATGAAAGGCGCGTCGCGCAATTTGGCGAGGCTGCAGCGCGGCGCTTGAGCGAGCGGGTGGGTTTCGGCGAGGGCCACGATCATGCGTTCGCGCGCCAAGGTCAGGCTGGTGAGGCTTGCGCCGAGATCGGGCAACGGCGAGCGAGCGATGCCGAGATCAAGCCGGTACTGGGTGAGTTGTTCGATCTGGCTGGTCGCGGAGAATTGATCGATCTGGAGCGTCATCGGGGGTTGGTCGGCACTGATGGCGGCGATCAGGGCGGTGAAGGCGGGGTGGAACGCGGCGGAGCCGACATAGCCGGCGGCAAGGCGTTGCGCGGTGCTGCGGGTGTTGGCGTCCGCGAGGCCGGTCAGGCGGTCTGCTTGGTCGATGAGCAAGCGCGCTTCGATCAGAAGTTTGGTGCCGGACTCGGTGAGGCGGGCGCGGCGGCTGGTGCGGTCGAACAGGGCGGTATGCAGGGTGGCTTCCAGCGATTGGATCAATTGGCTGAGGGCAGGCTGGGACAGGCCAAGCTGGTCGGCGGCTTGGGTGAAATCACGGGCTTGGGCAGCGGCGGCAAAGGCGCGCCAGTGGCGGAGTTCGGCACTCATGGCGGCTCCAAGGATGCGGGCGGCGGGGCGGCGCCGTCAATATTGTGATAGCAAGGATGAGGATTTTCTAGCCGCCGACGGCGATGATACCGCCGATGATCAGCAGAAAAACCGCGAAGCTGCGCTTGAGCGCCCGCCCGGAGAGGCGGTTGGCGACGCGCACGCCGCTGCGCGCGGTGAGGGTTGAGGCTAGGGCGGCGGTGATGGCGGCGGGGAGATAGACGGTGCCGACCAGACCCCAAGGGTGGCCCAAAGGCTGGGACTGGCCGACGGCATGGGTGACGGGGTGGCGGAGCACCATGTTCAAGGCGGCGGCGGCGCAGGCGATCACGAGGCCGCAGGCGGCGCTGGTGGCGACGGCGCGAACCGGTTTGACACCCAGGCTGATGAGCAGCGGGACGGTGAGCGAACCCCCGCCGATGCCAACGATTGATGAGACGGTGGCGATGACGATGCCGGAGGGAAACAACCAGTGCGAACTGGGGGTGTAGCTATGCTCGCGCTGGGTTTTTTCACCGCTGAACCCCATGCGCCAGGCGGTAACGGCGCAAAACAAGGTGATGGCGAGGCGGAGCATCAACCCGCTCATGAAGCCTTCGAGTTGGGTGCCGATCAAGGTGCCGATGACCATGCCGGGGGCGAGCCGGACCCAGGTGGCGGCCATGATATTGCCGGTGCGGTAATGGGCGATGGTGGAGGCGCCGAATGTCAGCACCATGCCCGCGAGCGACGTGCCGACCGCGACATGGATGATGTCCGGGCCGACGACGCCGGATGCGGGGAGTGTAACGGTGAGCGCCGCGACGATCAGCAAGCCGCCGCCAATACCGAGCAGCCCGCCGAGAAAACCGGCGGCGGCACCGGCGAGAGCATAAAGCAACAGATCCGCGAGGAATAATGCCAACGGTAAGTGCATGGATTACCGATCAGGTCTCATGACAGGTTGATAATGGGGGTATGGGGCAGGCGAAAATCAGAGGATAAAACGTTCGCCGAGATAAACCCGCCGCACATCACGATTGGCGACGACGGCGTCTGGTTCGCCTTCCATCAGCACCTGGCCTTCGTGCAGAATATAGGCGCGATCGATAATTTCCAGGGTTTCGCGGACATTATGATCGGTGATGATCACGCCCAGACCGCGATCTTTGAGATGGGCGACGAGATCGCGAATTTCGCTGACCGCAATGGGATCGATCCCGGCGAGCGGTTCATCGAGCAGGATATAGCGCGGGTTGGTGGCGAGGGCGCGAGCGATTTCGACGCGGCGGCGCTCGCCGCCGGACAGGGCCAGAGCGGGGGTGCGGCGCAGATGCGAGATGCCGAATTCGGCAAGCAATTCATCAAGCAGGGCGGCGCGACGATCGCGGTCAGGCTCCACGACTTCGATGGCGGCGGCGATGTTTTGCTCGACGGTGAGGCCGCGAAACACGCTGGCTTCCTGGGGCAGATAGCCAATACCGAGCCGCGCCCGGCGATACATGGGTAGGGTAGAGATATCCACGCCATCGAGGGTAATCGTGCCGCTATCGGCCTGGATCAGCCCGACTAGCATGTAGAATGTGGTGGTTTTGCCAGCACCGTTGGGGCCGAGCAGGCCGATGGCTTCGCCGCGCCGGAGCGAGAGCGAGACATTGCGCACCACGGCTCGCTTGCGGAAGGTTTTGCCAAGGCCGGTGGCGATCAGGCCGGCTCCCTGCCCTGTCCTGTCGCGATAATCCTCGGTGACGCGCAACGTTTCGTTCATGGCGCGGGTTTGGCTTGGGTTTGCGGCGATTTGACGGCAGGTTCGGCCCCGGGTTTGGCCCCAGGTTCGGCTACTAGGGCCGCGGGCGGCGCCGAGTTGGGCAGCACCACCCCTTGCACGCGCTGGCCGGGGGCGGCGAGCAAGGTGGCGATGCCGGTTTTCATGTTGACCCGCGCCTTGCCGCCGGCAAGTTCGTTCGGGCCCCGGGTGATATGGACGTTGCCGGTAAGCACGGCGATGCCGGTGGCCGGATGATAAATGCCATGATCGCCGGTTGCGATATCGGTGGCGGTGCGCACGATGACATGGCCTTCGGCGACAACTTTGCGCAATTTTCCGGCAGCTTCATTAGCCCCTGGTGCGGTGGCGGAGGCGACCGGCGCGCCAGAACCGGCGGTGAAATAGCCGGTGAGTTGGTCAGCCTGGATGGAGCGGTGATCCTTGGTGACCACTTGGGCGTCGCCAAGGGCGACGGCGCGATGGTCTTTGGACCAATATTGCAGCGCCTTGGCGGCGGTGATGGTGTCCGATGGGGTGATCAGACGCAGGGCCTTGCCGGTGAGGACCAATTCGCCGCTGGCCATATGATAGATGGCGTGATCGCCGAAGGCTTGGTCGGTGTTGGTGAAAATATGCACCTGACCGATCGCTTCGAGGGCGGTGAGTTTGGATTGGCCTTGATCGAGGCCGGCCAGCGGGTCGCTGCTGGTGGTGGGTGATGGTGGCGTAGGCGTTGGTGAAGCGGGCGACGCAGGGGTTGGGGGGCTGTTCGCGGCGTAGTGGGCGACCAGTTGGTTGGCGGTGATGGTGACATTGCCGCGCACAGCCTTGGCGTCGCCATTGGCGGTGATGGTGCGGGTTTTTTGATTCCAATCCAGCCCGTTCGCGGCGGTGATCTGGATCGGCTGCGGCGGCGCGCCGGGAGTGGTGCTTTGGTCAAGACCGAGCGATTGGGCATGGGCGGCGCCCAAGGCGATCAAGCCGAGCAGCGGGCCGAGTAGCGGGCCGAGCAGCAAGCCGGGCAGCAGACGGCGCAAAGCGACCCTCATTTCGCTGGGCTCGCGGCTATCGGTGATGGAGGCGGCGCCGCGCCACCGATCAGGGTGAGGGCAACCGGGCCGTTGAAATGCACGACGGCACCGCGATTTTGGACGGAGAAACCATCGGCGGCGTGCAGCGTGCCGAACGGGCCATAGGCGAGCACTTTGTCGGTGCCGCTGGCGGTGCCTTGCTGCATATTGACCAGGGCGGCGTGGGTTTTCATGGTGGTGCCATCGGCGCGATACAATGTGACATCGCCGCCAAGCCCGAGCATGCCGGTTTGCTGATGATACAGCCCATGCTCGGCGTTCAACCGCAGCCAGGCGCCGGATTTGAGCAGGATATCGCCTTGCGGGCGTTGCAGTTGCAAGCGGTTTTGGGTGATTTGGGTGGCTGTTGTTGCGGAGATCGCGAATTTTTCGCCCTGATTATTGACGCCGTGATAGCGCGCATCGCTGACCCGCGAGATGGGCGCGTGCGGCGCCGAGGCACTGGTTTTGTGATAGCTGAAGCGCCCGAAGGCGGTGCCTGAGCGAATATCAGGCAGCACGGCGAGGGCGACGAGCAGCAGAACCGCGAGAACCGGCAGGATGCGCTTGGCCAGGGCGACGCGGCGGCTGCGCACGAGGCCGGGCAGGGTCTCCGCCGGATCGTGGCTGATCGCGGATAAGAGCGGGTTATCCGGGGTCAGCTTTGACATGTCGCTTCCCTTCACGCTCATTGGTTCACGCTCATTGGTTCACGCTCATTGGTTCACGTCGATTGGCTCACGCCACACCGGCGCGGAGCAAATCATGGATATGCACAATACCCACGACCAGGCGGTTGGAATCAACGACAAATAGCGACGTGACTTTCGGGTTTTGATCGGTCATCGCGCGCAGAGCATCCTCGGCCAGCGCATCAGGGCTGATGACCCGTGGCGAGGTGGTCATGATGTCCGCGACTGGACGCGATAATAAATCCGGCCCCATGGCGCGGCGAAGATCGCCATCGGTGACAACGCCGAGCAAATGCCGTGCCTCGTCAATGACGCCGAGGCAGCCGAAATGTTTTTCGGTGATCCGCAGGATCGCCTTGTCCATGGTCAGAGAGCCGGGTGCGAGGGGCACGGCGTCACCCTCATGCATTAATTGATGGACGCGCTTGAGGCGCGCACCGAGCTTGCCGCCGGGATGGATTTGGCCGAAGGCGGCGCTGGTAAAGCCGCGCCGTGCGAGCAGGGCGACGGCGAGCGCATCGCCGAGGGCGATTTGCATGGTGGTGCTGGTGGTTGGAGCGAGGCCAATCGGGCCGGCTTCGCGCGCTTGGGGCAGCAGCAGGAGCACGCTGGCGGCTTGTGCGAGCGTGCTGGTGGCGCGCGCGGTGATGGCGATCAGGGGCAGGCCGATGCGCCTCGCATGGGCGATGATGTCGGCCAGTTCGGCGGCTTCGCCCGAATTAGAGAGGGCCAGCACCGCATCGCCGGGGACAACCATGCCGAGATCGCCATGGCTGGCTTCGGCGGGGTGGACGAACAAAGCCGGGGTGCCGGTGGATGCCAAGGTGGCGGCAATTTTGCGGGCGACATGGCCTGATTTGCCCATGCCGGTGACCACCACGCGGCCAGTGACCCGCTCCAGCGTTTCGACGGCTTCGGTGAAGCGGTGATCGAGCGAGGCGGCGAGGGCGTTGAGGGCTTGGGCTTCGGTGGTCAACACATCCCGCCCGATGGCGATATCCCCGCTATCGGTGGCCTCGGCCCGGCCTAGGGTCCGGCTTGTTGTCATGTCTCTGTATGCGTCCGGCGGCGATGCCGGGTCAACAGAGGTGGCGCAACCAATTGTAATTGACGCCGTCGGGTATGCGGGGGGGTATGCGGCGGGTTAATGGCTGAACAGATCAGGGTCGTCATAGCCAAGCAAATCCAGGGCGCCGCGGGCGGGCAGGAAGCGAAAACAGGCCTCGGCGAGGGCGCGGCGGCCTTCGCGCAGCAGCAGCGCGTCGAGCTTGGCCCACAGCGCGTGCAAATGCAGAACATCCGATGCGGCATAGGCGCATTGCTCGGCGGTGAGTTCCGGCGCGCCCCAATCGCTGGTTTGCTGCTGTTTGGAAATTTCCACGCCCAGCAAATCGCGGCATAAATCCTTCAGCCCGTGCCGGTCAGTATAGGTGCGCACCAATTTCGAGGCGATTTTGGTGCAAATGACCGGGGCGACCACCACGCCGAGCGAGCGGCGCAGCATGGCGACATCGAACCGGGCGAAGTGAAATAATTTGGTGACGGCAGGATCGGCCATCAGGCGTTTCAGATTTGGGCAATCATCGCCACGCCCGCCGAGTGTGGTGGGGATCAGTTGCACCAGATGCGCTGAGCCATCGCCGACGGAAAGCTGGACGAGGCAGAGGCGATCACGCCGCGCTTCGAGACCCATGGTTTCGGTATCGACGGCGACCATGCCGGTGAAGGCGACATGGTCGGGCAGATCGTGCTTGTGCAGATGGATGGTCGCGCCGTTGGCGAATAGGGTTTCGCTCATCGCTATGCTGGGTCCAATCAAGATTGGCGGGTGGCCGAGGGCAAGATTGTCGGGAAGCCGAGGGCTGCGCTTGGTGAATGAAGGGTGGTGCCCAGGAGAAGACTCGAACTTCCACAGCCTTGCGGCCACAGGTACCTGAAACCTGCGCGTCTACCATTTCGCCACCTGGGCCGGTGCACCGAATGATGGTCGCTCTAGCGAAGTGAGCCGGGCGCGTCAATTGCGGCGATGCCGCGCAGATGCGAGCAGCGGGGCGTCTGGCGCTTTGGTGATCACGGGTTAAATATCGAGGGCCGCAATTTCTGTTCTGAATCGACCCACTTATATGGTAGGGTCAAAACATCGCTGAGCCCCTGACTGGACAAAGGATTTTTATGACAACGCACAAGATTGCCACGGTGTTTGGTGCGGCTGGGTTTATTGGCCGCCATGTGGTGAAACGGCTGGCGGATCGCGGCTATGTGGTGCGTGCGGCGGGGCGCGACACTGAGCGGGCGGGGGCGTTGCGGCCTTTGGGCAGCGTTGGCCAGATTGTGCCGCTTTATGCGCCATTGACCAGCCCGGCGGCGGTGCGGCGGGCGGTGATGGGGGCGGAGTGCGTGGTGAATTTGGTGGGCATTCTGGCTGAGAAAAAAGCCGGGGATTTTGATCGCATCCATCATGTCGGGGCGGGGCTGATTGCGGCTCAGGCCAAGCAGGAGGGGGTGGCGCGGCTGGTTCAGGTTTCGGCGATTGGAGCAGACCCGACGAGCAAGAGCAAATACGCGGCCAGCAAGGGCCTGGGTGAAGCGGCGGTGCGATCAGGGTTTGCCGAGGCGGTGATTTTGCGGCCTTCGATTGTGTTTGGCCCGGAAGATCAGTTTTTCAATCGGTTCGGGGCGATGGCGGTCTCGGCGCCGGTTATGCCGGTGATTGCCGGAGCAACGCGGTTTCAACCTGTTTATGTCCATGACGTGGCGGATGCGGTGATGGCGGCGATTGAGCGGCAAGACAGCGCGCCGCTTTATGAATTGGGCGGACCCGATATTCGTAGTTTTCGTGAGTTGCTGGTGTATATTTTGCACGAAACCCACCGGGCGCGACCATTGCTGACCATTCCGCTCTGGGCGGCTGGCTTGCAGGCGGCGTTATTGGAGCGGTTGCCGGGCAAATTGCTGACGCGCGATCAGTTGCTGCTGCTACAATCGGATAATGTCGTCGGGCCAGGGATGCCGGGGCTGCGGGAGTTGGATATTACCCCGACGCCGATTGATTTGGTGGTGCCGAGCTATCTGGCACGGTACCGGCCACCGGGGCAGCAGAAAATTTAAGTCCGTTTTCGATCCTATTTTTAGGTTTTTTTGATCTATTCGATTTGTGCACGGCTGAAAATCATAATTTTATGGCATACTATATGTCTTAACTGCGTTTTATTGCTAGATTTATCGATTTTAGGGAGGTAAATGAAGCAAAACCCTTCCTCTTGCCGATATGGAGTTGTGCAATGGCGTCTAGCGATGAGCCGGTAAGTTCGGCGATGGGTGCGCAAGCGCCGTCCGCACTGCCGAAAATGCAGCGTTTCATCGTCCAACCGCAGCAAACGCCGGCGAAACGGGCGGTGGATGAGCGGGCGCAGGATTTTGACGAGATTTATCGGGGTTTTGATGCCAAGGCCGCCGCAACCCAGGCGAGCCGCTGCGGGCAGTGTGGGATTCCGTTTTGCCAGATCCATTGTCCGCTCGGGAATAATATCCCCGATTGGCTGAAATTATCGGCAGAGGGGCGGCTGGAGGAGGCGTATGAGATTTCCGCAGCGACCAACACGTTCCCGGAAATCTGTGGCCGGATTTGCCCGCAAGATCGGCTCTGCGAGGGCAATTGCGTGATCGAAAAAGGGTTTGAGAGCGTCACGATCGGCGCGATCGAGCGGCATATCACCGAAACGGCGTTTGCCGAAGGCTGGGTGCGCCCGATCCGCCCCAAGCGCGAGCGGACGGAGTCAATCGGGATCATCGGCGCCGGGCCGGCGGGGTTGGCGGCGGCGGAAGCGCTGCGCCAATGGGGCTATCAGGTCACTGTGTATGACCGGCATGACCGGGTTGGCGGCCTGCTAATTTACGGGATTCCGGGCTTCAAGCTGGAAAAATCGGTGGTGGAGCGGCGCACCGCCTGGCTGATTGATGGTGGCGTGAAATTTGAATTGAACACTGATATTGGCGGCGCCACGCCGTTTGCGACGTTGCGGGCGCGGCATCATGCGGTGCTGGTTGCGACCGGTGTGTATAAGCCGCGCGACATTGGCGGGCCGGGTTCGGGGCTGGCTGGCATTGTGCCGGCTCTGGATTATTTGATCGCCTCGAACCGCAAAGGGCTGGGCGATGATGTGCCGGACTTTGATTCCGGCGCGCTGAATGCGGCGGGCAAGCATGTTGTGGTGATTGGCGGCGGCGATACTGCGATGGATTGTGTGCGGACGGCGGTGCGCCAGCATGCAGCATCGGTAACATGCCTGTATCGGCGCGATCGGGCGAATATGCCGGGTTCGTTGCGCGAAGTGACGAATGCCGAAGATGAGGGTGTGCAATTTCGGTGGTTAGCCGCGCCCGAAGCGTTTTTGGGCGATCGGCAGGTGACCGGCTTGCGGGTGCAGCGGATGCGCCTTGGGTTGGCCGATGCTTCAGGGCGGCAAGCGATTGAGCCGATGGATGGCGGTGGTTTCACGCTCGATGCCGATTTGGTGATCAAGGCGTTGGGCTTTGACCCAGAAGATTTGCCGAACGCTTTCGAGCAACCAGGGCTTACCGTGACGCGCTGGGGAACTTTGGCGATCAATCCAGCGCGTTTCGAGACAAATTTGCCCGGTGTGTATGCAGCCGGAGATATTGTGCGCGGTGCGAGCTTGGTGGTTTGGGCGATTAAAGACGGGCGCGACGCGGCTTCTGCGATCCATCGGCGGTTGCGGGATCAAGCGACTTCTTCAATGGCGACGGCGGCGGAGTGAACAATGACCTTTGAGACGGGTGCGGAATTTCTGGCGTCTTGGCATGCAAATGCGGAGCGGTTGCGCGGCAGCTACAGCCCTGAGCAAGAGCATGATGCGTGTGGCGTTGGGCTGATTGCCGCGTTAGATGGCAAAAAGCGGCGCGATGTGGTGCAGGCTGGCATTGATGCGCTGCGGGCCGTATGGCATCGTGGTGCTGTCGATGCCGATGGGAAAACCGGCGATGGTGCCGGGATTCACGTGGAAATTCCACGCGATTTTTTTGCCGATGCCGTGGAGCGCGGCGGCGACCGGGTGCATCCTGGCCCGATTGGCGTGGGAATGGTGTTTTTGCCCAAGACCGATCTAGGCGCTCAGGAAACCTGCCGACAAATTATCGAAACTGAAATTCTCAAGCTCGGCTATCGCATTTATGGCTGGCGGCAAGTACCGATTGATGTTGCGTGCATTGGCGAAAAGGCGAATGCGACGCGGCCAGAGATTGAGCAGATCATGATCCATAATGCGCTGAACCGGCCGGAGGCGCAGTTTGAGCTCGATTTATATATTATCCGCCGACGCATCGAGAAAGCGGCGATTGGGGCGCAAATCAATGAGCTTTATATTTGCTCGCTGTCATGCCGATCAATCATTTATAAAGGCATGTTTTTGGCGCAAAGCCTGACCGATTTTTATCCCGATTTGCTGGATGAAAGGTTTGTTTCCCGATTTGCCATTTACCATCAGCGTTACTCGACCAATACGTTTCCGACCTGGCGGTTGGCGCAGCCCTTTCGGATGTTAGCGCATAATGGCGAGATCAATACGCTCGCTGGCAATGTGAATTGGATGAAGAGCCATGAAACGCGGCTGGCCGCCGGACCGCTCGATGGACATCTTGATGATATCAAGCCGGTCATTCAGGCTGGGAGTTCGGACACGGCAACGCTGGATGCGGTGTTTGAATTGCTGGTGCGCGCCGGACGTGATGCGCCGATGGCCAAGACATTATTGATCCCACCGGCACCGGGGATTGATGCGATGATGCCGCAGGCGCATCGCGATTTGATCGGCTATTGTAACGCGGTGATGGAGCCTTGGGATGGGCCGGCGGCGATTACGGCAACGGACGGGCTAACGGCGATTGCCGGACTTGACCGGAACGGGCTGCGACCCTTGCGTTATACGATTACCACCGACGATATGCTGATCGTGGGGTCCGAGACCGGGATGGTCAAGCGTGACGACAGCGATATTCGCGAGCGTGGCCGGGTGGGACCAGGTGAGACCATTGCTGTTGATTTGGCGACCGGGCAATTCCGCCGAGCCAGCGCGTTAATGGATGAATTGGCAAGCCGCCAGAATTTTGGCGCCTGGACGCGGCGGACCACGGTCATTGACCGGCTGGTGAAAACCGATGCACCAGAGCCTGTGCGTTTCGAGGCGGCGGAACTGCGCCAGCGCCAGCGCGTTGTTGGCTTTACCTTGGAAGAATTGGAACTGCTGCTGCACCCGATGGTCGAGGAAGCCAACGAGGCGGTGGGGTCGATGGGCGATGACACGCCGATTGCGGTGTTATCGACGCGTTATCGCGCTCTGCATCATTATTTCCGGCAAAGCTTCTCGCAGGTGACCAACCCGGCGATTGATAGTCTGCGTGAATCACAAGTGATGTCGCTGAAGACCCGACTTGGTAATTTGGGCAATGTGCTGGATGAAGATTCGAGCCAGTGCGATTTGTTGCAGCTTGACAGCCCAGTATTATCGACTGCCGAATTTGACGCCATGCGCACCTATATGGGCGCTTCGGCCTGTGTGGTCGATTGCACCTTTGCGGCTGCCGACGGCGAGGCAGGATTGCGCGCGGCTCTTGAGCGGATTCGGCGCGAAGCGGAAGAGGGGGTGCGGGAAGGATGCACCCACGTTATTTTGACTGATGAGGCCTTCGATCAGCATCGCGCCCCGATCCCGATGATTTTGGCGACCGGGGCGGTTCATACGCATTTGGTTCGTCAATCGCTGCGCACATTTACCAGCCTGAACGTGCGCGCCGCTGAATGCATGGATGTGCATTATTTCGCCGTGCTGATTGGTGTGGGGGCCACCACGGTCAATGCGTATTTGGCCCAGGAGAGCATTGCGGACCGGCATCGGCGTGGTTTGTTTGGTGATGTTTCCTTGAAAACCTGCGTTGGGCGCTACAAGAAGGCCATTGACAAGGGATTGCTGAAAATTATGTCCAAGCTGGGCATTTCGGTGATTTCGTCTTATCGCGGCGGCTATAATTTCGAGGCCATTGGGCTATCGCGTGCGCTGGTTGCCGAATTTTTCCCTGGCATGCCCTCGCGAATTTCCGGAATTGGTTTGCCGGGTATTGCCCATAAAATCCTGGAGCTGCACGAGGCGGCTTGGCAGGGCGATGTGATTGCCCTGCCCGTTGGTGGGCTTTATCGGGTGCGGCGCAGCGGTGAGACCCACGCGTTCGAAGGCGATATGGTGCATGTGCTGCAAACCGCCGTGGCGACCGACAGCTACACGCTCTATCGCAAATATGCCGATGCGGTACATAGCCAGCCACCGGTTGCATTACGCGATTTGCTTGATTTTCGCACCGAAGGGCGCGCCCCGATCCCGGTTGACGATGTTGAGAGCATCACCGAAATTCGTAAGCGGTTGCTCGCCCCCGGCATTTCCCTGGGCGCACTCAGCCCAGAAGCGCATGAGACGTTATCGATTGCGATGAACCGGATTGGTGCGCGCTCTGACTCGGGCGAGGGCGGGGAAGATCCTGAACGCGCCACACCGCGACCCAATGGTGATAACGCCTCGTCAGCAATCAAGCAAATCGCATCGGGCCGATTTGGGGTGACTGCTGAATATTTGAATAATTGCCGCGAAATCGAGATCAAGATTGCGCAAGGCGCTAAGCCGGGTGAAGGTGGACAATTACCGGGTGCCAAAGTCACGGAATTGATCGCCAAACTGCGGCATGCCACGCCGGGTGTGATGCTGATCAGTCCGCCACCGCATCATGATATCTACTCGATCGAAGATTTAGCCCAGCTTATTTATGATTTGAAGCAGATCAACACTGAAGCGAGTGTATGCGTTAAGTTGGTATCGCGCTCGGGGATTGGCACGATTGCCGCTGGCGTGGTGAAGGCAGGTGCGGATTCGATTTTGATTTCCGGCCACTCCGGCGGCACCGGGGCCAGCCCGCAAAGCTCAATCAAGCATGCTGGCCTGCCCTGGGAGATGGGATTATCCGAAGCGCATCAAGTGCTGATGTTGAACCGGCTGCGGCATCGGGTGCGGTTGCGCACCGATGGCGGGATCAAAACCGGGCGCGATGTGGTGATTGCGGCGATGCTCGGCGCCGAAGAATTCGGTATTGGCACCGCTTCGTTAGTGGCAATGGGCTGCATTATGGTGCGGCAATGCCATTCCAACACTTGCCCGGTGGGTGTGTGCACGCAAGATGAGGCGTTACGGGCGAAGTTTGACGGCTCGCCGGAGAAGGTGATTAACCTGTTTTCATTTATTGCCGAAGATGTCAGGCAGATTTTAGCGTCGCTCGGTATGCGCAGCCTGAGCGATGTGATTGGCCGGAGCGATTTGCTGCGGCAGGTTTCGCGCGGCGCAGACTATCTGGACGATTTGGATTTGAACGCGATTTTGGCGCAGGCCGACCCTGGGCCTTATGCCCGCCATTGCACCCGCGTCGGCCGGAATGAGGTGCCAGAGTCACTCGATGCGCAAATGATTACGGATGCACAGGGCTTTTTTGATCGCGGCGAGAAAATGCAGCTGCAATATGCGATTCGCAATACACATCGCGCAATTGGGACCAAGTTTTCTTCGCGCATTGTGCGCGAAAAGCGTGGCACCGAATTGCAGCCTGACCATGTCACGGTTCGGCTGCGTGGTTCAGCGGGCCAATCGCTGGGCGCATTTGCGGTGCGCGGCTTGAAGTTAGAGGTCTTTGGCGATGCCAATGATTATGTTGGCAAGGGTTTATCGGGGGCGACGATTATTGTGCGCCCTGCCCCGTCCTCGACGCTGATCAGCCAACAGAATACGATTATTGGTAACACCGTGCTCTATGGCGCAACGTCGGGCCGACTATTTGCTGCGGGACAGGCGGGGGAGCGATTCGCGGTGCGTAATTCTGGCGCGATTGCAGTGGTTGAAGGCGCCGGCTCCAATGCTTGTGAATATATGACCGGCGGGACGGTGGTTGTCCTCGGCCCGGTGGGTGGCAATTTTGGCGCTGGCTTCACGGGTGGTGTGGCCTTTGTTTATGACGAGGACGAGAGTTTTGAGCGACGGATCAACCCTGAAACCCTCTCCTGGCAGCGCGTGCCGAGTGGCTATTGGGCGGAGCATTTGCGCGAATTGGTCGGCGAGCATGCGCGCGAAACACAAAGCCGGTTTGCCGCGATGCTGCTGAATGATTGGGACCGGGTGTTGCCACGCTTCTGGGTGGTGGTGCCGCGTGACTTCGCAACACGACTCCCGGTGCCGTTAAAGGCCGTTTCCGCCGCCTAAGCGCCGCGCCCCCACACCGTCCTGATCAGTTGATCGGTTCGACGTGGAGGCGATAGGCGGCCCCATTGTTAGGCAGCGCGGCGGATCGACATTTCGCGCCAGATCGTCGCGAGAGAATCAACCAAATGATCCATGTCTGCGTCGCTATGCAAGGGCGAAGGCGTAAGCCTCAATCGTTCGGTTCCACGCGGAACGGTGGGGTAGTTGATCGGCTGAACATAGATGCCAAAGCGCTCTAACAATGTGTCGCTAATTTCCTTGCACAAGGCCGCATCCCAGACCATGACCGGAACAATGTGGCTGGGGTTATGCAGATGCGGAACATCCGCCTGGTCGAGCTTGGTGCGCAAGCGTGCGACGCGCTCATGCATGCTGGTGCGTTCGGCATTGCTCGTTTTCAAATGGCGAATACTGGCGATGGCGCCGGCCGCGACGGTGGGCGGCAGAGCGGTCGTGAAAATAAAACCTGACGCGTAGGAGCGGACGAAATCGCACAGCGCGTGCGATCCGGTGATATAGCCGCCAATGACGCCGAAGCCTTTGGCTAGCGTGCCTTCGATCACCGTAAGGCGGCGGGCAAGTCCCTCACGCTCCGAAATACCCCCACCGCGTGGCCCGTATAGACCGACCGCGTGAACTTCATCGAGATAGGTCATGGCGCCAAAGCGGTCTGCGACATCACAAATGGCTTCGATGGGTGCCACATCACCATCCATTGAATAGACGCTCTCAAACGCAACCAATTTCGGGCGCGCGGGGTCGATGGCGGCCAATTTCCGCGCAAGGTCCGATGGATCATTATGCTCGAACACCACGCATTCGGCACGGCTATGGCGAATGCCTTCGATCATTGAAGCGTGGTTCAGCGCATCAGACACCACGACGCATTGCGGTAATTTGGCGGCCAACGTGCATAGCGACGCCCAGTTCGACATGTAGCCGGAGTTGAACAGCAACGATGATTCTTTACCGTGCAAATCAGCGAGTTCGCGTTCCAAGACCGTGTGGAAATGATTGGTACCCGCGATGTTGCGCGTGCCGCCAGCACCAGCGCCGCACCGATCCAACGCTTCGTGCATCGCCGAAAGCACGGTGGGATGCTGGCCCATGCCGAGGTAATCGTTCGAGCACCAGACCGTGACCTGCCGTTCGCCGTCGGCGCCATATTGCGTCGCATGGGGAAAGTTCCCTGCGTGGCGCTCAATATCGGCAAACACACGGTACCGACCTTCCCGGCGTAGTTGATCAAGTTGGGTGGTGAAGAAATTCTCGTAATTCATCGACGCACTCTCCCGGTTAAGTCGGTTATTCGGCGGCTAAACGCAAGGCACACCCGGCAAATGCCATCGCTAGGCCAGCCTCATCCAGATTTCGGCCAATAACAATGACCCGCGCTTGCTCACCGGCGGCGGCGGCAAAAGCGGCGACACTGGCGCGATGGCCGGCAACATCAAATTGCACCCAGCCACGCCCCGATCTGGCCAGCCCTTTGAGCCGAGCAATTGAGCCGAAATGACCTTCGGCGGCAGCATCAAGCACGCGGCGTAGCGCATCGATATCGCAAATTGTATCGAGTGTGCCTGACCAAGACGCGAAGCCGAGTGCGTCCTCATGCACGTGATCGTGGCTGTGATCGTGGTCGTGATGATGGTCGGGGTGGGTACACGTTACGTCAATGCAGCCATCATGGTCACGGTCATGATTGCCGTCGTGGTGGTGATCATGATTGTGATTGTGGTCATGATCGTGCGCGTTGGAGGGATTTGATAGAGAGGCCGTCCTGAAAATTTCCACCGGCACTGATCCGTAGCGTGCTGTGATAATCCGTGCTGCAGGGTTAAGGCGACTGAGCGTTGCCTCGACGGCGCGCCGCTCAGCGAGGCTTACCAGATCGGTTTTGTTAATCACGATCACCCCGGCGAGCCGCGCCTGGGCGGTGAAATGGGCTTGCATCTCGGCATAGTCACCGAGAAACGCGCCGGCATCAATCATAGTGACAACGGACAGGCTACGTTTGAATGGCGCAATCTCCGGTCGCTCTAACACGCCAATCAAGGATGCCAGATCAGCAACGCCAGAGGGTTCGATCAATACCCGATCAGGCGCATAGTTTCCAACAACTTCTCGGAGCTGGCTAGCAAGGTCATTTTTCAGGGTGCAGCAAATGCAGCCATTCGGCAGTTCGACCACCTCCGCCCCTTGGCCACGGAGCAAAGAGCCATCAATGCCAACCGAGCTGAAATCATTGACCAAGACAACGGTTTTTTCGCGTTTATCGGCAGGAACCGAACCCAGCATATCGAGCCGGCGGCGCATGAAGGTTGTTTTACCCGCTCCGAGAAAGCCGGCGATAATTTCGACATCGAACGCCCGAACTGGCTTGCGCGATTTGAGGCCCCAGCTCCATAGTTTGGCGGCCGGCAGTGGCACGACCAGGAACCAATGTTCCAAAATCGCCAACGCCATCATCACCCCGATAAACGTATCACCGGCACGGGCGAAGCTGGTTGTGGCATGGGCCGCGTGCTCAAACATGACCGTGCCGATGACGGTTGAGACCGTAATCGAGATGGGAAACAACAAGTTCATCGGTTCGCGGCGAAGGAAGCTTTTCAGAAAGTTTAAATGCTCGGGCAGAAATTCTTCATTCAGATTGCGCACACCAAGAAACACGTTGAGCTTGGCGCTTTGATGCATCCACCACAGCACCATGAAGGTCCATACGCCAATTTGATTGGGTTGGCCCCAGGTCAGCGCGATAATCAGTGCGGCTGAGCCGATGATGGCGAGCTCATGCCACAGACTGGTCTGGATCGCGTGGCCAAAATGTTTCCAACCACGACAATTTTCCGGGCAAGCATCCTGCCGAGGTCCGGTAACGAAACCCATATAGAAGCTGATTTCCTGCCAGCCCCAGGCAAATAAGCCAAATCCGAACGCCCAATAGGCGGCGCTAACAGTTGTCTCGCCGCTGACGCGCACCAACCCGATGACACAGATTGCAAAGACGGCACTCGCACCAAGCATGCTCCATTTGAAGGTGCGGCGGGGCAGGCCATCTAGAAAAATAATCGCACCGGTGCTGAACCACCAGACAAACAACGCAAACAGACCTGGAATGATATAGTTGCTCATGATTTTTCCTCGAGATTCTTACATTACCAGGTCGGCTGCAGACGAATTTCGGCAGGGAGCGGATGTGATTTCGGGCGCATGAAATAGAGCCTGCCAAATGCGATGACCGCCTGAACGGCGTGCACGGCGCGCTTGAGCGTCACACCAAGGCCGGTTTGATCGCGGAGCGCAAGATTGGCGACATCGATTTTCCGTAACCGTTCTAGCCCTTCTAGGAATTTTGGATTTTCGATATCGAGCGTGACCGGAAATACCTGTTCGCTGATGGCAGAAGTAATGCGGAAAACTTGCATGTCATACGCCGTAGGATCGAGACCGAGTGCTTCATGGAAATGCGGCCTTGCGTGATCGCGCACATACATGGTGGCGAATACCGCGAGTTGGAAAAACCGCACCCAGAGCCGGTTGATGCCGGTGAGCATCCAGGGGTTGGCGCGCATCAACAAAGCAAAGGCTTCGCCGTGACGAAACTCATCATTGCACCATTCACGGAACCATTTGAAGATTGGGTGGATGCGCAATTCAGGATGTTTTTCCAATTGGCGAAAAATCGAAATATAGCGGGCGTAGCCGATTTTTTCCGACAAATAGGTTGCGTAGAAAATAAATTTTGGTTTGAAGAAATGGTATTTTTTGGCTCGGGTGAGAAAGCCTAAATCGACCTTCATGTTCAGATCATGCAGCGCCTCATTGATAAAGCCGGCATGGCGCGCTTCATCGCGGCTCATATAGCCGAACAAAGCTTTTAGATCGGGGTTATGGACGCGTTTTTTGATTTCGGCATAGAGCACGCAGCCGGAAAATTCGGCGGTGACTGAACTCACCAGAAAATCGAGAAACTCGCGGCGCAGCTCAGGCTTCATGCCAGAAATATCGATGGCAAATTCATCGGTGCGGACGAAATGGCCCTTATTGGGGTCCGCCTTGAATTCTGCCATCAGCGCATCCCACTGCGCGCGGATCGGCTCCACATCGATATCGTTCAACGCGTCGAAATCGGTTGTGTAAAAGCGCGGGCTGAGCATGGTGCTGGCTTGCGCCGAGGCCGTCTGTTCATTCGGCGCCACAGGCTCGTGCGCGGTGTTGGCAGCTTGGATCGGACTAACAGCATTCATGGCTCAGGCTCCGATATGCGAGAGGGAGGGTTGAACATCGGCCAACGGTTGGAAACCGACTTCGTAGAGTTCCGAAATTTCAGCGAGCGAGCTTATGCGCGTCCAAAGCCGGGTGAGCAGGCCTGCGCGGATCAACACGCCGGGGCGTTCGCAAATGACGTGCTCGCCGAACAAAATTTCATAAGGGGCACCGAGCACCATCACCACATCACCCGCGTGGATTTCAACATTTTCGGGAATCGCGTGGGCGTGGAAGCTGGCCGGGGTTTGTTCGATGTCAATGGAGCAACGGAGTGGAATATGTTCGCCAGCCATGATCAAGTCCTTTTTGGTGGGAGGAGAGCGGCGAATTGCGCTTGGTTCGCTGGGCCGAAGGCTTGGAGGAAAATTTTCCGCCCGGTCTGCGGATCATCCAACAGCAAGGCGCCGCCGCGCCCGGGGATCAGCAGAAACGGTGCGGTGCGCGGCTTGCCTTCGCGGGCGCGCGCTTGCAGCATGGTGCGCATGGTCGTGCGCAAGAATGCATCCTGAGTGGGTGCAATCGTGGCAATGGCCGCACCGGTGCGGGTTGTCACGGTGATCGCGTCATGCGCTTGTTGGCGAAATACCACAGCGACAGCGCCCGCTTTCCAATCAACCGGGTGCCCGCCCGTATGATTGATCCGGGCGACGGCGGCGAGGCCGATTGTACCAGTCATCAACAATCCTGCAGCCACCAGTGCCCAACGCGGCACTCGGGGTGCCTCATCGCGCATGGACGGTGCGCCGCGCTGGGTTTGGGTGCGACTCATGCTGCGTGCGCTTGGCCTAAGGCCGATTGCTTGGCGCGCACCGGGGTGGCTTGGTCGCGCAGCACGAAGCTGGCGGTCTCACCTTGATGCGCTGCCCAGGCATCAGCGAGAAGTTTGGCCACCGATCCCGCGTCAGGCACGGCACGCATCATCGGCTCCACGCCCGCCTTTTTACCCGCTTTGACGTGTGGCCAAAGCAGAATATAGGACAGCCGCGTCCGAGCATCGAGCGTAAGCGGGATATCACCAACGCCTTGCTCGTTGATTCGAATTCCAGCCGCTTCGATTTTGGCAAAGGGCAGGTTCAGATGTTTGCGAATGCTCGCCCCGTGCGCGATGACAACGCGGCGTGAGGTGATGGTGTAAATCGTGCTGCGCGCCGTCAGCCAAGCCATTAAAGTTATCAAGGCGAGGGCGAGTGCGCCCAGCCCAATGGCCCAGACGGCTGAGGCTAGAATTTCGCGCGGATCATAGCCAGCGAAGGCAGCGCTCGCCACGCTCCAGACCACGATGGCGCCGACATAGATGCTGAGCATCCGCAGACGAAACGCATCGATCAGCAAGCGACGAAAATCGGGTTTACCCTGCCAGAGCAGAGTTTCGCCAACGGGCAGGCCATGCGGCAAGCCATCGGGCGTGACTGAAGGATTGCTCATAGGTAAGGCTCCGAGCGCTGCGGGGTGGCGTAGAGATGGCCGGAGGCAAAATAGGCCATCAAGCGATCCTCCTCGCGCGGAGTGATCCGATCTGGTTCAGCGAGGGACGGCGCTTCAGCGAATTGTTGCGCGGTGACCGAAGCGACTTTGACTTTGATCGCGCTGCCTGAGCCTTGCACGCAAACCAAAGTCGCGGGAAACATCACGCGGCGGGTTGGCGTGGTGGCAGCATCCGCCTCATACCAAACCAATTGCTGGTCGGCGAGATCGACCCACAGATCAATGACGGTACCGGCTGTTTTGCCATCCAGCGTGATAACCGGTGCGCCGCGTGGATCCGGGTCTTCGCTCGCCACACTATAGCCGTGCGCAACCCGGATCGGCACGATGCGATCTTCACCTTCTGGCATTTTCTCAGGCTCATCATCGCGCTGGGTGTAAGCGGCAGGGCCAAGCCCGTCTTGCATCGGGTTGCCAAGCGGTATGATCGGCGCGCCTTCCCACGGTGCCGACTGGCGCGCGTTGAGCACTTCCAGCGGCTCGTTCCAGGGCACTGATTTGGTTTTGCCGTTGGGCAGCAGGAATGTTTTGGGCGCAGGGACTGGAACCAGGCCGCTCGGGCGTTCGCCGGGGCGGTTGGTAACGAGCGGATAACCCTCGCGTTTATTTTCTTTGATCAAATACCAAATCAAAGCCGCAAAGAAAATCCAGAACGCATAGAGCACCAGCTGGGCGACATCGATATAAGGGGTTATGGCACCGGTTTGCATGACGGACCTCGTGTTAGAGTTGTGCTGTTAAAGAGCGGGTGGGTCGGCTGGTCTTAGCGATCATCGGGTTTGGTTCGTCACGGCGAACCAACGGGCCAATGGCGATCAACGTAATAAAGAGGAGCACGATTTCGACTTCATAGACCGCGAGATAACCGGCGGCGGGACTATGGATCGCGGGGCCGAACGCGCCAGATTGCGCAAGAGCGCCGACGAGATGACGCAGCAAACCGGCGGTTGCGATGGCGCAGCCAGCGGCGAGCGCTTGAACCGCTCCCCAGGCACCGAGCGCGAGGCCGCTCATGCCGCCGACCACCCGGCCCATCGCGTCCGACAGGGTGCCCAGCAAAAACAAGCCGCCGCCAAGCCCGACGAGAAACACCCCTGCGGCGAATAGCGGCGCTAAATTCAGCGGACTTGAGAAAATGACCGCGCAAAATGCGAATAGGCCAATGATTGTGCCAAACGCTGCCAGCCGATAAGGGTCGGCGCCGCGAGCGAGACGCTTGCCGCCGAGCGCAAAGGCAATACCAGCGCCTGCCGCAAGCATCGCGGTTAGGGCGGTGGTTTGCCCCACGGCGAGATGCAATATCTGCCCGCCATACGGCTCCAACAAAATATCCTGCATCGAGAAAGCGAGCGTGCCGAGGCCAATGGCGACGAGGCGGCGGATGGCGCGCGGCTGCGTGCGGAACAACATCCAGGCGTGGCGCAAAGTCCGTTCACCGGCTGTCGCCGTGAGGGCGGCGACTTCGGCGTCGCTACGGCGTGGCTCTTGCTTCCACATTGCCACGCCGTTCAAAATCATGGTGATCGCAGCGGTGCCTTGCAACACCTGAATCAGCCGAACCAGACTGAACGGGGTGAGTAAGAAGCCATAAATTAACGCGCCGCCGATCATGCCAACCAGCAGGCCTGATGACAGCATGGCGACAACTTTGGGACGGGCCGCTTCGGGTGCCAGATCGGTCGCGAGGGCGAGGCCTGCCGTTTGCACCGTGTGCATGCCAAGCCCAACCATCAGAAACGCCAATGCCGCTCCGATGTGACCGATGGTGGGGCCGATATGCGTGCGCACGTGACCCGACAAAACAATAAGTGCGAAGGGCATGATCGCGAAGCCGCCAAACTGACCCAACGTGCCAAACCAGATAAAAGGCACGCGGCGCCAGCCGAAAGCCGAGCGGTGATGATCCGAGCGAAACCCGATGATGGCGCGGGCCGGCGCTAACAAGAGCGGCACCGCGATCATGAACGACACCAGCGCCGCCGAGACACGCAGCTCGACAATCATCACCCGGTTGAGCGTGCCGATCATCAGCGCCAAAGCGAGGCCGACGGTGACTTGAAACAATGACAACCGCAACAGCCGGCGCATCGGCAGTTCCGGGGTGGCCGCGTCAGCAAAGGGCAGCCAGCTCGTATCGAGCCGCATCCAAAATGGTGCCATTTTGCTGGGGCCTTTGAGTTTCACCGGCGCAACTCCAAGGCTTTGGAGACGTAAAATCCGCTGGTGATTTTTTCGCTGCGCCCGATTGAGAACGCACTGAGGCTCGGCGTGCTGCGGATCGCTTGATGCAAGGCGCGTTCACCCAGTGGCTCAATCATCGGTGCGCGATCGCTGCGGGGGAATTGCCGACCCACAAGATGCATAGTTGCCAGCACGGGTGTGCGCGGCGCGAAGGTGAACAAGATCGACTGATCGACGCGCGGGGCAAGGCTTGCTAACGCGGCGACCACCATGGGTTGTGCGTAATGAATCAGCGAATCCATAGCGATGACATAATCGAAACGACCATGGGACGGATCGAGCATATCACCCGCACTGAATTCGATCTGCGCCATCGCTGCATCATTGGCCGCGCGGTCGCGGGCGATGCCGATCAGTTGCGGCGAGATGTCAATGCCCACCACGTGCGCGCCGCGCCGCGCGGCTTCCAACGCGAGCGCGCCTGTGCCGCACCCGGCATCGAGCAAGCGAGCGCCGGTCAAATCCGTCGGCAGCATGGCGAGCAAGCTTGCGCGCATCGCATCGCGGCCAGCGCGCACCGTGGCGCGAATCCGACCTAACGGCGCATCCGAGGTCATCCGCGCCCAGGCCGCCAGGGCGGTGCGATCAAAGTAGGTTTCTATTTCGCTGCGGCGACGCTCGTAAGTGGAGGTGCTCATTACTCATACCCCAGCAGATCAAAAATCTCGCGATCTTTGAGCGGCACGGCGGTGAGTGGCTCAACACCTGCCCAGAGCATTTCAGCGAGATCGAGATAGCTTTGCTTAACCTCGGCAAGACCCGGCGTGTCCTCCATCTCGAACAATACGCTCTTTTTCAGGCGTGACCGACGAATAACATCCAAATCAGGAAAGCGTGCCAAAGTCGAAAGGCCGGTGGCTTGGTTATAGCGATCCAACTGATCGGTTTCGCGGCTACGATTAGCGATCACCCCGCCAAGGCGCACACCATAGTTTTTCGCCTTGGCACCGATAGCGGCGACGATGCGGTTCATCGCAAAAATACTGTCGAAATCATTGGCGGTGACAATCAAGGCCCGATCCGCATGCTGGAGCGGGGCAGCGAAACCACCACAGACAACGTCACCTAACACATCGAAAATGACCACATCAGAATCATCGAGCAGATGATGCTCTTTGAGCAGTTTCACGGTTTGCCCAACAACATAGCCGCCACAACCGGTGCCGGCGGGAGGGCCGCCGGCCTCGACGCATTGCACGCCGCCGAAGCCTTCATAAACAAAATCCTCGACGCGCAATTCTTCCGGGTGAAAATCCACGGCTTCAAGCGCATCAATGACGGTGGGTACCAAGCGCTTGGTCAGGGTGAAGGTCGAATCATGTTTTGGATCACAGCCAATTTGCAAAACACGTTTTCCGATTGTTGCAAAAGCCGCTGAGAGATTTGACGAGGTTGTGCTTTTGCCAATACCCCCTTTGCCGTAGACAGCGAACACTTTGGCGCCGCCAATCCGCAAAGTCGGATCGAGCGAGACTTGCACGCTGCCTTCGCCATCGCCGCAGGATGAGCCGCAACTGGCCCCCGCTAGACGCTCGGCGATGCTGGCGGGTTTGACGATTGTGTTCATGCCGCGCGCTCCAAGGCTTGTTGATTGCTGGTAGGTGCGGATTCGGGGGCAAGCCCCTCTAGCCGGTCTTCAAGTTCGGCGCCTGCATCGCGCAGGGCAGCCAAGGTTTCGGCGTCTGGCGCCCAATAATTGCGCTCGTGGGCTTCGATCAGGCGATTGGCCAAACGCGCCGAGGCAATCGGGTTCAATGCGGCGATACGATCGCGCATCGCAGGGTCGAGCACGAACACCGCGCTGATTTCCTGATAAATCCAAGGTTCCACTTTGCCGGTTGTTGCAGACCAACCGAGTGTGTTAGTGACCGAGGCTTCGATATTGCGAACACCCTCGGCACCGTGGGAGAGCATGGCCTCGAAATATTTGGGGTTGAGCATGCGCGTTCGGGTTTCCATTGAAACCTGCTCGCTCAGCGTGCGCACCGTGCCATCCCCGGTTGTTTGATCGCCAATATAAAGGGCAGCGTCTTTGCCGCTGGCGGCTTTCACAGCACGGCTCATCCCACCCAAGCCATCGAAATAATGATCAATGGTCGTCACACCCAAATCAAGCGATTCAAGGTTTTGATAGGCGACATCAACTGTTTTCAGCATTGCGGCAAATATCGCGTCATGCCGACAGGCTTTACCATCGACACCATAAGCAAAGCCTTTGCGCTTGACGAAGGCCTGACCGAGTTCTTCCTCGCTCGACCAACTGCCGGAATCGACGAGCTGGTTGACGTTCGCGCCATAGGTCCCGTCCGCATTACTAAACACGCGTAGAGCAGCGTCTTCCACCGTACCGCCATGCTCTGCGATGATGGCATTGACGTGCTTGCGAATAAAATTCTGCGTCTCGGGCTCGTCAGCCTGCGCAGCCAGCAAAGCGGCTTCGGCCAATAAGCGGGTTTGCAGCGGCAATAAATCGCGGAAAATGCCGGATAACGTGACCACAACATCGATACGTGGGCGGTTCAATGTGGCGAGCGGAACCAGCTCTGCGCCGGCGAGGCGGCCATACGAGTCGCGACGGGGCCGTGCGCCCATAAGCCACAGCACCTGAGCAATTGGCCCGCCTTCGGATTTGAGATTGTCAGAGCCCCAAAGCACCAAGGCAACGGTTTCCGGCAGCGCGCCGCATTCCTGGTGGTGGCGGGCGATCAGCCGTTCGGCTTGGCGCTCGCCATCGCGCATCGCGAAAACACTGGGCATCCGGAACGGATCGAACCCGTAAATATTACGGCCCGTCGGCAAAATGGCGGTGTTGCGCAAAATATCCCCGCCGGGAGCCGGTTTGATATAGCGGCCATCAAGGGCGTGGATGATGGCGGGAAGTTCGCTATCCGTCGCTAACAAATGATCGAGGCGCGCATATTCCACAGGATCGGTAATGCCTGCGGCTTCGAGCAAATCCCGGCGCTGGCTGGCATCCGGCGGCGTGCCAACCACATGGAGGCCAACTGGGATCAGCGCATATTCCAAATCAAGCAGGGCCGTGGTGAGGGCGTTGATTTGATCTGTGGCGTCATCACCCCACGCGGGTTCCGCTTTGGCGAGATCAAGCTTCGCGGCTTCGGCTTGGATCAGCGCCTCGAGATCACGACGATCCGCCGGCGCCGTTTCAGGTGGTAAGCCGCGCCAATGCAATACCGAGGCCTTCAGATCGGCTAGGCCGCGATAGAGGCCGGCCTGGGTCACGGGCGGGGTGAGATGGCTGATTAGGGTTGCGTTCGCGCGGCGCTTGGCCAACATGCCTTCGGAAGGATTATTCGAAGCGTAAAGATAGAAATTCGGTAAATCGCGAATCAGGCGATCCGGCCAGCATTTGCTGGTCAAACCGGCTTGCTTGCCGGGCATGAATTCCAGCGCGCCATGGGTGCCAAAATGGAGCACCGCATGCGCTTTGAAATCCTCGCGCAACCACCGATAAAATGCGTTGAAAGCGTGGGTGGGCGCGAAGCCGCCTTCGAACAGCAGGCGCATCGGATCGCCCTCAAAACCGAAGGCGGGCTGCACGCCCACAAAAACATGACCGAATTGCGCGCCGAGCACGAAAATCGAGGCGCCATCACTATTTTGCCGGCCCGGCGCCGGGCCCCAGACTTGCTCAATCTCGGCGAGATAAGGCTCGCGACGCACATGATCATCGCGCGGGATGCGCACCGCGACATTGGCGTCTGCGCCATATTGGGCTGCGTTGCCCAGGCAAATTTGCTCCCGTAGCGCATCCACCGAGGCAGGGACGTCCACCGTGTAGCCCGCTTGATGCAAGGCGGTGAGCGTATTGAACAAGGATTGGAACACCGACAGATAAGCCGCTGTGCCCGTCGCACCGGAATTGGGTGGGAAATTGAACACAACGAGGCCGATGCGGCGTTCAGCGCGTTCGGTTTTGCGCAGTTCCACGAGTTTTGCGGCGCGGGCGGCGAGCATATCGGCGCGTTCGAGATGCGCCGTCATGGCGCGACCGGGTTCAGCCAGCCCGCCGGCACGGCCACCAAAGGTCATCGGCACGATGCCACCATCAAGCTCCGGCAGGGCGACCATCATGGTGGCTTCAACCGGCGTTAGTCCACGCGGGTCCGCCTCCCAGGCCGAGATCGGCTGGAACATCAGCGCGTGCGCGGAGAGATAAGGCATATCGAGCTTCGCAAGAATTTCGGCTGCGGCTTCAGAATTATTATAGGCGGGGCCACCAACGAGGGAAAATCCGGTGAGGGAAATGACCGCATCGACAATGGGTTTGTTATCCGCAAAGAAATATTGATTAATCGCGGGGCGCGCATCAAGGCCGACGGCAAAGACGGGTAAAACTTGATAGCCCCGCGCCTCAATCGCCGTGATCACCCCGTCATAATGCGCCTTGTCGCCTGACAGCAGCATGCTGCGCATCAACACTAACCCGATGGTACCGCGCGCGTGCGGGCAGCGCGGCAAGGCCGTGCGATCCGTGCCGAGGGGCGGCGTCATACGCGGATGATAAACACCGAGCTCAGGGTAATCATGGGGTTCGGGGATGGATCGCTTCGTTTTGAGTGCGGCGCGCGGCCCAGCGGCATAGCGTTGGATAAGCAGGCGAAACATATTTTCGATGTTATCCGGTGAGCCGGCAAGCCAATAGGATAGTGTGAGAAAATAATGACGCAAATCCTGCGCAGTGCCAGGGATCAGCCGTAATAATTTGGGCAGTGTACGCAGCGTGCGCATTTGTGATTGGGCCGCCGAATCATCGCGCTTTTTGGGGCGCAGATTTTTCAGGAATTTGAGTGCAGCGCTCCCTTCCTTGCTCATATCGAGCTTGCCCATGCGGGTCAGGTTGGTAATTTCGGCGGCGGAGAGCGCGCAAATCATCGCATCACAGCGCTCGCGCCGGGCGAGCAACGCCGGGCGCACCAGACGCACATGCTCATCCAAAAACAACATCGCGGCGATCACGATGTCAGCGTTGGCGATTGCGGCTTCGCACGCGGCCAAAGCCGTGCGATCGGACGCCCAGCAATCGCCGCTATGTAATTCAATGCTTAAGCCGGGATAATCGACGCTTAACTGGTTCCGCACACCCGCCATGACAGCATTCAAATTGCCATCCATGGTGATCACCGCCACGCGAATGGCGGTGTGATTAGCGGGCGAAATGGGCTTTTGCATCATATAAAGTCTCAATGGTGATCAGGCTGACGCCGTGTTCGGCAGCAAAACTCTCAGTGTTCCGGCGCGCTTTGCCGCGCACAAAGAACGGGATTTTTTTCAACTCGGCTTCCGCCGCTTGATCCCAACCCGAGACCAAGGTTTCGGGGCGCACCGCGACATCACCGCCCAGATGCGAAGGCGCTGCATCGGCGTGAAATTCGAAATCCTCGCGGAACATGCCAATCAAATGTTCTTCCAACCCCATCATCAGCGGGTGGGTGAGTGTATCAAACAAGACGTTTGAGCCTTCAAACCCCATGACCGGCGCACGGCGGGCTGGGAAATCCTGCACATGCATCGGCGCAGAAATCACTGCGCAGGGAATGCCGAGGCGCTTGGCAATGTGGCGCTCCATTTGGGTGCCGAGCACAATTTCCGGAACGGCGGCACCAATAGCGGCTTCGATTTCCAGATAGTCATCGCTGATCAGCGGCGTGACGCCATAATGGGCCGCAGCCTCACGCAGTTCCCGGCCAAATTCGCGGCTATAGGTGCCAAGCCCGACCACGGTGAAGCCCATCTCCTCGGCGGCAACCCGCGCCAATGCGATGGCGTGGCTGGCATCGCCAAAAATAAAAGCGCGCTTACCGGTGAGGTAAGTCGAGTCGACCGAGCGTGTATACCAGGAGGAGCGTTGGTCGGCCTCGATGTCATCCGGGCATGGCACGCCCGCAAGGGCGGTGAGCTCGGCAATGAATTCGCGCGTGGCGTTCAGGCCAATTGGCACCGTGCTGATGGTTTTTTGGCCGAAGGCGCGGGCGAGATAGGCCGCCGCCGTGCCGGCAATTTCGGGGTACAGCACGATATTGGCATGGGCCAAGGGCAGGCGCTGCAAATCGGCAAAGTGTGCATTCCATGGCGCAATCACGTTGATGGTGATGCCCAGCGCGCGGATCAACGCGGTGATTTCGGTCAGGTCATCGCGGTGGCGAAAGCCCAGCGCGGTGGGGCCGAGAATATTGACCGAAAATGCGCCGCGCTGCGGCTTGGCCCCAAGGGTCGCGGCGCGGACCAAGCGATAGAGCGTTTCCGCCGCACCCCAATTTTCCTTGCGCTGATAGGCAGGAAGCTCAAGTGCGATCACCGGAATTGGCAGGCCGAGCGACTCGGCGAGGCCGCCCGGATCATCCTGGATCAGCTCGGCGGTGCAGGAAGCGCCAACGATCATCGCTTCCGGGCGAAACCGATCATAGGCCTCGCGCACCGCGTTTTTGAACAAGGTGGCGGTGTCAGCACCCAAATCGCGCGCCTGGAAGGTGGTGTAGGTCACTGGCGGGCGGCGATCACGCCGTTCAATCATGGTGAAGAGCAAGTCGGCATAAGTGTCGCCTTGCGGGGCGTGCAACACATAATGCACACCGCGCATGGCGGTGGCGATTCGCATCGCGCCGATATGGGGAGGGCCTTCATAGGTCCAGAGGGTCAATTGCATGATCTACACCTTGACCCTGGCGCGGCGCGCGAGTGGCCGGGCGAATAAATTGGCGAGATCGGCGGCCTGTTCAAAGCCTTGGGTGGGGGTGAAAACCAGCTCGATCGACCATTTGGTGGCCAATCCCATCGCTTCGAGCGGGTTGGCGAGACCCAAGCCACACACAACCAAGTCCGGCCTCGCGGCTTCGCAGCGATCAAGCTGGCGCTCGACATCCTGACCCTCGGCAAGCTGGGTGGCGGGCGGCAGGAGCGATAATTCACGCGCCATCAAATCACGATGCAGGAACGGCGTGCCCACTTCGGTAAGGTGCATGCCGCATTCGCGAGCGAGAAAACGCGCCAGCGGAATTTCGAGCTGAGAATCGGGGAAGAAGAACACCGATTTGCCGGCGAGTTCGGCAGCAATTTTCGCAACCGCGCTTGGCGGGACCAGCAATGGCTTGGGCAACGATAGCCGGGGCGATGCCGAAAGCTGCGGCGGCTGCTTCAAACCAAAGCGCGCTACCTTCGATCCCGAGTGGAAATGGCGCATCGATCCGTTCCGCGCCCCGCTCTTGCAAAGCGCGGGCCGTGGCCGCGAGAAAAGGCTGTGCGAGAATGAATTTGGTGCCCCGGCCAATCGGCGGCATGGCGCCGGCACGGCGAGCCGGTAGGAACGCCACGCGATCAAGGCCGATTGCAGCGAAAAGCCGCTGAAACTGATCTTCCACCGCATCGGCCAAAGCACCGACCACCACGAGCTGGGCTTGATCGCTCGCCGCAAGGCTCGGCACCAAGGCGGTCAGGCACGCATCCTCGCCCTCAGTGAACGTCGTTTCGATGCCGCTGCCCGAGTATGAGAGGATCCGCACCGAGCCATTGGCGCGCGAATCGAGCCGGGCGGCGGCGCGGGACAGATCGAATTTGATCACTTCGGATGGGCAGGAGCCGACGAGGAACAAGAGTTTGATTTCGGGGCGCCGTGCGAGGAGCTGCCCCACCACCCGGTCCAACTCATCATCGAGATCCGCCCGGCCAGCAAGGTCGCGCTCTTCGATAATCGCGGTGGCAAAGCGGGGCTCGGCAAAAATCATCACCCCCGCCGCCGATTGGATCAAATGGGCGCAGGTGCGCGAGCCTACCACCAAAAAGAACGCGTCCTGAATGCGCCGATGCAGCCAGACAATACCGGTAAGGCCGCAAAATACCTCGCGCTGGCCCCGTTCGCGGATGATCGCAGGGACGGCGGCGGCTGGCGTGAGCGGGGCGACGCATCCATCCATCACGCGATGTGCCCCAAACTCGATTGCGGCGCCTCAAGGCGGGCGGCGCGCAGTTTCATCACGAATTGGGTGGCATTGATCAGATAGGCGGCATAGGCAGCGAGCGCGATCAGCATTTGCGCGCGGGGCGAGGCCCAGCCCGTGATCAGCAACGTGACGTAGGTGGCGTGCAATGCCACCACCAACATCGAAAACACGTCCTCCCAAAAGAAGGCACGGGCAAATAAATATTGCCCAAAAACTTTTTTCTCCCAAACCGCGCCGGTCACCATGATGGTCAGCAGCAGCACGGTTTTGACCAGCACCGAGATGGTGGCGATTTCAAAGCCGGTGCCAACGGCCAGATAATGCAGCACCAAGCCAGCGCTGATCAGGAACACCAGGAACTGCAGCGGCGCCAAAATGCCTTGCACCAGCGTCCATTTGGTGGAGTCGCGTCGGCGACGTTCCTCGGGCGTGTAAAGATAAGGCGTGCGGCGCGTGGGATGACGCACCGACTCGCCCTGGTTCATGCCGTAAGCATGACCCTGCCAGGGGCAGCAATTCACCGCACCGGTCAGACGCTCAATGACCCTTGTAAACATCACTTGACATCCTTCGCATCGCGGTGTTCGCTACGATTTCGACGTGCAAGATGCCGCGCGCCAAGCCAGCTATACCGCTGGACCACACAGCATCGAGCGTCGGGGAGGCTAAAATGCCAAAAAGTCCAAGCTTCACTTGCATCCATCAGAGTTTCCTCGGCCGCACGATGGCGACCAGGGAAGGCTACTGCGCCACCGCCCCAACTGTCAATCTTTATTTACGTCAATTTCGCTTGACACTTCTGGCCGTCTTGGCGCACCATTCATCTCATGCGCAGGAGAGAGCCGATGCGTAACGCAAGTCAGACGAATGACGATCCGACCAACCCAGAACTGTCCGATCCGGCGCCCGCATCCGGCGCGTCGGCTGGTGAGGCCGCGCAGGCCACCAAGGTGCGGCCTTGGACGGCTTTGTTGGAAGCCGCGATTGAGAACGAGGTTCTACCCCGGCTGTGCGGCACCTGGTCGCGCCCGGCGGCGCATAATATTGACCGCTCACAGCCCAGCGAAACCGACTTGACCTTATTTGTTGGCTTTATTCTTGAAGATGACCTCGACCATGCCCGCGCCTTAGCCGAAGGGCTGACCGTCCGCGGGGTGAGCCGACACGATCTCTTGCATAACCTGTTGGGCGCGGCAGCGAAGCGACTCGGCGAATTATGGGATCAGGATCGCTGTGACATCGCCGTGGTCAGCCTTGGGATGATCCGGCTCAATCAAATTCTGCGCGATACCGCCGATCATGCGGTTGAGGCGCCCTTGATGCGTGACTTCGGGCGCAGCGCCCTCATCACGCCGGCACCGGGCGAGACCCATAATTTCGGCGTGGTGGTGCTGGATGATTTATTCACCCGTGCCGGTTGGCAGGTTGATACGCCATCGCGGGTGACCAGCGCGGGATTATTGGTGCTCGCCAAACGCAATTGGTATGATCTGGTCGGGATTTCGGTCAGTGCCGAACGGTTTTTACGCAGTCTGCCCGCGACGATTCGCTCTTTGCGGCGGGCGGCATGCAACCCGGCTCTGGTGGTGTTGGTGGGTGGCCAAGCCTTCAACGCCCATCCTGAGCGCGCGCAATTCATCGGGGCCGATGGATTTGCACCAGATGCCGAGACCGCTTTGATTATTGCCCACAAACTTTGCGCAAAAACGACGCAAGGAGTCAAAGTTGCCAAAAATTGACATATATCAATGGTTCGGCAGGTTGACGGTGGCAGGCCGATGCCACATGTCCCGAAATGTCCCAGCCCTCATCCGAAATATGGGTCAGTCCGGGACTGAAAGTGTGACACCTGATGAAAGCCTTTCGGGCTCCCGCCAAATGGCTGACCGATGTGAGCGCCGACTCCGCTGCCGCGTTGATTGCAGCGGCGGCCGATATCGCGTTGATCATCGACCGCAAGGGCATTATCCGCGACATCGCGTTTCAGAACGATGGTTTCGCAGCCGAATTCGTCCAGATCGACACCTGGTTGGGCAAGCCGTGGGGCTCGACCGTGACGATCGAAAGCCGTCAGAAAATCGACAGTTTCATCGCCGCTGCTGCGGATCGTGATGGCCATGCCGGGTCGGCCAATCTGTCTCGCCACGTCAATTATCCAGGCGCCGACGGCACCGATATTCCAATTTTATTCTCGCTCGTGCCGTTGGGACGGGGCGGCGAAACCATTGCGTTTGGCCGGGATTTACGCCCGCTGGCCGCGTTGCAACAGCGGCTGGTCGATGTGCAGCAATCGCTTGAGCGCGACTACGCGCGGCTGCGCCAGATCGAGACGCGCTATCGGATTTTGTTCCAGATGTCGACCGAGCCGGTCCTGATCCTGGACGCCCCCTCGCGGCGGGTGACCGAGGCCAATGCGGCGGCGCAGGCCTTGTTTGGTGGTGGCGAGCGCTTGGTCGGCGCGGCTTTTGGCGATTTGCTGGAACCAGAGAGCGACGCGGCCTTTGATGGTTTGCTCAACGCCTTGCGCGCCGGTGGCCGGGCAGATGATGTGCGCATCAAGCTTGCGCGCGGCGAGGCGACCGATGAATTGCATGTGGTTGGATTTTTATTCCGCCAAGGCGATCAACAAAGCGTCTTGCTGCGGCTGGCGCCGGTCAATGCGCTCGACCCACGGCATTTGCTTTCAGACAGCAAGGCAAAATTGCTGAAATTAATCGAGAGTGCGCCAGATGGTTTTGTGGTGACCGGGCCGGATGGAAGGGTGATTTCGGCCAATGCCGCTTTTCTGGATATGGCGCAGATCGTCAATGAAGAACAAGCGCTTGGCGAGTCGCTCGATCGATGGCTCGGGCGGCCTGGGGTCGATTTGGGGGTGCTGATCGCGAATTTGCGCGAGCATGGCTCGGTTCGCCTGTACCCGACTGCGCTGCGCGATGCATTTGGCGGCGAAACCGACGTTGAGATTTCGGCGGTGAATGTCATGAATGCGGGCAAACCATCATTCGGGTTTGCGATTCGCAATGTCAGCCGCCGCCCTGCCCAGGAATTGCTGCCCCCCGCTGGCAGCCGGGCATTGCCGCGCTCGCTGGAACAAATTGGCGAGTTGATCGGGCGGCTCTCGCTCAAGGATATTGTGCGCGAAACCACCGAGGTGATTGAGCGGCTATCCATCGAAGCAGCCTTGAACCTGACCGGCGATAATCGGGCGTCGGCGGCGGAAGTACTCGGCCTCTCGCGCCAGAGCCTTTACGTCAAATTGCGGCGCTATGGCATGATGGACGCCGACCCGCTCGGCGCGGATTAAGAGGAGTTTGGATGGCGGTTTCAGAAAAGACCAGCGTTACTTTCGAAGCCGCCACTCTCGCTCCCGCGCATGCCGTGCGCTTGCCGTCGCTGAAGACATGCCTGGAATTGCTCAAGCCCGTCACCTGGTTCGCGGCGATTTGGGCTTTTATGTGCGGCGTGGTCTCCGCCGGCGTGCCGCTAGAGCGGCGTTGGCCGGAAATTCTGCTGGGCGTGCTGCTCGCCGGGCCGATGGTGTGCGGCACCAGCCAGGCGGTGAATGATTGGTATGATCGGCATGTCGATGCGATCAATGAGCCGAACCGGCCGATTCCCTCCGGGCGTATGCCGGGGCGCTGGGGGCTGTATGTGGCCATCATCTGGTCGCTGGCCTCGCTGGGCGTTGCGATACCGCTCGGACCTTGGGGATTTGGCGCGGCCTGTTTCGCGCTCATGGCGGCTTGGGCCTATAGCGCGCCGCCCCTTCGCCTGAAAATGAATGGCTGGTGGGGCAATGCCGCCGTTGCGCTGTGCTATGAAGGGGTGCCGTGGTTTACCGGGGCGGCGGTGATGCGCGATGCGCTGCCCAGCACGCCGATTTTGATCGTGGCCTTGCTTTACAGTGCAGGCGCGCACGGCATTATGACGCTCAATGATTTCAAATCGGTCGAGGGGGATTTGCGTATCGGCATCCGCTCGCTGCCCGCCCAACTCGGCGTTGCGGCGGCGGCACGGCTTGCCTGTTATGTGATGGCCTTTGCCCAGATTGCGGTGATTTTTCTGTTTCTCGGCTGGCGGCATGACGGCGTCGCCTTCATAATTTTGGGCCTGTTGATCGCTCAGCTCTTTCTGATGCGCCGCCTGTTGGAACAGCCCCGCGAGCGCGCCCCCTGGTATAACGGGACGGGCACCACGCTTTACGTCATCGGCATGCTGGTGAGCGCCTTCGCGCTCGCCGCCGGAGGAGTTTGATCATGACCCATGCGGCAATTGAATATGACGTGGTGGTGGTTGGCGGCGGCCCCGCCGGGGCGACCGCTGCCGAAACCTTGGCCCGCGCGGGGCGCACGGTTTTGCTGCTGGATCGCGCCGGGCGGATCAAACCGTGTGGCGGCGCGGTGCCGCCCCGGCTGGTGCGCGATTATGCAATTCCCGATCACTTGATTGTCGCGAAGGCGCGCGGCGCTAACATCGTCTCGCCCAGCGCCAAAAAAGTGGCGATGCCGATCGATGATGGCGGCTATGTCGGTATGGTTGATCGTGATGTTTTCGATGAATTTCTGCGCAACCGTGCAGCCCAAGCCGGTGCTGAGCGCCGAACCGGTCGCTTTGAGCGGTTAGAGCGCGATAGCAAAGGCCGCACACTGATCCATTACAAAACCGCCGACGGCACGGCATCCGTCAGCGCCCGTGCGGTGATTGGCGCGGATGGCGCGGTGTCGGCCGTGGCGCGGCAGTGCATTAAGGATGCCGACAAGCATAAACGGGTATTCGCCTACCACGAGGTTATCAAATCACCGCCCGAAGGCACGCCGGGTTGGAATAGTGCGCAATGCGAAATCTATTACGACGCCAAAATGTCCCCTGATTTTTACGCCTGGATTTTTCCCCATGGCGAGACCGCGAGCATTGGCACGGGCAGTGCGGTCAAAGGGTTCTCGCTCCGCCATGCGGTGGGCGATTTGCGCGCCCATACGGGGCTCGATGGTGCGCAAACCATTCGCTCAGAAGGGGCACCTTTGCCACTCAAGCCGCTGCCGCGCTGGGATGATGGCATTAACGTGCTGCTCGCCGGCGATGCGGCAGGCGTGGTGGCACCCGCCTCCGGCGAGGGCATTTACTATGCCATGCTTGGGGGACAATTGGCGGGCGAGGCGATGGATGCATTTTGCGCCACCGGCGATGTGCGCGCGCTCAAACAAGCCCGCCAGCGCTTCATGGCGGCGCACGGCACGGTGTTCGCGATGCTCGGCTTCATGCAAAATTTTTGGTATTCCAGCGACAAGCGCCGGGAATTATTCGTGGCGATTTGCGGCGATGCCGATGTGCAGGCCATGACCTGGCAGGCTTATATGAATAAGGCCTTGGTGAAGGCCAAACCGATGGTGCATGCGCGCATTTTCGCTAAAAACATGGTGCGACTGACCCGACTGATCCACGCGTGAGGGCACCATGGCGGCTGGAGCGAACAGGCAAATGACAATATTTGGAGGTCATTGGGAACCGATTTTAATCGCCGCCGGTTGCGCAACCCTCGTTGCTGGCGCGGGTGGCGCGGTCAGCACCATCGGCCCATGGTATAAGAGTTTGCGCAAGCCGACATGGCAGCCACCCAACTGGTTGTTCGGCCCGGCCTGGACCCTGATATTTGCCTTGATCACCGCCGCCGGCGTGATCGGCTGGGAAGCAACGCCCAATGCCGAAAGTGCGGCCTGGTTGCTTAGCTTGTTTGGGATCAACGCGATTGCGAATTTCGCTTGGAGTTATTTATTTTTTTCCCGCCGCCGCCCCGATTGGGCATTGTTTGACATCGCGCCGCTCTGGCTCAGCATTCTGGCCTTGATCGTGACCTTGGCGTTCTTGGCGAAACTTGCAGCGTTACTGCTGCTGCCCTATTTGCTGTGGGTTAGTTTTGCCGGTTATTTGAATTACGTGATCGTTCGTCTCAATGCGCCCTTTGGCGCCAGCACCGAGGGGCGATAACATGGTCTACCCATTCTCCGCCATTGTCGGTCAGCAGGATATGACCAACGCGCTGCTGATTGCCGCGATTGAGCCCGCACTGGGCGGCGTTTTGGCGTTCGGTGATCGGGGCACCGGCAAATCCACCGCAATCAGAGCGCTGGCCGCCTTGCTGCCCACCATGCGCGCCGTTGCCGGTTGCCGATATCGCTGCGATCCTGCTGATCGAAAACGGCTATGCACCGATTGCCAAGCGCGCTTGGCGAAAGGCAAACTGCCGGTGACCCGGATCGCCGCGCCGGTGGTTGATCTGCCACTGGGTGCAACCGAAGATCGGGTGATCGGCGCGCTTGATCTAGAGCGCGCCTTGGCGGATGGCTCCAAGCATTTCGAGCCAGGATTGTTAGCGAGTGCTAATCGCGGATTTTTATATATCGATGAAATCAATCTGCTCGAGGATCACTTGGTTGATTTATTGTTGGATGTCGCGGCTTCGGGCGAAAACGTCGTTGAGCGCGAGGGATTGAGTCTGCGTCATCCGGCGCGCTTTGTGCTCATTGGCAGCGGCAACCCTGAAGAGGGCGAGTTGCGCCCGCAGCTTTTGGATCGGTTCGGCCTGTGCGTTGAAGTGCGCACGCCAACGGACATCGAACAACGGCTCGACGTGGTGCGGCGGCGCGACGCCTTCGAGCATAATCCATCGGCCTTTGCCCGGCGCTTTGCCCAGGCCGAGCGGGATGTGCGCGCGCGCATCAAGCGCGGGCGGGCTTTATTGCCCAAGGTTGAAGTGCCTGAGTCGATTTTACGACGAGCGACCACGCTCTGCATCGCACTCGGCACCGATGGGCTGCGCGGCGAACTCACGCTGACGCGCGCAGCACGCGCCAAAGCGGCGCTCGATGGCGTTGACTGCGTTACCGAAGCGCATTTGCGTGAGATTGCCCCGGCTGCGTTGCGCCATCGGCTCCGGCGTGATCCGTTGGATGAAAGCCTCGCGAGCACGCGGGTATTGCGGGCGATGGATGAGGTTTTCGCGCCCGCGCGTGAGGCCGCCTAAGGCCGCCCGATGACCCCCCCCTCGCCCCTCGCGTTATTGGCGGTCGACCCCCACGGGTTGGGCGGATTGCTGCTCCGTGGTTCATCGCACTCTGAATGCGAAGCAGTGTTCGATCAAGTGCGGGCGATGCTTCCCGCTGATGCGCCCTGGCGCCGACTGCCCGTGTCGATCACCGATGATCGGTTGCTCGGCGGGCTTGACCTTGCCGTTAGTCTGCAAACCGGGCGACGGATTTATGCGCCGGGCGTGTTAGCGCAGGCGGATGGCGGCGCAATTATACTCCCCATGGCCGAAAATTTGCCGGCGGATCGCGTCGCTAAATTACGCGCCGAATTTGACTGCGGCGCGTCTCGCTTTGCGATCATCGCCTGCGATCAGTCCCAGGATGAGGCTTCGCCCTTCTCCGCCGGGCTTGCGGACCGGTTGGCGTTTTGGTTGGATTTAAGCGATGATTTGACGATGCGCGCATCAAGCCGCCGGCGGATCACAGCGGCGCGGTTGCGCCTAGCCCATGTGGTGATCGATGCCGCCCTGCTCGATCAATTCACGATCACCGCCTTGGCGTTAGGGATCGCCTCGCTCCGCGCGCCGATTTTAGCAGCCCGCGCCGCACGCGCAATCGCGGCACTCGCGGGTCGCAACAAGGTGTCCGCTGCCGATGCGCAGCGCGCAGCGCAACTCGTGCTTGCACCACGCGCCACCCGGCTTCCTGCCACGGATGCGCCAGCCGCTCCACCGCCAGAACCCCCGCAAGCTGCACCGGAACCCGCCGATAGAAGCGATGATCAACCACCAGATGACCAGAGCGCCCCGCAGCCCTCGTCATCCAAGCCGTTGGAAGAGCTGATTTTGGAGGCAGCGATCGCAGCCATTCCGACCGATTTACTCGCGCGGCTGGCCGCGATGGCAACATTGCCCGCTCGGCAAGGGGGCGGCGCGGCATCCGGGCACTTTATGGGCCAGCGCGGTCGCCCGGTCGGGGTGCGGCCCGGTAAGCCGCGAACCGGTGTTCGGCTGGCCGTGCTGGATACGCTGCGCGCCGCCGCCCCGTGGCAGGGCCTGCGCCGCCGCGACGATCCCGATGCGCGACCCGGCCCGATTGTGCGGGTGAGTGATTTTCGGGTCCGCAAATTCAAGGAGCCCACCCGCTCTGTCGCGATCGTCACGGTGGACGCTTCCGGCTCTTCCGCCCTGAACCGGCTGGCTGAGGCCAAAGGGGCGGTGCAATTATTGTTAGCCGAATGCTATGTCCGGCGTGATCAAGTCGCGCTGATCGCCTTTCGCAATCGCACCGCCGAGATTTTACTGCCGCCGACCAGTGCGCTCGCGCGCGCCCGGCGCAGCCTCGCGGGCTTGCCAGGCGGCGGTGCAACGCCGCTGGCCGCCGGTATCGATGCCGCGCGACAAATGGCACTGGCCGAACGGCGGCGTGGCAAACGGCCGATGATCGTGCTGCTCACCGATGGCGGCGCGAATATCGACCGAGAGGGCCGGCAAGGTCGCAAACAAGCCATGGATGACGCCCTGGCGGCGGCGAGTGCTTGCGCGAGTGATCGTTTGACCACGTTAGTGATCGACACCGCACCGCGCCCCTCCGCATTGGCGGCGGATTTGGCCGGGCGGATGCATGCACGGCATTTCCCACTGCCTTTTGCCCATTCAGGCGCGTTGAGCGAGATTATTCGTGCCGAGCAGCGTGCGTCATGAGTGCGACCACCGCATCACGGTCGGTCACGCCGGACCCGGCCTTTCCCGATTGGGAGCATGATGGCGCTGATTGGCCCAATCGCAGCGCCAGCCGGTTTATCAAGGCCGGATCAATCCGGTTTCACGTGCAAATACTGGGCCAAGGCCCGACCATGTTGCTGCTCCACGGCACCGGTGCTGCGACCCATTCCTGGCGGGACTTAGCCCCCTTGCTGGCGGCACATTTTACCGTGATTGCCCCTGATTTGCCGGGTCATGGCTTTACCGAGCCGCTGCCCTGGTCACGCATGTCATTGCCGGGCATGGCGGGGGCGGTGGCATCCTTGTTAGGCGCGCTGGGCCATGATCCACCCGCCTTGGTGATCGGTCATTCGGCGGGTGCCGCCATTGCCGTGGAAATGGCGTTGGATGGCATGATCGCACCGCTTGGCATCGTGTCGCTCAACGGGGCGCTGCGCCGCTTCAAGGGTGTCGCTGGCCAGATTTTCTCGCCGCTGGCGAAACTCATGTCGCTAAACCCGCTGGTGCCGCGCCTGTTCGCTTGGCATGCGGCGGACCCGATGGTGATCGGGCGCCTATTGAACGGCACCGGCTCACACATTGATCAGCGGGGGGCTGAACTCTATGGGCGCTTGGCCCGGCGCAGTGGCCATGCCGGGGCCGCACTCTCAATGATGGCCAATTGGGATCTCGACCGCGTTGAAGCCGATTTACCCCGCTTGACGCCGCGTTTATTGTTAGTCACCGGCGCTGAGGATCGTTCCATCCCGCCATCTGATGCCGCTTTGTTAGCCCGCCGGATGGCAACCGCGAAGCATGTGCGCTTGCCAGGGCTTGGCCATCTGGCCCATGAGGAGCAACCGGCCATGATTGCCGCAATGATTGTTGAATTTGCCCAAACTCTTGGTGTGCTGAAAGCTAATCACGATGAACGCGATTAACCCGCCCGGCTTTGCCGATCCTCGTCCCCACGCGCTGGTGATTGGCGCCGGATTCGGCGGCCTTGCCGCCGCCATTCGGCTGGGGGCGCGCGGCTACCGGGTCACATTGTTAGAAAAACTCGATCAACCCGGTGGCCGAGCCAGCGTGTTCCGGCAAGATGGTTTTACCTTCGATGCCGGACCAACCATTATCACCGCGCCATTTTTGCTCGAAGAATTATGGCAACTCGCCGGCAAGCGTATGGCCGATGACGTAATATTACGCGAAATATCGCCCTTTTACCGGATCCGGTTCAATGATGGCAGCCATCTCGATTGCTCATCGAGCCCCGCCGCCATGGCCGCCGAAATTGGCCGGATCGCGCCCGGTGATGTAGCGGGGTATCACCGCTTCCTCACGCTCACCGAGGAAATTTACCAAATCGGCTTTGAGAAATTGGGCCATGTGCCCTTTGGCGCCATGAGCGACATGGCGAAAATCTTGCCCGATTTATTGCGGCTGTCGGGTCACCGCAGTGTGTATGCGCTGGTCTCGCGCTATGTGCGTGATGAGCGGGTGCGCCAGGCGCTGAGCTTTCATCCGTTGTTAGTGGGCGGCAACCCGTTCAAGGTGAGCGCGATTTATGCCCTTATTTTGCATTTGGAGCGGCGTCATGGCGTGCATTTCGCGATGGGGGGTACCGGCGCCCTGGTTGATGGCTTGGCGCGGCTGATTGCGCATCAAGGCAATGTGCTGCGGCTGAACGCCGAAGTGCGCCGGATCCGCGTGCAAAACGGCGCGGCGTGCGGGGTTGAGTTGACCGATGGCAGTATGATCGACGCGGATTTGGTGATTTCGGACGCTGATGCCGCCTATACCTATCAAACCTTGCTATCCGAGCATCCGCGCAAACGCTGGACCGATCGGAAACTAACGCGATCACGGTATTCGATGGGGCTGTTCGTTTGGTATTTCGGCACGAACATGCAATATCATACCGTGCCCCATCACGCGATTATCATGGGGCCGCGCTATCGGGGTTTGCTTGAGGATATTTTCGAGCGAAAAATACTAGCCGATGATATGAGCCTGTATTTGCACCGCCCAACAGCGACCGATCCTGCCTTGGCCCCCGCCGGGTGCGATGCTTTTTATGCCTTATCGCCCGTGCCGCATTTGGGTGCGGCAATCGATTGGGCAGAGCGGGCGCAAGCCTATCAAACCTTGATGGCCGAGCGATTGGAGGCAACCATGCTCCCGGGCCTGCGCGATCATCTCGTGACTTCCATGGCGATGACGCCGGCCGATTTCGCGAGCCGCTATCGCTCGGTGCTCGGGGCCGGTTTCGGGCTGGAGCCGGTATTGACCCAAAGCGCCTGGTTCCGCCCGCATAATCGCAGCGAAGAGGTGAGAAATTTGTTTTTGGTGGGGGCGGGCACCCATCCCGGTGCCGGGGTGCCAGGCGTGTTATCGACCGCCCGGGTGTTGGATCAGTTGATTCCGGAGGCGGCGCATTATGTTCGAGCCTAATCACGATCATTTAGCCTGTGCGGCGTTGCTGCGCGGCGGCTCGCTCAGTTTTCACGCCGCCTGCCGGTTATTGCCGGCGACTTTGCGGCGCGATGTGGTGGCGCTGTACGCATTTTGCCGGGTCGCTGATGATGAAGTGGATTTCAGCGCCCATAAAGCAGAAGCGGTGAAACAGCTCTCCGCACGGCTGGATCGCGCTTATGCCGGATCACCGATCGATGATCCGGTGGATCGTGAATTTGCGGCCCTGGTCGCTCGGCATGCGATTCCGCGCGCCCTGCCCGATGCGTTGATTGAGGGGCTGGTGTGGGATTCCGAGGCGCGGCGCTACCAGGATCGTTCGGCGTTGCGCGCCTATGCCGCGCGCGTGGCTGGTGCCGTTGGCGCCATGATGGCCTTGCTGATGGGGGTGCGCGACGCGCAGGCATTGGCGGCGGCGTGCGATTTGGGTGTCGCCATGCAATTGACCAACATCGCGCGCGACATCGGCGAGGATGCACGCGCGGGACGGCTCTATGTGCCGTTGGGTGCGCTGATCGCCGCACGGCTTGATCCTGCGCGTTTCTTGGCGGCGCCAGAATTCAGCCCGGCCCTCGCCTCGGTCATTGCGGATTTGTTGGACGACGCCGAGCATTTATACCAGCGCGGCTTTGCCGGTATCGCGGCCTTGCCGCTGCGCTGCCGGCCCGCCATTGCGGCGGCTGGACTGATTTATCGCGAAATTGGCCGTGAACTTGCCCGATCGGGGTATGATTCGATCACCCGCCGTGCGCGCGTCTCAGGGCGGCGCAAGGTCGCGCTGGCGTTGGGCGGCCTCGGATTGGCGCTCTGGCCCCAGCCCGCCACGGACGGCGCTCCCTTGCCCGAGACCGCGTTTTTGGTCGATGCGGTGGCCCTGCCGCGCACCGAGATGGCAGGGCCGGGCGTGCGGCTTTTACTGCTGATTGAGAAGCTGGAGCGCGAAGATCGGCGCAAACGCGGCGAATCCGCTTGCATATCGGGCAATTTCGCGTGAACATCGCCAAAGGAGGTCAACATGCACGCTGTTGATGATGCGATTGGTGCGGCGATGTATATCGCCAGTGCCGCCCTGCTGTTTCATGGTATGCGCGCACGCAGGTTGCGCCGGATTGAAATGCTCGCCCCTGATTACGAGCCGATGAGCCCGATGATGTTTGCTGCCGGTGAGATCATGCGGCCAATTCTGCAAATCTGCCTCGGCTACGCCGCCATCAAAACCGGGTTGATGTATTACATGCTCGGCGGTCCGAAGCTGATGCCGCTTTATGATTTCCTTGGCCTGCCCGTTTTTCTGGCGGCCTATGGCATTTGGCTGACCTTGAAACTCAAGCCGTTTGCCGAGCCAAAATCGGATCGGGATGCGCCCGCGCCCAAGCCGCGCCCGGCGCTGCCCCCCGAACTCATCCCCCAAACCATGGCGCCGACGCGTTCGCTTGACCCGGTGCGCTCGCTTGAATTAACCGATTAGCATGTTGGCCCTGATCGGCCATTACGCCACGTTTCTGGAATGGGCGATGGGCGATGTGTTGGTCATCGGCTTTGCGATTTGGCAAATCATCTCGGTGCGGCGCAGCCTGCGCCAGGATCGCGTGCGCGACGCCATCGCGCAGCGATCCGAACCATCGGAAGCGGCAAAAACGGCCCCCGCCCAACCCGCCGACTCGCACAATTCGCATCATTGACCCCGATCAAATCAGGCGGCGCAGATTGCGCATCACGGGCTGAACCCAACATGCGTTGGGCCGGGGCGAAATCAGCGCTATGGTTCGGACCAGGCGGCAAAGGGGCATGATGGCATGAAAACGGAAATAGTGGATGTTGCGGTGATCGGCGCGGGTCCAGTGGGAGCGGCGCTAGCATGCCGCTTAGCCAATGAAGGCCGCTCGGTGCTGTTGGTAGATCGGGCCGCTTTGCCACCGATGGAGCATCCGGATTTCGATGGCCGCGCCTACGCCATCGCGTATGGTTCGCGCCCCTTGCTGGATATGGCAGGATTATGGGATCGGCTCGCGTTCACCCCCTGCCCGATTGAGCAAATTCGCGTCTCGGATGGCAAACCAGGGCGGCCCGCATCGCCGCTGCATTTGCATTTCGATCATCGCGCGGTCGGCGAGAACCCGTTCGGCTGGATTGTCGAAGCGCGAGCCTTGCGCGTTGCGATCAACGCGCAGTTACGCGCCGATCCACGCATCATCCTGCGCGCCCCGGCGGATGCGGCCGTGACCCGCAGCGCCGAGGAGGCGATCATTACCATCGCGGGTGATACGACCTATCGGGCGCGGCTGGTGGTGGCCGCCGATGGCCGGGGCAGTCAGTTACGCGCCCAAGCGGGCATCGCCGTCACCCGCTTTGCCTATCGGCAAAGTGCGGTGGTGTGCGCCTTGGCGCATGAACGGGCGCATCAGAATGTAGCACTCGAACATTTTCTGCCGGGCGGCCCGTTCGCACAATTACCGATGACCGGGATCGAGGGCGCGCCGCATGTTTCCGCCATCGTGTTCACCGAAGGACACGCCATCGCTGATCGATTGGCGGTGATGGATGATGCGCGCTTTACCGCCGAGGTTGCCCGCCGGTTAGGCCCGCATCTCGGTGCGGTGCGGCTGATTGGCAAACGCTGGACCTATCGGCTCAGCGCCTTGCATGCGCATCGCTACACCGCGCCGCGCCTCGCTCTGGTGGGCGATGCCGCCCACGGCATTCACCCGATTGCCGGGCAGGGTTTGAATTTGGGGCTGCGCGATGCGATGGCGCTGGCGGCCTTGATCGATCAGTGCGATGATCCCGGCGCACCCGATTTGTTGCAGCGCTACCAGCGCGCCCGGCGACCCGATAATTTGCTGATGCTCGCCGCAACCGATGGGTTAGACCGGCTATTCTCCACCGATTTGCCCCCCGTGCGGCTCGCACGGGATTTGGGCCTCGCTGCGGTTAATCGGATGCCGCGCCTGAAGCGGGCTTTTATGCGGGCGGCGATGGGTTAGATCAATATTGGTTTAGGTCGAATCAACAGATTCGAGCTAAGCCGATGAAATTGATCGACAAACAAAGGCTGGAGCGTGATTGATGGTAAGCAATCACGCTCCAGTCCCGGCAAACCGTCCCAAAAACCGGCCTGGCAGGCGCGGCGCGAACCCTTCGATCCGTTTGCGCAGTTTGCCAATTTGCGCGACGTTGTTGAGGCGGCGATCAAGAAACGCAATCGTATCCTGATCATCCTCTGAAACATCGCGCAGCCAAAACAGCACGGTGCTGGAATAGACCCCGGCCAGCAAAGCCCGTTTGGTATACCAAGCGAAATCGGCGGAACGATCACCGGCGGCGAACCAAATTTGATCGACCGTGCGGGCGGTGAGTTTGGCGGCGAGGCGCGCATGCTGCGGCAAGGCCAACAATGCCAAGGCGCGGCGCAGCGCCTCTTTGTGCGGGCGCACCAACTCAAACCGAATGGTGATGATCGCGCGCACCCGCCCCGGCGTGCGATAGGCAGCAAGGTCCGCCGCCATGGCCTCGGTCAACATCGCCCGGTCGGTCATGGCGGACCACAGCTCAATCATTTCGGCGGCGCCGCTGGGAAATAAAATGGGTGCATCCGCCGGATCGCGCCCCAAATCAGCCAAAGCCCGACGCACAGCCCGCAGGGTCCAGCCATCAAAGGCGATATGATCGAGCATGGCGGTGAGAATTGTTTCGCGATCGGTATCGGCCATGGGATCAAACACCGGCGCGGATGCAGGATCGGTTGCGGTCATAACAGCTCCTCGATCGCCGGGCGGTGCCGGCTAATTTCCTCGTTAAAGCCCAACGCCCGTGGGTCCGCCAAGCGGGCGAGATACACAATACCATCCAAATGATCCGCCTCGTGCTGGATCACCCGCGCATGAAACCCGTTGGCCGGGCGGGTGAAATAAGCGCCGGTCTCATCCTGCCCGCGCAGCACGATACGCGCAGGCCTGCGCACTTTGCCGGTGAGGCCGGGGATCGAGAGGCATCCTTCCCAATCATCCGCCGTCTCCGCCGAGGCTTCGATAATTTCGGGATTGATCACCACGCTCAGCGCTTGCGCGTTATCCTCCGGCGCACCGCTCGCCCGGTGCTCGGGCACCCGATAAATGAACAGGCGCAGCGATTGATGCACCTGCGGCGCAGCCAACCCAACACCGCCAGCATCATCGAGCGTCTCAATCATATCGGCGATCAGCCGTTGGATTGCGGGATGAGTGGCATCGGCAACCGGCGCGGCGCGGCGCGCCAGCACCGGATGACCCAATTTGGTGAGTTTCAGGATCGCCATGACTGCATTATGGTCGCGCATCGCGGGAATGCAAACGCATCCGGCGCAGCGCCGCTCACCAAGCCGCGCATTTGCTCAATAATCGCCGGAAGGTGGATCGAGGAAAATTTTTCCCGGATTGAGAATACCGCGCGGATCGAGTGCGGTCTTGATCGCCCGCATCATCGCGAGGGCCGGTGCGCCATGTTCGCGCTGCAAAAACTCGCGCTTGCCCAAACCCACCCCGTGCTCACCGCTCGCAGCCCCCCCGAGAGCCAGCGCCTGCGCAACAATGTCACGATCCAGTGCCCAGGCCCGCGCCGCCGCCTCTGGCGTGTCGGGAAATAAAATCATCACATGAAAATTGCCGTCCCCCACATGGCCAACCACACAAGCATCCAACCCGGAGCGGGCAACCGCCACATCGGCTTGCGCAATTGCCTCGGCCAGGCGCGAGATGGGCACGATCGTGTCGGTGGTGAACACTGCATAGCCAGGGCGCGATGCCCGCGCCGCCCAAAACGCGTCATGCCTCGCCTGCCAAAGTCGGTTGCGATCCTCCGCCGCCGTCGCAACGGCAAAAGCCGCACCGCCATGCTCGGTGGTGATCGCTTCGGCCTGCTGCGCCTGCTCCGCGACACTCGCGGCACTGCCATGGAATTCGAATAACAGCGTCGGCAGCGCTTGCAGCCCGGTCAGTTTGGAGTAGGCGATTGAGGCCGCCATTTGTGCGGCATCAACAAACTCGATCCGCGCAACCGGAATACCCGATTGAATAATTTCAATAACGCTGGACACCGCCCCCGCGACATTGGTGAACTGGCAGATTGCCGCCCCGGTTGCCTCGGGAATCCCGAACAGGCGGAGTTGAATTTCGGTGATAATGCCAAGCGTACCCTCCGAGCCGATCAGCAGACGGGTTAGATCATAGCCGGTCGAGGATTTGCGCACCCGCCCGCCAGTATCGACAATCGTGCCATCGGCAAGCACCGCGCGCAGCCCGAGCACATTCTCGCGCATGGTGCCATAGCGCACCGCATTGGTGCCGGAGGCGCGCGTGGCGCACATGCCACCAATGGTGGAATCCGCCCCCGGATCGACCGGGAAAAACAAACCGTGATCGCGTAATGCGCCATTGAGCTGCCGCCGCGTCACGCCGGCCTGCACACGGACATCCAAATCCGCATCATGCACCGCCAAAATCTGGTTCATCTGGCTCAAATCAAGGCTGATGCCGCCTTGCACCGGCGTGACATGCCCCTCGAGCGAGGTGCCAGCGCCAAACGCGGTGACCGGGATGTGATGCGCGTGACAATGTCTGAGCAGCGCTGCCACTTCCTCGGTCGAGTGTGCAAACACCACCGCATCAGGCTGATGCGCCGCCGGATTGGCCTCGCCATGGGCATGGGTGGCACAATGGGCGGGATGCTGGCTGAACCGATCACCGAAGAGCTGCGTGAACGCCTGGGTCGTCTGATCTTGGAGCATGGGATCAACCTAACCGAGCGGTGCCGCACTGTCATCCGTTCCGTCCCGTTGGACCCCGGTGACGAGCCGGGCGCGCTCGACCGCCGCATTGAGCTGGGCGCCAAACAGCAAGGCATAGGCCGTCAGATAAAACCACATCATCAGCCCAATAATCGTCGCGAGCGGGCCATAGGTTTGGCTGTAAGCGGCGAACCGCCCCACATAGAGCGCGAACACGTAAGACATCACCATCCACAGAATGATGGCCACCACCGCACCCGGCACCACCGCATGACCGTCGGCCAGCCGAAATGACGGCCCAAACCGATATAATAAACTCAGCGCCAGCGCCATGAACAAGGTCAACATGATAAAGCCGAGCAGCACCACCAGATTGCCCGAATCAGCCCCCAACCCCAGCAAATTGAACAGCAGCGGCAGCACCACCAACACGCCGATTGCCAAAATCGCGCCGATCATGGCGAGCAATGTCATGCCCAGCGCTGTGGCCTGAAACCGCACGAACCCGCGCGTCTCCTCACGCCGATGGATCAGGTTCAAAGCGTAAATTAATGATTTGGTGCCCGATGAGGACGAATACAGCGTAAAAGCCAACGACACGGCGAGGCCGATGCCGAGACTGGTATTGCCCGCCGAGACCAAATGCTTAATTCGCCCGGCGATCAACAAATAGGCGGTATCCGGCATGAATCGCTGCAAATAATGCAATTGCGGGGCCACGGATTGCGGATCGAACACCAACCCGTAGAGCGAAATCACCGTGGTCAGCGCCGGAAACAAGGCCAGCGTCGCATAAAAAGCACAACCCGCCGCCGCGAGTGACATATCGCCCGACATCAGCGCCATGATCGCCCCCGTGACCACCCGGCGCCAACGCAGCTCTTTGACACCCAAACGACGCGGCGGCTTCCCGCTCATTGGATCAATGTTGGTTCAGGCTGAATCAACCGATCCAAACGAAACCAATGAAATTGATCGACGATCACGCTCTATCCGTCCAGAAACCGGCGGATCGCGGCAATAGTCGGGGCATCCATCAAGGCGGGTGCATGCCCGCAATCGGCCACCGTCAATGTTTGCGCGCCCGCCTGCGCCATGCGCGCGAACGTCGCCTCGGTCAGTAAATCGCTGGATTCGCCGCGAATGGCCAGCACCGGGGCGCGCACCCGCTCCCAAAACACGCTCAAATCGGCATCGACCGGAATGCTCGCCTTGATCGGCGTTGCAATCGCCGGATCATAATGCAGCGCAAAACCGCCGCCGTTCAACTTACGCGCCGAAAAACGCGCCAAATGCCGCCATTGCGCATCGCTCAATCGGCCAAAAGGCGCATGGATCGCGCGCAAATGCGCCTCCAGCGCGCCAAGATCAGCAAAAACCTCTGGCCCGCCGCCGATATAATCGCGAATCCGCGCCAAGGCCGCCGCCGGGATCAACGGGCCAATATCATTCAGCACCAGCTTGGTGATCGGCGTCTGCGCCGCCGCCGCTACCATCATGCCGCAAATGCCGCCAAGCGAGGTGCCGACCCAGGCGACATTCTTGTTGATATAGGCCAATAAATGGCTGAGCGCGGCGACATAACTCGCCGGCTGGTACAAGGCCGCATCGGGCAACCAATCCGACGCACCGCGCCCCGGCAGATCCGGGCAAATCACATGATAGCGATCCGCCAGTGCTTCCGCTAACGGATCAAAATCACGGCCATTGCGGGTCAATCCATGCACGCACAGCACCGAAGGTGCAGCCGGGTTGCCGAATTCGACGAAGGCCAACCGGTGAAACTGGGTGCCCAGCAAATAAGAAATCGCCCCTGGCCTGGCCATCTCAGATCACACCCTGCGCCCGCAAATCCGCTTGCTGTGCGGCATCAAGATCGAGCAAGCGGCTCAAAACCTCCTCGGTATCCGCGCCCAGCCGGGGTGGTGCGCGCCGGTACGATACGGGGGAGGCGGATAAGCGCACCGGATTGGCGATCAACGGCACCTGTTCGCCACCAGCCTCCATCTGGATCACCCCGCCGCGCGCCGCGACATGCGGATCGGCGAAAACCTCGCTCAGCGTATTGATCGGCCCGCAACCGATTTTTTGAATCTCCAGCTGCGCAAGCCACCAGGCGCTCGGCTGCGCGGCGAGCACCGGCGCCAAGGTTGCGGTGACCAACTCGCGATGCGCCACGCGCGCCGCATTGGTCGCGAATCGTTCATCATCGAGCAACGACTCCAGGCCAAAAGCCCGGCAAAACCGCGCAAAAGTCGGGTCGTTGCCAATCGACAGCACGATATGCCCATCCGCCGTTGCAAACACCTGATACGGCACGATGTTCGGATGCTGATTGCCGAGCCGCTGCGGATTTTTGCCGGTGGCCAAAAAATTCATCGCCTGATTGGCAAGCCAAGCCAAATTGGCATCAAGCATGCCAATATCGATATGCTGCCCCTCACCCGTTGCATCGCGATGACGCAACGCCGCCAGCACGCCAATCGCCCCATACAGGCCCGCGAACAAATCCGCGATTGGCACGCCAACCTTCATCGGCTCGCCATCCGGCACGCCGGTCAGCGACATGATGCCGCCCATGCCCTGCACCAAACTGTCATACCCAGGGCGCGCCGCATAAGGCCCGGTTTGGCCAAAGCCGGTGATCGAGGCGTAAATCAAGCCGGGATGCGCGATCCGCAGCTGCTCATAACCCAACCCGTAGCGCGCGAGCGCCCCCACCTTGAAATTCTCGACCAGAATATCGCATTGGCCCAGCAAATCATGGATTAAACGCTGGCCTGCCGCACTGGCGATATCCACCGTGACCGATAATTTATTGCGATTGGTGCCGGCAAAATAAGCCGAAAGTCCAGTATCACCCAAAGTCGGCGGTGCGAAACCCCTGGTGTCATCACCCGCGCCAGGCTTTTCGATCTTGATCACCTCGGCCCCCAGATCACCCAGCATTTGCGTGCAAGTCGGCCCGGCCAGAACGCGGGTCAGGTCCAGCACCCGCACGCCAGCGAGCGGCCCGCCGGTTGGCGCTTGTGATCCCGGATTAGCGTCCGAACGTCTTGTGTCACCGCGCCGGATCGCGGCGGTTTGCTCAAGGTTCGCAGGATGTTCGGTATCGTGGTGCTGCATGTCGCTCCCGTTTGGTCCGCTGGCCGGATGCGCCGCCCATTGCAGCCACCCGGTCTAGGGTTCCAGTTGAATCGCGAACATCCCCGCCGTCAAGCCGAACCGCCGATTGGTGCCGCCAAGCGCCGCCGCGTGGGCTGCCGGGTGGGCCGCCGCAGCGTCGGCCGATTCTCGCAAATCCGCAGCGCCAAGCGCAATAAATCGCCCGCGACCGGGCGCAACCCAGCCTGATCGGCGTCCTGCGCCAAGGTCATGAGCTGATCGCTCAACATCAAGGGGCTAATCACGCGGGGCGACGGCACCGCGCCCGCATTTCCCATTTTCATTCCCGTGTCGCCCAAAGACCTCGCTTCGGTCGAAAAATTGCTTGTCATGACATGCCCCTTTTGGTTCGGCCCTTTTGGCCAAGTCCGACCATGCGCAACAATCATGAGGATTTGGTTAACATCGCCAAAAAAATTTCGAAATTTTTGGCGATTCACGGTGAGCGACGCGCAAGCCGCGCCGCTCAGTCCAACATCGAGTCGTCGAACGGCAAAATCCGTTCGGTATTAGCGTTCGGCGTCTTCGCCGTCGCGTTCAACCTCGATATCGGCGTCGATCACCGCATCATCATCGATATCTTCCGCGTCTTCGAGCAAATCTGCGTCATCGGCATCAACATCATCATCGATTTCAACATCATCGCCCGGCGCTACCGCCGCCTTGATCGGCTTTTTCACGTCGTCTTGGATCGGCGCGGCCCGCTTCAGCTTCGGCAGCTCAATGGGCTGCTCAGTGCTGCATTTTGGGCACACCGCCGGTTGCTTTCCGAAATCGAAAAACCGTGCACCGCAGTTGGTGCAGGTATGTTTGTCGCCCAGCTCCGGCTTAACCATGCTTGCCTCGTGGAAATTTGGAACAGATCGCTTCAGGCCGGGCGCCATGCCACCCATCCATGACTATGTCAAACCCGGCCCAACGTGCTAATCGCGCGGCGATGACCCAACGCGCCCCGATCCCCGCCCAAGCTCGCCCCGCAACCGCCGGTTTGACCGGCAAAATCCGCGTGCCCGGCGACAAATCAATATCGCACCGCGCGCTGATGTTTGCCGCCCTCGCGGTGGGCACCAGCCGGATCACCGGGCTGTTGGAGGGGGAGGATGTGTTGCGCACCGCCGCCGCCATGCGCGCTCTGGGCGCCACCGTGACCAACCATGGCGCCGGCGTTTGGAGCGTGACCGGGCTTGGCCTGGGTGCCTTGCAAACGCCCGATGATGTGCTCGACATGGGTAATTCCGGCACGGCGGCGCGCCTGCTCTGCGGTGTGCTGGCCAGCCATGATCTGTTCGCGGTGATGACCGGCGATGCCTCGCTCCGCCGCCGCCCGATGCGCCGGGTGATTGAGCCCCTGGCCGCCAGTGGAGCGGTGTTCGCCGCGCGCCCCGGCGATTTATTGCCGCTATCGGTCAAAGGCGCCGCCGAGGCGATGCCACTGACCTATCGCTTGCCCGTGGCATCCGCCCAGGTCAAATCGGCTTTGCTGCTCGCCGGGCTGAATGCTCGCGGCATCACCAGCATCGAAGAGCCGGAACCCACGCGCGATCATTCGGAGAACATGCTCCGCCATTTCGGCGCGCATCTGACCATCGAGCCACGCGGCGATGGCCGCCTGATCCGCCTCACCGGCCAGCCTGAGCTCACCGCCGCCGACATCGCAGTTCCTGGCGATCCGTCCTCGGCGGCGTTTCCCATTGTTGCCGCCTCGCTGATTGCTGGATCACGCATCACCATCGAAGCCGTTGGTCTCAACCCGCTGCGCACCGGCCTGTTCACCACGCTGCAGGAAATGGGCGCGGATCTGTCGTTCAGCCATCATCGGATCGAAGGCGGCGAGCCCGTAGGCGACATCACGGTCACCGCCTCGGCACTGCGCGGCGTGGATGTGCCGGCGGACCGCGCGCCGTCGATGATCGATGAATATCCAATACTCGCCATCGCCTGCGCCGGTGCCGCCGGCCCCTCGCGGCTGCGCGGCCTTGGTGAATTGCGGGTAAAGGAGAGTGACCGCCTGTCAGCCACGCTCGCGCTGCTGCACGCCAATGGCGCGGCGGTCAGTCTGGAGGGTGATGATCTGATCATCACCGGCAGCGTTAACAGGCTGGGCGGTGGCATGGTAGAAACCCGCATGGATCATCGCTTGGCGATGAGCGCGCTGGTGCTCGGTCTGGCGGCGGATGCGCCGGTGCAGATCGATGATGTGCGCTTTATCGAGACCAGCTTCCCCGGTTTCGTGCCGCTGATGCGCGGCTTGGGCGCGACCATCACCCTGGCTGACGAGGCGGCATGATGCACAGCGCCCCGCAAAAACTGGTGATCGCCATCGATGGTCCCGCCGCCTCCGGCAAAGGCACGCTCGCACGCCGCCTCGCCCGAGCGTTCAACCTGCCCTATCTGGATACCGGCCTGCTCTATCGCGCCGTGGCCCGCCGGGTGTTGGATGCTGGCGGCACGGCGGCGCAAGATGCCATCGCGCAGGCACAATCGCTCAATCGGGTTGATTTGACGCGCGATGATCTGCGCACCCCGGATGTTGACCGCATGGCCAGTGCCGTTGCCTCCATCGCTGCGGTGCGCGCCATTTTGCTCGATTTTCAGCGTGATTTCGCCACCGCCTCCGGTGCGGTGCTGGATGGGCGCGATATTGGCACCATTGTGTTTCCCGACGCGCCGGTGAAGCTCTATGTCACCGCCTCGCTCGATGTGCGGGCGGCCCGGCGCTACGCCGAACGCGCCGCCACCGGCATCGCGACCACGCTGGAGGCGGTGCGCGATGATCTCGCCGCCCGCGACGAGGCCGATCGCACCCGCGCCGCAGCGCCGCTGAAGCCAGCACCAGACGCGCACCGGCTGGACACCACCGCGATGGACGCCGATCATGCGTTCGAGGCAGCAGCGGCGATTGTGAATCGCACCCTCGCGCATTTATAACCGCTGCGTCGTCGTTGTGCGGGTGGGTGTGCCGAGCTGTTGGGTCAAATAGATGAAATCGGGGATAGTGTGAGCGATTTATTTGCGAAAACCGGGCCGGAGCAAAGCTATTCCGCGCGCGATATCGAGGTTTTGGAAGGGCTGGAGCCGGTGCGGCGCCGCCCCGGCATGTATATCGGCGGCACCGATCAGTCCGCCTTGCATCATCTGGCCGCCGAATTGCTCGACAACGCGATGGACGAGGCGGTGGCGGGCCATGCGTCGCTGATCGAAATGAGCCTGAGCGCCGATAACTGGCTGACGGTTCGCGATAATGGGCGGGGCATCCCGGTTGATGCCCACCCCAAATTCAAAGACAAATCAGCGCTCGAAGTCATTCTCACCACCTTGCATTCGGGCGGCAAATTTTCCGGCAAAGCCTACGAAACCTCGGGCGGGCTGCATGGTGTCGGCAGTTCCGTGGTCAATGCGCTGGCCGAGCGACTCGAAGTCGAAGTGGCGCGTGACCGTGTGCTGTGGCGCCAGGATTATGCGCGCGGCAAACCGCTCGGCCCGCTGGTTAATGCCGGCGCCGTGGCCAATCGGCGCGGCACCTTGTTTCGCTTCGTGCCCGATCCTGAGATTTTCGGGCCGCTGCGCTTCAGCCCCGCTTTGCTCTACCGGCTATGCCGCTCAAAAGCCTATTTGTTTCGCGGTGTGCGAATCCGCTGGAGCTGCGATCCGGCGATCCTGCCCGCCGGCTCGGATATTCCCGCCCAAGCCGAGTTGCATTTCCCCGGCGGTCTGGCCGATTCACTGGCCGAAGAGCTGGGTGCCAACCCGGCCTTGGTGGTGCCGGTATGGGCCGGATCGGCGGAGTTGCCTGAGCAAGCCGGCAAGCTGGAATGGGCATGCGCCTGGCAGGAGAGTGGCGAAGCCAGCCTCGCCACCTATTGCAACACCATCCCGACCCCGCAGGGCGGCACCCATGAAGCAGGGTTTCGGGCGGGCCTGCTCAAAGCGTTGCGCGGCTTTGGCGATGCGCGCGGCAATAAACGCGCCGCCATCATCACGTCTGAAGATGTTACCGCGACCCTCGCCGCCAAACTCTCGCTGTTCATCCGTGACCCGCAATTCCAAGGCCAGACCAAAGAAAAACTGACCTCGCCCGCCGCCCAGCGCCTGACCGAATTTGCGCTGCGCGATCGGTTCGAACATTTTCTGACCGGTGATCCGGCGAATGCGGATAATCTGCTCGCCTTCGTGATCGAACGGGCGGAGGAGCGGATCCGCCGCCGCGAAGCCAAAGATACCCCACGCAAATCGGCAACCCGCCGCCTGCGCCTGCCCGGCAAATTGACCGATTGCACCCGCGAATCGCGCGAGGATACCGAGATTTTCCTGGTCGAAGGCGATTCCGCCGGTGGGTCGGCCAAGCAGGCGCGCAACCGCGAAACCCAGGCGGTGCTGCCCCTGCGCGGCAAAATCCTCAACGTCGCTTCGGCCTCCACCGAAAAGCTGCGGCAAAATCAGGAACTCAAAGACCTGATCGAGGCGCTGGGCTGCGGCGTTGGCGATCGGTTTCGCCTCGATCAGCTACGCTATGGCCGGATCATCATCATGACCGATGCCGATGTCGATGGCGCGCATATCGCCTCGCTGCTGATGACGTTTTTCTATCGCGAACTGCCTGAGCTGATCCGTGGCGGGCATGTCTATCTAGCGCAACCGCCGCTCTATCGGCTGACCCAGGGCAGCAAATCAGTCTATGCGATGGACGATCAGGCCCGAGACCGCCTGCTGAAAACCACCTTCAAAGGCAGCGCCAAGGTTGATATCAGCCGGTTCAAAGGCTTGGGCGAAATGCCGCCCGCGATGCTGAAGGAAACCACCATGGACCCGGCCAAACGCGTGCTGCTGCGCGTTGTCGCCCTGCCTGAGCGGCGCGCGCAGACCGAGGAAATGGTCGAAAGCCTGATGGGGCGCAAACCCGAATTGCGCTTCCGCTTCATCCAGGAGAATGCCGGCAATGTCAGCGACATCGATATCTGACGCCCCCACCTACCCGGTTTTGATGCCCGGTCTTGATACCAAGTCCCGATGATCAATAAATTCGTCCCCTCGCTGGAAGCCGCGTTGGCGGGGATCACCGATGGTGCCAGCATTATGGTCGGCGGCTTTGGTGCCATTGGCCAGCCCCATCGTCTGGTCGATGCGCTGAGTGGTCGCGGGCTGCGCAACCTGACGCTGATTGCCAATAATGCCGGGGGTGATTTTGGCGGTCTGCCCGCTTTGATCGCCGAAGGGGCGGTAACCAAAGTCATTTGCTCTTATCCCCGCGCCCCGACCAAAACGGCGTTTGATCGCCTCTATGCGGCGGGCGAAATTGAGCTTGAGCTGGTGCCGCAAGGCACGCTGGCCGAGCGGATTCGCGCCGCCGGTGCCGGTATTCCGGCGTTTTTCACCCCGACCGGGGCGGACACCGCACTGGCCGAGGGCAAAGAAACCCGGATCATTCACAATCGTCTTTGCGTCCTGGAATCGGCCCTGAGTGCCGATTTTGCGCTGATCGAGGCTTGGTCAGCCGATCGCTGGGGCAACCTGACCTATCGCGCGACCGGGCGCAATTTCAATCCGATCATGGCAACCGCTGCCACCATCACCATCGCCCAAATTCATCAGCGCGTTGAACTCGGCGCGCTCAGCCCGGAGACGATCGTCACACCCGGCCTCTATGTTCAGCGGCTGTTTCTCACCGATGAGACGGACGAAAGCCCCACAGATCAAACGGCATAATCCGATCTGTGGGGAGCATCATGAGCGAAAATCCGCTTAATCGGCAGCGAGCGCCATGTGCTTGCGGGCAATTTCGGCGCTGACATACGATTCCACCGCCTCGGCGATCAAATCGGCCTGCTGGGCGAACACGTGATCAGCACCCGGCACCACCCGATAATCAACCGCAACGCCCTTTTGGGTGTTCAGCTTATCGACCAGCTTGCGCACCGAATTTTCCGGCACCAGCTCATCGGCCTCGCCATGGATCATCAACCCGCCGCACGGGCACGGTGCTAGAAACCCGAAATCATAATGCGCCGCCGGCGGTGCGATGCTGATCCAGCCCGACACTTCCGGGCGCCGCATCAAAAGCTGCATGCCCACAAACGCGCCGAACGAATAGCCGGCAATCCAGAGGCCGCCATGGCCCGGATTGAGCGATTGCATCCAATCCAACGCCGCCGCCGCATCATTAATCTCGCCCATGCCGCCATCAAACTTGCCCTGGCTGCGCCCGACCCCACGGAAATTGAACCGCATGGTCGAAAAACCCAAGCGCTGAAAGACCTGATACATCGAATAGGTAATGCGGTTATTCATCGTCCCGCCATGCAGCGGGTGCGGGTGCAGCACCAGCGCCAACGGCGCGCCGCGCTCTTTTGCATGATGATAACGACCCTCGAGCCGACCATCCGGCCCCGCGAACATAACTTCAGGCATTGTTCTCTACACTCTCTCGTTCTGCTTCATCTAAGCCTTGCGGGCGGTGCCGTTGGCGGCACCGCACCCCATCCAACATCAGCGAAATTTACCCTGGCACTGTCCCCACAGCCCCTTCACCTTGTTGACCATAATCGGCCAGGCCCGCGCGCCTCAGCACGCCCCACCCGGCCGTCACAAACCTGACTTATATATAGGACCGTCGCCGGTGATCTATATAAAATATATTCACAATGCAGGAGACGCCGCCGGATAATGCCAGATCGCCGAAAAATCGCGCCCGGCACCGCAAAATCCGCATCGACTCACCCGCCGCCTCGGGTTGACCTTCACCCCAACAGACACCACACTCATTGGTTACCGAGCGGACATTCCCCTCGGGGTCTGGCTTTATACCCTATTGACCGCTCCATTCCTACGGAAATGTCGCATGACCCCTATGTTTTTTGGCGAGACGATCCGAGCCTACCGGCAGCGCGACCCCGCCGCCCGCTCCAATTTGGAAGTCATTCTCTGCTATCCCGGATTGCATGCAGTGCTGATCCATCGGGTCGCTCACTATCTCTGGGGTCATCATTTGCGGCTGCTCGGGCGCGTCGTGTCGCATTTTGGCCGGATGCTGACTGGCATCGAAATCCATCCCGGTGCCAAAATTGGTCGGCGCTGCATCATCGATCACGGCATGGGCGTGGTGATCGGCGAAACCGCAGAACTGGGCGATGATGTCTATTTATATCATCAAGTAACGCTGGGCGGCACCGCGACCGATCATGGCAAGCGCCACCCGACCATTGGCAATAATGTCATTATCGGTGCCGGTGCGAAGGTGCTGGGTGCGATTCTGATCGGCGAAAATGCGCGGATCGGCGCCAACGCGGTGGTGGTGGCCGAGGTTCCAGCCGGAACCACCGTGGTCGGTATTCCGGCCCGCCCGGTCGAGCGGCGTGATGAGCCGCGCATTGCCAATGAGCGCGAAAAAGTCCGGTTCGATCCGTACGGCACCCCTTGTGACCCGTGCATCGACCCGCTGCTGAGCGAAATCGAAACGCTGCGCGCCGAGCTGACTGATCTGGAACAGCGCGTTGCCCGGTCTGATGCGCGCATCGCGGCACGAACAGCGCCGCGCGATCCGGTCACGTCCAGCCCGCGAGACGGTTTTGCCCGCGACTGATCCGCTTTATCTCGACGCCAACGCCAGCGAAACGCTGCGCCCCGCCGCTCGCGCCGCCATCCTTGCCGCCCTTGATGCCGCCAACCCGGCCTCGATCCATCGCTTAGGCCGCGCGGCGCGGCATATTTTGGAAAAATCGCGCGAAACCATCGCCCTGCATTGCCGCGCCCGCCCACAGGATTTGGTGTTCACCTCCGGTGCCACCGAAGCGAACGCCCTCGCCATCCACGCGCTCGGCGCCAACCGCCCGATCCTGATCGGCGCCACCGAGCATGACGCGATCCGCGCCCCCGCCCAAGCCACGGGCCGGGCGGTCATTGTGCCGGTCACCCGATCTGGCGTGATCGATCTCGCGGCCCTTGAGCGTTTGCTCGCCGCACATCAAGGTGCCTTGGTATGCTTGATGGAAGCCAACAACGAAACCGGCGTGATCCACCCGATCCCCGCAATCGCTGCACTCTGCGCGACACATCAGGCGATCTTGCATGTTGATGCCGCACAATCGGCAGGCCGCCTGCGCACCGATCCGCTCGGCGCAGGTGCCGCGAGTCTCGCGCTATCGAGCCACAAACTCGGCGGCCCAAAGGGCGCTGGCGCGCTGGTGCTGGCCCCGTCCATCGCCGACCAGCTAACCCCGCTCATCATTGGCGGCGGGCAGGAGCGCGGTCGGCGTGGTGGCACCCCCGATCTGCCCGCCATCGCCGGATTTGCCGCCGCGATCGCTGCGATCGGGCCTGAGGAACCACATCGGCTGCAAAGGCTGCGCGACCAGATCGAAGAGGGTGCGCGCGCCCTCGGCGCCGATATTATCGGGCAAGACGCGCCGCGCCTGCCCAACACCACCTGCCTCGCGGTGCGGACACTCGCCGCACAAACCCAAGTGATCGCGCTGGATCTGGCCGGAATCGCGGTTTCCGCCGGTTCCGCCTGCTCGTCGGGCAAGGTCGCCCGCAGCCCGGTGCTCGATGCCATGGGCCTCGAAGCGCTGGCCGGCTGCGCCATTCGCGTCTCGCTGCCGTGGAATTGTCCGGACGACGCGCCGGCGCGGTTCCTTGATGCCTACCAAAATTCAATCACCCGCGCCTTGCACAAAGCGGATCGGTCTCATATTGCCTCAGCAGAACCGGTCGTTTGACGCGCCCGGTCGCGTTTGTTGCCCCCATTGATTGCCGTGCAACCGGCACCCACCCACAGGATACCGACCATGCCACAGATGATTTTTGTCGAGCGCGATGGCTCGCACCGCACCGTTGACGCCCCAATCGGCCTGTCCGTGCTGGAAATCGCCCATAAACACGGCGTGGACATCGAAGGCGCGTGCGAGGGTTCGCTGGCCTGCTCGACCTGCCATGTCATCGTCGATCCGGCATGGTTCGCCAAGCTTGAGCGCGCCTCCGAAGATGAGGAAGACATGCTCGATCTTGCTTTTGGCCTCGAAAAAACCTCACGGCTGGGCTGCCAAATCGTCATGAGTGAGGCGCTCGATGGATTGGTGGTGCGCCTGCCCTCCGGCGTGCGCAACGCCCAGTCCGGCTGAGATGACCGCGCCAGGAATGCTGCGATGAGAGTAGTGGTTGCCATGTCCGGCGGCGTGGATAGCTCGGTGGTCGCTGGCCTGCTGCATGAGGCCGGCCATGAGGTGATCGGCGTGACGCTGCAGCTTTATGATCACGGCGCCGCCTCAGGCCGGAAGGGGGCTTGCTGCGCCGGACAGGATATTCATGACGCCCGCAACGTTGCGGACCGGCTGGGCATTGCCCATTATGTCATCGATTCCGAGCAGGCGTTTCGCCGCAACGTGATCCAGGCTTTTGCCGATTCATACGCCGCCGGGCAAACCCCGGTGCCCTGCGTGGCCTGCAACCAACATCTGAAATTCGGCGACCTGCTCGGCCTCGCCCGCGATCTGGGTGCCGAAGCCCTGGCCACCGGCCATTATGTCCGCCGCGAAGACGGACCCACCGGCCCAGAGCTGCATCGCGCCGTTGATAATGCGCGCGATCAATCCTGGTTCCTGTTCGCCACCACCCGGTCGCAGCTTGAATTCGCCCGTTTTCCCCTTGGCACGATGGCCAGCAAAGCCGAGGTGCGCGCAGAAGCCGCCCGCATGGGCCTACCGGTGGCCGAAAAGGCCGACAGCCAGGATATTTGCTTCGTGCCCTCGGGCTCTTATGCCGATATCGTCGCACGGCTACGGCCAGACGCGGCAGAGCCGGGCGACATTGTCGATACCGAGGGCCGCGTGCTGGATCGGCATCAGGGTATTGGCCAGTACACGGTGGGTCAGGCCAAGCGGCTCGGCGCTGCAACCGGGCAGATCGTCACCCGCATCGATCCGGCGACGCGGCGAATTGAAGTTGGCCCGCGCCATACCGGCGCGCAAAAAATTCTCCTCCGCGACTGCAATTGGCTGATCGACAGCCCGACCGAACCGCACCCGGCGATGGTGAAATTGCGCGCCCGCGAAGCGCCGCACCCGGCCCTGATCGATTTTGCCACCGGCACCGTCACGCTCGAGCAGCCCGCGCTCGCCGCGCCGGGACAGGCCTGCGTGGTCTATGATGGCACCCGCGTGCTCGGCGGTGGCTTTATCCAGTGAGGAAAAAATCCCACAGCCCGGCAAAACCTGTCGCGTTGTTCAGCCTTAACCATTTGCACGGCAGAAAATCTTGCTATAGAGCGGAGCAAGAATCAGGTCGCGATGCCGCCTCCGGCTGTGTCGCGCCGTTTGTTGTGTGGTTTTAACGGTTTCGCTCACCCGGCAGAACCGTTTCGTGCGTGCCGACTATCGATGTTCATCTCAACTGGCTAGCAAGGAGTATTCAGCCAAGTGCAAGTTCTCGTTCGTGACAACAATGTCGATCAAGCGCTGAAGGCGCTCAAAAAGAAACTGCAACGCGAAGGCGTGTTTCGGGAAATGAAGCTGCGGCGTCATTACGAAAAACCGTCTGAGCGCCGCGCCCGCGAAGCCGCTGAGGCTGTCCGTCGGGCTCGTAAAATGGAGCGCAAGCGCGTCGAACGCGAAGGATTCTGAACGGCGCGACGCAGCCATTGAGGGTTTCGATCATGGATATGCTCGATCTCGATCGCTTTAAATCCACGCCCATCGCCACCGACCCGTTCCCGCATGTGGTGGTGCCCAATTTCGTGCGCCCCGAATGGCTCACAGCCGTCGTCAGCGCCATCCCGCCAATTGGTGCGCGTGGCTCCGTGCCGGTCGAAGCGTTGCGCCTCGGCCCGGTTGCTGCTGATCTGATGGCGTCGATGGCGGGCCACGCCGTGCGCGAGGCGATTGCCGAAAAATTCGCACTCGATTTGCATGATGCGCCGGTGATGGTCACGGTGCGCGGGCAAACCGGCGCCCGCGATGGCCAAATCCATTGCGACTCGGCAGCCAAACGGGTGACCATCCTGCTGTATCTCAACCCGGCGGATGCCGCCTGGGACCGGCAGGAAGGCTGTCTGAGGCTGTTGCGCGGCCCGAATAATCTTGAGGATTTCGCGGTCGAAGTGCCGCCGGTCAATGGCACATTGCTGGTGTTTCCCAATGGCCCCAACACGTGGCACGGCCATAAAACCTTCATTGGCAAGCGCATCACCGTGCAAATGAATTACATGACCGATGACGCCCATGCGAAATATGAAATGCGGCGCCACCGGGTTTCCGCCTTTTTCAAACGACTGAGCCGGGCTGCCTGATCTGCTATGATGGCGGGTCAGCGCATCGCCGTGGTGCTCCCCGCCTATAATGCCGCCAAAACCCTGGCGCGCACCATCGAGGATATTGATCGTGATATCGTCGATGACCTGATCCTCACTGATGATGCGAGCCACGATGATACCGTGTCCCTCGCCCGCGCCCTTGGGCTGCATACCATCGTGCATGAGCGCAATCGCGGCTATGGCGGCAATCAAAAAACCTGCTACCAGGCCGCGCTCGGGCGCGGTGCCGACATCGTGGTGATGCTGCATCCTGATTATCAATATTCGCCGAAATTGATCCCCGCGATGGCCGCGATGATTGTCTCAGGTCATTACGATGCGGTGCTGGGGTCGCGGATTCTCGGCGGCGGCGCGCTCAAAGGCGGCATGCCGCTCTGGAAATATATCGCCAATCGCGGGCTGACTTTCGTTGAAAATATCCTGCTTGGGCAAAAACTCTCCGAATACCATACCGGCTACCGCGCCTGGTCGCGCCGGGTGCTGGAGCAATTGCCGTTGGCGCGCTGCTCGGATGATTTCGTGTTCGATAATCAAATGATCGCCCAAGCGGTGCATGCCGGGTTTCAAATCGGCGAAATCTCCTGCCCCACCCGCTATTTTGATGATGCCTCCTCGATCAATTTCCGCCGCTCGGTGCAATATGGCTTCGGCGTGCTCGACACTGCCGCCCGGTTTCGCCTGGCGCGGGCGGGCTTGATCGCTTGGCCGGTGCTCGGCCCGTAATGCCCTCCTGGCCTGCATCGCTGCGGCGTGATCGCCCCGTGATGACGAGCGTGATCGGTGGCGCCGCCCTGCTGGCCGCCGTCGCGGTTGGCAGCCTGTTTGGCGAACAATGGAGCGGTGCCGTGCTCACGATGCTGGAGCGCTTGCGCCATCTCGGCTGGATCGGCTGGCTGATTTTCGCCTTATTGCAAACCCTGGTCGCACTGATCGGCATCCTGCCCGCTTCGCTGCTCGGCCTCGCCGCTGGCGCGGTCTATGGCGTGGCGCTGGGCTTTGGCTTGTCAGCCATCGGCATCATGCTCGGCGCGGCCATCGCCTTCGCGCTCACCCGCTCGGCCCTGCGCCCTGCCATCGCCCACAAGCTCGCGGCCAATCAGCGCTTGGCCCGGCTTGATCACGCCGTCGGGCGCGATGGCTGGCGCTTGGTGCTGCTGATGCGGGTCTCGCCGGTGATGCCGTTTTCGCTGACCTCATACGCGCTCGGCCTATCCGCCATCAGCCCGCGCGATTACGCGCTCGGCACCCTGGCCGCCCTGCCCGCTTTGCTGCTCTATGTCGCGATCGGCACGCTCAGCCGGTCCGGCCTCGCGGCGTTGCACGGCCATGCGCCGATCCATCTGGTGCTCGTTGGCGTGGCGATCATTGCGACCGGACTGCTCTCGCTGCGGCTGGGACGGTTAATCGCGAACGCTTTGCGCGGCGTCGATCACTGAGGATTTGATACCGAGGATTTGAGCTGGCCGCAGGCCGCCAAAATATCGCGCCCGCGCGGGGTGCGCACCGGCGAGGCATAGCCGGCATTCATCACGATATCAGCGAAGCGGCGAATCGCATTGCCGCTTGATGTTTCATAGGTCGAGCCGGGCCACGGGTTGAACGGGATCAGATTGACCTTCGCGGGGATCCCCGCGATCAACCGGACCAATTCATGGGCATCCGCTTCGCTGTCATTAATGCCTTTGAGCATAACATATTCAAACGTGATCCGCCGCGCATTTGATGCCGCCGGATAGCGCCGGCACGCGGCGATCAACTCGGCGATATTATATTTGCGGTTCAACGGCACAATCACATCGCGCACATCATCGCGCACCGCATGCAACGACACAGCCAGATTAACCCCAAGCTCCGCGCCGCACTGATCCATCATCGGCACTACGCCGGAGGTTGAGAGCGTAATGCGCCGCCGCGACAGGCCGATCCCCTCACCATCCATGATGATTTTCATCGCCGTCGCGACGTTTTCGTAATTATAGAGCGGCTCGCCCATGCCCATCAGCACAATGGTGGAGAGAAGGCGCGGCGTTTCGCCTTTGGGGCTGGGCCATTCGCCATAGGCATCGCGCATCGCCATGAATTGGCCGACGATTTCCCCGGCGGACAGGTTGCGCGTAAGCCGCTGGGTGCCGGTATGGCAGAACCGGCAGGACAAGGTGCAGCCCACTTGCGAGGAAATACACACCGCCCCGCGATCCTCGGTGACATCCGGGATATAGACCGTCTCAACCGCTTCCTGATCGCGAAACCGGAACAGCATTTTCCGGGTTTCATCGGCGCTGCGCTGATCGAGCGCCACCTCAGGCCGTGAAATCACGAAATGCGTGGCCAAAGTTTCGCGCAACGGCTTGGCAATATTGGCCATCAGGGCAAAATCGGTCACCCCTTGGTGATAAATCCAATGCCAAAGCTGCTTGGCGCGAAACGGCGCCTCGCCGATCGAGGCAACCGCAGCCGCGAGTTCGGCGCGCGACAGGCCGACCAAATCGCGCCGACCATCCGGTAGCTCGGCGGATGGCGGGGCGAACAACGCCGTCTTCGCCAAAATGCGGGCGCGTTCAGCCTCGTTCAGCGCCAACGGGATGGCGTTCATGACTATTTCGCGCCAGGATCAGCCGGGCAGGCTTTCACAATCGCCTTATATGCACTGGAAAACCCATCAAGCCCGAAATGATCGACGACATCGGACGCTTTGGGTGCCGAGGCGGTCGCGGTCACTTTGTTGCCGGCCAGAAACGCTTTGATCGTCGGCGTTTTGTGCAGTGCATAGGCCATATTGTCTTTGTAAAAGAATTTAAGCGCGGTTTTGCCTACAGTCAGCACGATTTTCGCGTCTTTGCTGTAGGTGATCCCCTGCGCCAGCGAAATTTCATCGCGCTGATCGTGGCGCTCGGTTACCGTCAACATCGCCGGTGCGGCCTTGCTGCCCTTGGGCAACTGGCTCAGGGTGAAGGCGTAGCAGGCTTTATGCGCGCCAACGCCATAGGTCGCCGCCGTCCAGGACGAAAACACGCCAAGCGGCTTGGGGGCATCCGCCGCCGGTGCCGCCAAGGCGGTGGCCGTGCGGACCAACAGCGCCGCACCACCCAATCCAATGAGAAATAGTTTTTTCATACGCGCAGAAATAGGCCGCACGGCGCGGCGGGGCAAGACGGGCGGCACCAGAACCGGTCAGAGATGCGGCGCATGACCATGCAACGCGCCAATGATAGCCGCCGCAACAATCACCCCGCCATTATAGAGAACATGCAGCACCATCGCCGGCTTGAGCGAGCCGCTGCGCAATCGGAGCCAAAGTGCTGCGACGGCCAGCAGCGTGATGTCGATAAAGCCGGGCGGATAATGAATTTTTTCGGGCACATGCAGTGCGACAAAACAGGCCGTCACAATCGCACCGCTCACCCAAACCCCATGGCGTGAGGCCAAGGCCGCAAACGCGCCGCCACGAAAAATAAACTCCTCCGCCGGTGGGGCGATCAAGATGAACAAAATCAACGAGGCCACGCGCGGCCATCCCGGTGCCAGCATTTGCTTGAGCGCGCCCAAATGCCCATCCCCATACTGCGCGAATGGAAACAGCACGGTCAAACCAATAGCCACCGCGACAATCACGAGTGCGAGCAGCACCGCCACCCCATAAAACCGCGCCTGCGCCGCGCACCAAGCCACGCCCGTCGATGACGCCTCATAGAGCCGGGGACCAACCCGGTCGGTGATATATTTTGCCGACCAAATCGCGGCGATCACATAAGCACCAATGCCCAAAGCCGTGATGAACTGCGCATCCGGCGGCGGGGGCATAAGCGCGTTGCCCAGGTGAAACGGGTTGATGGTTTGATGATTTGCCGCCGCCTGCAAACCGCGATGCACGCCGATCATAATCCCGAAAATGAAGCCGCGCACCAGCATCGCGACAATGCCCACCAAAAGCTGCACCAGGAAAAACCCGATCATCACCACCCAGCCCTGACGCGGGCCAAACGGGCGGGCGCCCAATGGTTGCCGGGTGATGCGATCGGGCGCGCTGGACCAAGGGCTCATGACATTATCAATGTCGGGGAGATTAATGGGTGGCAAGCAACTTGAAGTTGTGTCACGGTCAGCTTATGTCCGCCGAAACGCTTCCGCAGCAGCGTCCATCAGCCCCCCGCCTGCACCAATTTGATGGGCTGCGCGGTGTGCTCGCTGTTTATGTGATGCTCGGCCATCTGACGCCGATGCTGCCATTACCCGCTTTTTGGGCCCATGGTCTGGGCCTGCTCTTCGGCCACGGATTCGCCGCAGTTAATTTGTTCTTTGCGTTGTCGGGCTTGGTGATCGTGCAATCGCTGGCGCGGTTCGAAGGGCGGATCGGGGCGTTTTGGCTGGCCCGGGCACAACGCTTGCTGCCGGTTTATTATCTGGTGCTCAGCGTCGCGATCCTGGGCCTTGCGTTGCCGACGCCATTTTCGGTGATGCCGTGGCTGCATCAGGGTGATGTCGCCCATCAAATCTGGGAATTGAGCCTACCTACCAAACTCGGCGCGCATATTTTAGTTCATCTTTTTCTCGCCCAAGGGGTGCTGCTGCGCCATAGCCTGACCGATGTGCAATTTTCACTCCTCGGCCCGTCTTGGAGCCTGTCCACCGAATGGCAATTCTACGCTCTGATTGCCCTGCTCTCGCTCAAATTTCGCCCCACCACCACCGGCTTGGCCCCCTTGGTTTGGATTTTTCTCGCGCTCGCATTGGCCGGCCGGGCCTATGCCGCCTTGGCCCCGCTCGATTGGCAGTTTCATCGCGCCTTCCTGCCCAACGAGGCGGGATATTTCGCCATCGGCATCGCCGCCGCCGGGTTCTGGCGCGGGCAGCACACGCTCAAGCTGTTTCTGGCCGCATTGCTGATCACCATCGGCCTCGGCGTCAGCCATGGCGCGGATGCCCCGACGATGCTGGCCAAGGCCCTGCCGCCGCTGATTTGGGCGATGGTGGTGAACGCCCAGCGCACGCCCGATCACCGCTTGTATCAGCCACTCGCAGCCCTGCTCAGCCACAGGGCCGTGCAGTGGCTGGGCGCGATCTCGTATCCGCTTTATCTGCTCAACGAACCGGTCAGCCGCGCCCTCGCACTGATCATCGGAACCGTGACCGGCCAGAACCGGCTCTGGTTCACCCTACTCTGGCTGCCGCTGAGCCTTGGCCTATCGATCGGCCTTGCCGCCCTGTTGCATTATCAGATCGAACGCCGCTTCACGCGGACGCGCCAACCCCCTGCGCGGATGGCGGCATCGGCGTCGTAACGGGTGCTGGTGTCGGCGCGGGGCCGGTCCAGACCAGACTGCCAACCACGCCGCAACGCGGGCAATCATGCCGCCATTCCGGCGTCTCCGCCTGACATTGGCTGCACACAAAGCGGGTGCCCGCCTGATCCGCCCCCGCCCGATGACGCTGCGCCTCACCCTCAAGGCGGGCCACGCGCGCGGTCTCGGCCAGTAATTTTTCTGATTCCGGGTGGTTGGGATTAAGCTCCGCCAGCGTTTGCGCCGCGCGGGCGCGTTCCAGCGGGGCCTCGATATCCTGGAGAAACGCCTTGGCGATCTCCGGATGCGGCGCCGCCCGCCAACCGGCGCGCAAGGCAGCGCGGGCGCGGGCTTGATGCCAGGCGCGCGGAAAGCCGGCGCGCTGATGCGCCGCCGCCAGCGCCAGATAGGCTATCGAAAGGCTCGGCGTGGCCTTGATCGCCTCGCGCGCCCAATCGATCGCCAAAGTCGGGTCAGAAGCCTGCCGCGACGCCATCACCGCCAGCGCGCCCATCTCGGTCTTTGCGGTCGCCAAACGCGCCGCCTCGGCATAATCGCCGCGCGCGGTGGCAAGCCGCACCCGCGCCTCACGCAGCCAGGGCGATCCCGGATGCGCCTGCGCCGCCAAGCGCACATGCGCCTGCGCTAGCGATTGCGAGTCGGCATCGTTCTGGCTCGCATGATGCTGCACCAACCCGCGCCAGCCGAGAAATCCGGCGTGCTTATGCTGCGCAAGTGTCGCAAAATGCTGATCCGCCGCCACATGATCGCCCGCCTGCCGCGCCGCCTCACCCGCCACGTACAGGCTGATCGGCGAATCCGGCGCATGGCGCTGGGCGGTTTTGGCATGGCCCCGCGCCGCCGCCGTATCGCCAGATGCCAGCGCCGATAAAGCGCGCACCGCCGCAATCTCCCCGGTATCGCGGCGCGACGCCGCCCGCCGATCCGCCAGATGGCGCGGGGCGCGCAACAGCGCACGCAGCACATTGATCAGCACGATCACCGCAATCGCCAGCAGCAACAGCAGCAAAATCGCAACCGGCACGCCCGCCGCGAAATGATACGAACCGGTATCAACCCGCACCGTGCCGGGCAGCGCCGCAATGCCCCAAATCACCGCCAGCACCACAATGGCGATCAAGCCAAACCGAAATGCCCGGAGCATCAATGTTGCTCCGCCATCTGGGACAACGCCGCACGCGCCGCCAACAAATGATCCGCACGGGTCAGCCAAGGCTGCATGACCCGCTGCGCCGGCGCGGGTAAGGTTTTCACCGCCGCCACCGCCCCCGACAAATCGCCCAGCGCCAGATCACGGCGCGCCATCGCCAGCGTGCCATCCGCCCGGCTGCCGATCAGCACCTGATCCCCTCGGCGCAGCGAAATCAAATCGACCACATGCGCGCGCAGCCGCGCCCACAAGCCGGTAACGCCGCTATTGGTCATGCCCGCACGCTGCGCCGCGCGCGGGGCAAGCGTTTCAAATTCGGCGCGCAATTGCGCTTCGGTGGGCGGCGCCACGGTCGCATAGCGCACCAAAGCCTCAGGCGCGTTCGGGATGGTGCCGAGCTTCTGGCCCGATTCCAGTGCCATTGATGCGGTGGCCAGCATCGCCATGGTCTGCGCCTGCGCCGCCAAATGCGGCAGGCTGGCGGCACTCGCCTGCAGACGGACCATTTCTGCGTGATCGGCCAGCACCGTCGCGGAAAGCTGGGCGATTTGCGCCTGCATCGCCGCCATTTTCGCCGCGTCAGGGTCGGTAGGTGCGGATGACCCGGATTGTGACGACCCAATTTGCGACGACGCATTGGCCTGAGACGACGGCGCGGATGGTGAAGCCCCGGAGGATGAAGACGCGGATGAAGTCGCGGGTGAAGACGCGGATGCTGCCGGATGCGGCGTTGGTGAAGTCGCCGGTGCCGATGCGGGCGGCGCACTCGGCGTTGCTGTCGGCGTCGGCATTGGCGCAGAGGCACTCACGCGCATCGGCGCGGGCCGCATGGTCAGTAACGGTCTGATTTTATAAACAATCGCGCCGCCCGCCGCGATGATCACCACCAAGGCCAGCAGGAGCAAAATCCCGCGCCCACGGCGTTTGGGTTTCATCGGCGGGGATGCGCCCGCAGGCTCGGCAGAGGAGGTCGCAGAACGGACAGCAGAATCAGGATCGGTCATAACAATAGCGCTAGCATATGTTTCTGGTCCGGCGCCATGGCGATTCTCACCGCCCGCAACGGCAGGCCCGCGAGCGGTGCGGCGGCAGCCGGGCTGATCGCAATCGCAATGACCCGCCGCAAGCCCGGCTCAACCCGCGCCGCCTGCGCCAAGGCAACGAACCGCCGCGCACTCGCTGGCGAAAAAATCAGCACAAAATCAACCTCGTTCGCCTCCAGCGCCGCGACCGCCGCCATCTCCAGCGTCTCAGCCGCCACGCTCCGATAGGCAACCCGGCGGCTGACCCGCAATCCCGCCGCTCGCAAATCATGGGCCAGATCAAGGCCGTTACCCGCACCGCTGGCCAGCAACACCGCCGCCCCCGGCGCCAGCCGATGCACCATCAGCCGCGCCAAATCCTGCGCCGTGCCCGCCGCACTTTCCACATGACGAAACCCCGCCGCACGAGCGCGCGCCGCACTCGCATCGCCCACCGCAAATAACGGCAAGGCCTGCAAGGCGGACGGCAAACCCGCCACAGCCTGACCGCTGGTCACCGCAATCGCCACCACATTGCGCGGTGCCGCAACGATCTGCGGCTCAATATGCAGCACCGGTGCCAATATCGGCACATGCCCGCACGCGCGCAGCGCCGCTGCGGTTTCGCCAGCCCCTGGCTCCGGCCTTGTCACCAACACCATCGCGCTCCGCCGCACGACCATGGGGCGCCGCCCTAATCGAGAAAAATATCAGCCGGCGAATCGCGGCGCAGTTCTGCTCCGAGCGTGGCGCCGAGACGCGCCGCATCGCGCGCGGCCCCCGTCAGGCTGCGGCGCAGCAGAAAACTGCCGTCGCCCCGTGCGGCAAGGCCGGTGAGCTGCACCTGATCATCCGCATCCAACTGTGCATAAGCGCCAATCGGCGTCCGGCATGATCCATCCAGAGCCGCCAGCAGGCTCCGCTCGGCGGTCGAAACCACACGCGCCGCCCGATCTTCGATGCTGGCCAGGAGCGCTAGCAAATCCGGATCATCAGCCCGCGCCGTGATACCCACAATGCCCTGCCCGGCGGCGGGCAGCATGTGCTCAGGATCGAGCACCAAACTGACCTCATCGGCAAAGCCGAGCCGCTTGACCCCGGCCAGCGCCAGCAACGTCGCATCGATGCCGCCCGCCTGCACCCGATCAAGCCGGGTGCGCACATTGCCGCGCAGCAGCGACACCGCCAGATCGGGCCGCGCATGCAGCAATTGCGCCTGCCGACGCAGCGAGGCGGTGCCAATCTGCGCGCCTTTCGGCAACAGGCTGCGAAAATCCGCCGTGCCGGTATCAATACCCGGGCGCAAAATCAGCGCATCACGCGCATCCTCGCGCGCCATCGTGCCCGCGAGAATAATGCCATCCGGGAAGCTGGTTTCCAAATCCTTGAGACTATGCACCGCACAATCAATGCGCCGATCCCGCAAGGCTTCATGGATCTCTTTAGCGAACATGCCCTTGCCGCCAATCTCAGCCAAGCGCCGGTCCTGGATTTGATCGCCCATCACGGCGATGATCTCGATGCTGAAATCATCCGGCGCGAAGCCAAAATGCGGCCCATCTTGCCGCAAATGCGCCTGCACCGCGCGCAAAAATGTCTCGGTTTGCCAGCGCGCCAGCGGCGAGCCGCGCGTGCCGATGCACACGCGGCGACGGCTGGTATAATCGGTGGCGGCAGATGCGTGATGTGTGGCGGTTTCCTGACCCATGGGCAAAGACTAATGTGCTCCGGATGGAAAAGAAAGCGGCCCCGATTCTGGCAATCGAATCTTCCTGCGATGAAACCGCCTGCGCCATTCTCGACGCGGATGGCACGGTGCGCGCCGATCTGGTTGCGAGCCAAATTGCTGAACATGCCCCGTTCGGCGGCGTGGTGCCCGAAATCGCCGCCCGCGCCCATCTCGCAATCCTGCCCGGCATGGTCACCGAGGCCCTGAACCGCGCCGGGCTGACCCCTGCCGATCTCAGCGCGATTGCCGCAACCACCGGACCCGGCTTGATCGGCGGGCTGATCGTCGGCAGCAATTTCGCCAAGGCCATGGCGCTGGCGGCGGGTAAACCGTTCTATGCCATCAACCATCTCGAAGCCCATGCTTTGACCGCGCGCCTGCCCGGCATCACCCCGCTGCAGCCCGACTTCCCTTATATCTGTCTTTTGGTTTCAGGCGGGCATACCTTGCTGCTCGAAGTGCAAGGCGTGGGGCGCTATCGGCGCCTCGGCACCACCATCGACGATGCCGCCGGCGAGGCGTTCGATAAGGTGGCCAAGCTGCTCGGCCTCGCTTATCCGGGCGGCCCGGCGCTGGAACGCCTCGCCAGCGAAGGTGACCCAACCGCTCTGAGCCTGCCCCGCCCGATGCGTGGCCGCCCCGGGTGCGATTTCTCGTTCTCCGGGCTGAAAACCGCCGTCGCGCAAAAACTATTGCAATCCTCCGGCGCGCAACCAACCAACGCGCCCTTGTCGCGCCAATGGGCCGCTGACTGCGCGGCCTCGTTCCAGGCGGCAATGGTTGATATTTTTACTGATCGGCTCGATCACGCGCTGCGCCAAACCCCGGTGACCCATGTCATCGTCGCGGGCGGGGTTGCCGCCAACCGCGCCATCCGCGCTGGCCTCAGCACCATCGCCACGACGCACGGCGCGCAGTTGATTGCCCCGCCGCTGCGGCTTTGCACCGATAATGCCGTGATGGTCGCTTGGGCCGCGCAGGAACGGCGCCGCGCATCCCTCGGCCCCGATCCGCTCGATGCACCGTGCCGCCCGCGCTGGCCGCTCACCGCTCTCGGTCCAGCGCCCTGACGATCACGTGACCGCAGATCGGTAAATCTGTAGCGATTCGCGCATGGATTTCGATTAATCATTGCGGCTGAGCGGCAATCTGTGCAACGCTGATACCAGAGCGGTCTGATTGGGCCGGCTGTTGGTCAAGCGTTATTGCGCCGATGAGGGTTGACATGGATGATGGACGAGACACGGTTCGAACCGGCGCCGCCGAGCCTGGGCCGCTTGGCGCGCAACCGCCCAAATTGCCGCCGATCCGCGATGCGGCGGGCTGGAGCGAGGTTATTCTCGCCAAACTCGTCTATGGGGTTGGTAAAAATATCTACGCAGCCACCGAGCGTGATTGGTTCGTGGCACTCGCGCTCGCCCTGCGCGACCGGGTGGTTGAGCGCTGGATTCAAACCAGTAACGCGGTTTACAGCGGAGGCCATAAGCGGGTTTATTATCTGTCGCTCGAATTTTTGATCGGTCGCTTGCTGTTCGACACCTTGACCAACCTTGGCCTCACCGAAATCACCCGCGCCGCCTTCCAACGGCTCGGGGTTGATTTGGATGCGGTGCGCACCGCCGAGCCGGACGCCGCTTTGGGCAATGGCGGGCTGGGCCGGCTCGCCGCCTGCTTCATGGAAAGCATGGCGAGCCTGGGAATTCCCGGATATGGCTATGGCATTCGTTATGATAACGGGCTGTTCCAACAAACCATTCGTGATGGTCGGCAGCTTGAATTCCCTGAAGATTGGCTGTCCTTTGGCAATCCATGGGAGTTTGAGCGTCCCGAACTCGCCTTTGACATCGGCTTTGGTGGCCATGTCGAGGCGATCATCAATGAGGATGGCGAAACCACTCATCACTGGCACCCCGCCGAAAAACTGCAAGCCGTGGCCTATGATACACCCGTTGTCGGCTGGCGCGGGCAACATGTGAATGCGTTGCGGCTATGGTCCGCACGGGCCATTGACCCGATCCATCTGGAAAGCTTCAATGCGGGCGATTATCACGGCGCCTTGGCGGCGGATGTGCGGGCGCAATCCATCTCGCGCGTGCTCTACCCGAGCGATGCGACGCCCGCCGGGCAGGAATTGCGGCTGCGCCAGGAATATTTTTTCGCCTCCGCCTCCCTGCAGGATTTGCTGCGCCGCCATCAGCGCCAATATGATAATTTCCAGAATTTACCGCAAAAAGTCGCCATTCAACTCAACGACACCCATCCCGCCATCGCGATCCCGGAAATGATGCGCCTGCTGATTGATGCGCATGATTTGCTCTGGGACGAGGCCTGGGACATCACCCGGGCGGTGTTCTCCTACACCAACCATACACTGCTGCCAGAAGCGCTCGAAACCTGGCCGGTGCCGTTGTTAGAACGGCTCCTGCCCCGGCATATGCAAATCATCTATATGATCAATGCGGAGCATTTGGAGCGCGCGCGCGCTGAGACGCAATCGGTCAATCTCGCGTCGGTTTCGGTGATCGATGAAAGCCATGGGCGCCGCGTGCGCATGGGCACTCTCGCCTTCATCGGCTCGCGCCGGGTCAATGGCGTATCCGCCCTGCATAGCCGGTTGATGCAGGAAACCGTATTCGCCGACCTAAATCGCATGTTTCCCGACCGGATCACCAATGTTACCAACGGTATCACCTTCCGCCGCTGGTTGTTCGAGGCCAATCCAGGCCTCACCCGGCTGCTCGTTGAAGCGCTCGGCGAGCATGTTTGCGATGATCCTGCCGAATTAGAGGGCTTGGTCGCACTCGCTGATGATACCGGCTTTCGTGATCGCTTGATCGCTTGTCGTCGTGCCAACAAATTGGCTCTCGCCCGCTATGTGCGCGATACACTGCGGATCAAGCTTGATCCAACAGCTATTTTTGACGTCCATATCAAGAGAATTCACGAGTATAAGCGCCAATTACTCAACATTCTCGAAACAATCGCGCTTTACCAATCCATGCGCACCCGCCCGACCGAAACATACGCGCCACGCGTCAAAATATTCGCAGGTAAAGCCGCCGCCAGCTACCATCAAGCTAAATTGATCATCAAATTGATCAATGATGTCGCCCGCACCATCAATGCGGACCCCACCGTGCGCGGTAAATTGCGCGTGGTATTCATGCCGAATTACAATGTCAGCCTCGCTGAAATTATCATCCCGGCTGCCGATGTCTCTGAACAGATTTCCACCGCCGGCATGGAAGCCTCAGGCACCGGCAATATGAAACTCGCCTTGAATGGCGCGCTGACGATTGGCACGCTTGATGGCGCCAATGTCGAAATCCGTGACCGGGTCGGCGCGGATCATATCGAAATTTTCGGCCTCACCGCTGAAGAAATCGCCGATCATTGGCGCCATGGCTGGTCATCCGAGGCCGCGATTGCGGCCTCTCCGGCATTAACCGAGGTGTTGGATGCGGTCGAATCTGGGGTATTTTCGCCCGATGAGCCAGATCGGTTTCATCCCATCACCCAAGCGCTACGCCATGATGATCGGTTTTTTGTCACTGCCGATTTCGATGCCTATGCCGCCGCCCAACAGCGCATTTCGGAGCGCTGGCAGGACCCCGCCGCCTGGTGGCGCGCCAGCGTGATCAATACCGCCAAAATGGGCTATTTCGCCTCTGATCGGGCGATTGGCGAATATGCCGCACGCATTTGGCGCGCGCGGTCAATCTCCGCCATTGATTGAGACCATGGTGAAATGCCGCGCCAGTATGATGAAAAACTGGAAATTACTATTGAGGGCAGCGGGTTGAACACCAAATAACCGGAGGCATCGGCGATTCGTTGGTGCGGGAGGAGCGAAAAATGGATTTTGGCAACGCGACACCGGGAGCAGCGCCGGCCGGATCGATCACCCCGCTATCACGGCGCACCATGGCCTATGTGCTCGCCGGGGGGCGCGGCTCACGCTTGTTTGACCTGACCGACAAACGCGCCAAGCCCGCGGTTTATTTCGGTGGCAAATGGCGCATTATCGATTTTGCCCTGTCCAACGCCATTAACTCTGGCATTCGCAATATTGGCGTCGCGACCCAGTATAAAGCCCATAGTCTGATCCGCCATATGCAATTAGGCTGGAATTTTTTGCGCCGCGAACGCAAAGAAAGTTTTGACATCCTACCCGCCAGTCAGCGCGTATCCGAAGAAAAATGGTATCTCGGCACGGCAGATGCGGTGTTTCAAAATATTGAAATCATCGAGAGCATTAACCCTGATTACATGCTGATCTTGGCTGGCGATCATATCTATAAAATGGACTATGAATTATTATTACAGCAGCATGTGACCGCGCAGGCCGACGTCACCATTGCGTGTGTGGACGTGCCGCTCGCCGAAGCCAGTGCGTTTGGCGTGATGCATGTGGATCCATCAGGACGGATTCTGGAGTTTCTCGAAAAACCGGCCCATCCGCCCGCGATGCCCGGGCGCAGCGATGTCGCACTCGCCAGCATGGGTGTTTATGTATTCAACACCAAATTTCTCATCGAGGAATTGCGGCACGATGCCGCACGCGCCAATTCCCACCATGATTTCGGTCAAGATATTATTCCTGCGTTAGTGCGCGATGGGCGCGCCTTTGCCCATCATTTCGGCCAATCTTGCGTGCGCTCAAGCGATGAGCGCAATCCGTATTGGCGCGATGTCGGCACGATCGATGCGTATTGGGAGGCGAATATCGACCTCACCGATTTCGAACCCGCTCTTGATATTTATGACCGTAACTGGCCAATCTGGACTCATACCGAAGGCACGCCGCCCGCAAAATTCATCCATGACCAAGAAGGCCGACGCGGCCAAGCAATTTCGTCACTGATTTGTGGTGGCTGCATCGTTTCAGGCGCCACCTTGCGGCGCTCCTTGTTATTCACCGGCGTTAAAGTGAATTCCTTCTCACAAATCTCTGGGGCCGTCGTTTTGCCAGAAGTGGATATTGGCCGCCATGCGCGGCTCACCAATGTGGTGATTGATCGCGGGGTGCGAATCCCGCCAGGGCTGGTGGTCGGCGAGGACCCAATCGATGACACACGGCGATTTCGCCGCACCTCAAACGGGATCACCCTGATTACCCAAGCGATGATTGATCGTTTACAAAATGGCTAAACCGCGCCTGAAGCCGATGAAAATTCTGATGGTGGGATCGGAAATTTTCCCCCTGATTAAAACCGGCGGCTTGGCCGATGTGATGGGCGCTCTGCCCGCGGCCCTGTCGGCGATTGGCCTTAAAGTGACAACCCTGATCCCCGGCTATCCCACCGTCATGGCGGCGCTGTCGCGCAGCGATATTGTCCATCAATATCCGGATTTATTTGGCGGCGCGGCAACGCTGCGCGCCGGGCGGGTGGATCGCCTTGACTTACTGGTTTTGGACGCACCGCATCTCTTTGCACGGCCCGGCAATCCCTATCTCGACCCAACGGGCAAGGATTGGCCCGATAACGCACAACGCTTCGCAGCCCTCGCGCGCGTAGCGGCTGATCTTGGTTTGGGGTTAGTGCCGTCTCTCACCCCCGATATCATCCATGCACATGATTGGCAGGCTGGGTTGGTGCCGGCTTATTTGCGTTATGGGAACAAGCCTGCGCCACCGGTGGTCATGACCGTGCATAATTTAGCCTATCAGGGCCAGTTTCCCCCGGATTTATTGGGCGCGCTGGGCCTGCCCCCCAGTTCCTTTTCGATTTCAGGAGTCGAGCATTATGGTGCCATCGGGTTTCTCAAAGCCGGTTTGCAGCATGCCGATGCCATCACCACCGTTTCCCCGAGCTATGCCGCCGAAATCACGACACCCGAGGGCGGCATGGGGCTGGATGGGCTGTTTCGCGCGCGCACAGACCGGGTATTTGGAATTCTCAACGGCCTTGACACCGATATTTGGAATCCCGCTACCGACCAAGCCTTAGCCGCACCGTTCGATGCCGCGCATTTGGATTTGCGCGCCGCCAATAAATCCATGCTGGCGCGTGCGACCGGTCTTGATGAGCGATCAGACGCTCTGCTGTTCGGGCTCATCTCGCGTTTTACCTGGCAGAAAGGCATTGATCTGATCTTGGCGGCGATTGAGACCATCATCACCATCAACGGCCAATTGGTGGTGCTCGGCACCGGCGAGCCCGCGTTAGAAAACGCTCTGCGCGAGGCTTCAAGCGCCTATCCGGGTTCGGTCAAAGCGATTATTGGATTTGATGAAGGCCTCGCACATTTGATCCAAGGCGGGGCCGATGCCTTGTTAGTGCCTTCGCGTTTCGAGCCATGCGGCCTGACCCAGTTAGCAGCACAGCGCTATGGGGCGGTGCCGATTGTAACGCGGGTCGGCGGTTTGGCCGATACTGTGATTGATGCCAATGACGCGGCTTTAAGCGCACAGGTAGCCACCGGCATTCAATTTCAGCCGGCCCATGAAGACGGGTTACGCCGCGCCTTGCACCGCAGTTCCCGGTTGTTTCACGACCAGCCAATCTGGCAAATGATCCAGCGCAATGCCATGCGGTTAGACGTATCATGGGCGGGGCCTGCACGGCATTACGCCGCACTGTACCGGTCGCTGCGCCCAAGCTAACGCATCATCACCGGCCACGTCATGATCGCGCCCGCAGGCACCAAGGCGCGCAGGCGCGCAATCGCGGCCTCCGCCTGATCGGGGGCTGCGCAAAACTCAACGAGGAGTGGCAAGTCGATATCATAGTGGAGAATATCGGCGGCATGGATCACATGGCCACCATTAAGGCCGGCGACACCACGCATGACCGAAACGCTGTCGATTCCCGGCGCATCGCGCAGCGCGTTCAGCACCGCATCCATCAAGGCGCGGCGCTTGCCGTGATCGGCGTGGTGCAAATCGAGCCGAACCATCAAAGCGGGTTTTCCTTCGGTTGCTGAATTCATGTCACAAGCTCCTTGCCAAGGCCGCACCGGCCAGAACCGCGATTAGCCCAAGCCCAACCGATGAGAAGAGATAAAGGCCTGCGCGGAGCCATTGGCCATTCTCGATCAGCAACAAGGTTTCCAGCTCAAAGGTCGAGAACGTCGTGTAGCCGCCGAGAAAGCCAGTTAAAATACCAATGCGCAGCGCAGGACCAATGGAAAATCGTTCCAACGAGGCGAAAAATAGCAGGCCGATGAGAAATGAGCCCATGACGTTGATGCTGAGCACCGCGACGGGGAAGGCCCGGCCAGCGAGGTTTTGCACGAGAATGGTTTGACCATAGCGTGCCCAGCAGCCCAACGTGCCGAATAATGCAATGGCCAGCAAAGTGCGCATGAGCTCTCCCAGATCAGAACAAATTTGGTTTTTCACCGCAACCGCGGCCTCGTCAACCCGCGCGTGATTGCCAGATGGCGTGCTGCATGATTCAAGCAGATATGGCAATTCTCTCGGTGCAGTCGCAACTGGTCGATGGCGCGCTTGGCAACGCGGCGGCGGGATTTATTTTAGCGCGGCTGGGCCATGAGGTGTGGCCTCTGCCCAGCATTTTGCTATCGCATAATCCGGCCCTCGGCAAAGCGGGGGGTGGGCCGATTGATGCTGGCTTATTGATGTCGGTGATCGAAGGGTTGGCGACCCGTGGCCGGTTTGCGCAATGTTCGCTGGTGATCAGCGGGTATTTGGGCGATGCGGCGTGCGTGGCTATCGTGCTCGATGCGGTGGCGCGGGCGAAGGCGGCTCATCCGAATTGTTGGTTTTTATGTGATCCGGTGATGGGCGATCATGGGCGCGCTTATGTCGGTGCAACATTGATCGATGCGTTTCGGGCGCGCCTGGTGCCGCAGGCGGATATTGTGACGCCGAACCCGTTTGAACTCGGCGTATTGACAGGCGGGGTTGCGCGCGATCGGCGGGAGGCGTTTGCCGCGCTCGAATCCTTGGGCCGGCGCTGCGCGGTGGTGACCGGGTTTTCCGGGGCCGATACGCCGCGAGCAAAACTGGATATTTTGATGGTGGCGGAAGGTCAGCGCTTCCGGGTGGAGGTGACGCGCCATGAGGCGGCGATTTCCGGCGCCGGCGATGCGTTTGCCGCGTTTTTTGCCGCCTCGTTGCTGGACCATCAGGGGCGCATGCCATTTGGCGCGGCGGCTTCCACGGCGCTGGGGTTTGCAGCGGCGGCGAGTGATGCGTTGATCGGGGCGACCGTGGCAACCGGCGGTGAGCAGTTGGCTATTATTCAAAGTCAGGCGGTTTGGGGTGCTGACTTGAATTTTGTTGCGGCGCAGCAATGCAGGTAAAATAATCTTTAGCTACGCTGATGATTTATTCTCTTGCTCTAATATATCTGATCAGATTAGTCTGATCACAAGCATGGCATTTTTGCCGATCAACCGCTGCTGTTAGCGGATTAAATTGTTGGAGGGAATGATGACAAGTTTGAATGCGATTTTGCGTCAAAAGCAGCATGGACCGATTACGATCACGCCGGAAACATCGATCCGCAAGGCGGTGGCGTTGCTGGCGGAGAGGCGGATTGGTGCGGTGGTGGTGGTTTCCGCCGAGAATGAGTTGGTGGGGATTCTCTCCGAACGTGACGTGGTGCGCAGTTTGGCCGCGAATGGCGTGCAAACGCTGGATATGACCGTGGCACAGTTGATGACGGCGCATCCGATTACCGCGACGCCGAAGACCACCGTGTTCGAGGCGGAGAATTTGATGACGGATGGGCATTTCCGCCATTTGCCGATTCTTCACGAGGGCAAGCTGATCGGGGTGGTGAGTATCGGCGACGTGGTGAAGCGGTTGATTGATGAGCAGGCGGACCAGGTGCGGAATTTGCGCGACTATGTTGCCGGGGTTCACGCCGCCTGATCCTGCGCTTCTATTGGGGCGGCGGCAGGGGCGTTGATTGAACGCCACCCGGCCCTGCGGGGCTGTAGGTTGGCGGCGGGACGGCGCCAGTCGGCGCATTATTTGGGGTGATCGGCTGGGGCGGTGCCATCGGCGCGGCGGGTGAGCTGGCGCCGCCGAGGGAACTGCCGCCGGTCCAGGGCGGGTTGCCCAGATTAACTTGCTTCGGGGTGGTATTCGCTGCGGTGAGAGCGCCGATACCCCCGCCAATCGCCCCGCCGACCAGCACGCCGACCGGCCCGCCGAGGAGGCCGAACGTGGCACCGGTTGCCGCCCCTCCCGCCGCAGCGCCGCCGACGCGTGGTGGCGCGCTGGTGCCACAACCGGCCAAGCCAAGGCAGGTGAGGCTGATGACACTGGTCCGCCAGAGCAGGTTTTTGGATCGCCGAATCGGATTCATCGCTCACTCCCGTTGATGGTCCACCATTTCAGACAAGCCGCATTCCTGCAACCCGGCCCACACAGTTGCCTTGCAGGCGAGGCAACCCTATAAGCGCGCCCACGCGGAGAGGTGCCAGAGTGGTCGATCGGGACGGTCTCGAAAACCGTTGTACCTTCACGGGTACCGTGGGTTCGAATCCCACCCTCTCCGCCACACCCCATCAATAAGCCATTGATAATAAACGATAAATAATCGTTGCGTATATGTCGGGATACATAAGGGGCTACTATCCCAGAGCGAACCAATGCGGATTGGTGTGGATTGTCACGGCGACGTGATGGTGGCGTAGTAGGGGGAGAAGATAGCACAAAACAAGAACATTAAAGTTTTATCCCGCTCCTATCCCGCCCGCGCCGGTCCGATAGCTTCGCGCAATCTGATTTTGTCAAAAATACCCCTATTCCGATAGCTCCGTTAGGTCCGATAGGTCGCGATCACC
>JBMFWT010000004.1:0-91316 GCA_049964975.1 Acidiphilium sp.
GCTTGGCGGTGCAAGCACCATTCCTGATTGTCGAAAATGGGTATTTTGAGGCCAGACATCTCTCGCATGGGATTCGGGAGGGTAATTTTCTCACGGCCTTATCGGATCGCTGGGCGGGGAAGCTTGGCGGGTCGGCGGCGATTGAGGCGGCGCTGGGGCCGGAATTTACGCTCCGCCGCTATCCGGGTGGCCTGACCATTCAGGCTGGTGACGAGCCGAATCCGTATGGTCCGTCGATCTATCAGCCTGGCACGCTGACCGCCCCTGATACGAGTGATGACACACATGATCTTTCGCCATTGACATTGCCGCCTCAGGCCGACGCGGCGGCGCTCTACCCGCTCTATCGCCGCCTTAATCAGGTGCTGAAGCCGATCCGTGTTACGCCGGAAAACTACCAAACCAGATTGCAATCGAACCCGGAGGCGGGCGATGACCCGATTTTTGATCGCGCCCGCAGCCATCAATGGCTCGCCCGGTTTGATGAATGATAACAACCAAGGTGCCATTTCCGATCCGTCCGGACACAAAAAAACGCCGCTTGCGCGGCGTTTTCCAGTTTTTGCTTGCGTGCTTAGCGCACGGCAGACAAAATCAAGCGGCTTTCAGGTTTTCCGCCGAGACTTTGCCTTGCTGGCCGCGCTGCGGCTCATAAGCAATCCGCTGGCCTTCGTTCAGTCGGCCCAGCCCGGCGCGTTCAACCGCCGAGATATGCACGAAAACGTCTTTCGAGCCATCATCCGGCTGGATGAAGCCGTAGCCTTTGGTTGCATTGAACCATTTCACAACACCGGTCGCCATTTCGTCACTCTCCATCAAACACGGCAACCCGCACGATGCGGGCCAAGGAACTCTTCAACTGAGGAAGTGTCGAAACGCGAGAACGCGAAAAAGCACAAGCAACCACAACAGAAAAGCGCCGCAAATGAGTCTTTAGCCGCTTTCTGCTGGCTTGGCTAGATCAACCGGCCAAGGTTCGAAATAAATAGCGCATACCGGCCCATTGCTGCGCCAGATAGCCGCCGCTGGCCATGGCTTCCGGGGCGCTGGCATCGCCGGTTGGAGCAAAGTCGCGGGAAAAATCGGCGGTGCCGAACAGCATATCCCAGAACGGAAACACCGCACCGTAATTGACCGAGCGCAGCCCCGCAGCGCCGATGGCGTGATGGGCGCGATGGAACCGGGGCGAGACCAGCAAGCGCTCGCCGAGCCGGCCAAAATGCAGGCGGATATTCGCGTGGCTGAAGCTCTCCACCAGCCTGAGCGCCAGGAGCAAAATTGGGAATTGCAGCGGCGGGATGCCGATCAGTAGCCCGATCAGCATGAACCAGGTGAAGGAGATGATTTCATCGAGAATATGGTTTCGATCATCGGACCAAACGGTCATTTGGCGTTGGGCATGATGGACGGCGTGCAGCGCGTACCACAGACGAAATCGATGCGAGAGGCGATGGCGCCAGTAATCGGCAAAGTCCAAGATCAGCGCGTAGGCGAAAAAAGTCAGCACCGGATGGCCGAACAAAGGCGGGATCATGGTCTCCAGCATCGGTGGGATATAGCCGTGATCGACCAGAACGCCGTTGAGCCAAGTTTGCGCCGCATAGAACAAGACGAAGGTGGCGATGGGCAAAATCCCGATGCGGGCGAGGGCGGTATAGGCGATATCGGTCCAAACCAGCCGTGGATTGCCGCCGCGCTCGATCGGCCAGAGCCGCTCCAGCGGCATGCAGACACCAAAGGCGAGCAGCATTTGCGCCAATCCGTAGAGCGCCACCAGCACCCAGCCAAAGGAGAGAAACTCCCAGCGCATCAGCCCCAACCGGTATAAAGCGGGCAGCACCGCCACCTGCTCGATCCAACCCGCCAGATCGTTGAAGGGATGGGCGGGGAGCATTAGGCAAGCGTCATCGCGGCGAGGGCTGGCCGGTCGGTCAGCAAGGTGGAGAGAAAAATGCCGTGCGGCGAGCGGCCGACGGCGATGCGTTCGATATCGCCGCTCACCGGATCATAGACCGCGACATGGGCAGCGAAGCGCAGGGCGATCCATAATTTGCCGTCCGGCGCGAAACATAAATCATCTGGCCCGCCCGGCATCTTGATATGGTTCACCACGGTGAGATGTTCGGCATCAATCACCGAGAGCGAGCCGGCGACGCGATTGGTCACGTAGATATGCTTACGGTCCGGGGTGAGAAATAAATTATGGGCACCCCGGTCGGTCATGATGCGCTGGGTGACATGGCCGGTTGCGGGATCGACCACGGCGACGTGATTGCTGCCCATGATCGCGACCAGCACCTTGCCGCGATGCCACATCACGCCGGCGGGGGTTTTGCCGACCGGCATCACCCACCGCTCGGTCATCCGGGAGAGATCGAACGAGGCGAGGGCGTTGGAGCCTTGCAGCGAATTAAAGACGATTTTGCTATCCGGGGTATAGCTCAGATGGCTCGGCATCGAGCCGGGTTTGAAGCGCTTGATCAGACTGAAATCGGCGGCCCGATAGATATCGACATGGTTTAGCCGCAGCGCGTTGACCACCAGAAACTGGCCATCCGGGCTGAACCAGAGCTGGTACGGATCAGCAAATCGCCGATGCCCCATCGCGGCACCGGTGGCTGGGTCGAAAAAAAACAAGGCATTGCCGGAGGCGTCCGCCACCACCAGCCGCCGATGGTCCGGCGTCAACGCCCAATGGCTGGGCTCGCGAAAGGTCGGCGCGCGCCGCAACACTTGTTTGGTGGTCATGTCGATGATCGCGATATTCGCGGCACCGGAATTCATCACGATTGCGATCGGTGGGGTGGCGATGGGTGGGGTGCTGATCGGTGGGGCGGCCAAAGCTAAGGACGCTGACGCCAAACCGGCGCCAGGTGCGGCTAAAACCGATCCGGCCAACAGGACACGACGCGACAGGAGCAAGCTCATGAACCCTCGATATTGCGGTCAGGAAACGCTTTCGTCAGCAAACACCAACACCGCCCGTGCCCAGGTGAAGAACGCCAGACTAGTCGTTGCGATCAAAGTATTATCAGTCACAGATTGCACTGCGAAGGCGAAAAAAACAAGCCGGATCACAATCCGTTGATCGCGTGGCAGCTTTGCACTGCCACGCCAAACCCACAGCACCAGCAAGGCGACCAGCAATGTCGCGCCGATCAAACCGCCTTCGGTGGGTATTCTTAAATATTCGCAATGCGCGGCGTTGGTGCCGAGCAATTCGCCGAGTGTGGTGTGCAAATTCACCACCACCTTGCCCGCGCCGACGCCCCAACCCAGCCAAGGCGAGGCGGCGATGGCGCGTTCGAACGCCGGCCAGATCAGCGTGCGGTTGGACAAATCGCCCGCTTCGCCGAGCCGCCATAAATCGATCACCCGGATAAAGCGGAGATCGGGCAGGGCCAGCAGCATGAAGCCAGCCGCGCCCACCAGCAGGCTCAGCAGCACCAAGCGCCGATGCAGGCTCAATCGGGCGGACGGCACGGCGATTAATGTTGCGATCAGCACGAATGCGGCGAGGCCGAGCGGCGCGCGCGCGCCGGTGGCAACCAGGATGATCAAATCGACGCCGATCCAGCCGAGCAGCCACGGGTTTTGGCGGCGCAAGTAAGCGAGCACGCCGGCATAGACCCCGATCATCGCGAACCCGCCGAGAAACGCGGGTGAACTCGCCGCCGCCAGTCGCAGCGCGCCTTGCTGAAACCCGACCATGGCGCGCAGGCCAAGCCCATCGAGCACGGCGCCGAACAGCACGGTCAGGACCGGCCCGGCGATGGTCACGCCGATGATCACGCGGCGCATTGCGGCGGATAATTTGATAAATCCGGCACCAAACGGCGCTGCCGAGCCGATGAGCGAGCGCACCGAGGCGAGCAGCGTCAGCCCCGGCCAAAACCCATGCACCACGCCGCCCACGAACATGGCACCGAAGGCAAAGCCAGGATTAAACCGGTCAAACCGCCCGCCCTCGCGCCAGGCGGCGAGCGCCATCACCACCAGCCCGGCGGCCTTCAGCACCGCGATGATCAACTCGTGATGGCCAATCAGGTCAGACAGCCACATTTCCGGGCTGCTTTGCACCGCGATCAGCCAAACGCCCATTGCCCAAACCGGCTTGGCATAGGCGATGACGATGAGCACCAAGAGGGCGGAGAGCAATTCGGCTTGTGCGATCCAACCCGGCAGCATCAGGGCAAGCAGGCCCAAGCCTGCGCCGAGCACGATCAGCGCGATCCAGACCGGATCACGCCGACGGCTCATACCCGATCCATCTCATACCCACCCCGCCCATACCCAACCGGTCATGCGCAGGTCGCGGTCAGGACGTAATGTTCATCGGGAGCCGCAAGTATGGATCCCGGCCTGAAACCGGCTTGGTCGAGCAGCGCCAGCACGCGCGCTGTGGCCATGCGTTGCGGCATTTTGGCGCCAAGCAAGCCGGGTCCGGTTGGATCATACTCGGCGACGAACAAGCTACTCCGCGCGGGCATCACCCGCCGGATCGCCGCCAGCATCGCGGCGGGATCATCGGCGTGATGCAGCGTGTCGGTCAGCATCACCCGGTCCGGCGCGCGCGCCAGATGATCGAGTGCGGCGGCTGGGTAGGCCAAGCCCAGCACCGGCAGCTTTGCCTGTTTGGCCTCGGCGAGCAGATGGGTGCGGCTTTGCTCATCCGGCTCCAGCGCGAAAACCAGCCCGTCCGGGCTGACAATCTCCGCATAGTGCAAGGTCAGCGCGCCGATCCCCGCGCCAATATCAAGCACCACCATGCCGGGGCCGATCCCGGCATGGGCGGCCCAAATCGGCGCCAAATGGCGTTTTTGCCCTTGGCGGGTGATCAGCCGGGCTAATCGTGCGGCATCGCTGTGAATTGCGTCATCCATCGACACTGTTTATCGCTCAGGCGTGAAACTTCATAGGTTGTTGATCGGATGATCCTGCATGCGACCGAACATGGCGCCGGCGCGCCGATTTTGCTTTTGCATGGGCTGTATGGGGCGGCGCAGAATCTCGGCATGATCGCCCGTGCGTTGCCCGATTACCGGGTGATTGCGCTTGATGCGCGCAATCATGGTGCCAGCCCGCATGCGCCGGATATGGGTTATGACAGGCTGGCCCGCGATGTCCTTGAAACCATGGATGCGCTTCATGTCGGCGCGGCGGCTTTGATCGGGCACTCGATGGGCGGTAAAACTGCGATGATGGTTTCGCTCCTGGCGCCGGCACGGGTGCGCGCCCTTGCGGTGCTCGATATTGCACCGTTGATTTATGATCACGCCGAAACCCGCGCTGAGCTGATCGATGCGATGGCGGCGCTCAAGCTCACCCCTGGCCTGACCCGCCAGCAAGCCAATGCGGATTTGGCGGCGGCGATACCGGATGCGGCGCTGCGGAGTTTTTTGCTCAATAATTTGCGTCTCAGCCACGCCGACACGCCGAGCTGGCGGCTTGATCTCGCGGCAATCCGCGCCGCTTTGCCAACGCTGACCGGCTGGGTCGATCCCGTGCCTCTGGTGCCCTATGCCGGGCCGAGTTTGTTTTTGCGGGGGGAAAATTCCGCCTATGTACCACTCGATGCGCAGCCTGATGCAATGGCGGCGATCCATCGGCGGTTTCCTGGCGCGGTGATCGAGACGATCGCGCAGGCGGGACATTGGTTGCATGCCGAGCAACCCCATGCGGTTAATCAAGCTCTGCACCGCTTTCTGGCCAGCGCCGAATACCCTTGTGCCCAACCGTCTGCGCGATTAAATCCCTCCCCATGAGTAACGATCCTGATACCACCGAAAATATGACGCCCGACACCGCCCACGCTGATCATCTGGCAGCGCCGGGCGAGCAACTCGGCCCCGAGGCTGAACGTGATGCGCTGCGCGATAAATGGCTGCGCGCCGAGGCCGATATGGCCAATCTGCGCGCCCGCACCCGCCGCGAGGTGGATGATGCCAGGCAATATGCGGTGCAGCGCTTTGCCACCGACATTGTCGAATCCGCTGAAAATCTGCGCCGGGGCCTGGATTCGCTGCCCGCGCCGCAGCCCGACGAGCCGGCCATCATCACCAAAATGCGCGATGGCTTCGCGGGCGTCGAACGCAGCCTGATCGCGACGCTGGAGCGTCATGGCGTCACCGCACAAGACCCGGTTGGCGCGCTGTTCGATCCGAATTTGCATCAGGCGATGGGTGAGCAGGATGAGGCCGGCACGCCGCCGGGCACCATTCTGCAAGCCTGGAGCCGTACTTGGCTGCTGAATGGCCGCTTGCTCAAACCCGCCATGGTGGTGGTTGCAAAGCAACCGGCGGTCGCGGCGCATGGCGGTGAAGCGGCGGCCAACTCTGGTTGATCGCGTCCAAATAATTTTCTGCGCTGTGCGTCCGGCACCTTGTCGGACACGTGAAGTGTCAATACATCTGTATCATTCAACAAGGGTCGATCCTGATGCTTCGGGTCAGAATCGTCCGCTGCAAGGAGAGTAAACATGAGTAAGGTCATCGGTATCGACCTCGGCACCACTAATTCCTGCGTCGCGATCATGGAGGGCAAGGATGTCCGTGTGATCGAAAATAGCGAGGGCGCACGCACCACCCCGTCAATGGTCGCGTTTTCCGACAGTAATGAACGATTGGTCGGTCAGTCCGCCAAGCGCCAAGCGGTCACCAACCCGACCAACACGCTGTATGCGGTCAAGCGCCTGATCGGGCGCCGGTTTGAAGACCCGACGGTGGAGAAGGATAAAGCGCTGGTCCCCTATGCCATCGTTCGCGGTGATAATGGCGATGCGTGGGTTGAGGCGCGCGGGCAGCGTTATGCGCCGAGCCAGATCAGCTCGTATATTCTGACCAAAATGAAGGAAACCGCCGAGGCCTATCTCGGCGAGACCGTCACCCAGGCGGTGATCACGGTTCCGGCTTATTTCAATGACGCGCAACGTCAGGCAACCAAGGACGCCGGCAAGATCGCCGGGCTTGAGGTGCTGCGCATCATCAACGAGCCGACGGCGGCGGCGCTCGCTTACGGCATGGATAAAAAACACACCGGCACCATCGCGGTGTATGATCTCGGCGGTGGCACCTTCGATATTTCGGTGCTTGAGCTGGGCGATGGCGTGTTCGAAGTGAAATCCACCAATGGCGATACGTTCCTGGGTGGTGAGGATTTCGACCAGCGGGTGATCGATTATCTGGCGGATGAGTTCAAGCGCGAGCAGGGCATTGATTTGCGCAAGGATAAATTGGCGCTGCAGCGGCTGAAGGAAGCGGCAGAGAAGGCCAAGATCGAATTGTCCTCGTCCAAGGAAACCGAGATCAACCTGCCCTTTATCACCGCCGATGCCTCCGGGCCGAAGCATATGGTGATGAAGCTGACCCGGGCGAAGTTGGAATCGCTGGTCGATGATTTGATCGAGCGGACATTGGGGCCGTGCCGGGCGGCGTTGAAGGATGCGGGCGTTACGGCGGGTGAGATTAGCGAAGTCATTTTGGTCGGCGGTATGACCCGCATGCCCAAGGTGATCGACGCGGTGAAGCAGTTCTTTGGCCGCGAACCCGCGCGCAACGTCAACCCGGATGAAGTGGTCGCCATTGGTGCGGCGATCCAGGGTGGCGTGCTCAAGGGCGATGTGAAGGATGTGTTGCTGCTCGATGTCACGCCGCTTTCGCTCGGTATCGAAACGTTGGGCGGTGTGTTCACCCGGTTGATTGATCGCAACACCACGATCCCGACCAAAAAGAGCCAGACCTTCTCGACGGCGGATGACAACCAGACGGCGGTGACCATCAAAGTGTTCCAGGGCGAGCGCGAGATGGCGGCGGATAATAAGCTGCTTGGTCAGTTCGATCTGATGGGCTTGCCGGCGGCGCCGCGTGGTGTGCCCCAAATCGAGGTGACATTCGATATCGATGCCAACGGCATCGTTTCGGTGTCGGCCAAGGATAAGGCGACCGGCAAGGAGCAGCAGATCCGCATTCAAGCGTCTGGTGGCTTGTCAGACGCCGATATCGAACGGATGGTCAAGGATGCCGAGGCGAATGCGGCGAATGACAAGGCCAAGCGCGAGCTGGTCGATGCCCGCAACCAGGCCGATGGCCTGATCCATCAGACCGAGAAGACGCTGAAGGATGCGGGCGATGGCGTGAGCGCGCAGGATCGGGGCGAAGCTGAAGCCGCAATCAATGCCGCCCGTTCCGCGATTGAGGCGAATGAGCTGGAGGCGATCAAATCGGCTACTGATCGCCTAACCCAAGTCGCGATGCGGATTGGTGAAGCGATGTATAAGGCGCAGGCCGAAGCGGGTGCCGCTGCCCCCGGCGAGGCCGGTCCGAATGGTGAAAAGATCGTCGATGCCGATTTTGAAGATGTTGACGACCACACCAAGAAGTCAGCTTGATCGCTGATTTCACGGCACTGCACCGACAAACCCCCCGGATCAGCGATGGTCCGGGGATTTTCTCTATTTCCGTGACCCAGGACTGAGCCGCGCCATGGCGAAACGTGATTATTACGAAGTGCTCGGCGTATCGCGCACCGCTTCTGCCGATGAGCTGAAAAAAGCCTATCGCAAATTGGCGATGCAATTTCACCCCGACCGCAACGCCGGTGACAAAACCGCCGAACATAATTTCAAAGAAGTCAATGAAGCCTATGACGTCCTGAAGGATGATCAAAAGCGTGGCGCCTATGATCGGTTCGGCCATGCGGCGTTTGAAGGCGGTGGCGGGCCGGGCGCTGGCGGCGGCTTTGGCGGGTTCGGCTTTGAGGGCGGCATTGGCGATATTTTCGAGCAGATGTTCGGCGAGGCGATGGGCGGCGGTAATCGCCGGGGTGGCGGGCGCGCGCAGCGCACCGGCAATGATATTCGTGCCGGCGTTGAAATTGAGCTGACCCACGCCTTCACCGGTACCAAGGCCGAAGTGCGGGTGCCGACCCGGATGAATTGCGACGCCTGTAATGGGACCGGCTCGGCGGATAAGCAGACCAGCGCGGATAGCTGCCCGAGTTGTAACGGCTCCGGGCGGGTGCGCGCCCAGCAGGGTTTTTTCATGGTGGAGCGAACCTGCCCCACATGCGGTGGCTCTGGCCGGGCGCTGCGCAATCCTTGCCGCGTGTGCGGCGGGGCGGGGACGGTGCCGCGCGAGCGCACTATTTCGGTCAATATTCCGCCCGGCGTTGAGGATGGCACGCGGATTCGCCTGTCCGGCGAAGGCGAGGCCGGCGGGCGCGGGGCGCCGCCGGGTGATTTATATGTGCATGTGGCGATCCGTCCGCATCCGATTTTCCAGCGTGATGGCAGCAATATTTTCTGCCGCGTGCCGCTGCGCATGAGCCAGGCGGCGTTGGGGGCGGAGATTGAGGTTCCGGCCATCGATGGCACACGGGCACGGGTGAAAATTCCACCCGGCACCCAAACTGGCGATCAATTCAGGCTGCGCAACAAGGGGTTCTCGGTGCTGCGCAGCACCAGCCGTGGCGATATGTATATCCAGGTCGCGGTGGAAACCCCGCAAAACTTGACCCGGCGCCAGCGCGAATTGCTTGAGGAGTTTGACCGCGAAGCCGCGAGCCATGCAGCGGGCAGCCCGGAGAATGAAGGATTTTTCTCCAAGGTTCGTGAGTTTTTCGAGGGTTTCTAGCGGTTGGTTACATTTTGTGCATCGCCGTGGCGGGCGCTGGCATGGTAGCGGCAATGACGATATATTCGGCCATCGCATGATGATCGGATGGGTCTGATTGAGCGAAATTTCTCTGACGGAGCAAAACATGTCGTTGCGCACATCGCCTTGGCTGCAATCTCTCTCCGCTTTTGCGTTGCTCAGTGTGCTCGCGGGCTGTGCGGTGCCGCCGCCGATGGGGCCGACCGTCGTTGCGATGCCCGCTCCCGGCCAGCCTTTTAGCAGTTTCCAGCATAATGATCAGGCGTGCCGCTATTACGCGCAGCAACAGGTCGCCGGGCAAGGGCAGGGGGCGACGCAGGCGGCCAATAACAGCGCTGCGGGCGGCGCGTTGCTCGGTGCGGCGGTTGGCGCGTTGATCGGCGCGGCGGGCGGTAATGCCGGCGCGGGTGCCGCGATTGGGGGTGGCTCTGGCTTGCTGCTCGGTGCGGCGAATGGCGGTGCGGTTGCGCAGAACGCCGCGAGCAATATCCAGGCGCAATATAACATCGCCTATAGCCAATGCATGGTTGGCAATGGCGAGCAGATGGCGGCACCACCGCCATCCTATAATTCCTATACCTATCCGTCGCCCGCTTATCCGCCGCCGGGTTATTGATCTAACGGAACCGCCTTGCGCGCGATCAGGCATAACGGGCCGATCCCGCGAGCGATTCTAAGCCTCGGTGCGGCGGATGCGACGCTTGGCATTCGCCGCCCGCGCCCGCCGCATAAGCTGATCCCGCTGCCCGTTTCGGTGGTGCTGCACGCGCTGATCCTTGCCGTGCTGATCTTCGCGGCGCATCGCGCGCTCAAGCCGCCGCCCGCCCAGTCGGCCATCGCCGTGGTGTTTGAGGGCACGGGCCTGACCAAATCCGCGACCAAAACCACAGCGCCACGATCCTCGCGTGAAGGCCCGCCGCAACGCGCCCTTGATACCGCACCGCCCGCAGCGCCGCCACCGGCAGCGGCGGCACCCAAAGCGCCGCATGTCAGCCTAACCCCGCCAAAGCCCGCGCCCAATGTTCCGCCCGCGCTCGATCATTTACCAACCCCGATGCCCCGCATCGCGCCGCCGAACCCAACGAATCGGGCCACATTGCGCCATGCGGCGCCCCCGTATCGGATTATGCCGGGTATGTCCTTCGGCCATGGTGCCGCAGCGCCATCGCCTTTCCACCGCATGCCGGGCCATTTGGCGTTGCAATTATCTCAATCTTATTTGGACCATCAATCGCCTGCGATTACCTTCAAGGGCAAGGCGGGGCCGGATTGGGAGAGCGCGTTCAACAAATGGGTCAACGCGCATAAATATTATCCGCAAGCGGCGGCTGATAATCAGGAGCAGGGCAAGGTCACCATCGCGATGACGATCATGCCGGATGGCAGCGTGCGCAATTTGCGCTTGCTCAGCAGTTCAGGCGCGCCGCTGCTCGATATGGCTTGGCTCGGCCTATTTCAGGGCGGCGTTCACGTGCCGCCATTTCCGCCGGGTAGCCCCGCGAAGCAGGAACGAGTGATCGCAACCATGCATTTCAAATTGATCTATTAGGTCACGTGGCGAGCATCGGGTCGCCTGATGCTGACTTAAGATCTGCAGTATGGATGTCATCAAATCTTCATCTGATTGACCTCGCTTTGTGTGGAGCGGTGGCCTAGATGCTGCGGGCGCGGCATTACGAAACTTTTCGTGATGTGGAGATGTAACCTGCTATCACTAGGGAGATAGATCATGCGATCTGATTTAAAATTGAAGAGTTCAATCCTTCTTCGCGTTGGCGCAGCGGCGCTTCTGATCGCTGGCATTGGCGCTGGCGTCGCCCAGGCTGCCACCCAATTGACGGGTGCAGGTTCGACCTTCGACTATCCGTTCTTCTCGGCGGCCTTTTACAAATACTCGGCGCTGCATCACGACATCACCGTGAATTACCAGTCGATTGGTAGTGGTGGCGGAATTCAGCAATTCTCGGCCGGAACTGTCTCGTTCGGTGCCAGCGACGTGCCGATGAATGCGGGTGAGCTGAAGAAGGCCGGTTTCCCGATCGTCCAGGTGCCGGTTGCGCTGGGTGGCGAGGGCATTGGCTATAATTTGCCAGGTATCGGCAAGGGGCTGCATATGGATGCTGCCGTTCTGTCGGATATTTATCTTGGTAAAATCACTAAGTGGAATGATCCAGCAATTGAGAAGCTCAACCCCGGCGTGAAATTGCCGAACATGGCGATCACCGTAGTCCATCGGTCGGACGGCTCGGGCACAACCTACATCTTTACCGACTATCTCAGTCATGTGTCGTCTGAATGGAAGACCAAAGTGGGTGCGGGCAAGGCTGTCTCCTGGCCAGCGCCGAGCAGCATTGGCGGCAAAGGTAACGAGGGTGTGGCCGGGCTGGTCAAGAACACGCCCGGTTCGATCGGTTATATCGAGCTCGCCTATCTTTTGCAGAACAATATGCCTTACGCCCTGCTTGAGAATCGTGCGGGTCATTACCTTTATCCGTCGATCAAGACCGTAGCCGCAGCTGCGGCGACCAAGCCGGACGTGTCCTCCACCAACTTCTCAATTGTCGACTCGTCCTGCGCGAAATGCTATCCAATCAGCGGCTATTCGTGGGGTTTGCTGCGTAAGCATTATGCTGACGCGAAAACTGCCAATGAAATCAAGACGCTGTTTACGTGGTTGTCGACCAAGGCCCAGCCGATCGCTAAGACGGTTGACTATGTGCCGCTGCCCGCAAATATTCAACAGATGGCGGTCAGGGATGTCAAGGAGATCAACTGATTAATTGATCCACGCCGGGGAGGGGTCTGCCTTCCCCGGCTTTAGGGTAAAAAGATAAGATGTCGGATATAGTGACGTTGCCGGAGTCAACCCCGCCCGTGCTGATTGCCCATCAGTCGCGGGATATCGGTCAGGGAGTGTTTCGATTGCTGCTTTGGGCAGCATGCGCGTTATTTGGGATCATGTTGACTGGTTTGGTGTTCACCCTGATCGAAGGATCTTGGGACTCCATTTTAACTTTTGGTTTTCGGTTTTTATGGACTACAGTGTGGAACCCGGTCACCGGTAAATTTGGTGCCGCTGCATTTATGTACGGGACTTTCGTCACCTCACTCATGGCGCTGCTCTTTGCGGGAACCATCGGGGTGATTAGCGCAATATTTCTGGCCGAATTTGCACCCCAGCGCCTGTCAGGTCTGCTGGGCGTGTTGATTGAAATGCTGGCGGCGGTGCCAAGCGTTGTGTTCGGTCTCTGGGGTTTGTTCGTGCTCGCGCCACTCGTGCAAAATTACATCGGGCCGGTTTTCCAGGACACGCTCGGATTTTTGCCGCTTTTCCAGGGCACAATTTACGGAGTCAATTATTTTACTGCGGCGCTGATCCTCGCTTTGATGATCGTCCCAACAATCATGGCAATCACGCGAGATTTGATCATCTCAACGCCGAGTTCGGTTCGCGAATCCGCACTCGCGCTTGGCTCGACGCGCTGGGAGGCGGTGACGAAGGTGGTGCTGCCCAACTTGCAGAGCGGCATTTTCGGCGCGTTCATGCTGGCCCTTGGCCGCGCATTGGGCGAGACGATTGCAACGACCATGGTCATCGGCAACCGTCCGGCGATTTCTGCGTCTTTATTCGCACCGGGTTACACAATCGCTGCTGGCATCGCTAATGAGTTTACCGAAGCCACATCGCAGATTTATCTAAGTGCATTGGTGGAGCTTGGCCTGATGCTGTTGATTCTTAGCGTGGTGGTGAATGCTGTCGGTCGTTTGTTCCTTCGCTCGATCAAGCGCCGGACAGGGGAAGCCTAAAGGAATGTCATTGATCAATAGCGGATCAATCGAGCAACAGCGCAAAATCATCAGCGGTTTCTGGACCGGGCTTTCAGCGGTCGCGAGTATTATTGTGGCCGGCGCGCTGATATTCATTGTTGGCTATGTTGTTTATCAGGGGATTGGCTCGATTAATATTCCATTCCTGACCGAAGTGCCGCACCCGATTGGTGTGCCGGGCGGTGGTGTCGGTAATGGTATCGTTGGCACCCTGATTATCGTCGCGATCGCCGCAATCATCGCGATCCCCATGGGCTTTTTGATTGGGATACATATAAGCTTCTTTGGCTCATCAAAGTTAAACGAGGCGATCCGATTCTCGTCCGACGTTTTGGCCAGTGTGCCGAGTATTACGATTGGTATCTTCGCCTATGTTGTGTTTGTGGCACCGTTTCATCATTTCTCGGCATTTTCTGCGTCATTCGCATTCGCCGTGCTGATGATGCCAATCGTGATTCGCACCACAGAATCGTCGTTGCAGACCGTGCCGCGCGAGATGCGCGAGGCGGCCATGGCCTTGGGCGCAAATGAGGTGCAAGCATTGTTTCGCTGCATTTTGGTCGCTGCCCGTCCTGGCATCATGACAGGGGTTATTCTCTCCATCGCGCGGGTCACCGGCGAGACGGCGCCGCTGTTGTTCACGGCCTTCGGTAGTCAGTTTTGGGAATTTAATCCGACCAAGCCAATGGGTGAACTGTCGCTCCAGGTTTTTACTTACGCGATTTCGCCCTATCAGATTTGGCATAATCAAGCTTGGGGTGGTGCTCTCGTGCTGATCGTCACGGTTCTTACTCTGAGCGTTTTGTCGCGGCTGTTGTTTCGGAAGCGCGCTTGACAGCTTAGGACGGCGGCGATGCGGCCAAGTCGCGGCGCACCTTCGATGATGCGGTATCGAGTTTATGTTTTTGGCGAAAAAACTATTTTTTGATTGAAATTGCCGTCTTGAGTCGGGCGGCGATCATTTCAACCGGGGTTTGCAGGCGTGAGAATCGCATCGCGCGCCGGGTGCGCTGGCCGCCTTCGCCGTGCAGATGCAGGATCAGAACGCTCAACGTGACTCGCGCATCGGCAATCTCATCCCAGCGATAATGGTCGTTCTGATCGCGCAAACCGCGCAACGACACGCCATCCGGGGTGAGAAGTGCCCTGATCCGCACCGCGCGGTCCTGATGATAGCGCCGCCAATCGCCGATGGCCCCGGCCACCACCAGGGCGGCGGCAATCGGCAGCAACAGCGCCATGGCGGTCAGAAACAGGCTTTTGGCGCCGATATGCACAAACATGATCGGCCCGCCGAGAGCGATCAGCACCATCAGCGCGACAACAAGGTAAGGCGGTGATGGGGCTGGCGCGCCTGCCCAGACTTCCAGCACCGCTAGGCCCGTGTCACCGGCGCGCTGTGCCTCCAGCTCTGCTTCATGCTCATCCATGGGCCGCTCCTATCGCAGCCGCCCTTATCTTGTCGATCACCCGATTATCCCCGACAGTGTCGCGATGGAGTCGCAAGCCCCCCCAACGCTCTCGCTCCGCGATTTATTCTCCGGATTTTTTGCTGCCGGCATTTCTGGCTTTGGTGGGGTGTTGCCGTTCGCCCGCCGGATCATGGTCGATCAACGGCGCTGGCTGACCGATGCGGAGTTCGCGGATTTATTTGCACTTTGCCAATTTCTACCCGGCCCCAACATCGTTAATTTATCGGTGGCGTTCGGGGCGCGCCATCGGGGGATTCCCGGTGCCTTCGCCGCGCTCACCGGCCTGCTCGCCGCCCCGATCACTATTGTGGTCACGCTCGGCTTGCTCTTCGAGCGCTATGGCAAATTACCCCTGGTCCATCATGGTCTCGAAGGTCTTGCCGCCGGGGCGTCCGGGCTGATCCTGGCCACGGCGGTTAAAATCGCCACACCCTCTTTGCGCCATATTGCCACGATCGCGGTGGTCGCACTCGCTTTTACCCTGTTCGCCATTTTGCATTTTGCCCTGCCAGTGGTGATATTAATCGCTTTTCCGGTCTCGATCCTGGTCGCGCGCGGGCGCACGCCGTGATGGCGCCCCCCGTGCTTGTGCTTGGCCGATGATCCTGCTCACCTTGGCTTTGCTGTTTGCCGAATTATCGCTGCTCGCCATCGGCGGCGTTGCCAGCACGCTGCCGGCCATGGCGCGCGCGGTGATTGCCCATCATTGGATGACCGCGCCGCAATTCGCCGCCTTGTTCGGTGTTGCGCAATCAAGCCCCGGCCCGAATATGCTGATCGCGACGCTGATTGGCTTGCATGTGGCGGGGCTGCCCGGTGCGGCGGTTGCCACGATTGCGATGATCGGCCCGTCCAGCACGCTGACTTATGCGGTCGCTGGTTGGTGGCATCGGTTTCGGGAGGCGCGCTGGCGACGCATTTTGCAAAATGCGATCACGCCGGTCACTGGCGGCCTGTTGCTCGCTGCCGCCTCGGTATTGCTGCGCGCTGCCGATCATGATTGGCGCGAAGCGCTGATCTCGATGGCGGTGTTTCTCGCGGCGACCCTGCGGCCCAAACTCCACCCGCTCTGGCTGCTGGCCGCCGCCACAATCCTGGGCGTCCTCGGTTTCGCCTGATGATCGCTGCGTGGTGCTTAGCGTTTAGCCGATGGCGGCGTGCAGGAACGCTAGTGCATGCTCAACCGTTTGGGCGCGCACGGCGGCGCGGTCACCGGCGAACACCCTGCGTTCGGCGCGCACCTCGTCGCGCGTGGCAAGGCCAAACCAAACCGTGCCGACCGGCTTTTCCGGTGACCCCCCCTCCGGCCCGGCAATGCCGGTCACCGCGATGGCGATATCCGCGTCAGCACGGGCGCGCGCCCCGCTTGCCATCGCCCGTGCCACCGCCTCACTTACCGCACCCTCCGCAGCGATCATCGGGGCAGGAACGCCCAGCATGGCGGTTTTCGCGGCATTGGCGTAGGTCACAAAGCCAAAGCCAAACACCGAAGATGCGCCGGCAATATCGGTAATCGCCGCCGCGATCATCCCGCCGGTGCAGCTCTCCGCCGTCGCGATTTTTTGCTCCGCCGCCCGCGCGCGCGCCACCAAAGCGGACGCCCGTTCGTTCAAAACACCCATTGGAGCACCAGGAGCGAAAAGCCCGCCAGCAGCCCGGCGATCCAATCATCCGCCATGATCCCGAGCGCATCATGGCGCGCATCCGCCCAGCCCACCGGGCCGGGTTTCCAAATATCGAACAGCCGGAACAAGCCAAAAGCCATGATTACCGCAAACCACCCGCCGCTGCCCAAGCCAAGCAGCGCGATCATTTGCCCGGCCACCTCATCAATCACCACCCAACCCGGATCATCGGCGTCTGCCCCGGTGCGTGGGATCGCCCAAAGTCCGGCGGCACTCACCAACATCACGCCGAACAACAATCCAAACCAGCCAAACCAAGCCAGGAGTATCAGCCCGAGCAACAGGCCGAGCGCCGAGCCTGCGGTTCCCGGCGCGCGTGGCACCGAACCCACACCCAGCCCCGAGGCGAGCCACCACGCCCCGCCAGTCATGGATGCACCCAACGCTGCACCGGATCGCGCGCTGGTTTGCCCTGTAAGGCCCGATACACCACCATCGCCTCGGTCACCCGCTGCACATAATTACGTGTCTCGCCAAACGGTATCTCCTCCAGCCAGGTCACCAAATCCACGCCGCCCGCTGCCACCGGCAAGCGCGGATCGCCAAAGCGCGACAGCCACGCCGCGACATTGCCCGGCCCAGCATTATAGGCCGCAATCGCCAGCGGGGTGCAATCACCAAATCGATGCCGGAGTAGCGCCAGATAGGCGGTGCCGAGCGCGATATTCTGTCCCGGATCGCGCAGGCCCGCGCCACCAGCCGCCAGCCCGTCGCGCCGGGCGATTTGCGCCGCTGTGCCGGGCAATAATTGCATCAGCCCAATGGCACCAGCGCCGCTCACCGCGTTCGGATCAAAACTGCTTTCCTCGCGGGAGATGGCCAGGGTCAAGCTCGTCGCGCCGCTAAAGCTGGGCGGGATCGGCCAGCCTTGGCGGATCAGCATCACCCCATGCACACCGGCTTGCCGGGCAATCGCGACGGCAATGGGCGTTTGGCCAAGGCGCTGCGCCAGTTGGGCCGCCAAATCCCAATCGGCTGGCGTGGCCGAGGCTTCGCCAGCGCGCAGCAAAAACGCTGATGCGCGGCGCGGCGCACCCATCTGGCTCAGCACAAAGGCCGCCTGTGGCAATTCGCGCTCGGCAAATTCCACATCGACAACCGCATTGCGCTTGATCCGTGCCGCAGCCCTGATCCGTGCGGCGAGCTGTGCGGCGGTATCGCCTGCCTGCAGCGCGGCTAGTTGGCCATAAAAACTATCGGGAAACGCCGCCGCTCGGGCCAAATCGGCCTGCTGCGCCGGCCCGCTCGCGGTTTGTGCCAACCAGTACCAGCCGCGCGCCTGGGTGATGACCGCTTTATCGCGGTGGGCCAAGCGCAAAAACCAAGGTGCTGCCTGCTGGGGTTGGTGCAGGAACCGCAAGGCGACGAATCCGGCGAGAAAATCTCGGCTCGCTTGCTGCACCGTCGAGGCGGGCGGGATGGCGGCGGCGATGCGATAGGCATCCGTCGCGTCATTTTGTTCGAGCAGGTCACGCACCAGCCCATCGGCGCGGCTCCAAAACAAGCCGCGCAGCCGGTAACTGCCCGATCCGGGCTGCTCTGCCCGCCGGGCCGCAGCCGCGCCCTGATGTTCCCAGAGAGCCACCCGTTCAGCCATGGTCGCGGCCAATCGCGCACGGGCGAGGAATAAAAACGGCGTTTCTTGCTGGGCGACACTGAGCGCTGCCAAGCGGGTCGTGGCGTCTTGCCGCTGGCGCACCAAGGCGAGCCACGCGCCGCCCACCGCGCGCTGTGCTGGGGTCAATCCGGGCAGGAGCGTAAGGGCGGCTTGATCATCGCCCGCGCCGGCCAATCGCTGGAACCGCGCCCAATTGGCTTGCGGGCCGAGCAGAGGGCCGAACTGCGCCTGAAACCGGGCGGCGTCCCGCGGTTCGGAAAATCCATCGATCCAGGCGCGGCGGGCAAATATTTTCGCCTGTGCTGGATCGCTCGCCAAAGCCGAGGCACAGCGCGCATTCGCCCTCGGTGTGATTTTGCTGGTCATGGCCGCGCGTTGCCGGCAAGCGGCCCGCACAGTGGCGTCATTAGGATCGGCCTGCACCGCCTCGCTCCAGCGCCGATTGAGCAGGGTTTGCTGCGGCCAATCGGGATTGCGCGCCTGGAACGCTGCAATTTCGGCAGCACGCGCCACACCGGGATCGAGCAGCCGATAATAGGTGACCAGCTTTGCCACCAGCCGATCACGCTGCATCGAAGCCAGCATCGTCGCGTCCGCCCAATCGCTCGCGCGCACATCGCTCATGATTTGGGTCAAGGCGGCGGGGCTGTTGGGTGGGGGCAGGGACGGTGGTGCTGCGCGCGCAATACCGCCAACAGCGCCGATTGCCATCATCCATCGCGTTATCCAGCGCTGCATCGCTTACGCATAGCAACTGGCGACCCGCGCCGCCATCCCTGCATCGCGCGGATGCAGGCCGCCTGTGCAGCCCATCGCCTTGCCCAGCGTGGGGCGCTGCGCCTACAATCATGATCTCATGGAGAAGAAAATGTTCCACGGATCACTGGTAGCCCTGATCACCCCGATGCAGCCCGATGGCCGGGTTGATGAACCCGCCCTTGAGCGTTTCATCGAATGGCAGATCGCGCAGGGCACCGACGGTTTGGTGCCGGTGGGCACCACCGGCGAGTCGCCGACGCTGAGCCATGAGGAACATAAGCGCGTGGTGGAATTGACAGTGCGGGTTGCGCGCAAGCGTGTGCCGGTGATTGCCGGGGCCGGCTCCAATGCGACCGCCGAGGCCGTTGGCTTGGCGCGCCACGCCCAGCAGGTCGGGGCGGATGGCGTGTTGGTGGTGACGCCTTATTACAATAAACCGACGCAAGACGGCTTGGTGTTGCACTACACTGCGATTGCCGATGCGATTGATATCCCGCTGATTATTTATAATATCCCTTCGCGCTCGGTGATCGATATGTCGGTCGCGACCATGGCCAAGCTGGCTCAGCATCGCAATATCGCCGGGGTGAAAGACGCCACCGCCAATCTTACCCGCCCGCTGCATACTGCCGCCGCGTGCGGTGCGGATTTCTGCCAACTTTCGGGCGAGGATCATACCGCTTTGGCGTTTCTCGCCGCTGGCGGCCATGGCTGCATCTCGGTGACCGCCAATATCGCGCCGAAGCTTTGTGCGGATATGCATCGGGCCTGGCGCGCCGGCGATGTCGCTACCGCTATGGCGATCCAGGCGCAGCTCTTACCGCTGCACGATGCGATGTTTTTTGAGACCAATCCGGCGCCCGCCAAATTCGCCGCCTCTTTGCTTGGCTTTGGCACCGATCATTGCCGCTTGCCGCTCGCCCCGCTGACCGAGGCGGCCCGTGCGCGCATGCGCGACGCCTTGGCCAGCGTTGGTCTCGCACTCCCCGCAAAGACCTGACCCGATGGCCAGTCCCGGCAAGGCTGACGCCCGCAAATCCGGCCTGATCTCCCACGGCATTGCGGCGCAGAACCGCAAGGCGCGGTTTAATTATACCATTCTCTCCACCGTTGAGGCGGGCATTGTGCTGCGCGGCGCGGAGGTGAAATCGCTGCGCATGGGCCGTGCGACGCTCACCGAGGCGTTTGCCGGTGAGCGCGAGGGCGAGATGTTTTTGTTCAATATGTATATCCCTGAATATCAAGGCGGCGTGCTGTCGCGCTTTGACACCAAGGGGCCGCGCAAATTGCTGCTCAAGCGCAAAGAGATCAACACGCTGCTCGGCGCGATTGCGCGACAAGGCTCGACGGTGGTGCCGCTCGATGTGCATTTCAATCCACGCGGCGTGGCCAAAGTGACACTCGGCATCGCGGAGGGTCGCAAGCTGCATGACAAGCGCGCGGCCATCGCCAAGCGTGACTGGGATCGTGATAAAGCGCGATTGATGCGCAACCGTGGATGACGCACCATGACTGAAAAACCTCCGATCACAATTCTCGGCGCGATCAAGGATAAGCTGATCGGCACCAAACAAGAATGGGCGCGCGAGGGTCGCTTGCTCACCGGCAAGAGTGCCGAACCGGGCCAGCGCCTGCCGCCGGGTCAGCGCGAAGTGACCGATTGGCCGATTCTGGATTTGGGCGTCCAGCCGGAAATCCCGCGCGAGGCGTTCCGCCTGACGCTCGATGGGTTGGTGGCCAACCCGGTCACCCTTGATTGGGCCAGCTTGATGGCGTTGCCGCAGACCGAATTGGTTGCCGATATGCATTGCGTGACCCAATGGTCGCGCTTCGATAATCATTGGCAAGGCGTTTCGATCCAAACGCTGATCGATCTGGTCAAACCCACGCAATCGGTCAGCCATGTGCTGTTCGAGGCCCATGATGATTACACGACCAATTTGCGGCTGGAGCAGTTTGCCGGTGCGGATTGCCTGCTGGTGCATCATTGGAACGGCGCGCCGATTACCCGCCAGCATGGCGGGCCGGTGCGGGTGATGGTGCCGCGCTATTATTTATGGAAATCCGCGAAATGGGTACGGCGCATCCGTTTCGCCAGCGGCGATCAGCGCGGCTTTTGGGAAACCCGAGGCTATAACAACAACGCTGATCCGTGGCTGGAAGAACGCTATAGCTGATTAGATCAATATTGGTTTAGGTTGAATCGGTAGATTCGAGCTAAACCAATGAAATTGATCGACAAACAGAGGCTAGAGCGAGATTGATGATAATCAATCACGCTCTAGCTTGGCGTAATCGCTCGGCTTGGGCGGCGATGATCGCCTCGAACATGGCGGTGGTCAGACGTTTGGTGCTGGTATTATAGCGTGACACGTGAAAACTATCGGTCATCACCACGCCATCGGGCAAAATCGTTATCCGGCCATGGCCGAATTTGGCGAAATTTTGCCGCAATCCGTAAGCACGCAACACGGCTTGATGGGCAATGCCGCCCAACGCCACGATCGCGCGCACCTGCGGCATCGCCGCGCGTTCGGCGGCTAAAAAATGATTACAGGATACAATCTCTGCGGGCAGGGGGCGGTTCTGCGGCGGCACGCAGCGCACCGCGTTGACGATTCGGCAATTGCGCAAAACCAGCCCATCATCGGCCCGTTCAGCGTATTTTCCGGTGGCAAACTCAAATTTTAATAATGTTTCATAAAGAAGTTGCCCGGCATAATCGCCGGTAAAGGGCCGCCCTGTGCGATTCGCCCCCCGCAATCCGGGTGCTAATCCAACGATCAGCAACGAAGCATCAAGCGGTCCGAAGCACGGCACCGGCGCATTATGCCAATCGCTAAACGCCAGCCGATTCGCAGCGCGGAATGTCGCGAGTCGCGGGCAGAGCGGGCAATCAGGCGTTGGCGTTGAACCGGACAGCGCCATGGGAACGGGCTGATCCGGGGTCACCCTGCGCGGCGGCGGCGGCAATTATTCCAGCTCGTCCTCATCGCGCCCCGGACGATTGCGCGGCTCGGCAATCCGGCGGGTGAATTCACCGGCAATATCCGCGAGATCGACGAAATGATCGGCCTGGCGGCGCAATTCATCAGCGATCATCGGCGGCGTGCTTTTCACAGTGGAAACTACGGTCACGCGCACACCACGGCGCTGCACGGCCTCGACCAGCCGGCGGAAATCGGAATCGCCTGAAAACAGCACGACGTGATCCAGATGATCGGCCATTTCCAGCATATCGATGGCCAGCTCGATATCCATATTGCCCTTAACGCGCCGCCGCCCCGTCGCATCGGTAAATTCCTTGGCCGGCTTGGTGACCAAGGTATAGCCATTATAGGCTAGCCAATCGGTCAGCGGCTTGAGCGGTGAGTATTCCTCCGTCTCCAACAGCGCGGAGTAGTAATAGGCGCGGATCAGATTGACCCGTCCAAAAAACTCCAGCAATCGTCGGTAATCAACATCAAATCCCATCGCTCGGGACGCCGCATAAAGGTTAGCGCCATCGATGAAAAGGGCCGTTTTGTCTTGGGGCAGAAGCCGCATAGTAATGATCCTCGTCGCGGAAAATGGACAAATATAGTGAAACGCGACCGCGATCCAGATACGCTAAACCAATCGCGATGAACAGGCCAGGAATTCAGACATGACTGCAATCCTTATTGCAATTGGTGCAAACCTGCCAAGCCCCGGCTTGACTGACCCCTATACGACGTGCTTGGCCTCGGTGGCGGCCTTGCGCGATCTACCGCACCTCAACTTAAGATTGATTTCTCGCTGGTACCGAACCGAGCCGATCCCCCGTGCGCCGGACCAGCCTGATTTTTGCAATGGCGCACTCTTAATGCAGGGCGGCCCCGATCTCGACCCGGAAAATCTGCTGGCGTCGCTGCACGCGATCGAGGCGCGATTTGGCCGCCACCGCACCATCGCCAACGCGGCCCGGCCACTTGATTTGGATTTGATCGCCATCGATCAGCATATTCGCAGCACCGCGCCGATCCTGCCGCATCCACGCGCTCATTTGCGACGATTCGTGCTCGATCCGATTTGCGACATCGCGCCCGATTGGGTCCATCCGCTGTTGCACGCGCCTGCGTCCGCGCTGCGCGCAAGGCTGATCGCGACCGATCCGCAGCGCATCACGCTCTGGTAAGCTGGATTATCCGCGCGCCGCCTTGAGCGGTTTTTTGGCGGTGGCTTTGGGTTTGGCCGCTGCTTTTGGTTTAGCCGCTGCCTTGGGCTTGCTGGCCGCTTTCGGCTTGGCTGCTGCTTTACTTGCTGCCTTGCCTCCCGCCTTGCCCTTGCCGCCACGTGGTGCGAGCGGCTTGCCCTTTTCAGCGAGGAGCGAAACCGCCTCGTCGAGCGAAAAAGTCTCCAACGTCGCCCCGCGTGGCAAATTCGCAATCAGCTTGCCGTGCTGCGCGTAAGGGCCGAACCGGCCCTTGCGGATCAACACTGGCGTCTGATCCTTGGGATGAGGCCCCAGATCGCGAATGCCTTCCTGCTTTTTCGCTATCGCATCGACCGCACGATTAATGCCGATGGTCAGCACGTCATCATCTTTATCGAGCGAGGCGAAAAGCGGCCCCATTTTGACAAAAGGTCCGAACCGGCCAATCCCGGCCTCGATTTCCTGGCCGGTTACCGGGTGCAGCCCAACCACGCGCGGCAGCGAGAGCAAGCCCAGCGCCTGTTCGAGCGATAAGGTTTCGCCGTCCAGCCCTTTGGGCAGCGAGGTGCGCCGGGGCTTGGATTTTTTATCCTCTGGATCAGGCTCGCCGAGCTGCACATAAAGCCCGTACGGCCCGCGCCGCAACGTAACCGGAATGCCATCCGGGTCTTCGCCCAGCACCCGCATCCCATCGCGCAGCGTGTCACCCTCATCGCCGCCGCCATCAATCGCGAGACGCGCGGTGTAGCGGCATTCGGGATAATTCGAGCAGCCGATAAACGCACCATGCCGGCCCAGTTTCAGCCCCAGCCGCCCATGGCCACAGGCCTGGCAGGCGCGCGGATCGGTGCCGTCAGCGCGGGGCGGAAAGAAATGCGGGCCCAGATCCTCATCCAACGCATCGATCACGTCGGACACTTTGAGCTCGCGGGTTTGCTCCACCGCGCCGGAAAAATCGGTCCAGAAATCGCGCATCACCGCGCGCCAATCCGCAGAGCCTGCCGAAATTTCATCGAGTTTTTGCTCAAGCCCGGCGGTGAAGCCGGTATCGACATAGCGGCCAAAAAACGAGGTGAGAAAGGCTGTGACCAGTCGGCCGCGATCTTCGGGGATAAAGCGCCGTGCATCCATGCGCACATAATTGCGATCACGCAGCACCGATAAAATCGACGCATAGGTGGAAGGCCGGCCAATGCCCAGCTCTTCCATCTTTTTCACCAAAGTCGCTTCCGAATAGCGCGGCGGCGGCTGGGTGAAATGCTGCTCAGCGGTTACAGCACCAGTGCGCAGCGGATCGCCCTTGGCCATCGGCGGCAACAATTTGCTCTCATCATCCTCGGCACCATCATCGATACCTTCGCGATATAATTTCAAAAATCCATCAAAAGCGAGAATCGAGCCGGTCGCGCGCAGTATGGTGCCGGCGCCATCGGTGAGATCGACGCTGGTTTGATCAAGCTCCGCCGATTGCATCTGCGAGGCGAGGGCGCGCTTGTAAATCAGCTCATAGAGCCGTGCCTGCTCGCTACTGAGCGCACGGGCCACCTGCTCGGGTGTGCGGGAAAAATCGGTCGGGCGGATCGCCTCGTGGGCTTCCTGGGCGTTTTTGGCTTTGGTTTGATAGAGGCGCGGTGCGGCAGGTAGGTAATCCGGGCCGAACGCGGATTTAACCTGGTTGCGGGCGGCGGCGATGGCTTCGCCCGCCATTTGCACGCCATCGGTGCGCATATAGGTGATCAAGCCAACATTTTCGCCGCCAATTTCCACCCCCTCATAGAGCTGCTGGGCGAGGCGCATAATTTGCTGGGCGGACAGGCCGAGCTTGCGTGATGCGTCCTGTTGCAGCGTCGAGGTGGTAAAAGGGGGGTTGGGGTGGCGGCGGGTGCGTTTTTTCTCGACATTGGCGACCGAAAATTGGCCCCGTGCCACCGCCGCTTCCGCCTCATGCGCGGCTTGGGCGTTGGGCAGATCGAACTGATCGAGCTTTTTGCCGGCCAGATGGGTCAGCCGTGCGGCAAAGGCGGCACCGGTCGGGGTCAGAAATTCAGCCCCGACGGTCCAATATTCGCGGGCTCGGAAAATCTCGATTTCCGCCTCGCGCTCGCAAATCAAGCGTAGCGCTACCGATTGCACCCGCCCGGCACTGCGGCTGCCCGGCAATTTGCGCCAAAGCACCGGCGAGAGGGTAAAACCGACCAAATAATCGAGCGCGCGGCGCGCCAAATAGGCTTCGATCAGCGGCGTATCGAGGTCGCGCGGGGCTTTGAGTGCCGCCTGGATCGCGGATTTGGTGATTTCATTGAAGGTGATGCGCCGAACATTGACACCCTTCAGGGCGTGGCGCTGATCGAGCATGGCGCGCACATGCCAAGAGATTGCTTCGCCCTCGCGATCCGGGTCGGTCGCGAGATAGAGCGTATCCGCGCCTTTGAGCGCCTTGGCGATGGCCGAGACCTGTTTTTCGCCGCGATCATCGGCCTCCCAGGACATCGCGAAATCCTGTTCGGGCACCACCGAGCCATCCTTGGCCGGTAAATCACGGACATGGCCGAACGAGGCCAGAACCGTATAACCGGCACCCAGATATTTGTTGATGGTTTTCGCTTTCGCGGGAGATTCGACGACAACGATGGCGTTCATGAGACCTGTATGTTCTGCGCTCTTCCCGTCCGGGTCAAATGCGGGTCCGGTTACCGTGGTCAGAAACTGTCAGACCGGGGCAATCAGACCGACACGATTGCCTGGCAGGGCTTCGATCCGGCCGATGAGTTCCAACTCCATCAGCGCGGCTGACAGGGCGGCGGGGGACAAGTGACAGCGCCGAGCGATCTCGTCAACCGGCATCGGGCTGGCGCTGAGCAGCTCGGTCAATTGGCTGCGAGCGGCTTGCGGGTCGGTTTCGGGCACATCCGGCGCCGAAATGGGCGATGGCGCGGGCGCCGCGAGGCCCGGTCTGACGCGGTAATGGGGCAGATTATTCAAAATATCCGCGAGATTTTCGGTGAAATGCGCGCCTTGGCGGAGCAGATCATTACTGCCCTGGCAACGCGCATCGAGCGGCGAGCCGGGCACGGCGAACAATTCCCGGTGATAATCGAGTGCCATGCGGGCGGTGATCAGGCTGCCGGAGCGGTGCGCCGCCTCAATCACCACCACCCCGAGCGCCAAACCCGCGATAATCCGGTTGCGCTTGGGAAAATGCCGGGCCATCGGCGCGGTGCCGGGGGGCGATTCCGCGATCACCGCGCCGGCCTCGGCGATCCGCGCCTGCAAATCGGCATGTTCGGGCGGATAGATTTTATCCAACCCGCCGGGGATTGCCGCGAACGTCACGCCAGCGCGCAGGGCGCCGCGATGGGCCGCGCCATCAATGCCGCGCGCCAAGCCGGACACAACGCCATAGCCCGCACGCGCCAAATCCTCAGCCAACGTTTCCGCAATCCGTTGCCCATTGACCGAGGCATTGCGCGCGCCGACAATTGCGACGGTCGGGCGGGTGAGCAACGCAGCATCCCCGCGCACCGCGATCATCGGCGGCGCATCCGGCAATTCGGCGAGCAGCGGCGGATAGAGCGTATCACCCAGGAAAATCGGCGTGGCGCCCAATTCGGCATGACGATCCAGCTCGGCCCGTGCCTGTGCTGCGCTCGGGATCACCGGCGCCGCCGCGCGCCCCGCGTTGCGGGCGATGCCGGGCAGCGCATCCAAAGCCGCCGTCGCAGTGCGAAACCGTGCGATCAATCGGCGATAGGTTTGCGGGCCTACGCCATCGGTGCGGATTAAGCGCAGTTGTGCAATCGGATCGGACACTACCTGAGGTTTATGCGCGGTTCCGTGCCGGCGCGCAACCGGGCAATATTTGCGCGATGTTTGAAAAAAATCAGCACCGATATCAGCAGGATAACCAGCGTTTTGCTGGGCGCGATGCCGATAATCAGGGCCAAGATCGGCGCCATCGCGAAGGCCATCAACGCGGCGAGCGAGGAAATTTTTTTCCACACCGCATAAATCAGCCACAGCGCGCAGGCGGCGAGGCCCACCGGGAATGAAAAAGCGAGCAGCACCGCAAGGCCAGTCGCGACCCCTTTGCCGCCTTTGAAGCGCAGCCAAACCGGGAATAAATGGCCAAGCACGGCGAACAGCCCGGCAATCGCCGCAGGCGTCGGGCCGTGGGCGGTGAATGTCATGATCAAAACGGCGGCGGCACCTTTACCACCATCGAGCAGTAAGGTTAGCGCGGCGAGACCTTTTTTGCCGGTGCGCAGCACATTGGTCGCGCCGATATTCCCCGAGCCAATCGCCCGAATATCACCAAGACCCGCCCAGCGTGTGAGCAAAAGCCCAAACGGGACCGAACCCAACGCGTAGCCTAGCACCGCGGCGGCAAGAAAGCTCATCCGAACACCCTGAGCCCGGCTTTCCAGGTGCCAACCACCACCCCTTCGACCGCGCGGCCATCGAACGGTGTGTTTTGCGCCTTGCCCGGCAAGCGCCCGGCTTCGATGCGCCATGCGCGGTCCAGCGCGAACAGGCAGAGATCAGCACGCCGCCCGCGCGCAATCCGCCCGGCACCGTCCGCACCCCGATCAAGGCCAAACAGTGCCGCTGGCCGGTTGGTGAGCAGCGACAACGCCGTCATCAGCGGGAGCGACTGATTATGGACCTGCGCCAGCGTAATCGCGAGCAAGGTTGCAAGCCCGGCCCCGCCCGGTGCGGCTTCGGCGAAGGGCAAGCGCTTATCATCGGCGTCACGCGGTTGATGGTCGGAGGCGATGGCATCAATCGTGCCGTCGGCTAAGGCATCGCACACGGCGCGCCGGTCTGCCTCCGGGCGCAGCGGCGGCGAGAGTTTGGCGTAGGTGCGAAAATCGCCAATCGCGGTTTCGTTCAAATCGAAATAAGGCGGTGCGGTATCGCAGGTCACGCGCAGCCCCGCTTGCTTGGCGCGACGGATCAAATCGAGCGATTCCGCCGTCGAGATATGGGCGAAATGGATCGCGCCGCCGGTGAGTTCAACCAGGCGCAGATCACGCGCCACCATCAGCGATTCGGCGCAGGCCGGAATCCCCGGCAACCCCATCAAGGTCGCGCGTGCGCCCTCGGTTGCGGCACCGCCGGCGAGCGAAGGCTCTTCAGGATGTTGAACGATGATCATATCAAACCCGTGCGCGTAGGCCAAAGCCCGGCGCATCAAGGCCGCTGGCCCGATGGCGCGTGCGCCATCGGTAAAGGCGATGGCGCCGGCCCGAGCGAGCAGCCCATATTCAGCGATGGTCTCGCCACGGCAGCCCCGGGTCGCCGCGCCGTACGGGTGAATGGTGATGCGCTGGGTCGCCGCGCCAGCGCCAGCGAGGGCGCGAACAATGGTCGCATCATCGCTGGGCGGGGCATTATCGGGCAGGGCGGCGATGGTGGTGATGCCACTGGCTGAGGCGGCACGTGCGGCGGAGGCGATGGTTTCGCGATATTCAAAGCCCGGCTCGCCGAATGATGCGCGAATATCAACCAAGCCCGGGCAAAGGATCAGGCCGGTCGCGTCAATCCGGGCTGCCCCGTTCGGTGCGGTAACATCGGCACCAAAATCGGTGATGTTTTGGCCTTGGATCAGCAAATTGCCAATCGCGTCGTGACCGGTGGCCGGATCGATGATGCGGGCGTTGGCGATCAGGGTGGCGTCAGACATTGCGAATCGCCCGGCGCGAAAGCGTATCAAGCACGGCCATCCGAACCGCGACGCCCATTTCAACCTGTTCGCGAATCACCGAGCGGGCCGGGTCATCCGCGAGTTGGCTCGCGATCTCGACGCCACGATTCATCGGGCCGGGATGCATCACCAGCGCGTCCGGTTTTGCGAAGGCCAGCTTGTCGGCATCCAGTCCATAAAACGTGAAAAACTCGCGGGCGCTGGGGATCAACCCGCCGCCGGGGCCGGTGCCGTTCATGCGTTCGGTTTGCAGCCGCAGCGCCATCACAATGTCCGCATCGCGCAGGCCAGTTTCCAGACTATGATGGATGGTGACGCCGAATTGTTCGATGCCGGTGGGGATCAGCACCGGTGGGCCGACCAGCCGGACGGTGCAGCCCATGGTGGTGAGCAGCAAAATATTGGAGCGGGCCACGCGCGAATGCGCAATGTCGCCGCAAATCGCGATGGTTAGGCCCTCGAGGCGGCCTTTATGGCGGCGGATGGTCAAGGCATCGAGCAGGGCCTGGGTCGGGTGCTCATGCATGCCATCGCCGGCATTGATCACCGCTGCATCGACCTTCTGGGCGAGCAGGGCCGGGGCGCCGGAGGATTTATGGCGCACCACCAGCAGGTCGCAATTCATCGCATTGAGGGTTGCCGCCGTATCGAGCAGGGTCTCGCCCTTACTGACCGACGAGCTGGAGACGGACATATTGATCACGTCGGCGCCGAGGCGCTTGCCGGCCAATTCAAAACTGGTGCGGGTGCGGGTGCTGTCCTCGAAAAACAGATTAATCAGGGTGCGCCCGCGCAACACATCGCGCCGGGTTTTGCCGGAGCGATTGAGCAAAGCATAGCTTTCGGCGAGGTCGAGCAAATTGGAAATAATGGCCGGATGAAGCCCTTCGATTCCGAGAAGATGCCGTCCGGGCAGTTGCATGCAGGCGTCTTAGCTTGGCTCGCGCTCGGGTGGAAGGGGCTATTGGCTTGCCCACATAATCCGGTGCAAGGCCGCGAGATCGGCCAGAGCGATGCGCCGGGTTGGATGCTCAGGATTGAAGCTGGCGAGGTCAATGTCAGTCGCTGTGCGGCGGGTGAGGATTTTGGCCATCACCTCGCCCGCGCGGGTGCGCGCGATCACCCGATCACCAATGCGCGCCGTGGCGTGCGGCGCAACGATCACAATATCCCCGGCGCGATACACCGGTTCCATCGAATTGCCGCTGATGCGCAGCCCATAGGCGTTCGCATCGGTGTTTTGCGGCAAATCGACCTGGTCCCAACTGCCACCCACCGGGTAACCGGCATCATCAAAATACCCGTCTTGCCCGGCCTGGGCGACGCCAATCACCGGGATTTTGCGAGGTCGCGCCTCCGCCATGCGCGGGCCAAGCGCGCGCGCACCCGCAACCAAAGCGGCAAAATTATCGAGGGAGATCGAGGTCGCGGCCAGGATTTTGGCGATGCTTTCGGTGGATGGCCAGCGCGGCAAGCCATTGCGCGCCCGCCGTTTGGATGGATTGAAACTCGTGGGATCAAGCCCCGCCGCACGGGCAAGCCCGGACGTCGATAAACCGCGCTCAGCGGCCAGAGTGTCGATCGCCCGCCAGAGTTCTTCGTGCCGCATGATTTTGTTTCTACAGTAATTTTGGATGTTTTCTAGGGTTGGCATAAAAAAATATAGGAAAATGTTCCGATTTCGCTTGCCAAACGCACAACTTCTGGTATTTATGTTCTTGTTATGTTCCTTTTGACGGAGACGCGGCGATGAAACCAGAACCAAATCGTAAGGCACTGATCGGGGGAGCCTCGCCGGCGCAGAGCACCGGACCGCCTTTTAATTTCGCTACAAATAGGATAATAATCCTATAAAAGACATGCATTGGGCACAACCCTAGATAATTGTTTTCTAACAGGAGTTTCGTCATGGCTTTTACTCTGCGCAACCTTTCGGTCTTGGCGTATGCGAACGGCTTCACCCTCTGGCATTATCGGGTCGAGACCGACGCACTCGATACGCTCGATCAAGCCGGATATTTTGCCGAGGCGGGCGATTTGATGGCCCCCGGCGACATCGTCATGGCCTCGAGCGCGGGTGGCGCGCGGATCGCGACAATATCGCGGTCCGAGACCGGCCTCTCGCTCGCGGCACTTTAAGCCGCTCGCTGCGCCACGATCAGAACGGGATGATGTCATCAAGCACCTGCTGACCCACTCGTGGCGATTGTTCATTAATCAGTTGGCCGCGTCCGCCGTACGAAATTCGGGCTTCGGCCAACTGATCGGCGGCAATTGTATTGCCGCTCGCAATGTCTTGCGGGCGGCAAATGCCCTGCACAGTGAGCACTTGCAACTCGCTATTCACCCGCATTTCTTGGCGGGCGACCACGACTAGATTGCCATTAGGCAGCACTTGGGTAATCTCGCCAGCCAATGACAGCGTGACCGATTCATTGCGCTGGATTTGCCCATTGCCCGTTGAATTGCCAGCACCAGAAACCGAAACGAGGCTTGATGGGCTCACCGCCTTGCCCAACACACGCGGTATCATCGCCTCCAAGCCAAACAAATTCGGCACGCCGAGAGACTCCGAGCCGGTTCGCGCCAAGGTCGTTTGATCTTTGAGCGTGGCACCATCATTAATATTGACCAGAACCGTGATAATATCACCGACGCGCGACGCCCGCTGATCCTTGAAAAACGCACGAGCGCCGCGCCGCCAGAGGCTATCGGGTGCAGCCGGCACCGGATAACTCGGCGGCATAGGCATGCTCACGGGACGCCAACTCGGCAGCGTCGTCGGGTTGGTAATCCGGGTCATGGGCGGCGGGTGACCAACATCCGCAAGATTGGCAAACATCCCGCACCCGCCGAGCGGTGCGCTGATTAGCAGAACAGCAACCCATTTGAGCCAGCGCCCCAACCGGTTCATCACTGAACCTCCGCAGCGCGATAATAGGGGGTGGGGTGCTGTTGGTGTGTCGCAACACTCCCCGGCACCACATCAGCCCGATCCGGACCACGGATAACCGCCTGCAGCACCGCCTGCGAGTTGGGATTCAGAATTTCGATCACATCACCGGCACTGCCAGATGCGAGTGCTATGCCATGCGCAGAGATGGTAATGCCGGGCATGTGCAATACCAATTCGACCAAGGCACCTTTTCGCACCAGCAAAGGACTGGCGAGCGCACGGCTTGATAATGGCTCATGGGCATTGATTGCCCGTTGCACCTGCATCCCGAGCACGGAGGCGATGCTGCGCACCGGGCGGGCCGGAACGCTCGCACGGGGCACCAAGGCATCGGCAATGTCAGCGCCCGTGATAATTTCGCCAGGCTGCAGCGTATGCGTCGCGATGACCACTGCAATGCCTGGCAGCGCTGACCCATCGACCGAGATCGGCTCAAGGCCCATGCCGGGCGCGGTGATGACAAGGGTTGCCGAGAAATGATCATTGCTCGGGTTAAATTGCAGGTCGGTCGTGGTGATCGTCGGTTGGGTGTCTGGCGGGATCATCGGGCTTTGCGTGTTGATCAAACTGACCACGGGGCGGCTGGGCGCACCGGCGGCGGCCAGGGCCGGGGCGAGAGCGGCCTGCAGCCGCGCAATCGGCACCGCCTGCCCTGAGCGCCTGATCACCACGGCATTATGCGGCGGATTTTTGAGTGTAAGATGGAACTGCGCGGCAATAACGGCGCGCTGTGCCGCAGGCACGATGATTTGCTGGCCGGGTAACGGTGCCGGACCAACCAACTGATCCCCCGCAGGACCGAGATGGCGAAACAAATCGCTAAGCTTCACGTTGGCCCGATTAATCAGCACAAAACCAGCAGGCGCCGTGCCAGCATCCGCGTGGCAAGGTATTTGGCCCAAAATGACCACGCAAAGCAGCCCAAATTTGAATAAGGAGCGCATCATAATATTACAAATGAGTGAGCGTAGACATCATTTGATTAGCCGTGGTGATCACTTGGCTGTTCATCTCATAGGCGCGCTGCGCTGTGATCAGATCCGTGATTTCGCTCACAACATTGACGTTCGAATTTTCAACGAATCCTTGCATGACTTGGCCAAATCCAGGCGCGCTCGGCACCCCCGTTACCGGATCGCCAGAGGCTGCGGTTTGCACAAATAAATTGCCCCCTTGGGCCGCAAGTCCGGCATCATTGGGGAAGGTCGCGAGCTGCAATTGGCCGACGGTTTGTGGCGCGGTTTGCCCAGAAATCGAAACTTGCACCTGACCCGCGCTATTGATGGTAACATTCGTCGCATTGGTCGGAATTTGAATGCCAGGCTGCACGACATAGCCATCGCTGGTAACAATGGTGCCATCGGGCGCCAACGCAAACGTGCCATCGCGGGTATAGGCCGTCTGGCCGGAGGGCAATGTCACCTGAAACCACCCATTGCCCGATATCGCCAGATCGAGCGAATTAGAGGTTTGTTGCAAATTGCCCTGCTGATCGATCCGATAGACCCCCGCCGTGCGAACACCAAGGCCAATTTGCGTGCCCGTGGGGATGATCGTGCCCGAGGCTGAGCTGTTTGAACCGGGGCGCGATAAATCCTGGTAGAGCAAATCCTGAAATTCCACGCGGCTGCGCTTAAAGCCCGTGGTCGTCATATTGGCGATGTTATTGGCAATCACTTGCACATTGGTTTGCTGAGCCTGCATGCCGGTGGCCGCAACGTCGAGAGCGCGCATGATGAATGATCCTTAGGCTGTTAACTGTTGGCGGGGCCGAGCAACTGGCTGATAGCGGTTTGGCTGCGCGATTGCTCGGCGCTGATAAATTGCGCAAGCATTTGAAAATTTTGGCTCGCGCGCATCATTTTAGTAATTTCAACAACGGGTTGTACGTTTGAACCTTCGATTGCGCCTTGTACAATTGCTGGATTGGTCACGCTTTGCGTCGGTGCGGTCGCCTGCAACAATCCACCTCCAGCCGAAACCAAATTGGATGGTTGAGAAACTTTCACCACGCCAATTTGCCCCAGAATGCCGGTCCGATCGCTGATCGTGCCATCCGCTGCAACCGTCAATGGGCCGCCGGACGGCGGCACCTGAATCGGCGAACCGCTCGTGTCTAAAACCGGGTCACCCGACATCGTGCCGATTGTGCCATCGGCCAAAAGGGTAAAAGACCCATCGCGGGTTAGTCGGACCCCTTGGCTCGTTTGCACCGTGAAATAGCCATCGCCCGTGACTGCCAGATCAAGAGGGTTGCCCGTCACTTTAAGGGCACCCGCTTGGGTGCTTCGCCAAGTGCCCGGTGAATAGGTATAAGCGAGTGCGCTGGCACCCGGAGGCGCACTAACCCGGCGCATTTGATCAGTCCAACTCGCCGATTGCACGTGCAACGCCTGATAGCCTGGTGTTGAAACATTCGCGATATTATTGGCGATCACATCAATCTGACGCGATGCAGTCGTCATCCGGGACAGAATTATCGATGTGGTGTTTTGCATAAAATTCCGCGCGCCCTTGGAGTGATCGTCCGGACAATATCAACAGCAATTCTTAATATTTGATTTCTATCAGCCGAATATTTTCAGCGAAATACAAAAATTTTTTTGGAGTGATTGGTAAGAGAATATTTAGATCTCTCCGGCATGCTCCGCCATCGCGATCAAAGCGCTCACGATCTGATCGCCGAGTACTGATATGATCATCAAGCGTTAGGACAGGATATGGCAAAATCTCCAACGGCGGATGCGGCAGCTTCCCTGGTGCCACCGAGCAAAACCGGGCGTGGCAAAAAGCTGATTATGATCGTGGGGGCGGTTCTGATCATCGGCGCTCTCGCCGGTGCGGGATTAATTTATGCAGGCGTGCTGCATCGATCCACCAAGATCGTCCACAAGGTCGCGCCACAGATGGATATTTTTGTGAGTGTTCCACAGATTGTTGCCAATCTGGATAGCAATGGCGGTTCAACCTCATATATCAAGCTGAAAATCAGTCTCGCTTTTCCCGCCCATACCCCCCTCAAGCCGATTAAAGCGCGGATGCCCGAAGTGGTGGACGTGGTGCAAACCTATTTGCGGGCACAAACGCGTGAGACATTGCGCGGCAAGGCGGGCACCGCCGCTTTGCGCGCTGGAATCGAGAAGCGGCTCGACGTTTTGTTTATGCCCACGAAGCTGCATAAGGTTTTGTTTGAGGAGCTGATTGTCCAATGAGCGACGAACTCCAATCAGATTACGAGTCCGGCGCAGCCACGATATCGGCGCAAGTCCCGGAGCACACCGCGCCGGTGCCGATCACGATCGAGGCGCTCGCGGATCAAAACAAGGTTTCGTATGAGCGCCTGCCGATGGCGGAAATTGTGTTTGATCGGCTGACGCGAATTTTTGCCAATGATTTACGGAATTTGATGCAGGTGACTGCCGATGTCGAATTGGTGGCGCTGCAATCAGTGCGTCTCTCTGTGTGCTTGGAGCAGGTGGCACGGCAGCATTTATTGATTGTGTTCCGGGCGTTGGATTGGGATAATCTCGGCTTGATCGCATTTGACGCGGCGTTCGTGCAGCATCTGGTCGAGGTGATGCTGGGCGGCCGGCATGCGGGCGCGAATAGGGTGCCGAAAGCAGGCGGCTTCACCTCAATCGAATCCAATATCGCAGATCGTATCGCTAAGCTGATTTTACGAGATTTGACTTCGAGTTTTGCGCCGTTGGCCGAAGCGCGGTTTAAGGTGGATCGGATCGAAAACGATCCTCGGTTCGCCACAATCGGGCCGGTGACCGGCTCTGGACTCAATATCGTTATGCAGGTTCGCATTGAAGAACGGGTTGGTCACGTGCGAATAATTTTGCCCTTTGCCACGCTGGAGCCAATCCGTGATTTGCTCTTGCAGCAATTCATGGGCGAGAAATTTGGCCGTGACCGCATTTGGGAGACCCATCTCGCGGAAGAATTACGCCAAACCGAGATGAATATTGAAGCGGTGCTCGATGAGCAGGTGGTGCAACTCGATCGCATTTTGCACCTCAGCGTTGGCGATACGCTGGAAATTAGTCGCGGGCCGGATGCGCGCATCGTGTTGCGGAGTGGCGATGTATCCTTGTTTTCGGCAACGCCGCGATTAACCGGAGGACAAATGGCGGCGGTGATTGATGCGGGCCTTGGCCGTTTGGCCGATGGCCCCATCGACGCAACCTAAGTCAAGCTCGTCAAAAAACGCACCAAGAACCACAAAGGTGCCGAGCTTGCCTAAGACGATACCGGGCGACGCGGAACGATGGCACTGCTCGTCATCGATTGCACCACCTCGTTATGCTGATTGAAGGTGGTGAAGCGGGAAGAAATGATACCACGATCTGGTCGGCTTTCGCTCGCGCGTGTCGATAGGAGTTCGATTTGTAAATGCAACGTATCACCAGGCCGCACTGGCTTATGCCAGCGCAGATTTTCAAAACCGAGGCCGAGTGTGCCAGGCGCCGGGCGATAACCGCGGCCGGAGATCAGCAAGCGCATCGTCAAGCTCGCGGTATGCCACCCGCTCGCGATCAGCCCGCCGGTGATCGCTTCTGCGGCTTTTGGGTCCGTATGCATCGGTTGCGGGTCGAACTCGGCGGCAAAACGAATGATGTCAGTTTCCGTAACGGTAATCGAGCCACTCGTCGCAATTTGGCCCGGCTGGAAATCCTCGAAATAGAAAACGGGCAATAACCCTGATGCGTCGTCATTTTTGTGATTATCGATCGTCATTCCATCACCGCCATCTCATGTTTTTCTGCCGGTATTGCGTTATACCGTGGCGGGCGGCGCATCAAGAGCAGGCAGAAGGCTGCCGGCACGCTGATGAACATCATGAATTTGAACGCGTCGATATACGAAATGATTTGCGATTGCTGATTAATCATCGCGCCGAGCAACGCGGCGCCGTGCGGCGTGGTTGGATCAAGATAACGCTGGACCGCACCGCCGACTTGCAGCGCCCGGTTGAATGGCGTGATCAAGCTGGACAGGCTGGCGTGCGATATTTGCGCCATTTGCACCTGAAATGCCTCGGTAATCGCAATGCCCACCGCCATCCCCACATTGCGCATCAGGCTCAGGATCGACGTGCCTTGCGTGCGCAGCGCCGGATCGAGCGTATAGAATGCCACCACTTGCAGCGGCGTAAACACAAAGCCAAGTCCCGCACCTTGCACAATAATGGTTTCCAAAATGTAGGATCGTGGCGAACTGGGCAACCAGTTGGTCATCATATCGAACGAGACCAGCAACATCATGAACCCCAAAAACATCAGCCAGCGCGGATCGACCCGGTTAGACAGCCGGCCCGCGATCATCATCGCGGCCATGGTGCCAAGACCGCGCGGCGCCATCACCAATCCAGCCGCCTCAACCGGATAATTGCCAAGCTGCTCCAGGAACGGTGGCATCAAGGTGGCCGAGGACAGCAGCACCGAGCCGACCGCAAACATGGTGATCAGCGACGCGTTCAAATTGCGATCACGAAAAATCGCCCGTGGAATGAACGGATTTTTCGCAGTAAACATGTGTACAATGAACAAATACAGCCCAATGGTGGCCAACACCGCGTAGGCAATGATTTCCGGCGACGCAAACCAATCCTTCTCTTGGCCGCGATCCAGCATAATCTGCAGCCCGGCCAGAAACAGCGACAGCACTGCAAAGCCAATCCAGTCAAAATTGCCGGAAGCCGGGCGCTTGGCGCGCTTGGGCATGAAAAACGCCAGTGCCAATGTCGCCGCGATGCCAAAGGGCAGATTAACAAAAAACACGTAGCGCCAATTGTAAAAATAGGTCAGATAACCACCCAATGTGGGGCCGAGGATCGGGCCGATCATCACGCCGATACCCCAAATCGCCATCGCCGAGCCGCGTTTTTCAATCGGATAAATATCCAACATGGTCGATTGGCTGAGCGGCACCAAGGCCGCGCCGAACACGCCTTGCAACAGCCGATCAGCGACCATTTCGCCCAAAGACGTCGCGATCCCGCACATCATGGAGGAGATCGTGAAGCCAATCAGCGATACCAGAAAAATATTCTTGCGCCCGAACCGCGCCGCAAGCCAGCCAACCGGTGCCGTCATAATTGCAGCGGCAATCACGTAGGAGGTAAGCACCCAGGTGATTTCATCATAGGAGGCTGAGAGCGACCCTTGCATATAGGGCAGCGAGACGTTGGCGATTGTTGCGTCAAGCGCCTGCATCAGCGTGCCGATCATGCAGCCAATAGTAATGACGACGCGCGGCAGCCCCTCGACCCGCATGACTTCGGGCCCCGATCCGGCTTGTTCACCCGCCATGGATCGATCTCAGAAAAGCTGGCTGAGCGAGCGCTGATGCCCGGTCAGAATGGTAATTTCCGCACTCATCCCGTTGCGCAACGGCAGGTTTTTCGGCCCGCTGACAATTTTGATATGCACTGGGATGCGCTGCACCACTTTCACCCAATTGCCCGACGAATTTTGTGCCGGCAGGATCGAAAAGCTCGAGCCGCTGGCTGGTGAAATGCTGCCAACCACACCGTGCCACACTCGGCCCGGGTAGGTATCGACATGGATGCGCACCTTATCGCCCGGTCGAACCCAGGTCAGTTGAGTTTCCTTGGGTTGGGTGCGCACCCAAACATCGGTGCTGGAAACCAACGCGAAGGCGGCGGTGCCGGCGGGCAAAAACATGCCCGGCTGTAGCTTCGCCGTTTCGGTGACAACACCAGCGAACGGCGCGCGCACAATGGCATGGCGGGCATTCAGTTCCGCGAGATCAAGCGCCGCCCGGGCGCGTTGATATTGCGGCGTTTTGGCGACCGCAATGTGCGGGTCGCCCGAAAGCTGCGCCAGATCAACACCGGCCTGCGCCGTCATCGCTTCGAGCGAGGCTTCATCCATCTCCAACTTATATTTGGCATCGTTATAGGCGGTGCGGGTCACCCCACCATTGCCGATCAACGCTTGATAGCTGCGAAAATTGATCCGGTCATTCGCAACAACAGCCTTTTGCGCGTTAATTTTGGCTATCTGCGCGGCATAACTCTGTTTTGCCCCGTCAATCTTCTGCACTGCTTCCGCCAAATTCGCCCGCGCTTGCGCCACCGCAATGGCAAACTGCGCGGGATCAAGCTCAAACAACACCTGCCCCTTGCTCACCGGCTGGTGGTCATGCACCGCCACCTTGGTCACCAGGCCAGAGACGTCGGTCGAAAGCGCCACACGCCGGGCTTTGACGTAGCTATCAGTCACCGAAACCGAGCCGCCGCTGAACAGCCAATAGAGCAGCACGGCGAGCAGAATAACCGCAACCCCGCCAATCATCAGCACCGGGCGCAGGCTACGGGCGCTGCGCTGGGTTTTCGACGTATCGACGGAGGCTTCGCGGGCGGCGGCGGTGCTCAGGGGCGATGATTGTGACATTCGTCAATCTCCGATGAAGCTGAATGAAGCGGTCGTGCTGGAAAAGAGTTATTACCGAATCGGTCTGATGGATCGTTCGCGGCGTCCGGCGTCTCGCCCTGGCGATGCTCGTCGGGCTGCATCGTCTCAGCGAGGCTGCGTTTGATGGTGAGCAAGGCTTGCTCGGTTGTCTCGCGCATCGGTGCGGGCAAATCGCGGGTGATTAAAGCTGCAATCGCCGCTCGCTCGGTTTGGATTTGCTGGATCAGCGGCGCCGCTTGATCGCGCAAATGAAGCCGCCAGATCCGCCGGTCCGTCGGGTCGGCACGCCGCTCAACCAGCCCGCGCTCGGCCAAGCGATCGGTCAGGCGCGCCACAGTCATCGGCTCGACCTCCAGCAACTCCGCCAAATCTTTTTGCGACAGGCCAGGATGCCGAGCCAATTTGAGCACCATCACCCATTGCGCCCGCGTCATGCCCTGCGCCCGCGCCCGGCGGTCCGTCTCAATCCGGGTCAGCCGCGCCACATCATGCAGCAACAGCAGCAAATCAGCGCGATCCGCATCGCCGCCGCGCTCGGTATCGTGAATATTGGTCTGTGATCGGTTTAAAGCACTCATAGCACGCGAGATAATAAGCAGCGTTACGAGTAAGTGCCACTGTCCTAGTTCTGCGTTTTTCGCAAGGGTCGCACGCCGCAGCGCGTGGCTTGATTTTTAGATGTCTGACCCGAAGACGTGATCAAATTGCGTGCGCAACGCCGCATCAATCTCAGCCATGTCGGCCCGCACGCCGAGCGCTGCCATCGAGGTCACCCCATGCTGGCGAATCCCGCAGGGGATAATGCCTTGATAATGATCAAGATTTGGCGCGACATTCAGCGCCACACCATGGAAGCTGACCCAGCGCGAAACCCGAACGCCAATGGCCGCAATCTTTGACTCGCGCTGCGTCATGGGATCAACAATCCATATCCCAACCCGTCCATCGCGGGTTTCGCCATGAATGCCAAACACCGCCAGGGTAAGGATCAGCCAGCGTTCCAACGAAGCGACGAAGCCGCGCACATCGCGCGCTGGCACCATGCCATGCGCCCTGGTCAGGTCGAGCATGACATAAGCAATCCGTTGGCCAGGCCCGTGATAGGTCCATTGCCCGCCGCGCCCGGTGCGCAGCGTTGGGATGGTCCCGCTCCCCAGCACATCGCTCTCGCGCGCCGATGTGCCCCCGGTATAGATCGGCGGATGCTCAACCAGCCACACTTGCTCGCCCGCGCTGCCAGCCCGGATCGCGGCGGCGCGCGCTTGCATCACCTCAACCGCCATCGCGTAATCGGTGAGGCCGGACGTCACCTCCCACCCGATATCACCGATGGATGCCCCCCTGATTGATGCGCGCTGATCCATCGGCTATAGGGCGTCGGACACGATGCGGTCGTGGCGAAATGGTAGACGCGCAAGCTTGAGGTGCTTGTGGGGGAAACCCTGTGGAAGTTCGAGTCTTCTCGACCGCATATTTGCTCCTCGCGAGCTTGGCCCCAGTGCCGATAATCCGTAATTTTTGATCGAACCCTGGCAAATTAGCGCAGCAGCACCGCATGGGCGCGATGGCGCGGCGCACCATAATTGCGCATAATCGCCTGATCGAGATAGCCTATCGGCTGGTCCGGCTGATGGTGCCTGGTTTAAGGGAGTAACAAACATGGATGACGCGCTCCGTAAGGCGGCTTTAGAGTATCATCGATACCCCCGGCCCGGCAAACTCACCATCACCCCGACCAAGCGCATGGAAACCTCGCGCGATCTCTCGCTGGCCTATTCTCCTGGCGTCGCGGCAGCATGCCTTGCGATCAAGGATGATCCCGACACCTCTTATGATTACACCATTCGCGGCAATCTGGTCGCGGTGATCACCAATGGCACCGCCGTGCTCGGCCTTGGCAATATTGGCGCGCTCGCCTCCAAACCGGTGATGGAAGGCAAGGCGGTTTTATTCAAAAAATTCGCCGGCATCGATACGTTCGATATCGAAGTGAATGAACCTGACCCCGATAAATTCATCGACATCGTCACCGCCTTGGAACCAAGCTTTGGCGGGATCAATCTGGAAGACATCAAAGCGCCGGAATGTTTTCGCATTGAGCAGACCCTGCGCGACCGGATGACAATCCCGGTCTTTCATGACGATCAGCACGGTACCGCCATCATCGTCGGCGCCGCTGTGCTCAATGCGTTGAAAGTGCAGGGAAAATCGATTGGTGAGGTCAATATTGTCACCTCCGGCGCCGGTGCCGCGGCTCTGTCATGCGTGCGAACCCTGATTGCCTTGGGGGCCGCGCCGGAACGGATCACCATGACTGATATTGAGGGGGTGATTTATCAAGGTCGCCCCAAGCTCGACCCGACCCTGGCCAGCGTCGCGCGCGATACCGAGGCGCGCCATCTGGTCGATGTGCTGGATGGTGCTGATATTTTCCTCGGCCTGTCCGCCCCCGGTGTGCTGAAGCCCGAATGGCTCGGCAAATTCGCGCCCAACCCGTTGATTCTCGCTCTGGCCAACCCAGAGCCTGAAATTCTGCCCAATCTGGTGGCCAGCCATCGCCCCGATGCAATCATGTGTACCGGACGCAGCGATTTTCCCAACCAAGTTAATAATGTCCTTTGCTTCCCGTTCATTTTTCGCGGCGCCCTTGATGTCGGCGCAACCGCGATCACCGAGGGGATGAAACTCGCCGCCGTCCACGCGATTGCCAATCTTGCGCAAATCGAGGCGTCGGACACGGTTTCCGCCGCCTATGGCGGCCACGCGCCGATGTTTGGGCGCGACTATATCATCCCCAAACCATTCGATTCGCGGCTGATCCTGCACATCGCCCCGGCGGTCGCGCGTGCCGCGATGGCCGAAGGCGTGGCCCGTCGGCCAATCGCTGATTTCGACGCCTATATGACCGATCTGGAGCGTTTCGTGTTTCGCTCCGGCCAGTTGCTCCGCCCGGTGATTGAAGTGGCGCGCGCCGCTAAAACCCGCATCGTGTATAGCGAGGGGGAGGATGAGCGCACCTTGCGGGCGGTGCAAAGCGTGATCGATGACCGGCTCGGCGTGCCGCATCTGGTCGGGCGCACGGAGCGCATCTTGCAACGGGTTGCCGCGCTGGGCTTGCGGATAAAGCCGGAGCAGGATTTCCGGATCATCGATTTCGAGCGCGAATCCGGCCTGTTTCGTCGCCTCCTTGATGATTATCAGCGCCTCGTCGGTCGGCGCGGCGTGCCACCGGATGCGGCGGCGCGGCAATTAATGCGCCGGCCAACCGTTGCCGCCGGCATGTTGCTCGCCTCTGGCGAGGTCGATGCCGCAATTTGTGGCGGTTTGGGCGATTGGCAACGGCAATTCCGCTACGCCATGCCGATCATCCAGCGCCGGCCCGGCATCAAGCGGGTCTCCGCCCTGACCGCGCTGATTTTGCAAAGCGGCAATCTGTTTTTTTGCGATACCCACGTCAATCCAGACCCCAGCGCCGAAGAAATTGCCGAAATGACCCATCTGGCCGCATCCATGGTCAGCAAATTCGGCATTGCCCCCAAAGTCGCTCTGCTGTCGCATTCGAATTTTGGTGCCTCAAACCTGCCCTCGGCGCGTAAAATGCGCAGCGCCCTCGCGATGATCCGCGCGCAAGACCCGGATTTGGAGGTCGATGGTGAAATGCACGCCGATGCCGCCTTGTTCGAGCCGATCCGCGATCGTTCGGTATGCGATAGCAGCCTCACCGGCTCGGCCAATTTGCTGATCATGCCCAATATCGATTCGGCCAATATCTCCTTCAACCTGCTGAAAGCCGCCGGTGAAGCGGTGACCGTGGGGCCGCTCTTGTTAGGCTTGGCTAAGCCGCTGCATATCGCTGTGCCAAGCGTTACCGCGCGCGGCTTGGTCAATATGAGTGCGGTGGCCGCCATGGAGGCGGCCTCGCGTTAGTGCGTGATGGCTGATGATCAATCACGCTCTAACATTTGTTTGCCAATCAATTTCATTCGTTTAGATCAAATCTGTCGGTTTGACCTCAACCAATATTGATCTAACCAACCCGCGCCTATCCGGCGCGGGCGCGCTCAGCCATTTCTCGGGTATTCGCCGAAAGCGTTGGCTCTGCGAGGATCATATCGAGTGCTGCGCCGATTTTTTCCTGGCGCGCCAGATCATAGCGGCGCCAATCGGCAAACACTTCAATGCCGCGCGCCGCGATGCTGCGATTGATCGGATCAAGTGCGAGGGTCATGCGGGCGAAAAATTGATAGCCCGCGCCATCAGCCGCATGGAAATGCAGCATATTGCCCGAGCCAAACGCGCCCACCAGCGCGCGGAACCGGTTGGGATTTTTCATGTCGAAATCAGCATGATGCGTGAGGTCAATCACCCGCTCCAACGTATCAGCTGCGGTGCTGCGCGCTTGGAGCGAGAACCATTTATTCAATACCAGCGGATCATGCCGCCATTGATGATAGAATGCGGCAAGCGCCTGATCGCGCGCCGGACCAGGGTTATTCGCCAGCAACCATAAGGCCGCAAGCGTCGCGGTCATCGTTTTGCCCTCGGCCAGTTGCGTCTCGGCAAGCGCTAACCCCTGCGCCTTGTCGGCGGCGACCAGCAGTGAAAGACAGGCATTGCGCAACGCACGTCGGCCAACGCTGACCGGATCGGTGTTGAAATCGCCATGATCCGCCATCGCGTGATAGGTGGTGAGCAGCTTGGGCTGCAAATGCTGCCCAATCACCCGGCGTGCCGCCTCGCGTGCGGTGTGGATTGCCACCGGATCGATCACCGCCATCCGGTCAGCCAACGTCACCATGGATGGTAATTCCAGCAATTTCGCCGAAAGACCGGGCGATGTGGCGGCGTGATCGAGCGAGGCGGCCATCGCGGCCAGCAATCCGGCATCCTCAATATGTTGCGGCGTTCCTGCCGCGATCGCGTCAAGCAAAATATCGGCGGCGTACCGATGACCGGCGTCCCACCGGTTGAACCCATCGGTGTCGTGGGATGCGAGATGCCGGAGTTGATCTCTTGTATAGCCGCTCAGCTTGATCGGGGCGGAAAAATTCCGAAACAGCGAAGGCACAGGCTCAGCAGGGACATTTTCAAAGACAAATGTTTGCTCAGGCGCATTGAGCACCAGCAGCGCGGTGCCACTTTGCGGCGCAATCTCTCCCGCGCGCTGGATCATCATCGCCTCGCCATCCGGCCCGATCAAGCCGAACGCCACCGGGATCACGAACGGCGCCTTATCCGCTTGGCCAGGGGTCGCCCGGGTCGTTTGCTGCAAGGTCAGTTCATAACGCTGCGTTTCTTCAAAATAACGTTGTGAAAACCGGACCTCCGGTGTGCCCGCCTGCTCATACCAGCGCATAAATTGGGTAAAATCATAGCCGGAGGCTTCCTGCATGGCACCGACGAAATCCTCAATCGTCGCGGCCTTGTTATCGTTTTTGGCAATATAGAGGTCAAACCCACGGCGAAAGGCCGGCCAGCCGATCAAGGTCTGGATCATTCGCACCACTTCCGCGCCCTTATTATAAATTGTTGCGGTATAGAAATTATCAATCTTGCGATAGGTGGCCGGGCGCACCGGATGTGCGAGCGGCCCGCCATCTTCACGAAATTGTCGGGCGCGCAAATCTTCAACATCGGCAATCCGCGACAGGCTCGCATCATGGGTGTCGCTGCCATATTCCTGATCGCGGAACACCGTCAGCCCCTCTTTCAGCGAAAGCTGAAACCAGTCGCGGCACGTGACCCGATCGCCGGTCCAATTATGAAAATATTCATGGCCGATCACCCGATCAATCCGCTCGTAATCAAGATCGGTCGCCGTTTCTGGTCGGGCGAGCACCAGGCTGGTATTGAAAATATTGAGGCCCTTATTTTCCATCGCCCCCATATTGAAATCACTAACAGCGGCGATATTGAAAATATCAAGGTCGTATTCCAGGCCAAACCTTATCTCGTCCCAGCGCATCGATTTTTTGACGCACGCCATCGCATGGTCAATTTTGTCCTCATCACCGGGGCGAACATAAATCCCGAGTGTGACCACGCGGCCTGACGCGGTGATGAACTGATCGTGCACGCTCACCAGATTACCCGCCACCAACGCGAATAAATAGCTCGGCTTGGGATGCGGATCGACCCATTTCACCCAAGCGCGTCCGTCCGCCGTGGTGCCGCGATCCACCGGATTGCCGTTGGAGAGCATCACGTTGCAGCGCGCCGGATCGCCGATCAGCGTAGCGCTAAACCGCGCCATCACATCGGGCCGGTCTGGGAAAAAAGTAATCCGGCGAAAGCCCTCAGCCTCACATTGGGTAAAAAAATCACCGCCCGACACATAGAGCCCGGCCAGTTCGGTGTTGCGCGCCGGCGCGATGGTCACTTCCGTATCAAGGGTGAAGGCATCCGGCGGATCAAACACGGTTAAATGATGTTCGGTGCAGCTATATTGATTGCCGCCGAGCGCTTCACCATCAATCCGCAGCGCCTCCAGATGGAGCTGTTCACCATCAAGCACCAATGGCGCACGATCATCGCCATGCGCAGGATTGCGCCGCAACGACAAGGTCGCGCGAACCCGCGTGGCATCAGGGTCCAGATCGAAAATCAGATCGACATTATCGATTAGAAAGGCGGGTGCCCGATAATCGGCAAGGCGTTGCTCGGTGATCGCGACGGGGGCGCTGACCAAATCATGCTGCATTTTTTATCTCCTGACGATCAGTGTTTGTGGCGCACGGGTCGGTCGCATGCAATATCCGGCGGCGAGAATAAAATTATGCCAAATCAATCGATTATTATGGTTTTATCATGCGCCACAGCGCTCAGCGTGATTATTTTATGAGCATCCACGCAATCAGGCTTTGCAGCGCGGCCATCCGCCGCATATTAAAGCCATGGATCAATCCGCACCCGACCTGACCTTGCGTCTGCACCAGGACATCCACGAGATCGATGCCGCCGATTGGGGCCGGTTGGCGGCGGGAGCGAAAAACCCGTTCATCAGCCATGGGTTTCTTGCCGCCCTGGAAGAGAGCGGCTCGGTGGGCGGCGATAGCGGTTGGTATCCGTATCATGCCGCACTGCGCGATGGGGCAGGGGCGTTGCTCGCGGCTGCACCGTGCTATGCCAAGGCGCATTCCTATGGCGAGTATGTGTTCGATCATGGCTGGGCCCAAGCGTTAGAGCGGGCAGGCGGGCGCTATTACCCAAAGCTGCAAATCGCCGCCCCGTTCAGCCCGGTGCCCGGCCCGCGTTTGCTGCGCGCACCGGGTGTGCCACTCAGCGCCTTGGCCGATGCGCTGCGGCAGGCGGCCGCGCGCATGCATTGTTCCTCCGCGCATATCACCTTCTGCACCGAGGCCGAGTGGCGCGCATTAGGGGAAGCAGGTTGGATGCAGCGCGTCGGCGTGCAATATCACTGGCATAATCGCGGCTATGCCGATTTCGAAGAGTTTCTCGCCGCCCTCGCGTCGCGCAAACGTAAATCAGTTCGGCGCGAACGGCGCGAGGCGGCAGCGGGTCTTGAAATTCGCACCTTGCGCGGTCCCGAACTAACCAAGCGCGATTGGCAGGCTTTCTACCAATTTTATCTCTCTACCGTCGATCGTAAATGGGGTGGTGCCTATTTGACCGATAAATTTTTCCCGCTGCTCGGCGCGTATTTGGGCGAGCAGGTAGTGATGATGCTGGCCTATCGTGCTGGCAAGCCAATTGCCGGGGCGCTCAATTTGCTCGGCGGCGATGCGCTCTATGGCCGCAATTGGGGCGCCACCGAGGATGTGCCATTTTTGCATTTTGAATTATGCTATTACCAAGCCATCGAGTTTGCCATCGCCCATGGCCTCTCGCGCGTCGAAGCCGGCGCTCAGGGTCAGCATAAAATCCAACGCGGCTACCTGCCCAGCCAGACCTATTCGGCGCACTGGATTGCCCATCGCGGCTTGGCGCGCGCGGTGGCTGCGTTTTTGGAGCAAGAACGCCCGGCCATCGCCGATGAAATGGCCATGCTCGGCGAACAATCGCCCTATCGCGCAGAATCCGCAGCCGATTAGATCAATATTGGGTTCGGTTCAATCAACAGCCTCAACCGACCCCAATGAAATGGATCGGCAAGCAAGGGTTAGAGCATGATGGCCGATCACTCATCACGCTCTAACGAAAATCCCGGCTGCGCGGCAAAGGTCGCTCATTCCGGGGGTGACGGGGCGAGGGGTGACGGGGCGAAGGGTGATGGGGCGAGGGATTGCGGGGTGAAGAGCGGTGCGGCGTTGGGCCTTCATCCGCCCGCGCCATCGGCACATCAAGAGTGCTGATCAATGCCGAACAATCCTGCAAATCCTCAATGATCACATGAACCACCCCCTCGGCGCTGCGCTGCACCTGCCCGGTCGCGCGCAGCAGCGTCGCGGCAATGATAACCGCGCGAAACGCCGCAACATTGGCCGGCCATAAAATCAGATTGGCAATGCCGGTTTCATCCTCGATGGTGATAAACATAGTGCCCTTGGCACTGCCCGGGCGCTGCCGCACGGTCACCAGCCCGGCAAGGCTGATGCGTGAACCATCCCGCACGGTGGCAAGGGACGCACAAGGCCTGGTTCCCGCCAGCGCCGAAGCGCCCCGCAGCAACGCAAGCGGGTGGGCGCGGAGCGAAAATCCGGTGGTCTGATAATCGCTCAATACCTGCTCACCAGTCCGCATCACCGGCAGAGCCGGGCTTTTCGCCGAAGGCTCTATCGGGCCAAACAGCGGCAAGCTCGGTGCCATGTCGAGCTGGCCGATTTGCCAAAGGGCGCGCCGCCGATCAAGGCCGATCCCGCGCAACGCATCTGCCTCTGCGAGCAGCATCAGCGCACTGCGCGGCAGGGCAAGTGCGGCAAGGCTGGCCAGATCATGCGCTCGGCGCGCCTGCATAATCCGCACGGCCCAGGCCTCGCGAAAACCCGCAACCAGGCGCAGCCCTAATTGCAACGCCCCGTTCACCACCGTGCAATCCCAGTCACTGCGCGTGACATCGATCGGGTGGACACGAACCCCATGACTGCGCGCATCGCTGATCAGTTGCGCCGGCGCATAAAACCCCATCGGCTGAGCATTGAGCAAAGCGGCAGTAAAAGCTGCCGGATGATGGCATTTCAACCAAGCCGACACATAAACCAAATGCGCAAAACTTGCTGCATGGCTCTCCGGAAAACCATAAGTGCCAAACCCTTCGATCTGCCGGAAACAGGCCTCGGCAAAATCAGCCGGATAGCCGCGCTGCACCATGCCGCCAACCAGCTTGGTGCGAAAATGCTGGATCGTGCCGATATTGCGAAACGTCGCCATCGCCCGGCGCAGCGCGTTGGCTTCATCAGGGGTGAATTGCGCCGCCTCAATGGCAATGCGCATGGCCTGTTCTTGAAATAACGGCACACCCAGCGTGCGCCCTAACACGCGTCGCAATTCATCAGGCGGGCCATGCGCCGGATCGGGTGCAGGAAATTCGATTGGTTCATGACCCTGGCGGCGGCGCAAATAAGGATGCACCATATCACCCTGGATCGGCCCCGGCCGCACAATCGCTACTTCAATCACCAGATCATAAAAACAGCGCGGTGCTAAGCGCGGCAGCATATTCATTTGCGCGCGGCTTTCCACCTGAAATACCCCGATCGAATCACCGCGGGTCAGCATCGCATAAACATGCTTGTCTTCGCGCGGAACTGAAGCCAAATCATCAATGCCGATCAGCGCAAAACATTTGCGGATGGCGGTGAGCATCCCAAGGGCAAGAATATCAACCTTCATCATCCCCAGCGCGTTGATATCGTCCTTGTCCCATTCAATGAAGCTGCGCCCGGCCATGGCAGCCGGGCCAATCGGCACGGTTTCATCGAGCCGTCCGCTGGTAAGCACAAACCCACCCACATGCTGCGACAAATGCCGGGGCAGGCCAATTAAAAGGCGCGCCAAATCAACAACCCGTCTGATCACCGGCGCGCTCGGGTCTAATCCTGCTTCGCGCAATTGCGCATCGGACCAAAGCGCATCGCCGGGATTCCAGCTTTGCGCGGCCAACGCCGCCGTGGCGTCTTGAGCCAGCCCCAGCACGCTGCCAACCGCGCGAATGGCGCTGCGCGGACGAAAATGGATCACCGTGGCCGCCAGCGCCGCCCGGGTGCGCCCATAGCGCTGGTATAAATACTGAATAATCTCTTCGCGCCGCTCATGCTCGAAATCAACATCAATATCCGGCGGTTCGCGCCGCTCGGCCGAAATAAAGCGAGCAAATAACAAATCAATTTCCGCCGGATCAACCGCCGTAATCCCCAGCGCATAACATACCGCCGAATTCGCCGCCGAACCACGGCCCTGGCAGAGAATCCCAAGGTGGCGCGCATGGCACACAATATCATTCACGGTTAGAAAATAACGCGCATACTCAAGTTCCGCGATCAATGCCAGCTCACGCTCAATAGTCGCACGCACCGCCGCAGGAATCGCTTTGGGATAGCGCCGCATCGCACCCTGCCAGGTGAGTGCCGCAAGATGCTCATCCGGTGTGGTGCCCTCAGGCACCGGCTCATGTGGATATTCATAGCGCAGCTCATCAAGCGAAAATGTCACGCGTCGTAAAATCTCATCCTGATGGCACAGCGCATCAGGATGGGCGGCCAATAAGCGCGCCATTTCTGCAGGGGGTTTCAAATAACGCTCGCCATGGGGCTCAAGCGCGGTGCCGGCCTGCTCAAGCGTGGACCCCATACGAATACAGCGCAGCACATCCTGGAGCATGCGCCGCTCCGGCTCATGATAGAGCACATCATTCACCGCGATCAGTTTCAGCCGATATTGACCGCCAAGCCGCTCAAGCGCCGCGAGACGGTGCGCATCATCAGGCGCAAACCGCCGTGCCGCGGCAAGATAAAGCCGATCACAGCGCCAGTGCTGCGCCTGATCCAAAAAATCACTGAAAGCCTCATCCACCCTGGCAGGCGGCATGATGATCAGAATTTGCCCCGCCGCCTGATCCGCCAGATCGGCGATGCGCAAATCGCACGCCCCTTTGGCGGCCCGCGTCTTGCCCAGGCTGAGCAGGCGGCAAAGACGGCCCCAAGCGGCACGGTCGGTCGGATAGCAAATCACCTCCGGTGCATCGGCAAAACTTAAGCGCGCCCCAACCAACAAGCGCAATCCCGCCGCCTTCGCCGCCACATGCGCGCGCACCACCCCGGCGAGGCTGTTATGATCGGCAATCCCGAGGGCCGAATAGCCCAAGCTTGCCGCCTGCGCCACTAACTCTTCAGGCAGCGAGGCGCCTTCCAGAAAGCTGAACGCGCTGATCGCGGCAAATTCGGCGTAGCTCATGCAAAAATTCCGTGAATAAACCAAACAGCCTTTCGTTCAGCCGCATAAATCCCAGCCCGGAACACCCATAAACGCAGCCCTTCAGTCGTTTCTATATAATAATAATCACGAATCCGCTCAGTTTCATTTTCTGAAGGGTCAGGCGCAAAACGCCACCAATCCCGGGCGATGCGCTCAGGGCCATTCGCATAAAACACCCGATAACGCTGATGCCGCCACAGGATCATCCGTGGTGGATCATCCGGCCATTCGGCAATCACCTGGATCGGGATCGGGCGTGCAAACAACACTGCCGGGCGTGGCTGTGCGGTTTGCGGAAATGCCGAGGGCGAAACCGAAATTCCCGTGCGCTGCGCGCTGCGTTCGGGAATATGGCTATCGCGCGGCACAAAACGCTGCAGGTTAGCGCGGGCGAGCAGCAGGTCAAGCGTATGGGCTTCGTCAATCGCCGCAGGGTCCAGCCAATCATGCTGGGAATCCGGCATATCGGCGAGCACCGGCTCTAACAAAATAGCCTCGATGCCAAATCCCGGATCGATTTGGTTCAGCCCATTCTGCAGCAATTTTCTGATATGCGCCTCATCACGCGTCGGGTGCGAAAAGCCCAGTCGCATCGTTTCAAGCCGCCGATCAACCCGGTAAAATTGCGCGGTGAGGGCGGTCATGCCGGCGCGCGCAACGGTAAGTTGGGCGCATAATTTGTGGCATAAGCGGCTCAGCGCGCCGCCAAGCTGGGCAGCGGTCAGCAAAGGCTCGGCATGCTGCTCACGGACGGTTTGATCGCTCGGTGCCGGCAAAAAATGCACGATGTCGGGGGCAAAGCCCCGGGCGCGATCATAGCGGGCGAGGGTTTCCGCACCACAACCTGCTAATAATTCACCCCGCGAGAGCGCCGCCAAATCACCAATCCGGCGCAGCCCTAACCGGCGTAACCGGCGCTGGGTGGCGGCATCAATCCCTAACGCCGCTATCGGTAGCGCCGCCAAATCATGCACGCCTGACTCACCATAGCGGGACTCACCATAGCGGGCAAATGCCCAGGCGGCTGAAGCATTATTCGCAATGGCAATGCGCGCACCGGGCAAGCGTGCCTGCAAGCGCGCTGTTAGCCTGTCTTCGCCGCCCCATAAAAGCGCGCAGCCGGTAATATCGAGCCATAACCCATCGGGCGGATCGGCGGCGGTGAGCGGGGTAAAAGCCTGCGCCCATAAAGCCAGCCGCTCCAAGGCTTCCTGATCGCCTTGCGGATCATGTGGTCTTGTCAGCAAATCCGGGCAGATCGCTTTGGCATCCGCGAGCGATAAATCCACCCGCACCCCGCGCGCCCGGGCGGCGGCGTTCACAGTATGAACCCGCCGCACGCCGCGTTCCGTGGCGATCACGGCAATCGGCTGATCCGCGCCGTCACCCGGCTTGGCGGCGCAAAACCGGGATTGGCGCAAGATCGACCATTCCGGCAACCACAGTGAAAGCAGGCGACGATCCATGATAATCGGCTTCAAGCAGGAACGAGGTGGGCGGGGTATTGCGGGCATAAACCAGCTCGGCGTGCCAGCGTGGCGTGTCTGGCTGTCGCGATAGGGCAGGGGTGATCCGCCAGCGGCTGGCGCAGGCAGTGGAATCGCTCAGAATTGCACCCGCCAAAATCAACCCAACGCCGCCACCCTGCCGGGCCGCCAGCGCCAAACGCCGTGCGGCGAGCCGGTTCAGCCGCTCCTGACCGATCGCATGCAGTCCGCCGCGCAAGGCGGTCTCCATTGAAGCGAGGCGTGCGGGCGCGTCTTTGGCATGGGCCAGAATGATCCGCGCCGGATCAAGACCAAGGCGCATCAGTCCCGGCGGATATAAATCGCTCCGCTCCGCCACCCAAACAACCGGGCCCTGCGGCGCGATCACCCCGAGCAGCAAAGCGGCAAACCCGATCAACCCCGCCGCATCCAACCCATGATCCTCCCCACAGCCCAGCTCATGCACCGCCCCCGGCCCTAAAACCGGCGGCGGAAAAGCAGCGCGCTGGGCGGGCGCAAGCAGGGGCTGGGATGTCATGTTCTTATTTTGTTCTAGTTTTTCCCCACCGTCAAGCGCCCACCGTCAAGCGCCCACCGTCAAGCGCCGATCGCCACCCCGTAAGCTTGGATTTCCCGCCGATTTCTGTAACATAAAGCGTTCGTTCTCTCTTCAACGCATCAAGGAAGCAATCTCTATGTTCAGCCACATCATGATCGGCAGCAACGATATCGAACGCTCAAAAAAATTTTACGACGCTATTTTCGCGGCCATGGGTGCCAGCCCCTGCATTCAAGATGATAAAGGCCGCCTGATCTACGTCCATAATGGCGGGCGTTTTCTGATCACCCCGCCGATCAATGGCGAGCCGGCCACCCATGCCAATGGCGGCACAATCGGCTTTGCCATGGACAGCCCCGAACAGGCCGAGGCTTGGCATCAGGCCGGCGTCACCCATGGCGGCACCGCCATTGAAAATCCGCCCGGCCTGCGCGAGACCAGCTTTGGCGGCCTCTATCTGGCCTATCTGCGCGATCCTGACGGCAACAAGCTCTGCGCGCTGCACCGTATGCCGAAATAACAACGAAGCGATAATAATACCGAAACAACCCGGCCAGCTTCATCAATCCCTCCGGGGTTGATGAAGCTTTTTTTGCCCTTACGACACCGCCGCCCGCAACGCCCCCGCCGCCGCCAGCGGCGCCACCGGCAAAAATAACGATAGCAAGCCAAATAACATCGCAAATTCGCCCACCGGATGCGCCGAAACCGCCCCCGCCGCGCCAAAAATCACCGCCGGGATCATCAAGGGCAGCGCAATCAACGGCAACAGCACCGTCCCGCCGCGCGCCCCCAGCGTAATCGCCGCCGCCATGCCGCCCACCAGCGAAAACAGCATCGTCCCCGGCACTAGGCTTGCCAAAAGCTGCGGCACCGAAGCCGCGTCCATCCGCAGCATAATCGCCACCGGCCCGGCAATCAGCAGCAGCGGCAGCCCGGTGGTTAGCCAATGTCCGATAATTTTACCCAGCGCCACCGCACTCGCCGGCAGCCCCGACACCATTAATTGATCGAGCGAACCATCCTCAAAATCCGCGCCGAACAGCCGGTTCAGCGGCAATAAAGCCGCGAGCAGCGCCACCACCCAAACAATCCCCGGCGCAATCCGCGCCAAAATCGTGCCACTCGGCCCGAGCGCGAACGGAAACAAGCTCGCCGCGATCACAAAAAACAGCAAAGCCGCCACACTATCGCCGGCCTGATGCAAAGCCAGCACCAATTCCCGCCGGATCAGCGCCCAAAACCGGCTCATCGCACGCCTCGGCTCAAATCAAACGGCACCGATCCGGGCATATCCAGCGGCAAATGCGTCGCCGCGATAATCATCCCCCCGGCCTTGCGATGGTCGGCAAAAAACTGCTCCAAGCGCGCGACCGAGGCCGCATCCAGCCCGGTCGTCGGCTCATCGAGCAGCCAAAGCGGCGCGTCCGACAAGGCCAACCGCGCCAAGGCCAATCGCCGCCGCTGCCCTGAGGAAAGCAGCCGCGCCGGCAATTCCGCGAATCGCTGCAAATCCACCCGCGTCAACGCCGCCATGATCGCATCAGCGCCAACCCGCCCGGATAATCCCAAATTCTCAGCCACACTCAATCCCGGCTTGATCGCATCATGATGCCCAACAAAACAGAGCCGGGTCGCATGCAGCGGCGGGTCGTCCAGCGCATTCTCGCTCCGCCACAATAATTGCCCGGCCGCTGGTGCGGTCAGCCCCGCCAACAGCCGGATCAACGATGATTTTCCCGCCCCGTTCGGCCCCACCAACAGCAGCGCCCCGCCCGCATCCAGGGTGAACGACACATCGCGAAACACCACGCGCTCGCCCCTGATGGCGGCCAAACCCCGTGCTTGCAGCAACGGAACGCCCGATATCGGCTGGTGCGGTGCAATATTACGCATGGCTAGGAGAGAAAATTGTGCATGGACGTCTCCGCGTTCGCGTGATTAAACCGCGCCGTCAAGTGCAGCCGTCGGGATGCTGCGTCGATCCACGCGAAAAAGGATTACCAGAATGAGCATGATCGGTCAGGATAGTTTGAAAACAGAACGGAATTTGCAGGTAGGCTCCAGCACCTACCGTTATTTTTCGCTCCCCGAGGCGGCTGCCAAGCTCGGCGATATTAGCCGCTTGCCGCGCACCCTGAAAATTTTGCTGGAAAACGTGTTGCGCTTTGAAGACGGCAAAAGCACCACCATCGAGCACGCCAAAGCCATCGTCGATTGGGTCGGCGAAAAACATTCCGAAACCGATGTACCATTTCGCCCCGCGCGCATCTTGATGCAGGATTTCACCGGCGTCCCCGCCGTGGTCGATCTGGCGGCGATGCGAGATGGCATCGTCAAGCTCGGCGGCAACGCCGAACGGGTCAACCCGCTGGTGCCGGTCGATCTGGTGATCGATCACTCGGTGATGGTCGATGTCGCCGGTCGCGCCGACGCGCTAGAGCGCAATGTCGCCATTGAGTTTGAGCGCAATGGCGAGCGCTATGCCTTCCTGCGCTGGGGCCAGGAAGCGTTCGATAATTTCCGCGTGGTCCCGCCCGGCACCGGCATTTGCCATCAGGTCAATCTCGAATATCTCGCCCAAGCGGTCTGGACTGGCAAAGCCAAAGGCGAAATCTATGCCTACCCCGATACGCTGTTCGGCACCGATAGCCACACCACCATGGTCAATGGCCTGGGCGTGCTCGGCTGGGGCGTCGGCGGCATCGAAGCCGAAGCCGCGATGCTCGGCCAGCCAATCGCCATGCTGATCCCCGATGTGATCGGCTTCAAACTCACCGGCAGCCTGCGCGAAGGCATCACCGCGACCGATCTGGTGCTCACCGTCACCCAAATGCTGCGCAAGCGCGGCGTAGTCGGCAAATTCGTCGAATTTTACGGCGCCGGCCTCGATCATCTGCCGCTCGCCGATCGCGCCACCATCGCTAACATGGCCCCAGAATACGGCGCCACCTGCGGCTTCTTCCCGCTCGATCAAATCGCCATCGATTACCTGCATCTCTCCGGGCGCGATGAACATCGCATCGCCTTGACCGAAGCCTACGCCAAAGCCCAAGGCCTTTGGCGCGATGGAACCGACCCGGTTTTCTCCGACACGCTGGAACTTGATCTCTCCACGGTCGAACCCTCGCTCGCCGGGCCCAAACGCCCGCAAGACCGGGTGGCCCTGTCCGGTGCCGCCCCGGCCTTCGAGGTCGAACTGACCAAGAGCCTCGGCGTCGCCCCTGCCGAGATCCATAAAAAAGCCCCGGTTGCCGACACGAATTACGAAATCACTCATGGCGATGTGGTGATCGCGGCCATCACCTCCTGCACCAATACCTCCAACCCCTCGGTGCTGATCGCGGCGGGTCTGGTGGCCCGCAAAGCCCGCGCCCTGGGCCTGACCCCGAAACCCTGGGTGAAAACCTCGCTCGCCCCCGGCTCGCAAGTGGTCACCGAATATCTCGACAAATCCGGCCTCAGCGCTGATCTCGACGCCCTCGGCTTTGAAACTGTGGGCTATGGCTGCACCACCTGCATCGGCAATTCCGGCCCGCTCGATGACGCCATCGTCGATGCCATCGAAAGCAACAAGCTGGTCGCCGTCTCGGTGCTGTCCGGCAACCGCAATTTCGAAGGCCGCGTGCATCCGAATGTGCGCGCCAATTATCTCGCCTCACCGCCGCTGGTGGTGGCCTATGCCTTGCTCGGCACCATGCGCGCCGACATCACCACCGTGGCCCTCGGCACCAGCCCGGATGGCAAGAAGGTCTATCTCAAGGATATCTGGCCGAGCACCGCGGAAATCGCTGAAATCGTCGGCAAAACCCTCACCCGCGCCATGTTCCGCGAGCGCTATGCCGATGTGTTCAAAGGCCCCGCCCAATGGCAGGCCATCGCGGTCGAAGGTGAGCAGGAAACCTATCGCTGGTCGGACAGCTCCACCTACGTTAAAAACCCGCCTTATTTCGAGGGCATGACCATGGACCCGGCCCCGGTCACCGACATCAAGGGCGCCCGCATCCTGGCCCTGCTCGGTGACTCGATCACCACCGACCATATCTCCCCTGCGGGCAGTTTCAAAAAAACCACCCCCGCCGGCGAATATCTCGGCGAGCGGCAAATTCTGCCCAAGGATTTCAACTCCTACGGCTCGCGGCGCGGCAATCATGAAATCATGATGCGCGGCACCTTCGCCAATATCCGCATCAAAAACGAAATGCTGGAGAATGTCGAAGGCGGCTACACCAAGCATTTCCCCTCCGGCGATCAACTCTCGATCTATGACGCGGCGATGCGCTATCAGCGCGAGGGCGTGCCCTTGGTCGCCTTCGCCGGCCGCGAATACGGCACCGGCTCCTCGCGCGATTGGGCGGCCAAAGGCACCATGCTGCTCGGCATCAAAGCCGTCATCGCCGAAAGCTTCGAGCGCATCCATCGCTCGAACCTGGTCGGCATGGGCGTGCTGCCCTTGCTATTCAAAGACGGCATGAGCCGCAAAACCCTCTCGCTCCGGGGCGATGAGACCATCGATATTCTTGGTCTCGACAACATCACCCCGCGCATGGATCTCGAGATGCTGATCCATCGCGCCAATGGCAGCACCGAAAAGGTTTCGCTCCTCTGCCGGATCGATACCCAGGACGAAGTCGCCTATTACGAAAATGGCGGGATTTTGCAGTATGTGCTCCGCCACATGGCCAAAGCCGCCTGATTAATCATCGGAATTGCGCCACCGGGCCTTGCCTCAAGCAAGGTCCGGTCGCAAATTTCCTTCTAAAGCGTGATTGCTGATCATCCATCACGCTTTAGCCTTCGTTTGCCGATCAATTTTATTGGTTTAGCGCAAATCTGTCGATTTGAGTTAAACCAATATTGATCTCAGGGAGATGCGCCATGACTGAATTCGTCACGATTTGCGAAGTCGGCCCTCGCGATGGGCTGCAAATGGCCAAAACCGTCATGGCCACCCCGACCAAAATCGCCTGGATCGAAGCCCTCGCCGCATCGGGTCTACGCGAAATCGAGGTCGGCAGCTTTGTGCCCGCCAAACTCCTCCCGCAAATGGCCGATACCGACGCCGTCGTCCGCGCCACGGTCACCATCCCCAATCTCACCATCGTCGCCCTCGCACCCAATCTGCGCGGCGCCCAAGCCGCTGTCGCCGCCGGCGCGCACCGCATCAGCGTCCCGGTTTCAATCAGCGAGGGGCATTCGCGCGCCAATCTTAACCGCACGCCCGATGAACAAGTGGCGGAAATCGCCCGCATCGTCGCCTGGCTGCACAGCGAAAATCATCCGGCGGAACTCGAGGTCGCCTGTTCCACCGCCTTTGGCTGCTCCTTCGATGGCGTGATCCCGCATGCCCAGGTGCTGCGCATTGTTACCGCCCTCGCGCAAGCCGGCGTCACGTCGCTCGGCTTGGCCGATACGGTCGGCTACGCCAATCCCGATGCGATCAAATCGTTGGTCCGCGCCGTGCGCGCCGAAATTGGCCCCGTGCTGCATGGTCTGCATCTGCACGACACGATGGGCCTCGGCCTCGCCAACGCGCTGGCCGGGCTGGAGGCAGGCATTCGCGATTTCGATGCCGCCTTGGCCGGCCTCGGCGGCTGCCCGTTCGCCCCCGGCGCGTCCGGCAATATCGTCACTGAGGATTTGGTGTTCATGATCGAATCCATGGGATTGCGCACCGGCATCGATCTCCCGGCTTTGATCGAGGCCCGTAAAATCCTGCATCAAGGCCTGCCCGCCGAGCCGATGCATGGTCAAGTCGCCAAGGCCGGCATCCCCCGCACGTTCCGCGCTGCGGCATGAGCGCCACCCCGCTGGCCGGGCTGCGTGTGGTCGAATTCGCCCATATGGTGATGGGCCCAATGGCCGGCCTGATCCTGGGCGATCTCGGCGCCGATGTGATCAAAATCGAACCCGCCCCCGAAGGCGATAATACCCGCCGCCTCGAAGGCTCCGGCATCGGCTTTTTCCCGATGACCAGCCGCAACAAGCGCAGCCTGACGCTCGATTTGAAATCTCCCGCCGGCCTTGCCATCGCCCGCCAGTTGATCAGCCGTGCCGACATCCTGACCGAAAATTTCCGCCCCGGCGCCCTCGATAAACTCGGCTTGGGCTATGAAGAGTGCTCAACGCTCAATCCGCGCCTGATCTATTGCTCGCTCAAAGGCTTTCTCGCCGGCCCCTATGAGCATCGGACCGCGCTCGATGAAGTCGTGCAAATGATGGGCGGCCTCGCCTACATGACCGGCCCGGTCGGCCAGCCCTTGCGCGCGGGGGCCTCGGTCATCGACATTATGGGCGGCACGTTCGGCGTCGTTGCGATCCTCGCCGCCCTCGCCGAGCGCACCCGCACGGGGCGTGGCCAGCACGTGCAATCGGGCCTGTTCGAATCGGTCGCACTCCTGATGGCCCAGCACATGGCCCAAGGCTTCATCACCGGCACCGAGCCCAAACCCATGAGCGTGCGCGATGTCGCTTGGCCGGTCTATGATATTTTCGACACGGCGGATGGCGAGCGCATTTTCATCGGCGTGGTCACCGATAGCCAATGGCAAATTCTCTGCACCGAATTTGCCCTCACCAGCTTGGCCGATGATCCCACCCTCGCCACCCAAGCCGCCCGCCGCGCCGCCCGCGCGCGCACCCTGCCAATCATCGCCGCCTGTTTTCGCGGATTCACCCGTGCCGATCTCGCCGCCCGCTGTGAAACGCTCGGCCTGCCTTTCGCGCCGATCGCCAAACCCGCCGATCTGTTCAACGATCCGCATCTGACCCAATCGGGCGGCCTGCTCACCATCACCCTGCCCGATGGGCGCGCCATGCCAATCCCCGGCCTGCCGATCAGCTTTGATGGCGCGCGCACGTCGCTGCGCCATGATACGCCAGCGCCCGGCCAAGATAACACCATTATTCTCACCGAGCTGGGCTATGACGATCAAGCCATCGCTCAACTGCGTCGCGATCACATCATCACCTAAATTTCTCGAACCACCAGGAGCAAAATAGTGGCGAAATTGGCATTTCTCGGTCTCGGCGTCATGGGCTATCCGATGGCGGGCCATCTGGTCACCAAAGGCCATCACAGCGTCACCGTATATAACCGCACCAAGGCCAAAGCCAAGGCTTGGGCCCGTCAATTCGGCGGCAACACCGCCGCCACCCCGGCGGAGGCGGCACGCGGCGCGGAGATCGTCTTTGCCTGCGTCGGCAATGATGATGATCTGCGCAGCATCACCACCGGCGCGGACGGCGCGTTTCACGGCATGACCCAAGGGGCGATGTTCGTCGATCACACCACCGCCTCCGCCACCATCGCCCGCGAATTGCACAGCATCGCGCAAGGGCAGGGGCTGGGCTTCCTCGATGCGCCGGTATCCGGCGGTCAAGCGGGTGCGGAGGCCGGGCGCCTCACCGTGATGGTCGGCGGCACCGAGGCCGATTTTGCCAAAGCCCGTGAACCCATGAGCTGTTTCGGCGCCAATATCAGCCATATTGGCGGGCCGGGCAGCGGCCAACTCGCCAAAATGGTCAACCAGATTTGCATCGCGGGCGTAGTCCAAGGTCTCGCCGAAGCTCTGTATTTCGCGCAAGCTAACGGGCTTGATGTCGCCACCGTGATCGGCGCGATTTCCAAAGGCGCGGCCCAAAGCTGGCAAATGGAAAATCGCTGGAAAACCATGGCCGAGCGCAAATTCGATTTCGGCTTCGCGGTCGATTGGATGCGCAAAGACCTCGGCATCTGCCTCGATCAAGCCCGCGCCAGCGGCGCCCCGCTTCCGCTCACCGCCCTGGTCGATCAATTCTACGCCGATGTCCAAGCCAAAGGCGGCAAGCGCTGGGATACGTCCTCGCTGATCACCCGCTTTGATCAGTCATAACACATTGATCTAATTGAACAATTGATTATTCACCCGCAGCGCCGCCTGACAGGCGGGCGTTGCGGCCAATGCCCCGCCATTATTCTCGCATTTCACCACTTCGCGCATCAGCCCATGAGGATGTTTGCGATAATAGCTCTGCGGCGATTGTCCCGCACAGCCCGTCAGCGCCGCGCTCAGCGCGATCACCAGAAGCACCGACCTCGCCCGATGGGAATTTTGCACGCTGGCCCACTGCCTCATGCGGCGAGTTTAGCGCCACCACCGCGCGCCGCCAAGCCAATCATACAATCCGCACTGCACCCTTTTCCCAACCCGCCAGACGCCCCAGAGCCTTGTTTTGGCGCGTAACATTCGATCAGATAATTCCATCTGATCGGATATTGCTCTAAATAAGCAAAATCCCGGTTCAATCAATTTCCCAGCGGTCAGGAGCGATCAATGGACATTAAACGTGCAGGCACCCAGCCCTCAGCCAACGGCCCGGCAGATTGGTTCACCGGCACGGTGCGGATCGACCCGCTATTCACCGCGCCAGAGCCGGCACGGGTCGGCGGTGCGCTGGTCACGTTCGAGCCAGGCGCCCGCACCGCTTGGCACACCCATCCGCTGGGCCAAACCTTGATCGTCACGTCCGGCTGCGGCTGGGCGCAGCGCGAAGGCGGCTCCATCGAAACCATCCGCCCTGGCGACGTCATCTTTTTTGCCCCCGGCGAAAAACATTGGCACGGCGCCACCGCCACCACCGCGATGAGCCATATCGCCATCCAGGAACGGCTCAACGGCTCATCGGTCGAATGGCTCGACCCTGTGGCAGACAGCGCCTACAACCCAAGCTAATCGAGCTTACTCCCACCGCCACGCGGCGCACGCCACCCGATCAATATTGGTTTTGGTTGGATCGACAGATTCGCTCTGGGTAGTTTCGCTCTAGAGCCGGATGACATTAAATCGAAGCGCTTTGCGATCCGATTTAATGTCTGAATCCGCCTCTAAATCACCGCTTAGAGGGCGATTCAGACATTAAGTTGAACCGCGAGCGGTTCATCTTAATGTCATCGCACTCTAGGTCCAAACGCTGCCATTATTGGTCATCGTGCCGGTCAAGGCCGTGGTCACCCCGCTCAATGTCACGCTCGCGCCATCGCTGAGCTGCAAGGTCGTCCCGGTGGTCGCACGCGTTTCGGTCACAATCGTCACGCCCGAATTCAATGTCAGCGTGTCGGTGCCGGCCCGGAAATTACTGATCAAATCGGTCGCCCCTTGGCCGGCGGCGCCGAACACAAAATTGTTCAACACCGCATTCGCCCCGCCAATCATCGTCGCGGCCCCCAAATCGCTCACGAACATATTCGTGCCAGCCCCTCCCACCATCAGCGTGCTGGCAAAATTGTTCGAGGCGCCGCTCATCGTCACCGCACCGGGGGTGCTCGCCGCACTCAGCGTCTCATTGCCGGAACCGGCATAGAGCGCATTCACCGTGCCCGTCCCCGCTATCAGCGTATCGCCATTGCCCTCGCCCACCAGCATCGTCGAGCCAGTGCCACCCACCAGCAAATTATTGCCGTTGGTGCCGCCATAGGCGCGCAAACTCCCCGCACCGCCCTCGGCGGTCACACTGCCTGTCCCGCGGGTAATCAGCGCATTGGCATTGGCGGTATTGATGAAATCCACACTCCCCCGGCCCCCATAAATCACGGTCGAACCGCTCGCCTGCACCGTGTTGCTGCCGCCAAAATCAAACGCATAGCCGCCCGCCCCGACGGTCGCGACATTCGCGCCGGAGACAAATAACAACGCGTTGGAGCCGGTCGCATCCACCTGCGTATTGCCCTCCAAATACCCAAACGCCGTGCCGCCCAGCGTGGCAACATCAAAAGCCCCCGCCCCGCCGAGCACCACAAACGCGCTCCCGGTCGCCACAATCGAATCATTGGTCCCCGCTGCAAAAATCACCCCGCCCGCACTATCGGTGATCAGATTATTGCTGCCATTGCCCAGTATCGTATCGGCGCCAGACCCCACCACGCTATTGCCAGACCCATAGACGAAAATATCACCAAGCGGCCCGCCTTGGATCACATTATTCTGGCCAAACACCGCCATCGGCGCCGTAGCACTCGATGTCACACTATTGGCATTGCCAGTGATCAACGCATCCAACGCTCCACTGATGCTCAGCGTGCTGGCATCGCTCCCCATATTAATCTGGCTCGATCCAGTCGAGGTCACCGATTGCCGGGTGCCGTTAATATTCACCACGCCGCCACCCGCCGCCAATAACGAATTGCCAGAAGTTCCCGCATGCAAGCCCACAAATCCGCTGCCGGTCATGGTCATCGTGTTGTTATTATCCAGCACCATCACATGATCATTCCCGCCCGAGATCACGGTATTATCCCCCGCACTCAGCGTAATCTGATTATGGCCGCCGCTGGTTGAAATCGTATTATAGCTCTGCCCGCCAGCCACATTGGCAACCGCATTGATCGTGTTATTGCCGCTGGCAATCACCACCGTATAATTTTTACCATCCAGGGTGAGGTGATTATTCCCACCCCCGGTCATGATCGTATCCAGCCCCACCCCGCCCTGCGGGTCCCACGTCAAATTGGTCGTCGCCCCGGTCACCGCAAGTTGGTTCAACCCCGCCCCGCCGGTTACCGTCTCGCTGCCATCAAAGCCAAACACATATCCGGCAAAACCGCGATCAGTGCCCACCGTGATGCTCGGCAGCGCCAAACTCGCGCCGCTACTCACCGTGCCGGTCACATAAACATAATCCGAAAGCGCATAGGCATTCGCCCCGCCCGGCACGCTCAGGCCCGCCGCGTTCGAACTGCCATCCGCATTGATGGTCAGCATGGTGGCACTCACGGGATTGAACGAGGTCTGCTCAATCACGGCGGTGCTGATCACCTTGGTCAGCTCGGCCTGGATCGCACCGGCTGACGCCGCATCGATCGCGAATTGCTGAACCTGACCAATACCGCTTTGCACGGTCACAAGATCGATCGTCTGACTGCCTGACATGGAAAATCTCCTGTTGAAATGGCGGTAACCCGGCAGGCTTGCTACCGAGCGCCGGTTAACAACCGGTCAATGCAGGCCTAACGCCATTCAAACTTTGGAAATTACAACCTAAGGTCAATTTTATTGATTTTTCAGCCCCAATAACGCCTCAAACTCCGCACGATGCTGATAATCGGGCATCAGCGCGCGCAACACCTTATCGCTCTCGGTGGCCGGATGAAAATAAATCTCGCTCCGCCCCGGCGGCAAATGCGCGAGCAAGCGCCGCACCCGCGCCTCGGTCATCTGCCCGGACCAGGCAATCCCGAACACTTGCTCATCGCAGGCAAGCCCCGCCCGCCGCACCTGCCCCCGCAGCACCCCGGACCATCGATACAGCGCGTAATCGCCCCAGCGTGGCCGATGCCCGCACGCCACCAGCACCGGCGGCGGCTCGCGCGGCACCCGTACCCGCGTCAGTCCAAATTCCCGGCCAATCTCGATCAGCAAACCAGCCACCGTTGGGTGCAAATTCATATGCTTATGCGCATCCACATGATGCAGCGCCAATCCGGTGGCGCGAAACGCCATAAATTGCGCCCGAATTTCCGCAGCAAGCTGACGCCGCGCCGCCGGCGAAAAAAAATACCGCACACCCAACCTAGCCTGATCGCGGCCAAACCGCCCGTCCGGCTCGGTAATATCCGGCAGCGCCGCATGTCCGAGCACCGAAGCGCCTTCCACCAACACCAAATGCAACCCAACGCGTAGCCCCGGCAAGCGCCGCGCCCGCGTGACCGCATCCGAGGCCGCAGGCCCGGCCACCATCAGGCTGGCCTGGGTCAACACCCCGTCGCGATGCGCCTGCTCCACAGCCTCGTTGACGCTCTCGGTCAGTCCGAAATCGTCTGCGGAAAAAACAATATCGCTAATTTTAGGCAGCGTGCCGCTCACGCAGGAATTGATAAAACTCCACCCCCTCGCGCAACCGCCGCTTCATCATTTGCGGGCTGCGGATCATTTCATTGACAATCGACATGATCTTGGGCGCGCGGAAGTAAAACTTCTTGTAGAACAGCTCCACACTCTCAAAAATCTCAGTATGGCTCAAATCAGGGTAGTGCAGGGGGGCAATCTGAATGCCATGATCGTCAATCAACTCGGCATTCGCGACATCGAGCCACCCATTCTCCACCGCCTGATCATACAGGAACGTGCCCGGATACGGCGCCGCCAACGAAACCTGGATCGTATGCGGATTAATCTCCTTGGCGAACTTAATCGTCTCTTGGATCGTCTCATGGCTCTCGCCGGGCAGACCCAGAATGAACGTGCCGTGGATTTTAATGCCCAAATCGTGGCAATCTTTGGTGAATTGCCGCGCCACCTCAATCCGCATACCTTTTTTGATGTTATGCAGAATCTGCTGGTTGCCCGATTCATAGCCCACCAATAACAGCCGCAAGCCGTTATCGCGCAGCACTTTCAACGTATCGCGCGGCACATTCGCCTTGGCATTGCACGACCAGGTCACCCCCAACTTGCCCAATTCCCGCGCAATCGCCTCAGCGCGCGGCAAATTATCGGTGAAGGTATCGTCATCGAAGAATAATTCCTTCATTTGCGGGAAATCGCGCTGGATCTGCTTCACCTCGGCAATCACATGCTCAACCGAGCGGGTCCGGTAGCGATGCCCGCCCACTGTTTGCGGCCATAAGCAGAAGGTGCAGCGCGATTTGCAGCCCCGCCCGGTGTACAACGACACGTACGGATGCATCAAATAGCCGATGAAGTAATCCTCCATCCGCAAATCCCGTTTATACACATCTGAAACGAACGGCAGGCTGTCCATATCCTCAAGCACCGCCCGATCCTTGTTATGGATAATCGCACCCGTCGCATCGCGATAGGAAATCCCGTCCACCTCGGCAAAATCGCGGCCCTCGGCAATTTCCTTGATGGTGAAATCAAACTCATTGCGCGCCACAAAATCCACCGGTGCCGCCCGCTCCAGGCTTTCCTGCGCCTGCACCGCAACCTTGGCGCCGATCATGCCAATCATCACGTGCGGATTCTGCTCCTTGATCCGCGCCGCCACCTTCACATCATTGGCGAAAGATGGCGTGGAGGTATGAATAATCACCAGCTCCGCCGCGTTCGAATGTGGCAGCACATCGGCCATGGTCAGGCCCGCCGGCGGCGCATCGATCAGCTTGGAGCCAGGGATCAACGCCGCTGGCTGCGCCAACCAGGTCGGAAACCAGAATGAGCGGATCTCCCGCTTCGCCTGATAGCGCGAACCCGCACCACCATCGAACCCGTCAAATGACGGGGGCTGCAAAAACAAGGTTTTCATCATCGCACTCATCCTTAAACAATCATCAGCCAACGATCATGAGGCATAATGCCCGCCTGATCGCGCCATTTCCGACATCCTTTGCCATATTGGTGGCCATGCTGCAAAATCTATCTGTCAACGCCCACCATTTTTCGGCTGACCATTATCGGCGTGCATCATCTGCCCGCGCCACATCACCTGATCACCGAAAAAACTGGCCAAAAACAATGCAGCGGCCAGCATGTCGCTTACCAAGAGCTGCCAAGGCGTCACCAAAGGGCGCAACCGCAGCGCGCGCTCCAGCCGCCGCGCCAGCGCATAGCGCAGCAAGAGCAACACCCCGAATCCAATCAACCCGCCAGTGCTGAACCCGCTCAGCAGCAACGCCAACCCGGCCCAGAACAACGGAAACTGCAAAATCACCCCAAAATACGCGATAGGCACCAAAGCGCGAATGGTCCGCGCCCAGCGCAACCCATGCGCCCATAAATCGCGCAAGCTTGTCTCCATCACGCCGGTCGCCGGTATCACGGGCGCAAAATCGATCCGCAAACCCTGCGCCCGCACCAGCCGCCCGAGCACATTATCATCCGCCAAATGCTCAACGAGCGCCGCCAACCCGCCGATCGCCGCCAAAGTCTCGCGCCGCAGCGCCATCGTGGCACCCAAACAATCCTGCCGCCCCAGCCGCCGCGCCAACGAAGCCGCCGGCAGAAATCCATAATTTATCTGCGCCACCCCAACCCGCGCCGCCAGCGTCTCGCTCCCCGCCAACCCGGTATAGAGCGTGGTCACCAACCCCACGCCAGGCGCCTGCAACGCCGTCACCACCGCGCGCAGATAATCCGAGGCAACATGCATATCCGCATCGGCGATCAGTAAAATATCATGCTTCGCCGCCGGCATCATATTGATTAAATTACCAATTTTGCGGTTCTTGCCATGCCGCGTCGCATCAATCACCACCGCGACATCCAAATCCGGATAGCGCGCCTGCAACCGCGCGAGCACGGCGAGCGCCGGGTCGCCCGCATCCGCCACCCCGAAAACCAATTGCAACGCGGGATAATCAAGCACAAACCAGGATTCCAAAGCCGATTCCAGCAGCGAATCCCAGCCATGCAGCGGCTTTAACACCGTCACTGGCGGCCAAGTCGGCGCGCCAATCGCAGCATTGCGCACCATTCGTGCGGCCAAAGCGGAGCCAACGGCTTGCTGCACCAATCCCGCCGCCGCCAGCGCGCCCGCGCCCAAGGCCAGCAGCGCAACCATCCTCTATCCGGCCTTGATCATGCCGCCGGAGAGAGTCGCTACCTTCTTGCGCAATGCCGCAATCAGCTTGGTTGCATCACCCGGCATCACCAGCCCGCTGAAATCCGAGCGCTGGGTCGCCACCTTGCTGATCGTGCCATCAAACAGCACATCACTCACCCGCCAACCCGCATTGGTCTCGGTCATCACGTAATCAAGCTCGACCGGCTTGCCGGATTTCGGCACAAACTGCGTCGCCACAATCCGCCGTGGCCCCAACATCCGCACGCTCTTTTGCTCGACAAAGCGTTGACCATCATAGTGATCAAAACTCTTCACATAGGTCGCGACCGTATAGGCGGCAAAAACCTGCTTGAGCGTCGCCTGCTGCGCCGCAGGCACCTGCGACCATAGCAACCCGACCGACACCGATAAAATCAGGTCCAGATCATAGACCTTGGCAACCACCGGCATCAGCGTGTCATAGCGCTGCTTGAAACTCACGCCCTTGCTGGCCTGCTGCATCAGCGTGATCAGCGCCGCATCGAGCGCCTTAATCGGTGCCAGCACCGCTGCATCACTAACCGCCACATCACCGTCACCAGCCGCCGCCCGCGCCATCACCGGCGCCATCAATCCCGCCAATCCGGCGGCCATCATTGCTCGTCTCTTCATGGCCCTAAGATCAGCCGATCATTGCGCCGAAAATGCGACCGGGTTAGGGCGCGCTTGCGACGCCTCATCAACTTTCAGTGCGTTCAGCGCATGGGTGACAATATCATTGGCCGTCAGCCCCGCCTCGATCAGCTGCGCCGCCGGTGTATTATGATCAATGAACCGATCCGGCAGCGTCATCGGTCGGAATTTCAAACCCCGATCAAACGCCCCCGTCCATGCCAAATGATGCGCCACCGCCGAGCCAAAACCACCAATCGCCCCATCCTCAATGGTGATCAGCACCTCATGATGCCGCGCCAATTGATCCACCAGCGCCGTATCCAACGGCTTCATGAAGCGGGCATCAGCCACCGTGGTCGAATAGCCGCGCGCAGCCAGCGCATCCGCCGCCTTCAACCCGTCATAGAGGCGCGGCCCGAAGCATAAAATCGCCACCTTGCTCCCCTCGCGCAGCACCCGGCCCTTGCCCATTTCCCACACGCGCCCGCGCGTCGGCAGCTCTAGCCCGATGCCCTCGCCGCGCGGATAGCGAAACGCCGAAGGCCGATCATCAATCGCCGCCGCCGTCGCCACGCAATCGAATAATTCCGCCTCATCCGCCGGCGCCATGATCACCATGCCCGGCAAACAGCCGAGATAGGCCAAATCATAAACACCCGCATGCGTCGCCCCGTCCGCGCCGACCATCCCGGCACGATCCATGGCAAAGCGCACCGGCAAATTCTGCAACGCCACGTCATGCACCACCTGGTCATAGCCGCGCTGCAAAAATGTCGAATAAATCGCACAAAACGGCGCCAAACCCTCGGTCGCCATCCCGGCGGCAAACGTCACCGCATGCTGCTCGGCAATGCCCACATCGAACGTCCGCTCAGGGAATTTCTTGCCGAACGCATCAAGCCCGGTGCCGCCCGGCATCGCCGCCGTCACCGCAACAATCCGCGAATCCGCCTCCGCCTCGGCAATCAGCGCCTGGGCAAACACCTTGGTATAGGAGGGCGGGCCGGGCGGCGCCTTGGCCTGCTCGCCAGTCACCACATTGAATTTCGACACGCCATGATATTTATCGGCGGACGCTTCCGCCGGCGCATAGCCCTTGCCCTTCTGGGTCACCACATGCAGCAATACCGGCCCATCGCCCTCGGCATCGCGCAAATTGCGCAACACCGGCAGCAAATGCTCCATATTATGCCCATCAATCGGCCCGACATAATAAAAGCCCAACTCCTCGAACAAGGTGCCGCCGGTCAAAATCCCCCGCGCATATTCCTCCGCCCGCCGCGCCGTCCGCTCAAGCGGGCGCGGAAACCGCTTGGCCATCCGCACGGCAAAATCGCGCAACGACAAAAAGCTGCGCGAGGAAATCAAGCGCGACAAATAGGCACTCATTGCCCCCACCGGCGGGGCAATCGACATATCATTATCGTTGAGCACCACAATCAAGCGCGACCCGCTGGCCCCGGCATTATTCATCGCCTCATAGGCCATGCCGGCACTCATCGCGCCATCGCCAATCACCGCAATCACATTGCGCTTAGGCGTCTCGCCCTTCAAATCACGCGCCACCGCCATACCCAACCCCGCTGAAATCGAGGTCGAGGAATGGGCCGCGCCAAACGGATCATACTCGCTTTCGCTCCGCCGGGTGAAACCCGACAAGCCGCCCGGCTGGCGCAGCGTGCGAATCCGATCCCGCCGCCCGGTCAGAATTTTATGCGGATAGGCCTGATGCCCCACATCCCAAATCAGCCGATCGCGCGGCGTATCAAACACCGCATGGATCGCAACGGTCAGCTCGACCACGCCGAGCGACGCGCCCAGATGCCCGCCCGTGGTCGCGACCGTATCAATCGTCTCCGCGCGCAACTCATCGGCAAGCTGCTTGAGCTGATCGGTCGAAAAATTACGTAAATCGGCGGGCAGCTTCACCCGATCTAATAAAGGCGTGCGCGGCGTCATCGCACGGCCCCCGGCAAACGTGCAACTTGACCGATCGCGGCCACTTTATTGATGATCATCATACCGAACTCCGACTTGCTCCGATGTGCCGACGGTTCCGGCAGATAACCGGAGTCAAGGCAACGCGACTCTATTCCTCTCGTTATATAAGACAGTGTCACGAAAGAAAACTAGCCCCCGCGCAACGCCGCTCCGCCAGCCAGCATTGCAGCTATTTGGGGCAATTTCGCCCTTGCGGATCGCATATCCAATGACTTATTGGAGTTGTCGGACGGCGCATCATCCCAAATATCGATTCTGGGAAAGCTGTCGCATGGTGTAAGAGCGCGAATGTGACGGCAAAGATGTAACGGCAAAGATGTAACGGCGAAAGGTCGATAGAGCGATGGATCACCCCACAATGGCGCTGCACGAGCCGACCGACTCAGCAGCGGGCAGCTTGCCCGCCATGAAAGTCATGCTCGCCCAGCCGCGCGGCTTCTGCGCCGGCGTCGAACGCGCCATCGACATCGTCGAACGCGCCTTGCTGAAATTCGGCCCGCCAATCTATGTCCGCCACGAAATCGTGCATAACCGCCACGTGGTCGAGGATTTGCGCTCCCGTGGCGCGATTTTTGTCGATGAACTCGCCGAAGTGCCCGATGGCGCGATCACCGTGTTCTCCGCCCATGGCGTCGCCCGCATCGTCCAGCGCGCCGCCGCCGATCGCAACCTGCCAGTGATCGATGCGACCTGCCCGCTGGTCGCCAAAGTTCATGCCGAAGGCCGCCGCTATGCGGGCCAGGGCCGCGAAATTGTGCTCATCGGCCATGCGGGCCATGCCGAGGTCGAGGGTACCATCGGCCAAATCGATGGCACGGTCTATCTGGTGCAAACCGTCGAGGATGTCGCCGCTCTCACGGTGCGCGACCCCGATAAACTGGCCTATATCACCCAAACCACCCTCTCGGTGGATGATACACGCGGCATCATCACCGCGCTGCAAGAGCGCTTCCCCTCAATCAACGGCCCCGATGTTCGCGATATTTGCTATGCCACGCAAAACCGCCAGGAAGCCGTGCGCCATCTCGCCGAACAGGTCGATCTGATCCTCGTGGTCGGCAGCCGCAATTCCTCCAACTCCAACCGCCTGCGCGAAATTGGCGAGGATTTGGGCCGCCCCTCTTATCTGATCGATGATGCGGGCCATCTCAAAGCCGAATGGTTCAAAGGAATTCATCGCGTCGGTGTAACCGCCGGGGCCTCCGCACCGGAAGTGCTGGTGCGCGGCGTGCTCGAAGGGCTGCGCCAATTCGGCACCGTCGAAATCGAAACCTTGCCCGGCACGCCCGAAGATGTCCGCTTCAAATTACCGGCCGAAGTGGCCGATGTCTAAAGTGGCCGATGTCTGAAGTTTTCGGCGTCTGATTTTTCTCTATTTCGCGTAATATAAGGAGTTCTCCATGGCGGTTCCGCTCAACCAGGCGATCAAGGTCGGCGCCTATGTGCTCAAGCAGCATCTGACCGGTCGCAAGCGCTACCCGCTGGTGCTGATGCTGGAACCCTTGTTCCGCTGCAATCTCGCCTGCTCTGGCTGCGGCAAAATCGACTATCCGGCGCCAATCCTCAATCAGCGCCTGTCAGTGGCCGATGCCCTGCTCGCGGTCGATGAATGCGGCGCGCCCGTCGTCGCCATCGCCGGCGGCGAGCCGCTCTTGCACAAGGAAATGCCGGAAATCGTCGAGAAAATCCTCGCGCGCGGCAAATTCATCTATCTCTGCACCAACGCGCTGCTGCTCGAAAAAAAGATCGATCAGTACCAGCCGCATAAAAATTTCTGCTGGGACATCCATCTCGATGGCGATAAGGACATGCATGATCATGCCGTGAGCCAGGAAGGTGTCTATGACCGCGCCGTCGCCGCGATCAAGCTCGCCAAAGCCAAAGGCTTCCGCGTCTCGATCAACTGCACCTTGTTCGATGGCACCGATCCCACCCGCGTCGCCGCCTTCCTCGATACAGTCAATGAAATCGGCGTCGATGGCGTGATGACCTCGCCCGGCTACGCCTATGAGCGCGCGCCCGATCAAGAGCATTTCTTGAACCGTCAGCGCACCAAAGAATTGTTCCGCGCCATTTTCCGTCAGGGCAAAGAACGCAAAGCCAAAGGCAAAAGCTGGAAATTCAACCAATCGCCTCTGTTTCTCGATTTCCTCGCGGGCAACCAAACCTATAAATGCACGCCCTGGGGCAATCCGACGCGCAACGTCTTTGGCTGGCAGCGCCCGTGCTATCTGCTCGGCGAAGGCTATGCCAGCAGCTTCAAGGAGCTGATGGAAACCACCGATTGGGACAAATATGGCGTCGGCAATTACGAAAAATGCGCCGATTGCATGGTCCATTCCGGCTTCGAGGCCACCGCCGTGGTCGATTCGGTGAAACGTCCCTGGAAAATGGCGAAACTCGCCATCCAAGGCATTCGCACCGAAGGCCCGATGGCGGCTGACATTCCCCTCGATCACCAACGGCCCGCCGAATATGTGTTCTCAAGCCATGTTCAGAAAAAACTGGCCGAACTCCACACCAATAAAGACGAAACCAAAACCGAACCGCTCGACGCTGCGGAATAATTTCGCGCCCAAACCCCGCGCCCAAACCCCGCGCCGGTCACTCTGCCGGCGCGGGCGTCTGATCCGGCATGATCCCAATTTTCCGCGCCCGCCTTTTGCCAAACCCGGTCAGCGCCAGATAAATCACCGGCGTGGTATAGAGCGTCAGCGCCTGACACACGATCAACCCGCCAATCACCGCCACCCCCAATGGCCGCCGCAATTGATAGCCGGTGCCAAATGACAGCGCGAGCGGCAGCGCGCCGAGCATCGCCGCAATCGTGGTCATCATGATCGGGCGAAACCGCTCTTCACACGCCGCGACAATCGCTTCACGCGGCGAAAGCCCGCGCACCCGCTCCGCCTCCAGCGCAAAATCAACCAGCATGATGCCGTTTTTCTTAACAATCCCCATCAACAGGAAAATCCCGATAATCCCAATCACCGAAAGCGGAATCCCGGTAATCAATAAGGCCAGCAACGCCCCCACCCCCGCCGAGGGCAGGGTGGATAAAATCGTCAAAGGCTGGGTCAAACTCTCATACAGCACGCCGAGCACAATATAAATCGCAACCAACGCCGCCAGAATCAATAACGGCTCGTCCTGCAGTGATTTCAGAAAATATTTTGCATTACCCCCAAACTGGATCCGCACCCCGGGCGGCAACGCCATCCCGGCAATCGCCTGTTTCACCGAACTGACCGCCGCCCCCAGCGTGGTTCCCGGTTTCACATTGAAACTCACCGTTCCCGCAGGCAACCCGCCCACATGCGTCACCGAGAGTGGCGCCGTGCTGCGCCCCACCCGCACCACCGCGCGCAACGGCACCGGCCCGCTGCGTCCCGGCACAAAAGTATGATCCAGATCAACCGGCGATTGGTCGAGCGGTGCTGGCACTTTCAAAACCACCGTATATTGATTGGTATCTTGGTAAATGCGCGAAATCTGGCGCTGCGCATAGGCATTTTCCAAAGCACCATCGATATTCGCAACCGTGACACCCAACCGCGCCGCAGCCCGCCGATCAATATCCAGTTCAATCTGCGTCTGCGCCTTGTTCTGATCGCTGGAGATATTATCAATCCCCGGCAATTGCCGCAGCCGCCGTTCAATCGTCGAACTCACCGTCTCCAATTCACTCACCGAGGGCGACAGCACCGAAAAACTATACTCACCGCCATTGCTTTGCCCGCCAATGAACAAATCCTGCGCCACCTGCAATTGCGTGCTAATCCCGGCAATCCGCGCCAGCTTGGGCCGCAGCGCCGCAATCACCGCCTGCCCGGAGGGCCGATCCGCGCGCGGCTTCAACCCGATAAACATATGACCGCGATTGGCGGTAGAAAACCCATTCGCCACCCCCACCCGCGAACTGATCGAGGCCACCGCCGGATCGGCGCGGATAATATCAACAACCCGCGCCTGCAGCCGCTGCATCCGGTCAAATGACACGTTCGGCGAGGCAATGGTCTGGCCAATCACCAACCCGGTATCCTCCTCCGGCATCAGCGATTTCGGCACCTTGATATAGAGGAAAATCGTCAAGCCAATGGTCAGGAAAAACACCACCAGCATCAAAATCCGATGCGCCAGCGCCCAATCAAGGCTGCGCATATAGCTCTCCAACGTCGCGCGATACGCCCGGTCAATCCGCCGCGCAAACGCACTATCGCGCCCCACTTTCGGCGTGCGCCCCATAAAATGCCCGCACACCATCGGCGTCACCGTGAGCGACACCACGCCCGAAATCGCAATCGCGACCGACATGGTCATCGCAAACTCATAGAATAATCCGCCAATAATCCCGCCCATCAGCGTCATCGGCAAGAACACCACAATCAACGAGACGGTAATCGAAAACACGGTGAAGCCAATTTGCCGCGCCCCGCGCAGCGCCGCCTCAATCCCAGTATAGCCCTGCTCATGTTGCGTGACGATGTTTTCAATCATCACAATCGCGTCGTCTACCACAAATCCCACGCAAATCGTCAGCGCCAATAGCGAGAAATTATCAAGCGAAAACCCCAGCGCCCACATCGCCGCTAACGTTCCCGCCAGCGATAACGGCACCGTCACCCCGGCGGCGATGGTCGGCGTCAAGCGCCGCATGAACAAGGTCACCACCGCCAGCACCAATAAAATCGTGATCAAAATCGTATATTGAATATCAGTCACGCTCGCCCGGATGGTGGTGGTCCGGTCGGTCATCACCGTCAGCTTCATCCCCGGCGGGATAAATCGCCGCAATTCGGGCAATAGTTTTTTCACCCCATCCGCCGTCGCAATCACGTTGGCCGAGGCGGTCTTGGTCACCGCCAGCACCAAGCCCGGCTTGCCATTCACCGTGCCAGAGACTTGCGTGTTGGAAACCCCATTAATCACCGAGGCCACATCGCCGAGCGTGATGATCGAGCCGTTGCTGGTCTTGAGCACCAGCTTGCGATATTGCGAGGCGCGGCTGATCTGGCCATTGATCGCAATCACATGCGCCCGGTTTGGCCCCTCAATCACCCCCAATGGGGACAGGCTGTTCGCCCCCTTCACCGCATTATAAACATCCGTCGCAGTCAGCCCTGCCGCCGCCAGCGCCTGTGGATGCAAGCGAATACGCACGGCAGGGGATTCGCCGCCAAACAAATCAACCTGCGCCACCCCCGGCACTTGCGATAGGCGCTGCACCAGCACCGTATTCGCCACATCATAAATCTTCGGCAGCGCAATCGTCTTCGAGGTCAGCGACATGGTCAATACCGGTCGCGCCGCCGGATTGAACTCCTTATAATAGGGCCGGCTCGGCATATCCGAGGGTAAATTCGGCAGCGCCGCGTTAATCGCCGCCTGCACCGCATGGGCATCGGCATCGATATTGGTATTGGTGCTGAACAGCAAAACCACCGAGGTGCTGCCCACCGAACTAACGGAGTCCACCTCGTCCGCCCCTGGAATAATCCCAAGCGTATGCTCAAGCGGTGCCGCAACGGTGCTCGCCATCGTCGCCGGATCAGCGCCCGGCTCGGAGGCAAACACCACAATCGCCGGCACCGCAATGCTCGGCAACGGTGCGACCGGCAACAGCCGGTAAGCCAAGCCCCCCGCGAGCAAAATCGCGAGCGCCAGCAACCCGGTCGCAATCGGCCGTCGAATGAAAGGGGCCGAAAAACTCACGGCTGCGCCACGGGTGTCAAATCCATCGCGGGTCCCCGGCGGCGCGTGCGATCGAGTGCGAGATAAATCACCGGCGTGGTAAACAAGGTCAAAACCTGGCTCAATAACAACCCGCCAATGATGGTAATGCCCAACGGGGCGCGCAATTCCGCCCCCGCACCGCCTTCAAGCACCAGCGGCACCGCGCCAAACAACGCCGCCATCGTGGTCATCATAATCGGGCGAAACCGCAGCAACGCCGCCTCGGTAATCGCCGCCACCGGCGCCAAGCCGCGCACCCGCTCCGCCTCAATCGCGAAATCCACCATGATGATGCCGTTCTTTTTCACAATGCCCATCAGCAGCACCACACCCACCAGCGCCACCAAGGTAAATTGCGTGCCGGTCAGCATCAGCGCCAGCATCGCGCCAATCCCGGCGGAGGGCAGGGTGGAGAGAATGGTGATCGGATGGATCGTGCTCTCATAAAGCACGCCGAGCACGATATAGATCACCACAATCGCTGCCAAAATCAGCAACGGCTCCTCACTCAGCGAGGCCTGAAACTGCGCCGCCGCCCCGCCATACGCCCCATTAATCCCCTCCGGCACTGCCAATTTCTGCTGCGCCTTGGCAATAGCACTCTCAGCCGCACCCAGCGACACGCCGGGCGCCAAATTAAAGCTGAGCGTCACCGCTGGAAATTGATCTTCCCGATAAATCGCAAGCGGTGCCTTGATCTCTTTAATCTGCGCCACCTGCTCCAGCGGCACTTGCGCGGTCGCCGTGCTCGATGATGTGCTGCTGCTCAAGGTCGCTGATCCACTCACCCCCGCACCCGGCCCCACCGCGCCGCTGCCCGACGCACTACTCACCGATCCGGTCGGAATATAAATATCCGCAAGCGCAGCAGGCGATGTCATGAACCGTGGATCAAGCCCGAGCACCACCCGATATTGCGCATTCTGCGCATAAATCGTCGAGATTTGCCGCTGGCCAAACGCATCATAGAGCGCATTCTCCACCGCCGCCATGCTGATGCCGAGCCGTGCCGCAACCGTGCGGTGCACATCCACATACGTCTCCAGCCCTTCATTCTGCTGATCGCTGACCACATCGCGCAGTTGCGGCAAGGCCTTCATCGCCGCCTCAATCTTAGCCGACCATCGCGTCAATTCCGCCTGATTGGTGTCGGTCAACGTATATTGATACTGCGTCGGCGACACGCGCGAAGACAGGGTAATATCTTGCACCGGCTGCATAAAAAACTGCAAACCGGCAATGCCCTTCAGCGCATTTTGCAACTGCGTCATCACCACCGATAGGGCAGGGCGCTGACCAATCGGCTTGAGCACAATGGTCAATCGCCCGGTATTGGGCGTCGGATTGGTCGCCCCGCTGCCGAGTAACGACGCAACACCCGCCACCGCCTTATTGGCGCGGATAATCGTGATCGCCTGCGCCTGCAACCGCGTCATCGCCGCGAGCGAGGCGCCTTGCGCCCCTTGCGTGACCGCAACAATCTCACCCGTATCTTCCTGCGGCAGCAAAGCCTTGGGAATAACCACATACATCAGCATGGTGATCACCAATGTGAGCGCAAAAATCACCATCATCAAACGCTGATGCGCAAGGCTCCAATTCAGCCCCCGCTCATAAGTTTCCCGCACCCGCACTAACGCCACCTCAGCCCCGCGCGCCACTTTGCCCGGATGCGATTCTGCCGCCGGGCGCAGCAACCGCCCGCTCATCATCGGCGTCAAGGTCAGTGAAACCACCGCCGAAATCACCACCGCCACCGCCAATGTCACCGCAAATTCACTGAACAACCGGCCAATCACCCCCGGCATGAATAGCAGCGGAATAAACACTGCGATCAATGACACCGTCAGCGAAACAATGGTGAAGCCAATTTGCTGCGATCCCAGATAAGCCGCCCGCAGCGGTGGCTCACCTGCCTCAATATAGCGCACAATATTCTCGATCATCACGATCGCATCATCAACCACAAAACCCGAGGCCACGGTCAACGCCATCAATGATAAATTATCAAGCTGGAACCCCAACTCATTCATCACCGCAAACGTCGCAACAATCGATAAAGGCAGCGCCACCGCCGGGATCAGCACCGCGCGTGGATTAGGCAAGAACAAAAAGATCACCAACACCACCAACAACGCAGAAATAATCAGCGTAATCTGCACATCCTGCACCGAGGCCTTGATCGTCGCCGTCCGGTTCGCCACCACCTGAATTTTCACACCCGCCGGCAAGGTCGCGTCGATCGATTTCAACGTCGATTGCAACCGCGCAACGGTCGAGACAATATTCGCCCCCGGCTGGCGCTGGATATTCACCAATACCGCGGGAACACCGTTAAAACTCGCCGCGACCAGGTTATTCTCCAACCCCTGTCGCACCGTGCCCACCGCACTCAATTTAACCGGCGCACCATTGCGATACGCAATAATCACATCCCGATAATCCTGCGCCGAGGATAATTGATCATTGGCCCCCAGCGCATAAGCCTGATTTTTGCCGTCAAACCCGCCTTTAGCGCCGTTTTGATTGGCATTGGCAATCGCATTGCGCACATCTTCGAGCGATAATCCGTAAGAAGCCAGCCGAACCGGATCAATCTCAATGCGCACCGCCCGGCGCAAATCGCCCTCAATCGTCACCAAACCCACGCCGCGCACCTGCGATAATTTCTGCAACAGCAATGTTTGCGCGGCATTGGCAATCTGATCGATCGCCACCGTCTTAGAGGTCAAAGCCAGCGTCAAAATCGGCGCATCCGCCGGATTAACCTCATTATAGACCGGCGGATACTGCAAATTTGGCGGCAACGTGCCCGACGCCGCATTAATCGCCGCCTGCACATCCTGCGCGGCGGTATCCATATTCAAACTCAAATCAAACCGCAGCGTAATCGCGCTAGTGCCCTGGCTCGAAATCGAACTCATCGCCGCCAACCCAGCAATTTCACCAAATTGCCGCTCCAAAGGCGCGGTAATCAGTTTCGAAACCGTATCAGGTGACGCTCCCGGCAATTTGGTGATCACCTGGATCGTCGGAAAATCAACCGAGGGCAATGATGAGACGGGCAGGGCGCGATACCCCAAAATCCCCAACAACAACACCGCAATCGCCAGCAGCGTGGTCGCTACGGGCCGGCCAATAAAGGGCGCCGAAATATTCATGATTGATGCGGCGCCGCCGTGACAATCTGCACCGGCGACCCATCACTCAAGCGCGCACCCCCCTCCGTCACCACCTGATCACCCGGCTTCAACCCCTTGGTAATCACCACCGCATCACGCCCCTGATAGCCCAAACTCACAGGCTGCACCTCAGCTTTTGCTTCCCGGGCCGCTGGAGCTTTCGCGCCCTTGGCCGCCGGCGTGATCAAATAGACAAAACTACCATCCGGCCCCTGTTCCACCGCATCCGGCGGCACCACCATCGCCCCCGCAATCGACTTTACCAACACCTGCACATTGACAAAACCACCCGGCCACAGCCCCTCATCCTGATTGCCAAACCGCCCCTTGGCCGTCAGCGTGCCGGTTGAACTATTAATCGTGTTATCCAAAACCGATAACACTCCGCGCTCCGCAGCTCCCTTGCTGCCGCTCGCCCCACCCCCCTCATCACTCGCCAATAAAGTCACGGGCCCTGCGCTCATCGCCTGGCGCAGCACCATCAAATCCTGCTGTGGCAAGCTGAATTGCACCGAAATCGGCTGCAACGTGTTGATCGTGACAATCCCATTGGTCAAATTCGGCGTCACGATATTGCCAGCATCCACCTGCAATATCCCGGTCTTGCCCGAAATCGGCGCCCTGATTTTGGTATAGCCCAAATTAATCTTGTCGGTCGCAATCGTCGCCTGATCCTGCTTGACCAGCGCTTGCGCCTCCAGCAGCGTCGCCTGCGCCGTCGCGGCCTGTTGCTTGGAGGTATAATTCTGCTTGACCAGCGAAGCATATTGCCGCGCCTGCAAAGCAGCGTTGGCGGCGCTCGCCTGATCCTGCGCGAGTTTTGCCTCCGCCTGCTCTAACGCCGCCTGATACGGGGCCGGATCAATCTCGGCCAATAATTGCCCGGCCTTCACAAACTGCCCCTCATGGAAAAGCACTTTCGCGAGCGGCCCGGTAATCATCGGCTGCACCACCACGGTGCGATACGCCACCACGGTGCCCAACGCCGTCAGATAAACCGGCACATCCTGCCGCCGCACCGCCGTCACCTTCACCGGGATCGCCAAAACCTTGGGCTTGTGCTTTTTCCCGCCCCCCGCGACCAGCCGCACGATCACAATCACCACCAACAGGGCGATAATGCCAAGAAAAATAAACCGCCGCCGTCTCTGTGCCATCTCAACGCCCTATCTGTTGTGAACGCGCCGCACCATCACCCGCGGCCCCCGGCCCGATCCAGCCGCCACCCATCGCTTTATAGAGATTGACCGCCGCCTGAAACCGCGTCAGCCGTGCTTGCACCAGCGTATTCTGATCGGATAACACCGTTTGCTCCGCGTTCAACACCGTGCTGACATCCACAGTCCCTGCCTGCAACTGCGCCTTGGCCCCCGCTAACGCCGCCTGCGCACGCTGCACCGCGATGCGCTGTAAATGCTCCTGCACCGTGGCATAATGCAGCGCCGTCATCGCCGTTTCCACATCGGTGAAAGCCTGCACCACGCTCTGCTCATATTTCGCCACATCCTCCCGATAGGTCGCGCGATCCACCGCGAGCGTGCCGCTCAACGCCCCGCCCTCAAAAATCGGCTGACTGATCGATGACGCCGCCGAAAGCAACAACGATCCCGGCGAAATCAGTGTATTCAACGCAGCACTTTGCCACCCCGCGGACCCGGTCAGGCTGATCGAGGGAAAAAACGCCGCAATCGCCCCACGCACATTGTCATTCGCCGCAATCAAATTCGCCGTCGCCTGCGCTACATCGGGCCGCCGCGCCAATAATTGCGAGGGCAATCCCGATTGCAAGGGTGGCACATGCAATGCCGCTAACGAACCCCCCTGCACCCGCAAAAATTCTGGCGCCTGGCCCGTCAAAATCCCCAGCCCAATCGCCTGCTGGCGCAACGCCGAGGTCAAATTCGGGATCGTCGCCCGCTGCGCCGCCACCAAAGCCGCCTGCTGCGCCACCGTCGGCTGATCAATCACCCCCGCTTGATATTCCGCCCGTAATTGCTTGAGCAAAGCCGAAGCCGCCGCCAAATTCTGCTCCGCTATATGCAGTTGATCCTCATCCGCTAACACTTGAAAATAGGTGGTCGCCACCGCCGCTTCCTCGGTCAGCGCCACGGTTTTTTCATTGAACGCAGCCGCCGCCGCATTCGCCTGCGCCGCGCGCAGCGCATCACGATTCTTGCCCCAAAAATCAAGCTCATACGATGCCGAGAACGACCCGCTATAATGATGCGAGGTTATCGTCGCCCCGCGCAACCCGCCCACGCCCGCGCCCGTGCTCGAACCTGCCCCCGCAGCACCCACGCCCTCCTGCTGGAAATTGCCACTGCCCGAGCCGGTAATGCTCGGCAACAGCGGCGCGCCCGAGACGCGAATTTGCGCATTCGCCGCCTCCAACTGATCCACCGCCTCAATCACCGAGAAATTATGCGCCCGCGCCGCCGCCATCAGCCGGTCCAATTCCGGCGAGCCAAAATTGCGCCACCAGCCCGGCTTCGGCCATGCGGGTGCGGCCTTGCTGCGGGCGACAAACCGGCTCGGCACCGCAATTTTCGGCGGATGAAACTCGGGCCCCACCGTGCAACCGGCCAATCCTAACAACGCCCAACCCAACACCGCCCAGCCCAGCATTGGCCAGCCCAGCATCGGCCAGCCCAGCATTGGCCCGCCTGGCTTCAACCGCATCACCGCGCTGCTCACTTGTTTTGCCGCCATGTCGTCCCTTGCGTATAAAACCCGATTGTAACAGCGCCATGTCAAGTTGAGCGATCACCGCCCCTAAGGATGCCAGATAATCGCCTCCGGTCGCGGCGCATGCGGATCAAACCGGATCCACTGCCCATTCATCACCGATTGCCCGGTCAGCGCCAAAATAAACCCCCAATGGCTAATCAGCACCGTCTCGCGCCAATCATCCGCCGCCGCCATCATCGCCCGAAACTGATCAGCCCGCGCAATCACCGCCTCTTCCGATTCCCGCTCCTCCGGCCACCATTGCACCGGCAAATGATCAAGCGCATGCGATGGAAACCGCTCCGCCAACACCGCAGGCGCACTTCCAATGTCACATTTAAAGGCGAATCGCTCGCGCACCAGGGGTATAATCTCCGGGCGCACCCCACGCTGCGCCAGCAGTGGCGCCGCCGTCTGCAAGGCGCGCGTGTAAGGCGACACAATAACCCGCGAAATCGCCGCGTCGGCCAGCGCCGCCGCCGCCGCCTCGGCCTGCGCATGGCCAAGCGGCGTGAGCACCGGATCGATTAATCCCGGATCACGCCGCGTCGCTGAAAAATGCAAATTAAACTCGCTTTGGCCGTGGCGCAGCAGGATCATCCCGTAGCGATACAATCCGCCGCCCCGCACTGTAAACCCACAGATGCTTGATCCATCGGCAGGACCCGGTTGCGAAGCCCCCGTCTCCGGCGTACACAGAGGCCGCGTTTTCACGGTTCACCCGCCACCACGGGCTGAATTGGGGCCTCTGGCCCGCTCCCACCCGTGCATGCTCGCATGTGCGGCCACCCTAAGGATCGATCATGGATAAGGGCTTTCCCGTCGCAATCGTCATGCTGGTGCTGGTCGCCGCCTTCCTGCTGCTGCGCCTGCGCAGCGTGCTCGGCAAGCGCACCGGCTTCGAACGCCCGCCTTTGCCCGAACAGCCAAGCCTGGATCTGCGCGGCAGCCTCAGCCCGGTGATCGATGGCATCGCCGAGCCAGTGCGCCCCAAACCCGGTCGCCCCATCCCGCCGCCGCACACCATCGTCGGCCAAGCCCTGGCCCGCATCGCCGCCGCCGATCCCCGCTTCGAGCCGGTCAGCTTCCTCGACCAAGCGGTGCGCGCCTTCGAACAAATCGTCACCGCCTTCGCGAGTGGCGACCTTGCGCTCCTGCAATCCCTGCTCACCCCGCCAGTCTACACCACTTTCGAACACGCCATCACCGCCCGCCATGAAGCGGGCGATACCCAAATCACCCGCATCAAAGCCATCGTCGAAGCCACGATCGATGAAGCGGACATCATCGCCGGCCACGCCGCCATCGTGGTGCGCATCATCTCGGATCAGGAAAATTTCACCCGCAACGCCCAAAATGTCGTCATCGCCGGCTCCGAATCGGTGGTGGAAATGATCGATCTCTGGACGTTCGAGCGCACGCTCAACAGCGCCGATCCGGTCTGGCGCCTCGCCGCCGCCCGCAGCGGTTAATCGCGCCGCGTGACCCTGATAACCCGAATCATGCTGTTTGGGAGACCAATCGTGCAGTCTCGAAAAAACCTGATCCCCAGTGCCTTGATCCGAAGCGCCCTGATCCCCAGCGCCCTGATCCCCAGCGCCCTGATCCCCAGCGCCGTGATCCGAAGTGCCTTGGCCAGCCTCGCCGTCCTCGGTCTCGCCGGGTGCCAATTGCCCCAGGCGCAAACCGGCGCACAGGCCCCATCCGGCTTTCACCCCACCCGCTTCGCCACCCTGCCGGGCTGGTCCGCCGCCCAAGCGCAAGCAGGGCTGCGCGCCTTCCAACGCTCTTGCGCGGCCCTGTCGGTCTTGCCCGAAGATCAAAAACTCGGCGGTGCCAATCTCGGCATCCCCGCCATCAATCAGGCGGGCGCGTGGCGTCCCGCCTGCCAAGCCGCCAAAGCCGTGCCGCCCGGCAATCCCGCCGCCGCCGAAACTTTCTTCACCCGCTATTTTGCTCCCTATGCCAGCAACGCCGCCACCCGCCTGACCGGCTATTTCGAGCCGTCGTTCAAAGGCTCGGAAATCCCGCTCGCTGGCTATAATTTCCCGGTCTATGGCAAGCCCGATGATCTGGTCACCATCAATCTCGGTCGCTTCAAACCGGCGCTGAAGGGCCAAATCCTGACCGGGCGGCTGCGCCTGCAAAAGCTGGTCCCCTATTATTCGCGCGCCGCGATCACCCAAGGCGCCCTCAACAGCAGCGGCCACGCGGTCGGCTGGCTGCGCTCCGCGTCCGATGCCTATTTGCTGCAATTACAAGGCTTTGGCCGCATGCGCCTGCCCGATGGCACGCTGGTCGATCTGGTGTTCGATGGCACCAATGGCCGACAATACACGCCGATTGGCAAAATCCTCGCCGCCAAAGGCGATCTGCCGGCCAATGACCTCTCGGTGCAATCCATCATCACCTGGCTGCAAGCCCATCCGCACCAAGCCACCGCCATCATGAACCAAAATCGCAATTACGTGTTCTTCAAGCGGATCAAAAATATCCCCCATCATCTCGGCGCGCCCGGCGCGCTCGGCGTGCCGCTCACCCCGCGCCATTCGCTCGCCGTCGCCGCCGGCGCCATCCCGCTCGGCGCGCCGGTCTATGTCACCGCACCCGGCTTCGCCCGCCTCACCGCCGCCCAGGATATCGATGTAGACGCCAAGGGCGCGGATGCGGCACAAATCTTCTTCGGCATCGGCGCCAAAGCCGAAGCCACCGCCGGCGCATTTTTGCAAACCGGCCAAATCTACGTCTTGCTCCCCCGTCCCATCAGCCCATCCAACGCCGGTTAATCCCATGACCCCAGCCCCCAAACCCCGCGTCGCGCTGTTCGTGACCTGCCTTGTTGATCTTTATCGCCCCAGCGTCGGCTTTGCCGCCCTTTCGCTGCTCGAAGCCGCCGGCTGCGCGGTCGAAGTGCCGCGTGCGCAAACCTGCTGTGGCCAACCCGCCTATAATTCCGGCGATCACACCACCGCGCGCGATCTCGCCGCCGGGCTGATCAAAGCCCTCGCCGGCTATGATTACGTCGTCGCTCCCTCCGGCTCCTGTGCCGGCATGCTGCGCAAACATATGCCCGATTTGTTCACCAACGATCCCGAATTGCGCGAAGCCGCCGAAACCCTGGCTGCCAAAACCTTCGAACTCACCAGCTTTCTGGTCGATGTGATGAAATTTGAAGGGCTCGGCCTGCGCCATCCCGGCCAAGTCACCTATCACGATAGCTGTGCCGGCCTGCGCGAACTCGGCGTCAAATCCCAGCCCCGCGCCTTGCTCAGCCAAATCGAGGGGCTAGAGCTGGTCGAAATGGCCGAGCCAGAAGTCTGCTGCGGCTTTGGCGGCACATTCTGCATCAAATATCCCGACATCTCGGCCCGCATGGCCGCCGATAAAACCGCCGATGCGCGCACAACCGGCGCACCAACCCTGCTCGCGGGCGATCTCGGCTGCCTGCTCAATCTCGCCGGCACCCTCACCCGTGACAATCAACGGATCAATGTCCGCCACGTCGCCGAAATCCTCGCCGGCATCACCGATACGCTCCCGCCAATCGGCGCGCCGAAATCATGAACGCTGCGCGCGACCGCCTGACCCTCCCCGGCCTGATCGGTGTGCTCGGTGTCGTCTATGGCGATATCGGCACCTCACCGCTGTACGCGCTGCAAGCCTGCCTCGGCTATGTCACCAAAGGCGGCATGCAGGATGAGGATATTTTCGGCCTGGATTCACTGATTTTCTGGGCGCTGATCATCACCGTCACCTTGAAATACGTCACCTTCGTGATGCGCGCCGATAATGATGGGGAAGGGGGCATTCTCGCGCTCATGGCGCTCGCCCAGCGCGTCGTCCGCTCAAAGCGCACCCGTGCCGCGCTGATGCTGATCGGCATCATCGGTGCCGGCCTGTTTCTGGGCGATGGCGTGATCACCCCGGCGATTTCCGTGCTCTCGGCGGTCGAAGGGTTGAGCGTCGCCTCGCCCAGCTTCAACCGCTTCGTGATGCCCATCGCCATCGGCGTGATTGTCGGGCTGTTCATGGTGCAACGGCGCGGCACCGCCGCCGTCGGTCGCTTCTTCGGCCCGGTCATGGTGCTCTGGTTTCTCACCATCGGCGCACTCGGCCTGCATGAAATTTTGCTCCACCCGATCATTCTGCGCGCGCTGATCCCCACTTACGGCCTGCGTTTCATCCTGCGGCATGATTTTCTGGCCTTCACCGCCCTCGGCGCGGTGGTGCTCTCGGTCACCGGCGCGGAAGCGCTCTATGCCGATATGAGCCATTTCGGTCGCCGCCCGATCCGCCTGACCTGGCTATTTTTCGTGCTGCCGATGCTGATGCTGAATTATCTCGGTCAAGGCGCTTTGGTGATCATCGATCATAAAGCCGCCGACAACCCGTTCTATCTGCTCGCCCCGCATCAATGGCTAATCCCGCTGGTGATCCTCGCCACCATCGCCACCATCATCGCCAGCCAATCCGTCATCTCCGGCGCGTTCACCCTGGGCCGCCAATGCGTCCAGCTCGGCCTGCTGCCGCGCATGGAAGTGCGCCACACTAATCAGACCGAAGAAGGCCAGATTTTCGTCCCGCAAATCAACGCCGCCCTCGCCACCGGCGTTGTGGTGCTGGTGCTCGGTTTCGGCTCCTCCAACGCCCTCGCCTCGGCCTATGGCATCGCCGTCACCGGCACCTTCCTCTGCACCAACATCCTCGCCGCGATCGTCTATTACCGGCTTTATAATTGGCCGCTCTGGCGCACCATCGCGGTCTGGGGCGCTTTCATGCTGATCGACATTGCCTTCTTCAGCGCCAATACCCTGAAAATCGTCGAAGGCGGCTGGGTGCCGCTCGCCATCGGCCTCTCTATCGTGCTGCTGATGACCACTTGGCGGCGCGGTCGCAGTCTGCTCTTCGCCCGCTGGCAGCAAGATAGTTTGCCCCTCGCGTCATTCCTCAAGCGCCTGCCGCAATCGCGCATCGTCCGCGTCCCCGGTATCGCCGTGTTTCTCACCGGCAACCCCGAATATACCCCGGCCTCACTGCTGCATAACCTCAAACATAACAAAGTCCTGCACGAGACCGTGTTTTTCGTGACCGTGCGCAACCTCGATATCCCCATCACCCCGCTCGATGATCGCGTGCGCGCCGAAGAGCTGGTGCCGGGCATCTACCGGGTGATCGTCTCCTACGGTTTCATGGAATCCCCCAATATTCCCCGCACGCTGGATCTCTTGCGCGAGCAGAACATCCCGTTCAACGCCATGCAAACCAGCTATTTCCTGGGCCGTGAAACCGTGGTCCCAGCCACCGTGCCCAAGCTCGGCTTCATCCGCCGCGCTTTATTTCTGTTCATGCTGCGCAACGCCACCTCCGCCATCGAATTCTTCCAAATCCCCTCGGATCGCGTGGTGGAACTCGGCGTGCGCATCGCCATCTAACCGCCATGCCGCTGATCGAGCGCGTCACCGGCCCCGACGGGGCCACCCTGCATCTCGTCCCGCTCGCCCCCGAGCGCCTGCCCAAAGTCGCCGGGCGCGATCTTGAGCGCGCTTGGCACGAAGCCCACCGCCACGCCCACCACGCCGCCAAACAGCAAAAATCCGCCCCCCGCCGCGCTTTTCGGTTTGCCACCGGTGCCGCCATCACCCTCACCGATGACGATGCCCGGCTCTGGGCCAGCGCTATCGATCAATCATCCGATCTCTCCACCGCGCACGGAATCTCGGTCTGTCTGCGACTGCTCGGCCTGATCGCCCTGATCGCCGCCGCCGAATGGTGCAGCCCGCATGTGCAATTTCGCGGCGATGGCTGCCCGGTCGATGCGCGCTTGCTCAAAGCCGCCGCCCTCGCCACACTCAATCCCGACGGCGCGCTCGACCCGATTGCCGTGCAAAATCTACTCTTGCGCCACCCGCTCTCACCATCCTGAACCCGGAGTCCCCCATGCCCCGCCTCTCGCTCCTGCTGCTCGGCCTGATCGCCCCACTCGCCGCCTGCAGCTTCAACGCCCCGCCGCCCTCCGCCAGCCAGCAGGCCGACCAAGCCGTCTGCACCCAACAAGCCAACGCGATCTACGCGGCCCGCCACTTCGCCCATCTCTCCCGGCCCGATCAATTCGCCACCCCGCTCTCCGGCCTGCCGGACCCACAATATATCAGCAACCATCTCGCCGAACTGCACGCGCGCGACGACCGGATCAAAAACTGCCTGCAACGCGCCAACCCCGCCTATGTTGGCGCCGGCGCATCCCTGCCCACCCCCCGCATCATCGGCCCCGGCTCGTAACGCCCCCTTGCAACCCATCGGCACCTCTAGCCTGGACCAAATGCAGCCAGAATCCCTGCTGCACCCCAACCGCATCCTGCTGTCCGGCGCCACCACCAAACACGGCATTTCGCTCCGCCACAGCCTCGCCGCGGGCGCGTTCACCGGTACCGTTACCGAAACCCTCACCGATCAACTCGACCTCGCTTTGATCGCCGATCACGCGGATGACGTCCCCAAGGCCCTGGCCCGCCTCACCGGGAAACTCAACGGCCCCGCCATCATTTACGCCGATATCGACACCGAAACTCTGCGCACCGCCGCCCGCGCCGCCCATATTCGCGTCATCGGCGGCCGCTCCTTCGGCATCGCCAACCCGGCCATCGGCCTGAACGCGCTGCTCGCGCCGCGCCCCGCACCACCCGGTCGCGTCGCGCTGCTCAGCCAATCCGCCGCCATCGCCCGCGCGGTCATCGATTGGGCCGAGCCCAACGGCGTCGGCTTCTCCCACATCGTCGGCATCGGCAGCAACGCCGATATCGGCTTTGGCCGTCTGCTCGATAATCTCGCGCGCGATCCCGGCACCGGCCTGATCCTGCTCGACATCGCCCAACTGCGCGACCCGCGCTTATTTCTCTCCGCCGCCCGCGCCGCCGCCCGCCTGCGCCCAATCATCGCCCTCGCCCCCGGTGCGCGCCTCGCCGATCCCAGCGCGCTCGGCCTACGCGCCTACGAAGCCGCCCTCTCGCGCGCCGGCATCCTGCTCACCACCCGGTTCGATGCCTTCCTTGCTACCGCCGAAACCCTGATCCGCGCGCGCCCCGCCCAAGGCAGCTCGCTCTCCATCCTCGGCAACGGCCTCGGCGTCGCCCGCCTCGCCGCCGATGCCGCCCTCGCCGCCGGCCTCACCCTCACCACCCTCACCGATGAAACCCGCCGCGTGCTCAGCCTCGGCCTCGCCCAAGCGCCCGACGCCTCCGGCCCCATCGCCGTGCTCGATGTCGCCGGCACCAAACTCGCCGATCTCGCCGCCCTGCTGGCCGGCGCCCCCGAAGTCGGCGGCATCCTCGTCGTCCACGCCCCCTCCCATAACCAGGATGATGACGCGGCGATCGACGCCCTCATCGCCTGCGCGCGCTCCATCACCAAACCACTCCTCGTCGCCGTCCTCGGCGAAGCCACCGGCGGCCCGCTCCGCCATCGCCTCAGCGCCGCCGGCCTCGCCGCTTTCGCCACCCCCGAAGACGCCGTCAGCGGCTTTGCCGACCTGCTCCGCCATCGTGACGCCCGCGCCACCGCCCGCGAACTCCCGCCCTCCACCATCGTCGAAATCACCCCGGACGCCACCACCATCCGCGCTTTGTTCGCCGATGTCACCCGCGCCCACCAAACCTGGCTCGGCCAAAGCCAAGCCTTTTCCCTCCTCGCCGCCTACGGCATCGCCGCACCGCCCTACCGCATCACGACCGACCCCGATGGCGTCGCCGCCGCCGCCGCCGAACTCGGCTTCCCCGTCGTCGTCAAACTCTCCCACCCCGATTTCGCCCATCACCGCCCGCACGGCTCCGTCGCGCTCGACCTGCCCGACCAAGCCTCCGCCCACGCCGCCGCCACCGTCATCACCACCCGCCTGCAGCAACGCGGCGCATGGCCGGACGGCGCCCTATTCGTCGTCCAATCCCAAATCCAACCCGCCCGCGAACTCTCGATCCGCGTCAAATCCCACCCAATTTTCGGCCCCATCATCAGCCTCGGCCCCGGCGGACGCGACCCCACCGAACGCAGCGATAACGCCGTCGAACTCCTGCCCCTCAACCTCGCCCTCGCCCAAGCCCTGATCACCCGCGCCGGCGGCGACAATCTGCTCCGCCTGCGCCGCGGCCTCGCCCTCGCCAACCGCGACGCCCTCGCCACCACCCTCGTTCGCGCCAGCCAACTCATCATCGACTGGCCAAACATCGCCTCCCTCGAGATCGACCCGCTGTTCGCCACCCCCACCGGCATCGCCGCCGCCAGTGCGCGCATCCATCTGCGCCCCGAAGGCGAACCCGCCATCCCCCTCGCCATCCGCCCCTATCCCGCCCACCGCGTCGAATTCCTCACCCTCCATAACCGCCCCTTCATCATCCGCCCGATCCGCCCCGAAGACGCCGCCGCCCACGCGGACCTCTTCGCCCGCATCCCCGCCGAAGACATCCGCCGCCGCTTTTTCTCCGCCATGCGCAGCCTCACCCCCGAACAAATCATCCGCATGACCGAGATCGACTACACCCGCGAACTCGCCCTCATCGCCACCGACCCCCCAACCCCCGACGCGCCCCATCCCCCAACCCACGCCGTCGCCCGCCTTGTCGGCTCCGACACCGATGGCGCCCAAGCCGAATTCGCCATCCTCGTCGAACCCGCCGCCAAACATCTCGGCCTCGGCGAAGCCCTGATGCACCGCCTGATCGACTGGGCACGCGCCGAAGGCGTGCAAACCATCATCGGCGAGATCCTCGCCGAAAACACGCCCATGCTCGCCTTCGTCCAACATCTCGGCTTTTCGCTCCACCACAGCCAAGATGACGCCGACATCATCGAAGCCCGCCTCAACCTCGCCTAAACTCCCCCAAATGCGCCTGCCCAAAACCCTCCCCAAACCCGACTACGTGCTGATGTTCATGACCCTGCTCTGGGGCGGCACCTTCATCATCACCCGCAACGCCCTCACCCTGATCAACCCGCTCTTCTTCATCGCCGCCCGCTTCGGCGTCGCCGCCGTCCTGCTCGTAACCCTCCTCCGCCCCAACCTATTTTCGCTCCGCAAGCGCGACATCGCCGCCGGCCTCATCATCGGCCTCACCCTCTTTTTCGGCTACGGGCTCCAAGCCATCGGCCTGCGCACCATCGCCAGCGCCCAATCCTCCTTCCTCACCGCCCTCTACGTGCCGATGGTCCCCCTGATCGAATTCCTCGCCTTCCGCCGCCGCCCCCAACCCGTCGCCGCCCTCGGCATCGCCACCGCCTTCCTCGGCCTAATCCTGGTCTCCGGCCAAAATCTCCACCATCTCACCATCAATATCGGCGAAATCCTCACCCTCGGCGGCGCACTCGCCGCCGCCATCGAAATCGTCCTGATTAGCCGCCTCGCCAAAGGCACCGACCCGCGCCGCATGGCCCTCGTCGAACTCATCACCGTTTCTCTCCTCGCCCTCACCACCGGGTTTTTGCTCCGTCTCCCCCACCCCCCATCCCAACTCCCCACCATCACCCCAACCGGCCTCGCCCTCAGCATTCTCGTCATGGGCATAGCCACCGCCTTCATCATGGTCGCCCAAAACTGGGCGCAAAGCCTCGTCTCCGCCAACCGCGCCACCATCATCTACACCATGGAACCCGTCTGGGCCGCCCTCATCGGCGCCACTTTCGGCGAAACCTTCCGCGCCCTCCAAATCCTCGGCGCTGCCCTGATCATCGCCAGCGTCGCCCTCAGCCAATGGCGTTCCGCGCCCTCTTGAGCACCCCATCATTCCCGCCTAACCTCACCCCATGCCGCCCCGCCCAACCCCCACC